>JAZNZH010000079.1:0-14179 GCA_045594845.1 Faecousia sp. | reverse complement strand
TCGCCGGAGGGCAGACGAACCTGAGCCAGGTCGCCTTCCTTAGCCATCAGCTGAGCAGCGGTACCGGCGGAGCGGACCATCTGAGCGCCGTGGCCGGGCTGCAGCTCCACATTGTGGATCACAGTACCGACAGGAATGTTGGCGATAGGCAGGCAGTTGCCGGGCTTGATGTCAGCAGCTGCGGAGGAGACAACCTGATCGCCAGCCTTCAGGCCGTTGGGAGCCAGGATGTAGCTCAGGGTGTTGTCCTCGTAGCGGATCAGCGCAATGAAAGCGCTGCGGTTGGGATCGTACTCCAGACGCTCAACAGTAGCGGGCATATCCAGCTTCTGGCGCTTGAAGTCGATGATACGGTACTTACGCTTGTTGCCGCCGCCACGATGACGGACGGTGATGTGACCATAGCTGTTGCGACCGGCGTTCTTCTTCAGGGTCTCAACCAGGCTACGCTCAGGTTTTGCCTTCTTATCCAAGCCGTCACAGCCGGAAACAGTCATGTTACGGCGAGCCGGGGTGTAAGGCTTAAAAGTCTTAATAGCCATTTTGCGTTTACTCCTTTATTGAGATTGGATTAGACCATACCCTCGAACAACTCGATGGTCTTGGAATCAGCGGTCAGGGTGATGACTGCCTTCTTGTAGGCAGCGCGGCGGCCGGCGGGATAAGCACCGGTGCGCTTCATCTTACCCATCATACGAACGGTGTTGACCTTAGCGACCTTGACGCCGAAGATCTCTTCAACAGCAGCCTTGATCTCGGTCTTGTTGGCGTTGATAGCCACCTGGAAAACGTACTTCTTGTCAGCGACGGTCTCCATGGACTGCTCGGTAATCACGGGCTTAATGATAATATCGTAAGCGTTCATTATGCGAATACCTCCTCAATCTTAGCCAGTGCAGCCTTGTCCACAACCAGCTTGTCAGCGTTCACGATGGCGTAAACGTTCAGCAGGTTTGCGAAGGTGACCTCACAGCCGGGGATGTTGCGGCCGGACTTAACAACATTGTTGTCAGCGGCAGCGGTAACGACCAGAGCCTTGTTGCTTGCTTCCACAGCATTGAGGAATGCAGCGAAGTCCTTGGTCTTGGGAGCTTCCATAGCGATGGAATCGATCACCACGATTGCGCCCTCTGCAGCCTTTGCACTCAGTGCGGACTTCAGAGCCAGACGGCGAGCCTTCTTATTGAGGACAAAGCCGTAATCGCGGGGCTTGGGAGCGAACACGATACCACCGTGAGTCCACTGGGGAGCACGGGTGGAACCCTGACGAGCGCGACCGGTGCCCTTCTGACGCCAGGGCTTACGGCCACCGCCGGAAACCTCAGCGCGGGTCAGTGCGCTCTGAGTGCCCTGACGCAGGTTAGCCAGATGGTTCTTGACCATATCGTGGACAACTGCGTTGTTGGGCTCTACACCAAACACGGCCTCGGAGAGCTCGATCTCACCAACGACCTTGCCGGACATATCCAAAACATTAGTCTTAAGCATGATTTAAGTTCTCCTTTCCTTAGCCTCTTGCGGAAGCCTTCTGGGGATTTCTGCCGGAAGCCTTCTGCGGGTTCTTGCTGATGCCAGCATCTGCACCCTTGACCTTGTTGTTCTTTACAGTGTTCTGCAGGTAGACCAGACCGCCCTTGGGGCCGGGGATGGCGCCGCGGATAACGATCATGTTCAGCTCTGCGTCCACCTTCACAACTTCCAGGTTCTGGATGGTAACCTGCTCGTTACCCATCTGACCAGCGCCGATCTTACCGGGGAAGATACGGGACTGATGGGAAGAAGCGCCCATAGAACCGGCGTGACGGTGAACAGGGCCGCCACCGTGAGTCATATCGGTGCGGTGTGCGCCATGGCGCTTGATAACGCCCTGGTAGCCGTGGCCCTTGGAGATACCGGTAACATCGATCATGTCGCCGGTTTCGAAGGTGTCAGCCTTCACAACGTCGCCCACATTCATGTCAGCAGCGTTGTCCAGAGTGAACTCCTTCAGGTACTTCTTAGCCTCGACGCCTGCCTTCTTCAGGTGGCCTGCCTCAGGCTTGGTCAGCTTGGACTCCTTGATGTCCTCAAAGCCCAGCTGGACGGCAACGTAGCCGTCGGTCTCGATGGTCTTCTTCTGAGTGACGACGCAGGGGCCTGCTTCCACAACGGTAACAGGGATCACCTTGCCGCTCTCATCGAAGATCTGGGTCATGCCCACTTTTTTGCCGATGATTGCTTTTTTCATCTTGGTTTTCTCCTTTTGTTAGGTTATTGGTTGACTTGCGCATTGGGACGCTCGCCAACATGACCCGTCGCCCGATGCTTTTCAGTGCGGGCAGCGGTGAATCCTTATATTTTTAATGTATAAGGATTACAGCTTTATCTCAATCTCAACACCAGCGGGAAGATCCAGGCTCATCAGAGCCTCAACGGTCTTCTGGTTGGGGTTGAGGATATCGATCAGTCTCTTGTGGGTTCTGCGCTCGAACTGCTCACGGCTGTCCTTATACTTATGGACTGCGCGAAGGATAGTCACAACTTCCTTCTTGGTGGGCAGGGGGATGGGGCCGGAAACGGCAGTGCCGTTCCGCTTTGCGGTTTCAACGATCTTTGCTGCGCTGGAATCGATCAGCTGATGGTCATATGCCTTCAGACGGATACGAATCATTTCCTGGTTTGCCATGGTTTTTGTTTCCTCCTTGAATATCGTACTCAGTTTGCTTGTGTGTCTGGGTACGGTCGAACCAACTGTTCACGCCTCCGTGCGTATCATTCCGAGCCAATAAAAATGGCCGACGCAAGGCCGACCTTTCTACTGCCGCAGCGATATACGCAGCGTAAAAAACAGTAAAGTTCAGCCGCCCGATGACCGGACATACTCCGCAGAAGTTACCGTCTTTCGACGCAATCTCCTGCATCATCGCAGTGCGCAGGCATAGTTATCCCTATGCGCGCCCGATTATCTTACCACCTGTCCGGGTGTTTGTCAAGCATTTTTTCACAAAATTTTTTCATTATTTTCGTTTATATCGGAGAATTTTTCCCAGGGGAATATTCCTTGACTAACCGTGTCGGGAGGAGTAAAATAAGGGTAGCATTTATAAGGGAGAATATGGCTATGTATGATTTTGACAAAGTCATCGACCGAAGCAATACCTGCAGCGTCAAGTTTGACCTGCGGAAGAAAAACGGCTATGATGACGATGTGATGCCCCTCTGGGTGGCGGATATGGATTTCCCCGTACCGGAATGTGTGACAAACGCTTTGAGCGAAGCTGTGCAGTTCGGTATCTTCGGTTATAACATTCTGGACGAAGACTACTTCCCTGCTCTGCAGGATTGGTTCTATAAGTATTTCGACTGGAAGATTGAATCTCCGTGGCTGCTGAACACCCCCGGTGTGGTGTTTGCCCTTTCCGCCGCTGTCCGCGCTACCACCCAGCCCGGTGACCGAGTGCTGATCCAGCCACCGGTCTACTATCCGTTCTACAATGTAGTCAAGCAGAACGACCGGGTGCTGGTGGAAAACCCCCTGATCTACGAAAACGGTCAGTACTCCGTAGATTTTAAGGACTTTGAAAAGAAGATCGTGGAAAACGGCGTAAAGCTGTTTATTCTTTGCTCTCCCCACAACCCCATCTGTCGGGTATGGACCAAGGAGGAGCTGCGCAGAATTGGCGCCATCTGCAAAAAGTACGGCGTTACCGTAGTCTCCGACGAGATTCACTGCGACTTCGCTTTCCCCGGCCATCCCCACATTCCCTTCCCCAAGGCCTGCCCGGAGATGCTGGATAACTGCATCGTCTGCACTGCTCCCAGCAAGAGCTTTAACATTGCCGGTCTGCAGGTGTCCA
Organism: Faecousia sp.; assembly: GCA_045594845.1. Taxonomy (GTDB): domain Bacteria; phylum Bacillota; class Clostridia; order Oscillospirales; family Oscillospiraceae; genus Faecousia. The sequence goes on along the minus strand of JAZNZH010000079.1, from coordinate 10,343 downwards.
ACATTTTCATTCCCGGCCAGGAGCTCCGGGAGCGGTTTAAAAAGGAACTGGATATTGCCGCCTGTCACGAGCCCAACCTGCTGGGTATGCTGGCCTGTCACGCCGCTTACCGGGGCGGTGAGCAGTGGCTGGCTGAGTGCAAGGTTTATATGCGTGAGAATCTTGCCTATGTCCGGGAATATCTTACAGAACACATTCCTCAGATCCGTCTGGTAGAACCGGAAGGTACCTACTTTGCCTGGCTGGACTGCACCGGCCTGGGCCTTTCCAAGGAAGCCCTGGACGACCTGATCCTCCACAAAGCAAAGCTGTGGCTGGACAGCGGCGCTATGTTCGGCCAGTGTGCCGCCCAGTTCCAGCGGGTGGTGCTGGCCTGCCCCCGGAAAACACTGGAAAAGGCTATGGATCGGCTGAAGAGCGCCATCGATACATTATAATACGCCAATGCCCTCTGCAAAAATTTTGCAGAGGGCATTTTTCGGGAAAAGACTTGCTATTTTTCCCGATGTCTTATACAATAATAAGGTATTGCAAGAAAGAAACGAGGCGAGTATTTTGCGTATCGGTTTTGACAATGATTTATATATCCAGACGCAATCTGCCCACATCCGGGAACGGATCCGTCAATTCGGCGGCAAACTGTATCTGGAATTCGGCGGCAAGCTCTACGACGACTACCACGCATCCCGGGTGCTCCCCGGTTTCCAGCCGGACAGCAAGCTCCGCATGCTGCTGCAGATGAAGGATCAGGTAGAGATCATCATCGCAATCAACGCCGCAGACATCGAAAAAAACAAAGTTCGCGGAGACCTGGGCATTACCTATGACCGGGATGTAATCCGGCTTATCGATATTTTCCGAGGTTTGGGTCTGTATGTCAGCAGCGTTGTCCTGACCCGTTTCCAGGATCAGACTTTGGCCAAGGCCTTCCAGTCCCGACTGGAGTCCATCGGCATCAAGGTCTATCATCATTACGACATTCCCGGCTATCCCGGCAACATTGCCCACATTGTCAGCGATGACGGCTACGGCAAAAACGATTATATCGAGACCGAGCGGGAACTGGTGGTCATTACTGCCCCCGGCCCCGGCAGCGGTAAATTGGCTACCTGTATGAGCCAGTTGTACCACGAGCACAAGCGGGGCGTAAAAGCAGGTTATGCAAAGTTCGAGACCTTCCCCATCTGGAATCTGCCCCTGAATCACCCGGTAAACCTGGCATATGAAGCTGCCACCGCTGACCTGGATGATGTAAATATGCTGGACCCCTTCCATCTGGAAGCCTACGGTCAAACCACTGTTAACTACAACCGTGATGTGGAAGCATTCCCTGTCCTGGTGACCATGTTTGAGCGGATCTTAGGCACTTGTCCCTACAAGTCCCCCACAGATATGGGCGTGAATATGGTGGGCAACTGCATCGTGGATGATGAAGTTGCCAAAGAGGCTTCCCGACAGGAAATCCTCCGCCGTTATTACGGCACTCTGTGCGATGTCAAGCAAGGCAAAGCCCGGGACAGCCAGATTATGAAGATGGAACTGCTGATGAAGAAGGCAGGTGTTGTTCCCGAGGAGCGTCGTGTAGTCGCGCCGGCTCTCCAAAAGGCAGAGGCCACCGGCATGCCTGCCGCTGCAATGGAACTGCCTGACGGACGCATCGTCACCGGTCGGACCTCCGATCTGCTGGGCGCATCCGCAGCCCTGCTGCTGAATGCTTTAAAGGCATTGGGCGGTATGGACGACGAACTGCATCTCATCTCCCCCACCATCATTGATCCCATTCAGCATCTGAAGGTGGATCATTTCGGCAACCGGAATCCCCGGCTGCACACCGACGAGGTGCTGATCGCCCTTTCCATTTGCGCCGCCACCGATCCGGCAGCAGAACACGCTATGGAACAGCTTGCAAAACTCCGTGGCTGTGATGCTCACTCCTCCGTCATTCTCTCCGATGTGGATGAGAAGATCTTTAAGCGGTTGGGCGTGAATCTGACCTGCCAGCCTCAATACAGCGCATAACAAAAACCCGACAGAGTGAGCTCTGTCGGGTTTCTTTTTTACAGATTGTCCATCACAGCACGGATACGGGCCACAGTGCGGTCGTATCCCAAAATCTGCATTACTGTGAAAAGATCCGGAGAATTGGTCTTGCCGGTGACGGCCTGACGAATGAATGTAGACACATCTGCCACCGTACCGGGGAAGGCATCGGGATCTGCCTTATAGGCCTTCATGTCGGTGGTAAAGCCCATCTCGGTGGTGATCTCCTTGACCTTGTCGAACCACTGGGCAGAGTCATCGCTGATATTGAACTTCTCCAGGAATTTCTCCAGTGCGGTCTTAACCGTCTGGGCGGAGAACTTCTCGTTGAATACCGGCCTCTGCAGATAGTCGTCGTAGAAAAAGCCCATATACTCCTTGGCTTCCTTCCACACAGCAATATCCTTGCGGGGCTTCTTTCCGCCCCGGCCGATGGACAGGATGGCGGTGGCATATACAGGATCGGCAGACAGCTTTGCGCCGAAGTCCGGGTCGAACTCCTGCGCCCACTGGGTCAGCAGGGCGTAGACCTTGTCCGCATCCATAGTTGCAATGACATTCTTGGATACATCGGTAAGCTTTGCATAATCAAACAGGTTGCCGGCGGGATTCAGCTTCTTGGGGCTGAACTTAAACTCCGTTGCGGGAGCAGTGGGGTTGGCTCTGCGCCAATCCTCGTAATTGGAGTTCAGCAGGGTCATAATGTACTCATACACCGCATCCACCGGGAAGCCCTCGGCCTTATAGAAGGTCAGCGCCAGTTCCGGGTCCTTGCGCTTACTGAGCTTGCGCTTAGAAGTGCCGTCCATCTTCTGCAGCGGTCCGATATGGACATACTTAGGCAGCTTAAACTCCAGCGCCTTAAACAGCTGGATATGGAAAGGCAAGGTTGGCAGCCATTCATCACCACGGACCACATGGGTGGTGCGCATCAGGTGGTCGTCCACTGCGTGGGCAAAGTGGTAGGTGGGAATGCCGTCGGACTTTAAGAGCACGTGGTCAATGTCATTCTCGGTAATGTTGAGCTTGCCCTTGACCAGATCGTCAAACTTAAACGAGTTCTCGATTGAACCGGTGGAGCGGAAACGCAGCACCCAGGGATTGCCGGCAGCCAGCTGGGCCTGCACATCCTCCAGGGATCGGTCACGCCACATAGCATACTTGCCGTAGTAGCCGGTATTTTCCTTGTTGGCTTCCTGCTGAGTACGCATTGCAGACAGTTCTTCCTCGGTGCAGAAGCAGGGGTATGCCATACCCTGACTGACCAGCTTCTTGGCATAGACGTGGTAAATGGCCGCTCTCTGGCGCTGGCGGTAGGGGCCGTAATCACCACTATCGCCGGCGATGGTAGCGCCCTCATCGAATACGATGCCGTAGTGCTTTAAGGTTTCCAGCAGCACTTCCACCGCGCCGGGCACTTCCCGCTTTGCGTCGGTGTCCTCCACCCGGAGAAACAGCACGCCGCCGCTCTGATGGGCCATACGCTCTGCAGTCAGACCCTGCACCAAATTGCCTAAATGGACAAAGCCGGTGGGAGACGGCGCCATACGGGTAACCACTGCGCCCTCGGGAAGCTGGCGCAGGGGGTATTTTTCTTCCAGCATTTCCGGTGTATCGGTAACATCCGGGAACAGCAGGTTTGCAAGTACATTGTAATCCATAACACATACCTCTATGTTAAAATCATATCTTACTATACCATATCCTCCGGGGGAAAGTCAATTTCCCGTTGCGTTTTCCCGGCAACTATGTTAAAATACAGAAAACATCCGAAAAAGAGGCGAAATATTATGGAAGAAATCGTGCAGAAGAAGAGAATGCTCTCCGGCATCAAGCCCTCCGGCGACCTGACCCTGGGTTCTTACCTGGGCGCGGTGAAGAATTGGGCGGAGCGTGCCGATCAGTATGACTGCTTCTACTTTATGGCTGACCTTCACGCCATCACCGTGCGGCAAAATCCTGCCGACCTGCGGCGGCGCACCTTAGAGCAGTTGGCGCAGTACATTGCCTGCGGACTGGATCCGGAGAAAAACACCCTGTTTGTCCAGAGCCACGTGCATCAGCACGCAGAACTGGGTTGGGTGCTGGATTGCTACTCTATGTTCGGTGAACTGAGCCGTATGACCCAGTTTAAGGACAAATCCGCCAAGAACGCAGACAATATCAACGCAGGTCTGTTTACCTACCCCAGCCTGATGGCCGGAGATATCCTGCTGTACCAGCCCGATCTGGTGCCCGTTGGTGAAGATCAGAAGCAGCATGTGGAGCTGACCCATGTCATCGCCCGCCGCTTTAACGGCATTTACGGCGATGTGTTCAAGATCCCTGAGCCTTTCGTTCCCAAGGTAGGCGCCCGGATCATGAGTCTGACCAATCCTCTGGCCAAGATGAGTAAGAGTGAGAACGAGGACACCGGTCGTGTGCTGCTGATGGATCCCCCCGAGGTGATCATGAAGCAGTTTAAGCGGGCCATCACCGACTCCGATACCGAAAATTGTGTCCGCTACGATAAGGAGAACAAGCCCGGCGTTGCCAACCTGATGACCATTTACTCCGCCGTTACCGGCAAGACCTATGAGGAGATCGAAAATGAGTTCATCGACTGCGGCTACGGGAAGTTTAAGCCTGTAGTTGGCGAGGCAGTGGTAGAACACCTGCGTCCCATCCGGGAAGAGGCACAGAAGATCATTAAGGATAAGGCCTATCTGGAAAGCGTCTACCGCGCCGGCGCAGAAAAAGCAAGCTATGTTGCCGAAAAGACCCTGCGCAAGGTCTACAAGAAAGTTGGCTTCTTAGCAAAATAACAAAAAACACGGTGGTTATTAACCACCGTGTTCTTTTTATTAGTAAGCAACACCCCAAAGGATCATGGTCTTTGCAGGCTTGCCGCAGATGGGACATACATCGCCCAGATTCTCCTGTGCAAAAGGCATGCAGCGGGAGGACATGCCGGCCTCTTCCTTCATCTTCATCTCGCACTCCAGCTCGCCGCACCACATAGTCTTGACGAAGCCGCCGTGCTTTTCCTGAAGCTCCTTGGCCTCTTCCAGAGAATGGGCCTCGTAGATGTGATCTTCCAGGTTCTTCTTAGCCCGGTTGTACATGCCCTGATGCACCAGTTCCAGCTGCTCAGCAACCGCCTTCTCCAGGTCAGCGAGGGCAACCACGGTCTTCTCGCCGTCGTTGCGGCGTACCAGCACGCACTGGCCGTTTTCCAGATCCCGGGGACCGCACTCCACACGCAGAGGCACACCCTTCATTTCATACTCGGCGCACTTCCAACCCATGGAGTTGTCGCTGTCGTCCAATTTTACCCGGAAGCCGGCATTCTCCAGTCGGGTCTTCAGACCGTTGGCTGCATCCAGAACGCCCTCCTTATGCTGGGCGATGGGCAGCACCACCACCTGGATGGGAGCCACCTTGGGCGGCAGCACCAGGCCGTTGTTATCGCCGTGGGTCATAATGATGCCGCCGATGAGACGGGTGGATACACCCCAGGAAGTCTGATGGGGATGGACCTTCTGGTTGTTCTTGTCGGTAAAGGTAATGTCAAATGCCTGGGCAAAGCCGTCGCCGAAATAGTGGGAAGTGCCGGCCTGCAAAGCTTTGCGATCGTGCATCATACACTCGATAGTGTAGGTGGCCTCAGCGCCGTTGAACTTTTCCTTGTCGGTCTTCTGACCACGGGTCACAGGCATAGCCAGCACATTCTCGCAGAAGTCGGCATAGACGTTCAGCATACGCTCAGTCTCTTCCTTGGCTTCCTCAGGGGTAGCGTGCATAGTATGGCCCTCCTGCCACAGGAACTCTCTGTGACGCAGGAACGGACGGCTGGTTTTCTCCCAACGCAGCACACTGCACCACTGATTCAGCATCATAGGCAGATCCCGGTGGGACTGGATGGCGTTGCGGAAATATTCACAGAACAGGGTCTCAGAGGTGGGACGGATACAGTAGCGCTCCTCCAGCTCTTCGCTGCCGCCGTGGGTAACCCAGGCGCACTCAGGCGCAAAGCCCTCCACGTGATCCTTTTCCTTCTGCAGCAGGCTTTCGGGGATCAAAAGAGGCATATACACATTCTGGGCGCCGGTCTTCTTAAACTCTGCGTCCATAATCCGCTGGATATTCTCCCAAATCGCATAGCCGTAGGGGCGGTAAATAAACACACCCTTAATGGAAGAATAGTCGATCAGCTGTGCCTTCTTGCACACATCGGTAAACCATTGGGCAAAGTCTACCTCCATATCGGTGATCTGCTCAACCTTTTTCTCTTTTGCCATAATATCTCATCCTCTCAAAGCGGTATTTCTCATTACACTATATTCTATCACATCTGTCAAGGGTTTGCATAGGATGGATTGTAGATTTATTCCTTTCCGCCGGCGGAGGCATTTATGACAGAAGTAACTTTGCTGTTGGAGCCCTGGGTGGCTCTTTTTTATAAAAGGATCGCAGATGCCGCCGGCCTGCCGGTGGAGAAAGTGCTCAGCGATGCGCTATATAAATTAGCCGGGGAACTGTCCCTGGAAGCGTTACAAAAACCTCGCAGCTGAAGCTGCGAGGTTTTTTATTACATCTTTTCAGGAGCGGAGAAACCCAGGATACTGATACAGGTCTCCAGGATGTTCTTTGCAAGACCCATCAGGCTGATGTAACCTGCCTGCAGAGCCTTATCCTCTTCGGTGAGGATCCGGGTGTCATGGTAGAACTTGTTCACCGCGCCGGCCAGTTCATAGATATAAGCGCAGATCTGGTTGGGGGCGGATGCCTTCAGAGCGCTTTCCATGGTGGGAGCAAACTTGGTGATACACAGCATCAGATCTTTTGCCTGCTCATTGGCAGGTACTGCCATAGGCAGATGCTCCCATGCGCCGTACTTACCAAGAATGGACTTGATGCGCACGATGGTGTACAGGATATAGGGGCCGGTGTTACCCTCGAATGCAGCAAACCGCTCCAGGTCAAAGTTGTAGTCCTTGGTAGGCTGATTGGAAAGATCGCCGTATTTCAGCGCAGCCAGGGCGATCTTGTTGGTGGTATCCTCCACCTCACTGTCTGCAACGATCTTGTTCTCCACAACTTTGGCCCGGACAAAGTCCATCATATCCCCAATCAGCTGCTCCAAACGGAGAACGCCGCCATCACGGGTCTTGAAGGGCTTGCCGTCAGCGCCGTTCATAGTGCCGTGACCCACGTGCTCCAGTTCGGTCTCTGCCTTTACGATGCCGCTCTTCTTGGCAGCGCGGAACACCTGCTCAAAGTGGAGTGCCTGGCGCTTGTCGGTAACATAGAGCATCTTGTCCGGATTCCAGTCGCCCATACGCTGCACCATAGTAGCAAGGTCGGTGGTAGCATAAATGGCAGAGCCGTCAGACTTAATGAGGATCATAGGAGGCACTTCCTTCTTGTCTGCCTCCTCGGCAACGGGAACGACCCATGCACCGTTAGATAATACAGCAAGACCTCGTGCCTTCAGATCCTCCACCATCGCGGGGATATAAGGGTCGGCATCGCTTTCGCCCAGCCACTTCTCAAAGTGGACATCCAAAATGCCGTAGATCCGGCGCAGGTCGGGTAAGGACACACCCATAATGTGATCCCAGATCGCCCGGTAGCCGCGGCGGCCGTTCTGCAGCTCGTAGGTCGCAGTGTGGGCCTTTTCCGCAAACACAGGGTCAGACTTCTTGGAAGATGCGGTGGGATAGATCTCCTCCAGTTCGCTGAGGGTAAAAGGAGACTCCTTGGGATACTCACCGGTATAGTCGGGATCAAAATAGCACAGATCCGGCTGACGCTCGTGGAGTTCTGCAATGATCAGCCCCATCTGCAGCCCCCAGTCACCCAGATGCACGTCACCTATGGTCTTGTAGCCCATAAACTTGTACATCCGCTTCAGCGCCTCGCCGATGATGGCAGGACGCAGGTGGCCGATGTGCAGAGGCTTTGCCACATTGGCTCCGCCGTAGTCCACCACAATAGTTTTGCCCTGACCGAGCTTTTCCACACCGAAATCTTCGGCAGTCCGCATCTGCTCCAGGTAATCCTTCAAAAAGGCATCAGACAGATCCAGATTGATAAAACCGGGCATCACCACATCGCACTTGGAGAAATCATCCTTGCAAAGCTTTTCCGCCACAGCGGTAGCGATCTGAATCGGCGCGCACTTATACTGCTTTGCTGCAGATAACGCGCCATTACACTGATACTGGCACAGATCCGGGCGGTTGGATACGGTCACCCGGCCAAAAGATGCCTCGTAACCGGCGTCAGCAAATGCCTGCTGCATTTTCTCAGTGATAATATCTAAGATTTTTTTCATTGATTTTTCTCCTTCTGCTGTGCCATCCAGTAGAGGTACTCATCGTAGGTGCCGTAGCGGTCCACGATGGTGCCGTCAGGCTGGAATGCGATGACGCGGTTACAGGTAGAAGTCAGCATTTCGTGGTCGTGGGATGCCAGCAGCACCACGCCGTTAAAGGCTTCCAGACCCTTGTTGACCGCCTGAATAGACTCCATATCCAGGTGGTTAGTGGGCTGATCCAGCAGTACCACATTAGCGCCGGAAAGCATCATTTTACTGAGCATGCAGCGCACCTTTTCGCCACCGGACAGAACATTGACCTGCTTGAACACATCCTCGTTGGAGAACAGCATTCTGCCCAGGAAGCCCCGGAGATACACATCGTCCTTCTTGGTGGAGTACTGACGCAGCCAGTCCACCAGCTCCATGGTGTTGCCCTCGAAATACTCGGAGTTGTCCTTAGGCAGGTAGCTGCGGACAGTGGAGATACCCCACTTGACGCTGCCTTCGTCCGGCTCCAGCTCGCCCATGAGGATCTGGAACAGAGCGGTCTGGGCCAGCTCGTTTTCACCCACAAAGGCGATCTTATCGTTTTTGCCTACGGAGAAGTAGACCTTGTCCAGCAGCTTTACGCCGTCCACCGTGACGGAAACATCGTTAACCGTCAGGATATCCTTGCCCAATTCCCGCTCAGGCATAAAGCCGACGAAGGGATAGCGGCGGGTAGAGCAGGGCATCTCTTCCACAGTCAATTTGTCCAGCAGCTTGCGGCGGGCAGTTGCCTGCTTTGCCTTGCTCTTGTTGGCGGAGAATCGCTGAATGAACAGCTGCAGCTCTTCGATCTTTTCCTGGTTCTTCTTATTCTTGTTGCGGATCATAGCCTGCACCATCTGAGAAGACTCGTACCAGAAATCGTAGTTGCCCACGTACATCTTGATCTTGCCGTAGTCGATATCCACAGTGTGGGTGCACACGGTGTTCAGGAAGTGGCGGTCGTGGGATACCGCAATGACCATGCCGGGGAAGTCCAGCAGAAAATCTTCCAGCCAGTTGATGGCTTCAATGTCCAGGTTGTTGGTGGGCTCGTCCAACATAACGATGTCGGGATTTCCGAACAGCGCCTGAGCCAGCAGCACCTTCACCTTCAGTCGGGGGTCCACAGTGCCCATAATGTCATAGTGCAGCTCCGTACCGATGCCCAGACCCTGCAGCAGACGGGATGCATCGCTCTCTGCTTCCCAGCCATTCATTTCCGCAAACTCCATCTCCAGTTCGGAAGCGCGGATGCCGTCCTCATCGGTAAAGTCGGGCTTCTCGTAGATAGCGTCCTTCTCCTTCATAATATCATACAGACGCTGGTTGCCCATGATGACGGTATCCATAACGGTGAATTCGTCATAGGCATTCTGATTCTGCTTCAGAACAGAAACCCGGAGTTCGGGGGGGATGGTAATGGAACCGGTGGTAGAATCCAGCTCACCGTAAAGGATCCGCAGGAAAGTGGACTTGCCCGCGCCATTGGCACCAATAATACCATAACAGTTGCCGGGGAGGAACTGCAGGTCCACGTGCTGGAACAGCCACTGGCCGCCAAACTGCATTCCCAAATTGCTGACAGTAATCATATTGAAACACTCCTTATCGCGCGACTTTTTTCATGTTTCGCCCTCTATGTCCGGGCGCATAGATACACAGTATAATAATAGCACAAAATCCAAAATAAGCAAGAAGAAAGCCTCCACAAATGCGGAGACTTTTGTGTTCGCATTATCTTAATTTTTCACATATGTAAAAGAAAGCCCCAACCGAAAGGTTGAGGCTTTATGTTCGCGTTATCTATTTTCTCAGGGAAGCGATGGGGGCGCTGCCAGCGGCAGAATAAGCGACCTGAGCGCGTGGCCGCGGTCGACAGATGAGGAAGGCGCCTTGGCGCCAACGAAGATGTCGGGTACCGCAACAGGGACGTCGCCCGCCAAGTATGCCATCCCAAAGGGATGGCCTC
>JAZNZH010000078.1:0-1858 GCA_045594845.1 Faecousia sp. | reverse complement strand
CCCCTGTGAAGGCACGGCTTTACATATGCGGCTTGGGGTATTTCTCTGCCCGGCTGAACGGGAAAGCACTGGACGAGGCCTACTTTATTCCGCCCGTGACCGATTATTCTGCCCGTGAGGCACTGCTAAAAGAGGGAACCCACATTGCCACAGGGCACCGGGTGACGTATTACACCTATGATGTTACCGGCCTGCTTCAAGCGGGCGAGAATTCCCTGAATGCAGAGGTGGCAGGCGGTTATTACAGCAATCGGGAAAAGAAGGACTTTGAACCGCAGCCAGATGTGTCCTTCGGAGATCCTTGCCTGATTTACGAACTGCATATAGAGAACCAGCACGGAAAAATTCAAAAAATCGTCAGCGACACGGCAACAATGGTGCGTGGCACCAATGTGGTCTGCCAGTTGTTCTCCGGCGATGTTATTGATTTTACGGAAAAGCCGGGACCCTTCTTGCCGGCGCAGCTGTGTGCGGGGCCGGAGGGAGCGATGACATCTCCCCAGTGCCCTTCGGACCAGCTGCAAAGAACACTGACGGCCGTAAATTCCTGGGAGACGCCCGACGGCACGGTCTATGATTTTGGGATCAATCACTCCGGCGGCCTGTGCTTCACCGCAGAGGCGAAGGAGCAGACCGAACTGGTCATTTTCTATGCTGAGGTTTTGAAGGAAGACGGAACACTGAATCTTGAGACCGCAGCCTGGCATGGAAAACACGAGGAAACCGGCGAGGATAAGCATATCTGCCAGCAAAGCGTCTATCGCCTGCGGCCGGGCGTACAGCAGATCGCTCCTAAATTCAGCTGGTTCTGCTATCGGTATGTGCTGATCCCCCGCAGCAGCACCGTGCGCATTTCTTCCTTAACCTCTTTCTTTATCCATATGGATATGGACAATGACGGCTTCTTTGAATGCGCAGATCCGCTGCTCAGCCGTATCAATTCTGTATTTCAGCAGACCCTGCGATGCAATATGCACAGCGGTCTGGTGATGGACTGCCCCCACAGAGAGAAACTTCCCTATACCGGCGATGGCAAGCTGGTTATGAAATCGGCTTATTATAATAATAATGTAACGCAGTATTACTACAAATGGTTCCGGGATCTTTTGGATGCCCAGACCGGGGAGGGCCTGGTTCCCAACTCGGCGCCTTATTTCGGTGGCGGCGGCGGTTACGCTTGGGGCAACGCCCTTTGCACCGTGGCAAAGCAGCTGTATGCCTGGACAGAGGATATGGCGGTGGCCAAACAGGGCTACGAGGCGATCCAAAAATGGCTGGACTATTACGAGAGCAAGCGGGACGCAGATTATATTATCCGCAGCAATTCCCACACATGGATGCTGGGCGATTGGCTGGCGCCGGAGCCTGTGATCTCGAATGTGTATTATATCAGCACGGTCTGCTACCTGCAGGCGGTAAAAACCGCTTTGTTCTTTGCACAAATTCTGGATCCGTCCGCCTGCGAAAAATGGCAGCAGCTGATCGCTATGATTACAGATGGCATTCAGCGCGTATTTTTCGATGAAAACGCATTGACTTTCGGCAATGGCGTCCAGGGTGAAAATATGCTGGCGCTGGCAGAAAATATTGTGCCGGAGGCTTACAAAGAGCCTATGAAGGCAAAGCTGCGCCACCATTACACCGTAGAAACGGATTACCACCTGGATACGGGCATTGTGCTGACCCCGGCACTGATCGATTACCTGACGGATAACGGTTTCCGGGATATTACCTGGGAGCTGATGACCGCAAAAACCTATCCTTCTTACTGTGATCTGATGGATGGAGACAGTACGTTTTCCGAGCATTGGAGCAAAAAGTGGCCGGATTACTATTTCGGCGAGCCCAAAAACAGCCG
>JAZNZH010000077.1:0-41832 GCA_045594845.1 Faecousia sp. | reverse complement strand
ATACCAAGCAAACCGACGAGTGTGCCCAAAATAATTTGCTCCCACACAAGACACATACACATACCTACGCCAAGCACTAAAGCAGCAATGACGGCGTAAATAGTACGGAATAGATTTTTACCACTCATTTTCGGCAGTTTCTTGTTTTCCATTTTACACCAGATAAGTGCCGTGATAATACTGAGCACAATACCGACAGCGCCAAAAATGATACCTTCTGTGAAGGCGTCCCATTCAGGCAGAAGTGCCATACACATACCGAGAGCAAAAAGTACCCCACTTACTGTTCCTAATATCAATGCAACAAAACTACTCTTTTTCATTTTAAAATCTCCCTTCATTAAACCAACACTTGTGTTTTTATTGCATTTATAGTATAATGATTTGAAACAATCAGAACAATCAACAAATAAGCAACAGGTGTTGGAATAAAAGAAATAATGACCACCAATTATGTTATAAGTGTTGGAATAATGGAGGATTGTTATGAATATAAAAAACAACAAACGGCGTAGACAGTCGCAAGAGAAAATCGAACGAGCTTTTATAGAACTGTTACAGACCCGTGAAATTAAGGACATTACCGTTTCGGATCTTATTAAAATGACAGAATTAAATCGTAGCACGTTCTATGCAAACTACATTGATATATTTGATCTTGCTGATAAAACGAGAGAAAAACTCGAAAATGAGTTTAGCAATCTGTTTGCAAATTACGATTATTTCAATGAGCGTACTGGTGCACTTAAGATGTTTACTCATATTAAAAAAAACCAAATTTTCTATAAGACATATTTTAGGCTTTGTTATGACGATAAACACCTTGTTTCGATATATGATACAAGGCGAGCCGAAAAGGAACATATTGATAGCAATATCAAGTATCATATTGAATTTTTCAGAAATGGTCTTAATGCCATTATTAAATTATGGCTTGCAGGTGGTTGTCAGGAATCGCCGGAAGAAATGGCAGAGGTTTTGAAACAAGAATATAGAGGTCGATAGAAAATATTTTTGGGGATCAGAAAAATACCTGTTTTTTCAAAAAACAAAGTTGGCATCTAAATGGTTCGGAACAGCCAACAAAAGACACTAATCCGTTGATTAGTGTCTTTTGTTTTTTTCAGCAAGAGGGCGGGTTCTTTCACCTCCTTGCAGATAACCGCGTTTTATGGTAAAATATTCAAAAACTTATTACTGCTATGAGGAACCACTATGAAAAAGCTTTTTTCCGCTGCCCTGGCGCTGACCTTGGCAATAGGACTGTGGGGCTGTCAAGCGCCTTCGTCCGCAAAGCCTGCCCCCATGCCGGTTGTAACGGATCCCACGGAGACGATTACTCAGATCGATCCAATTCCCGAACCGGAGCCCCCGGTTTTTGATGCCTATGAGATGGCTTTGACTCTCCCTTTGGAAGAAAAAGTGGGTCAGCTTTTCCTGGCCGGCTGCCCCGGTGAAAATGCCGCGGAGGATGTAGCCAACTATCATTTGGGCGGCTATATTCTCTTTGCCCGGGATTTTGAGAACGGAACTCCGGAATCTGTGAACGCCACCATTGCATCCTATCAGGCTGCCGCTAAAATTCCTCTTCTGATGGCGGTGGATGAAGAGGGCGGCTGGGTTTGCCGTGTCAGCAGCTATCCCCAATATCGGGAAAGCCGCTTCCCCTCCCCCCGGACGCTATTTGACCGGGGCGGACTGGAACTGATTTATGAGACAGAAACGCAAAAGTGTCAGCTGCTATGCAGCTTGGGCATCAATGTAAATGCCGCGCCGGTGTGCGATATCACCACAGACCCTAATGCTTTTATGTATAGCCGTTCTTTGGGCCAAGACCCGGAGACCACCGGCACTTTTGTCGCTGGGGTTTGCGATGTGATGCAGCAAAACGGCATTGGCGGTATTTTAAAGCACTTCCCCGGCTACGGAAACAACACCGATACTCACGTTGGAATCGCGATGGATAACCGCACCCTGGAGGAACTGGAAAGCGCAGATCTTGTCCCCTTTGCTATGGGCATTCAGGGCGGTGCCGGTGCCATTATGGTGAGCCATACGTTTATTAACGCCATTGATCCTGATTATCCCGCCTCCCTCTCCCCTCTGGTAAATACATATCTACGCAAAGAGATGGGATTTCGCGGTGTCGTGGTCACGGACGATCTGGCTATGGGCGCTATCACCCAGCTGTACGGAGCCGGAGAAGCCGCCGTTCTGGCGGTACTGGCAGGAAACGATATCCTCTGCACCTGGAATTATCAGGAGCAGTATCCTGCAGTATTGGAGGCCGTAAACAGCGGACGGATCTCTCAGGAACAGCTGAATGTAGCGGTTACCCGTATCCTGCAATGGAAATACGACATCGGCCTGCTGGAGGGAATCTGATGGAAGTAACACATATTTATCTGGTGCGTCACGGCCAGTCTCAAGGCAACCTCCACGACCTGTTCTTAGGGCATACCGATCTGGATCTGACGGAACTGGGCTATGAGCAAGCCGGACTTGCGGCGGATCATTTGGCAAAACATCAAATGGATGCCATTTACTCCAGTGACCTTTCCCGGGCTTTTCACACCGCGCAGGTGGTAGCGCAAAGAAAAGGTCTGCCCGTAATTACCAACCCGGAACTGCGGGAAATATACGCCGGTCAATGGGAACATCAGCCTTATTATGATTTAAAAACCAACTGGCCGGAAGCATTCCGGGTTTGGGATACCGATTTCGGCAACAGCCACTGTCCTGGCGGTGAAAGTGTGCTGCAGTTTCAAAAAAGAATCACCGGTGCTGTGGAGAGAATTGCAAAAGCGCATCCGGGAAAAACCGTTTGTATCGTCTCCCACGCAGCAGCCATTCGGGTGCTTAGCGCAGCCTGGCTGGGATTAACCCCGGAGGAATTACAAAATCACCCCTGGCCATCCAACACCTCAGTGACCCACGGCATCTATAAAGACGGCAGTTTTACTTTGGTGGAATACAGCCGGGATGATTTCATAGGTGCAAAGCGCACTGCTTTTGATTAAAAAAACGAGGTCGTAACAAGCGACCTCGTTTTGTCATTATTATAATGTAACAGTGCCGATATACTCTCTGCCCTTTTCCGCGGTGACGTTTTCCTTGCGGTAGAAGCGGAAAGTATCGGGATTGGTGAGATAGAGATGCGCCAGCGCAATACCCATATCGATGGGATTGAAATAAGCCAGGATCTTGCGCTTTAGCAGACCACGCTGATCCCAAAACACGTGGATTTCTTCCCCCTCGTGGGTGAAATACCAGGGTTGGGAATTGCAGCTGGAGGGTGCAAGACGGGCAGGCTCCAAACGGATATCCTCCCGGTCGCTGATCTTCTCCATAGATTCCCGCTGGAATTCCTCCGGACCTTTGCGGAACTCTCCGTCGGGGTAACCCACCGTCAGCAGGATCACAAAGTCCATACCGGGCACCAGTTCTTCCACTTCCTTGTCGGGCTTACCCAAGCCCAGCCAGCAAACGCCCAGGCCTAAGGTGTGCAGATACAGTTCCATCTGCTGGAACATAAAACCGGCATTTTCCAGGTAACCCGGTTTCTTCTCGGAGTAGATGGCGATCAGCTGGGGCGTGGTGAACTTACACATACATCGGATATGGTCACGGCTCACCGTTTCCCAGCGCACCTTGATATCCGGGTCCAGGGGTTTCATCTGAAAATTTCGGAGCTTTTCCCACACCGCATCCTCCACCGGACGGTCGGTATAACTGCGGCAGGACTTTCTTTTATCGATCATAGTGTGCATAAGCCCACCTCCTTTTTCTCTACTATATCATAAAATCCCAACAGATACAACTGAATTTGCTTGCATTTAGGCAGGATGTATAGTATATTGACCATAGTTTTCCAGGAGGTGTTCTTATGATTTGCGGTTACCCCATTTGGGTGGTATTTTTAATGGGTTGCGGCGTGTTTTTGGCATCCTTTGTGGACGCCATCGGCGGTGGCGGCGGTCTGATTTCCCTGCCGGTATATCTGCTGTCCGGTCTTCCTATGCATCAGGCGCTGGGTACCGGTAAGCTTTCCTCCTGCCTGGGCACTTCTGCTTCTACCTTCCGCTACATAAGGAATAAATGTGTAGATTGGAAAGTAGGTCTACCCTCCATTCCTATTGCGCTGGTCGGTGCATATTTCGGCACATCTCTGCAGCTGGCACTGGACGAAAAGTATCTCAAATATCTGCTGCTGATCGTACTGCCCATCGTCGCAGCGGTGATGTTCAAGCAAAAAAAGTTCCCGGAAGAACGGGGTGACATCTCCTTCGGCAAGCAGGCCGCAATCGTGTGGCTGGCTTCCTTCATTCTGGGTGCGTATGACGGCTTTTACGGCCCAGGCTCCGGCACATTTATGCTGCTTTGCTTCTGCCATCTGGCAAAGATGGATCTGCGCAGCGCTTCCGGCAATGTGAAGATCGTGAATTTCTCCTCCAATGTAGGCGCGCTGATCACTTCCTTTGTTGCCGGTACTGTTCTGGTTCCCATCGGTCTGATCACTGCCGTGTTTGCCTTTGCCGGTCATTACATCGGTGCAGGTCTTACCATTAAAAACGGCTCCAAGATCGTACGTCCCATTATCCTGCTGGTGCTGACCCTGCTGATGGCAAAATTGATTTTGGAGTTTGTGGGCGTATAGGAGATCTGATATGGCAACTCTTGCTTTTATTATGAGTACGCTGGGTGGGTACTGTGTATCCAAACAATTTCGGTAGTTGTGGGTATGATCCTCCACGACCGCAAAAAAGTACAATAAGAAAACCCTCCCAACAAAATTGGGAGGGTTTTTTTAATCTAAAATATAATCCACAAAAGCTCTGCACAGTTCCGGATGCTTGGTATTGACATAAATACCAACCACACCTACATCATCGGCAATCTGGAATTCCTTGTTAAATGCCTCATTTGCCTCGTCCAGATAAATGCCCACGGGGATGGGTTCTTCCATCTTGGAGGGATCTCTGGGATCGGGTCTGACTGTCTGAAATTCAGCATCGTCGATGCTGTAATCTGCCATTTTATCCACAACTGCCTGGTCTACATAGAACAGATACGGCTCTACTTTTTCCAAGGTTTCTGCATCCAGAACCGACCGCAGATCCTCCAATGCTTCCCAGTAACCCACATAAAGAAATGCAGATTCATCCGCTACCGCGATATCCAGATCGCCGTTAGCCACATATGCGCCCATATTTTGGACGATCATCATCTCTTGTTCAGAAACATCATTGGGGCGGATCTCAAAGTCCAGATGCATTTGCGTATCGATGGTATTCTTCGTCATATCCACGCCAGTATCCTTCATAAACTGGGTGACATAGCTCTTTCCTTCGTCGCTCATTCCATTTTCGTCCGTTGTATTGGCTACAACATTAAAAAACATCACGTTGAACGCAATCTTGGGCTGATTTGTGACTTTATGGATCTGCACAATCACAAACAGCACCACAAGTACCGCAAAAATCGCATATACCTTATTATAATACCACCAGTTTTTGAAACGCTCCGCTTTGGTATATTTACTCTTATCGTATTCGCCTGCCATATGTGGGGTCCTTTCCGTGAAATATCAAGGGTAAGTATAACAGGCTTTCCCGGATTTTGCAATCCCTGCGGTAGAAATGTTTCCGAAATGTTCATAAAAAAGCCAGGACATCTCTTTTGTCCTGGCTTTTATAGTTCGATTGTCTCGCCAATACGGGGGATCATCGCATCGCTGGCGATCCCGATCTGAGGCCACAGGCCGGCTGGGTCATTATCCCTCTCCGGAAGATGCAGGACTACAACCTTGTCTGCCACCGTACGGCTCCAGTCCCAGGACGCCTGAGTATTGGCATAGGCATAGGGGGCAATCAGCACATCCAGTTTTACCTCCCTGCCCTTCCACTGCAACGGAGCCGCGTCTCCTGCGAAGAAGATCCGCTTGCTGCCTTCGATCAGATAACTGAAATGAGAAAGGTTAGGATCGCTTTTGCCAATGTGCCGGCTGGGGATGGGGGTAACGGTAACGCCGCCGATCCGCATCTTCCGGTGATCCGTTCCATAAGGCAGAGACTCAGGCCCAAGAATGGGCCGGAGGTTCTGTTTTTGGAATGCGGATACCAACGATTCCCCATAATGGTCGCCGTGACCGTGGGTAAATGCCAGCAGATCAGGAGGATTTTTCATAATCTCCGCTGCGATCGCTGCAGGGGTCTCTATGTAGGGCTCGATACGGTAGCAGAGTCCGTCCAGCAGGA
Source organism: Faecousia sp. (assembly GCA_045594845.1). GTDB lineage: Bacteria > Bacillota > Clostridia > Oscillospirales > Oscillospiraceae > Faecousia. The sequence goes on along the minus strand of JAZNZH010000077.1, from coordinate 35,575 downwards.
TGGACACGCCGTCAAGCTTTAAAAGCACTCCTGCATTGGCAGTGCGTTGGATCTCCATAGGAATTACACGCCATCCTTAGCACGACGCAGGTACTCTGCCTCGGTGCAGCCGGTGGTGGAGACATGGCCGTTCAGGGGAACCAGCTTGTCGTTGATGGCGTCGATGATCCAGGAAGCCTGGGGGAAGAAGAACTCGTCGAACTCGAAGGGAGGAGTGATCCAGTTCTTTGCACCGATCACAACGGGAGGTGCATCCAGGTCGTCGAAGCACAGCTCGGTGATGTTGCGAGCCACATCGTTCATGAAGCAGCCACGTGCGCAAGCATCGGATACCAGAACCACGCGGCCGGTCTTCTTGACGGACTCGATGATCTTGGTGTAATCCAGGGGTACCATGGAGTGCAGGTTGATTACATCAGCCTCCATACCGTACTTCTCGCTCAGGGTCTTAGCGGCATCCATAGCGCGGTACAGAACTGCGCCCAGAGTCAGGATGGTGACATCCTTACCGTCGCGGACCTTGTTGGTATCACCGATAGTGATCTCGTAGCGCTCAGCAGGAACGCCACCCTCGTGGAACTGCTCGCCCACGTCGTAGATTCTCTGGCTCTCGAAGAAGACCACGGGGTCAGTGCCCTTCAGAGCGGTCTCCATCAGACCCTTAGCTTCCCAGGGAGTTGCGGGGAAGCAGACCTTCAGACCGGGGATGTGTGCACACAGTGCGGTCCAGTCCTGAGAGTGCTGTGCGCCGTACTTGGAACCCACGGAAACACGCAGAACCAGGGGCATCTTCAGGATGCCGGCGGACATAGACTGCCACTTAGCCATCTGGTTGAAGATCTCGTCACCGGCACAGCCGATGAAGTCAGCGTACATCAGCTCAACCAGAGCGCGACCGCCGGACAGAGCGTAACCGACAGCAGTACCAACAATGGCACCCTCAGCCAGGTTGGAGTTGAACAGACGGCAGTGAGGCAGAGCGTCCATCATGCCACGGTAAACTGCGAATGCGCCACCCCAGTCACGGCAGTCTTCGCCGTAAGCGATCAGAGTGGGATCCTCATAGAAGCGGTCCCAGATAACTTCGGACAGAGCGTCGCGGAGGTTGTACAGCTTCATCTTGGAAACGGGCTTGCCGTCGGGGCCGATGGGGCTGCGGGACTTGGACTTGATCTTCTTGTAGCCCTCAGCCTCTTCCTTGGGAACAGTGTACTCGGGCTCACGGTCGTCGAATGCAACAACCTGCTCGTTGGAGAACATCAGGCGCTCAACCACTGCGGGATCCTTATGGAAGTCGCAGTAGGGGCTGATCTCGGGATCAGCAGCAGCGCGGCAGATGGTGGTCATACGCTCCTTGGTCTCTTCCAGGATAGCGTCCACCTCGGCCTGAGTCATAACACCGGCCTCCACCAGGGCTGCAGGATAGGTGGTCAGAGGATCAACTTCCTTCCATGCATCCATCTCTTCCTTGGTACGGTATGCGTTCTGGTCGGAAACAGAGTGACCGGAGAAGCGGTAGGTCAGGGTCTCCAGCATCACGGGGCCCTTGCCGTTACGCAGCAGCTCCAGCTTGCGCTCCATGGCATCGATCACAGCCAGGGGGTTGAAGCCATCGACGGTCTCTGCGTAGAACTGGGTGGGGCTGACGCCGGAAGCGATCCGGGACATATGGCCCTGGCCCATGGTCTCGCCACGGGTCTGATCGCCCATACCGTAGGAGTTATTGAAGATGTTGTACAGGATGGGCATGCCATCATTGTGGGACTCCCACAGGGTCTTGTACTGATCCATTGCGGAGAAGTTCAGAGCTTCCCACACAGGACCGCGGGACATAGCAGCGTCGCCAACGTTGCAGACACAGATGCCCTGCTTATTATTGACCTTCTTAAAGAGAGCAGCACCGGTGGAGATGGTGCCGGAACCGCCAACGATTGCGTTGTTGGGGTAGATACCGAAGGGCAGGAAGAATGCGTGCATGGAGCCGCCCATACCCAGGTGGAAGCCGGTTTCACGTGCGAAGATCTCGGACAGTGTACCGTACAGGATGAAGCGGATAGCCAGATCCTTGGTGTCCTTGTAGCCGCCGATCTTCTGGGTAGCGCGGAGGCACTTGCCTTCCAGGAAGTTCTCCATCACGTTCATCAGCTGCTCGTCGCTCATCTTGTTGATGGTGGACAGAGCCTTTGCCAGGATCTCAGAGTGAGAACGGTGAGAACCGAAAGCAAAGTCGTTCTCGTCCAGCAGGTAGGCCTGGCCGACACAAGCGGCTTCCTGACCGATGGACAGGTGGGCGGGGCCGGGATAGGTGTGGTCAACACCGTTGTAGCCGCCCTGGGTCTTGATGTTGTTCAGCATGGTCTCAAACTCACGCAGAACGGTCATATCACGGAAAATACGGATCAGGTCTTCCTTGGTGTAGCGACCGGACTCCAGCTCTTCCTTGACAGTCTTATTGTACTGGTTTACAGGGATGTTGTTGAAGGTAACCTCACCGGATGCGCGCACCACGGAAGGATCCACAAACAAACTCTTGGGCATTATCTTCTCCTCCTAAATAATTAAATATGGAAAATTGCTTCACGGATAATTTCTGCAACAGTGGGATGCGGGAATACCATCTTCTGCAGTCTTGCAGGAGGCAGTTCCGTATCCACCATCATGGTTGCAGTCATGATGATTTCAGACGCATAAGAGCCAACCATATGGCAGCCTACCAGACGCTTGCGGTCGGTGTCGATGACCAGCTTGATGAAACCCTTGCCACCCTCGGTCTCTGCCAGGTATCTGCCGGCATAGGACATGGGAAGCTTGACTTCCTTAACGGTCATACCCAACTTCTCTGCGCCTTCCTTGGAATGGCCGATAGAGGCCACTTCGGGATCGGTGTAGATAACAGCGGGGATCACATCGTAACGCATTTCGTCATTGATGCCCAGCATATGGTTCACGGCCACTTCGGCCTCGCGATATGCGGTATGCGCCAGCATGGATTTGCCGTTGCAGTCGCCTACTGCGTAGACATTCTGCACGGTGGTGCACAGATGGCGGTCGGTAACGATTGCCGCCCGATCCATCTGAAGACCTAAGGTCTCCAGTCCGATGCCTGCGGTTGCAGGACGGCGACCGGCAGACAGCAGGACCTTATCGCAGGTGATCTCGTGCTTTTCGCCGTTCTCTTCATAGATCACGGAGTTGGTCTTGACCTCCAGAACCTTGCTGGAAAGCTTAAAGACCATACCGCGCTTCGTAAAGCCGTCCTGCAGAACCTTGCAGATCTCAGGATCGGTTGCACCGGCGATCTTGGGCATCATTTCGATGACAGTGACCTTTACGCCAACGCTGGCGAAATAATATGCCATTTCCAGACCGATGACGCCGCCGCCGATGACTACCAGATCCTTGGGCAGTTCCTTCATATCCAGAACTTCCCGGTTGGTAACTACAAAGCCGGCTGCCAGGCCCTCTTTCAGGCCGGGCACGGGAGGGACAACGGTCTCGGAGCCGCTGGCAATTGCCAGACGGGCTCCGGTATAAGTAGTTCCGTTTGCTTCCACGGCAAAGTCGGTGCCGTCACGGCCGACGATCTTGGCATCGGCGGTGATCACGGTGACCTTATTGGCACCCATAGTGGCGCCAACGCCGGAAACCAGGGTCTTGACCACCTTATTCTTGCGGTCAATGACTTTTGCGTGGTCATAGGTAACGCCGGTGGCGGTAACGCCGAATGCGGCGCTTTCCATAGCATGGCGATACATTTTGGAAGAATTTAAAAGAGTTTTTGTAGGGATGCAGCCTTCGTTCAGGCAGGTGCCGCCCAGCGCTCTCTTTTCAAAGAGACACACCTTCAAGCCGCCCTGTGCTGCCCGCTCGGCGCACATATAACCGCCGGGGCCGCCGCCCACCACTAACAAATCAAACTTTTCCATAAGAACACCTTACTTAGACAGCAAAACAGTGAAGTTCTCCAGGTTTGCACCCAGCTCCTTCTGGAACTTAGCAGCGGGAGTGCCGTCCACTGCGCGGTGATCGTAGGTCAGGCTCAGGCCCATTGCAGGATAGATCTCGATGCTGCCGTCCTTGCCCTTACGGACACGGTCGATAGTACCGCAGACGCCCAGAATACCGGTCTGGGGAGGATTGATCACGGGAGTGAAGGATTCCACGCCCATATTGCCCAGGTTGGAAACGGTGAAGGAAATGCCGGAGATCTTGTCGGGGCTGATAGCGCCGCTACGGCACTCAGCAGCCAGCTCCTTGACGGCCTTGGAGATCTCCAGCAGGCTCATCTCATCAGCATGGAAGATGGTGGGAACCATCAGGCCACGGGGAGTATCCACCGCAACGCCCAGGTTGACGTGATTGAACAGGCGGATGGAGTTGTCATCCAGCATATTGGCGTTCAGATCGGGGTGGTTCAGCAGAGTACGGGAAACAGCATAGAGGATGATATCGCCCAGAGTAATACCTGCATACTCATCGCCGGCAGCCTTAAGCTGCTTTCTGTAAGCCAGGATATTGGTAGCGTCGAAGGAGGTGTTGTGGGTCAGCTGAGCCATGGTGTGCAGAGATGTGGTCATGGACTTGCTGATTGCGCGGCGGATACCGCTGAACTTCACATCCTTGTACTCGGCAGCTGCCTCTGCGGGAGCAGCGGCGGCAGGAGCAGCAGCGGGTGCGGCAACAGGAGCCTCGGGAGCGGCTGCGGGAGCAGCGGCCACCACAGGAGGATTGGCCATCAGCTCGCGGACATCCCGCTCAATGATACGACCGTTGGGACCGGTGCCGGTTGCCAGAGTGGCATCCACACCTGCGGAAGCAGCCAGCTTCTTAGCTCTGGGAGATACGGCTGCGCCGGCATTTGCTGCGGGAGCTGCAGCACCGCCTGCAACACCGATGGTGCAAACAGGAGCCAGGCAGGGAACTTCGTCACCGTCCTGATACAGGATCTCCAGAATGGTGCCGGCTGCGGTGGACTCGCACTCGAAGGAGGCCTTGTCGGTCTCGTAGGTGAACAGGACGTCGCCCACATTGACAGTGTCGCCAACCTTCTTCATCCACTCGCCGATCAGGCAGCTTTCTACAGTGATGCCGGCCTTGGGCATAATGACGGATTCAGCACCGCCGGCAGCTGCGGGAGCAGCGGCTGCAGGTGCAGCAGCTTCAGCGGGAGCCTCAGCAGCAGCGGGAGTACCGCCGATGCCCTTGAGGCACTCGGTGGGTTCGCCGTGGGGGCCGATCGCACAGACATTCTCCAGGCAGGGAACTTCGTCGCCCTCGTTGTAGAAGATATCCAGCAGTTCACCCTCTTCGGTGGACTCGCACTCGAAGGAAGCCTTGTCAGTCTCGTAAGTAAACAGAATGTCACCGACCTTGATCTGGTCGCCAACCTTCTTGAGCCACTCACCGATGATGCAGCTCTCAACAGTGATGCCGGCCTTGGGCATCAGAACACCGCGAGCCTTAGTGGCGCAAGCGGCGGGAGCGGCTGCGGGAGCAGCAGCTGCAGGTGCAGCGCTCTGCTCGGCAGGAGCTTCAGCGGAAGCGGAAGCGCCCTTCAGGGCAGAGGTGTCTTCACCGGGGTTACCGATGGCGCAGACGTTTTGCAGACAGGGAACCTCGTCGCCTGCCTCGAAGAAGATTTCCAGCAGAGTACCTGCTGCGGTGGACTCGCACTCGAAGGAAGCCTTGTCAGTCTCGTAAGTGAACAAAATGTCACCCACGTTGATCTGATCGCCGACCTGCTTGAGCCATTCACCGATGATACAGCTTTCGACTGTGATGCCCGCTTTGGGCATAATGACTGCGTTTGCCAATGTATGTCCTCCTTTGGTTTTTGTTATAGCATGTTAATTATAACACCACAAAACATATGAGTCAACTAATTTTTGCCGTAAAAGATGCCAAAAACAAAGGAAAAACGCACCCTTTTTCGGTGCGTTTTCTCCATTACAGTATTTTCAGGTTTGCTTTTTCCGCCGCTGCGATAAAGCTCTCGGACAACGTGCCGTCTGTGATCAGATAGTCGGCATCGGAAAGCTGGGCGAAGGTATAGGGCATCAGGTAGCTGAATTTCTCCTTGCCGCACATCAGCACACTGGTACGGGCTTTGCGGATCACCATGTTCTTTACCCGCATATCCCCTTCTGTGCCGCAGGTAAAACCTGCCTCCTCGGAGCAGCCGGATACGCCGATAAAAGCCATATCGATATTGATCTTTTCCAGCATCTCCAAGGTGTTCTGTCCGGATACCGCCAGGTTCTTCCGGTTCATTGTGCCGCAGCAAAGGGTCACAACAGGATTGTGCAGACGACACAGCTCTAAAGCAATGGACGGACCTGTGGTAAATACGTTCAGGTTGATATCCGGCATATTCTGTGCAAGCACCAGATTGGATGTACTTGCGTCCAGGAACACAGAGCTGTGGGGCTGGATCAGCTTCAGGGCCTTTCTGGCCATTGCCACCTTGCCTGCATTATTCTCCTGGATACGGACATTGAATTCCGGATCGCCGGCGTGGATCACCGATCGGGCACCGCCACGGAACTTCACCACCGCACCGTCCGCCTCCAAGGCATCCAGGTCACGGTGAATGGTCATCAAGCTCACATCAGGAAACAAAGACTGTAGCTCCCGGATGGTTACGATATTCTTTCCCTCAATATAACGACGGATTTTTTCCTGTCTGATGTTCACAAAACCACCACCAAAATGTTATAATGTTAACTATGTAACATTTTTATAACATAACATTTTCTTTCTGTCAAGGGTTTACCACAAAGTTGTTGACTTTTTTCTCCGGTGACAATTATAATGTCTCCCATAAGGCAGGTGCTATTTATGATCAAAAAGCTGTATATCTACAACACCTATTGTGTGGATCCTTACGAGAATCTGGCAACGGAACAATATCTTTTGGAGGACACACCGAAAGACAGCTGCATTTTATATCTTTGGCAAAACAAGAACACCGTGGTCATTGGCAAAAACCAGAACGCCTGGAAAGAATGCCGTACCACCCTTCTGGAAGAAGAGGGTGGCAAGCTCTCCCGCCGGCTCTCAGGAGGTGGCGCAGTATTCCACGATCTTGGAAACCTTAATTTTACTTTTCTGATGGCAAACAAAGACTATGACTTGGATAAGCAACTGCAGGTCATTGAAGAGGCTTGTCTGCTGGCAGGAATTCACACAGAGCGCTCCGGCAGAAATGACGTGCTGGCTGAGGGTCGGAAATTCTCCGGCAATGCTTTTTACCACAATAAAACCAACGCATATCACCACGGCACCCTGATGGTGGACGTAGATACGGACAAATTAGGCAGATACCTGAGCCCTCCAAAAGCAAAGCTGGAAGCAAAGGGTATTGCATCCGTTCGTTCCAGAGTTGTGAATCTTTCCGAACTCTCCCCAGGACTGACCTGTGATACCTTGCGTGAATATATGGCCCAGGCATTCGAAAAGGTATACGGCATGACGCCTGAGGCGATGGAGCTGGACGCTGCTGCTAAGGCAAAGATCCAAGAAACTGCAGCCCACATTTCCTCCTGGGAGTATCTCTACGGCGCTCCCCTGCCCTTCACCTTTGAATGCGAAGCCCGCTTTGATTGGGGACACATTCTGATACAGCTGGAGGCAAAAAGCGGTGTGATCCAAGGCGCAAAGGTATATTCCGACGCTATGGATTGGCAACTGCCCATCCTGCTGGAGCAGGTCCTCAACGGTTGTCGGTTCACGCTCGCAGATATGAGCAATGCCTTAAGGGCCGCTGCGCCCCAACAGGCAGATGCCTTAATCGATCTACTGAAAACACAGGATATTTAAACGAAAAGCCCCCGTAAGACCAATTGTCTTACGGGGGTTGCCATATTCGGAGGGAATATGTAATTTAGTCTTCGGTATAAATTTTCTGGTAGCAGTACTTCATAATGGCGCTTCGGGTGACGATGCCGATAAAGGTACCGTAATCGTCTACCACCGGAACAAAGTTCTGACTGCTGGCCCGCTGCACCAGGTCGTGCATCCCGGTTGTCACCGGCACCGGCAGATTATCCTTGCGGCGGGTAATCTCCATAATTCGGCGGGCTTCCGCCTGGCGCATATCCATATAGCACATATTCTTCAGTGCCCACAGCAAATCACCTTCCGTCAGCGTGCCGCGATATTCGCCCTGCTTACTGAGTATAGGCAATGCCGCATAGCCGGCAGACTCCATTTTTTCCAAAGCCTGACGGATGGTATAATCATCGTAAACGAAGGAACACATTGCCTTCGGAGTCAGAAAAAAGAGGATATTATTCATAGCAGCTCCTTTGACCGTTGCTTTACTTCCTTGTACATTATATCATATCGCACCTGGAAAATCACTCTTTTTTGTGAACTTTTTGCTATGTAAGCGCCAAATTTCCCTACCTTATTTTGTGCATTTTGTATATCTCTACACATAGTAGAATTCCCCTCTCAAATAGCGAGAGTTGTAAAAAACTCCGGTAGGGTGTATTCTACCGGCCTCCGTGATATGCTCTTAGCAGAAAGCGGAGGCGATATTATGACAAGAAGAATCCCCCTCTCCCAACGGGTCCTTCCCGATTACTCCAGAGGCGACGAAATTGCCAACATGACCACCCATATCGTAGGCGGTTCATTAGGTATTTTTGTATTGCTGCTATGTCTTTGGCGGTGCATTCCAAAAAGCAATACAGCCGGCATCGTAGGTGTGAGTATTTACGGTGGCAGTATGATCGCGCTGTACGCCATTTCCAGTATCTATCACGGACTGCGGCCCTCTATGGGTAAATTAGTGATGCAGGTGATCGATCACTGCGCAATCTATTTTCTCATAGCAGGAACTTATACCCCCATCCTGCTGGTGGGGTTTCTCCCCCGGTTCCCTATAATCGGATGGGGACTGCTGGTTGCGGAATGGGGTCTTGGGATCCTGGCCGCCACATTGACTGCCATTGACCTGAAAAAGTATAGCATCTTTTCTATGCTCTGCTATATTCTTATGGGTTGGGGTATTATCTTCTTCCTGCCACAAACCATTGCAGTGTTCACACTGAAAGGTTTCTATGTGCTGCTGGCAGGCGGCCTGACCGACACTTTGGGTGCTATTCTCTACGGCATAGGCGCAAAGACTCCTTGGGTTCATTCTCTGTTCCACGGATTCGTGGTGGCAGGCAGCCTATTGCAATTTCTATCCATCTTCCTCTATCTGCTGTAAAAAACCGGCAAAGCCATTTGGCTTTGCCGGTTATATGTTATTTCCAGAGGCCGTCGGGATATTTGCCCTCGTCAGCCAGAGCCTTCAGAGCAGCCACCACCATAGGCTTATCTGCTGCGTATGTAACACCGTACCAACGGTCGGCAGAGGTCAGGATCTTCACATCCGCCTTTCCTTCCTTCAGCAGAACGTCCACACTGCGGGGCAGTAGGAACTCAGCCTTAGCAGGATTGCCGGGAAGCTGATTTGCCATAAAATCGGGGAACAGACGGTCCAGTTCGTCCAGGAAGCTGGGGGTGAAGCCGAACATATTCATAGATACGATGGTATCTGCTGCCAGGTCCTCCCAGGTAGCGCCGTCATCCTCGGTAAAGTGGATGCCGCCATCGTACTTCTCGATCTTGGTGCGCTCCACGATATCCGCCAGGTTGCCCTTTGCATCCGGCTTGCAGACACCACGGGCCACAGAGCCGTTATCGGTCACGGTATTGCCCAGCAGGTATCCCACCATGCAGTAGTCCTGCTTATCGCCGTTCTTGGCATTGGAGAGGTAGTCAAAAATGACCTTGAATGCGGACTTGCCATAGTAGTCATCAGAGTTGATCACCGCAAAAGGAGCGTCGCCGATCTCATCCTTGGCGCAGAGAACTGCGTGGCTGGTGCCAAAGGGCTTGACGCGACCCTCGGGGATGCTGAAGCCTTCGGGGATCTTGTGCATCTCCTGGTAGGCATAACGGATCTCCATGGGGCACTTCTCCAGGCGCTTGCCCACGAACTCCATAAAGTCATCCTTGATGGCTTCCTTGATGATGATCACTGCGGTCTCAAAACCGGCCTCGTATGCATCATACAGAGAATAGTCCAGGATCGCTTCGCCGTGGCTGCCCACAGGATCGATCTGCTTCAGACCGCCGTAGCGGCTGCCCATACCGGCGGCCATTACTACTAGTACAGGTTTCTTTGCCATATGAATACATCCTCCTAAATGTTAAAATCTTTGTAAAACATCATAACATATATCAAAACAGAGTGCAAGTCCATTTACGCAATATATGGGGAAATATCCAGATAAATATCCTCTTTTTTCAATTTTCCCCAGGAAAATTCCCCGGCAAGCTCACTTGCACTGATGGCATCCGGACGGTCTGTCAAGCCACCTGAATACGCCAGGATGCCTAAAAGCTTTTCGGCGGTCAAGTGCTTTTGTAAATAGGAAAGGTCCATATCCGCGTCCCGCTTACTGAGCCGCCGGCCGTCAGGAGCAAGGAGCATAGGCACATGGCCGTAAGTAGGATGAGAATAGCCGAACAATTCCTGCAGATACATCTGCCGGGGTGCACTGCTCAGGAGATCCCATCCGCGGACCACCTCCGTAACACCGGCCTGGCCGTCATCCACAGTCACCGCCAACTGATATACAAACACGCCGTCAGCGCGGCGTACCACAAAATCACCGCAATCTGTGGAAAGATTTTCTTCATATCTTCCCTGTACCAAATCTTCCACTACCCATTTCCGGTCCGGTACTAACAGACGCCAAGAGGGCTGCCGGGTCTGCATCGCCCGCTGGGCTTCGGTGAGCTCCCGGCAAGTACCGGGGTAAACATAAGTGCCGTCAGACAAATGGGGAGCATTGACGCTGTGGAGCTGACTGCGGGTGCAGTAACAAGGATACAGAAGCCCCTGCTGCTTCAGGATTTCAAAATACCGTTCATATACCGGGCTGCGCTGGGACTGGGGCTCTGTCTCCAGATCCCAGTCAAGGCCAAGCCACAGCAGATCCTTGCGAATCTGCCGGGCGAATTCCTCAGCGGTGCGCTGGGTATCCAAATCTTCCATGCGGAGGATATAGCTGCCGCCCCGGCTGCGGACAGAAAGCCAGGCGATCAGCGCCGCGAACACATTGCCAAGGTGCATCCGTCCGGAGGGAGTCGGTGCAAAACGGCCCACGGGAGTTATATTATCCACTATGCACCCTCCCCTTCATAGGTCAAAAGGAGATTGAGATCCACATCTCCCTCAATACCGGGAACCTGTCCCCACTGGGTATACTGCCACATATCCACCCGGTGGTCGAAGTCCAGTTCCTCGCCGTACATTGCAAACCAAAAGCCGCAATTGGACAGTTTCTCTAAATCCAGCCGGCTGTTGGCAAAATCCCAATTGAAATAAATCAGGGTATCCTGCCCGGCCTGGCGCAACTGGCTGCAAAATGCAGCTGCGCAGGCGGTAAGGGTCTCCCCGTCCACCTGAGCCGTACGGTTAGAGTCGGAAAGGTGTTCCCAGTCAAAGGCAATGGGCATATCCAATTCCCAGTCCTTTGTCAGCTCCAGGGCATAGTCTGCCTCTTGTTTCGCTTCCTCTATACTGATTGCCTGGGAAAAGAAATATCCGCCCACCTTCAAGCCTGCCGCCTTAGCGCCTTCGTAATGGGCCTGAGCCCGCTCATCTGCAAAAAGCAGTCCTTTCTCCTCGCCACGGCGGCCGATGCGGATCATCACAAATTCCACACCTGCATCCCGCACCTGGGTCCAGTCCACATCCGTTTGCCACTCGGAAATATCGATACCAAGGGTGCTGTTGCCGTCAACACAGGTCAGATAGTCGCCCTGATATGCGAAGCTGTCCGCGCTGTAAGGATTGGGCAGGAGCTTGCTCTTGGGGGATGCCGGGGGCTCCGGCTGGGGTGGCTCCTGATGGCCGGTGTGAATCAAAAGCACCGCAAGTGCCGCTGTAAGCAGCACCGCAGTTCCTGCGATCACAGGCCATTTGCGTCTTAATATTCCAATTCTTGTCTTTAACTGCATAAATACCTCACAGGCGGTATAACCGCCTAAAATCAGGAAATAATAAAAAGAAAAGGCTGTCGCAGAAGCGACAGCCTGATTGGTATTAACCGGCCAGAATCTCCACCCGGATCACACCTGCCGTCTGCCGGAGCTGACGGAGGAACTCCTCCAGCTGGATCGTCAGATCTGTCGCTTCGGCAGAAATCGTAACGATGGCGCAGCCATTGGTGGGGACGATGGAATTGATGGTCATAATGTTTGCTCTGCTATCGGCAAACTCGTTAAGGATAATACTCAGCACGCCGGGCTCATCGTGGAGCAGCAGCTGGAATGTGATCACTCTGCCGGTGAGCATACTCTGGAAAGGCATCACTGCGTCACGGTATTTATAGAACGCACTGCGGCTGATACCGGTGATCTGAGTGGCTTCATTAACGGTATTTGCCTCGCCGGTGGAAAGAAGGCGTTTTGCCTCCGCTACTTTTACAAAGACTTCAGGAAGCGCCGATGCTTCCACGATATAATACTTCGAGCTCTTTGCCATACGCTACCTCCTATTGATCAGAACATCCACCAGGGATGCACATATGATTGTCTACAGTGTAACACATATTTTGCCAAATGTAAATGGCAATTTGCAAAGGAAGTGTCAAATGTACGCAAATATTTGGAAAAAGCTGGGTGTTTTTGCCGGGCTGTTTATAGCCGTGTGGTTAGGGGCCCGTTTTTTACTGCCGGTGTTACTGCCATTCCTTTTCGGGTTCGCTGTAGCTCTGGCAGCAGAACCGGCGGTGGCGCTGGGCAGCCGGAAGCTTTCGATCCCCCGTTGGGTCTGCACCGGAATTGGGGTCAGCCTGACCCTTATATTACTGACAGCGCTGACAGGACTGGTTTGTTCCCTGGCTGTCAAAGAACTATCCCAGTTGGCAAATACACTGCCGGATATGCAGAGCACTGCAAGAAAAAGCACCCAGGCGCTGGAGGGCTGGCTAACAGACCTTGCCCAACGCACACCGGAAGGGGTGCGTCCTATGCTCACCGGAAATGTGCATCGGTTATTTCAGGAAAATCAGGTCATAGCCCAAAGGGCCACAGAAAAAGCTATGGCCACCGCAGAGAACATTCTCAACAGTGTTCCCGGCAGCGCCCTGGGATTAGGGGTCACACTGCTTTCGTCTTTTATGTTCTCCCGGCGTCTGCCCCAACTGAGAAACAGTTTTCAGCAGCTACGTCAAAACAGCAGTCTTCTGTCCGCTTTTGGAACAGCCCGCAGCGTCTTCGGACGATGGCTGCTGGCGCAGCTGAAGCTATCCGGTATCACCTTCGGGATCGTAGGTGTGGGGCTTTTATTGTTGAGAGTGCGTTATGCGCCCTTTCTCGCCATAGGCATTGCTCTGCTGGATGCCCTACCGGTACTGGGCACGGGAATCGTCCTGCTGCCCTGGAGCATCGTATCTATGATTCAGGGAAATCCCCTGCTTGCTGTAGGTCTTTTGGGTGTCTATGGAGCTGCCGCCATTACAAGAGTTGTGCTGGAGCCAAAACTGGTGGGAAATCAGCTGGGGTTGGATCCCCTGCTGACCTTACTGTTTTTATACAGTGGATTCCGGTTCTGGGGTGTGGCAGGTATGCTGCTGAGCCCCATACTGGCCGCTGTTACCAAGTGCGTTGTACAGGAACTTTATCTGCAAAAGCGGCAGAAATAGTCATAAAGAGGCACAAGCTTTTGGAGGAAGTCCTTCACCCGGATCTCCAGGTCCGGGCCGAACATCTCCGGTCCTACCGGTTCTTCCCGGACACAGGCAATATTGCTCTTCCAGGCAAAATAGGGGGCGATTTTCTCATTGTCAGTGGGCTTGGGTCTCTTATAAAGTTCTGCGGATATAGGCATGCCTGTGGCTTTTTCCGTATTTTTAATCAACTTTAAGAAAGCATCGGGGTTGGCAGCAATATCCTGTCGGATAGCCTCCATGGTACTGGGATGGGGACGCCACAGAATAAAGCCGTAGCTGATTCCCTCCGGGGTGATCTCAAAATACAGACAGGGGTTCTCCGCCCACCAATCCACATCCCGGCGGATACAGATCCAAAGGCTTTCCTTATACGGCACAGGATGGTGCATCCGGGCATCCCGATAGATCCGGCTGACCTTTAAAAGGTTTCCGGGAATATTCTCAACGATTCCAAAAAGGTCTTTACCCAACGCTTTCATGGGTTCGTAGAGGTATTGGACATAATCCTTTTTATGCTCTGTGAACCACTCCCGGTTATTATTCATACGGATGCCCCAAAGGAAATCCACAGTTTCGGGAGAAAAACCGGTAAACATACAAATCACCTGCTTTTTTCTTTTATCATATCGCATTGCGCACCCCTTTGACAAGTGAACAATTTGAAAATAATCCGTTAATTTTTACCGGCAGCGGTTGCATTTGCCGATTAGGAGTATATAATAGAACCATCTTCCGGAAAGGCAGGCAGAAAATGGGTAAGTTTACAAACGGTTTGCGAAAATTTATGTACGGCCGCTACGGCTCAGATCAGCTCAACAATGTGATTTTGTGTACCGGCCTTGTTTTGAACATTGTGACTATTTTTGTTCGCTATGCGCCGGTGCGTCTGCCGCTGTTAGCATTATCTTATCTCCTGCTTGGTCTGGCGATCTTCCGGATGCTTTCCCGGAAGACCTGGAAGCGGTTTGAAGAAAATCAGAAATTCGTCGCAGTCCTCACCCGACTCCGGGATCGGGATCACCGCTACTATAAGTGCCCTAAGTGCCGGCAGAAAGTACGAGTACCCAAGCATAAGGGTAAGATTGCTATCACCTGCCCCAAATGCAGAGAGAAATTTATCCGTAAGACATAACAAAAAGACTGCTACAAAAGTAGCAGTCTTTTTGTTATGTATCTTATACATTGGCTGTAGCTTTTTCTGCCGGTTGAGTCGCTTTCCAGCTAAGGCCCTTAGGGTAGAAAAAGCGGATTTTCTCGGGAGCAACGGAAATTTCCACTGTCTGGGCAGTGAGCAGTTCGCCATCTAAGTTAACACTGGTGGGTTTGTCGCAAATAATCTTTACCTTATCTGTGCTGAAATGGCGCACCAAATCGGGAATCTCCTTATATTTACCGGCCTTATACTTACCGATCACCGTCAGCACTTTCCAGCGGGATACGTGCTTAACTACCAGCACCTCCATCTTGCCGTCTGCCGGGTCGGCCTCCGGCACAGGCTGGAAACCGCCGCCGTAGAATCTTCCGTTGCAGACGCAGATCATAGTATGCTTTTCGTCAAATGTATGGCCGTCCACCTCCACCACGTAGTGCTCGGAAACACCCCGGATGGTATTGATAATTGCAGAAACCGCATAAGCCCGAAACCCTGTCAGCAAAGGTAAACGCTTATAGTTTGCCACGTCGGTGCCGATACGGGCATCCAGACCGACGGAGCAAATATTCAGGCTGTATTCATCATTGCAGCGCATCAGATCAAACTCTGCTTCTTCGCAGTCCAGCAGCCGCTCCAGATCATAGAAGGCATCGGGATCACTGAAGAGCTTTGTAAAATCGTTGCCGCTGCCGCCGGAAAAAGCGGTGATAGCTACATTGGGATAGCCTACTGCACCGGACACCACTTCATTCAAGGTGCCGTCTCCGCCGCAGGCATAGATTCGGTATTCTTCTCCGGTTTCGGCCGCCGCACGGGCCAGTTCCCGGCAGTTACCCGGTGCTTTAGACACTGCAATCTCATAAGAAAGACCCCGGGCATCCATAATCTCCCGGATCATTTGGCTGCACTGCTTGGTACGGTCACGGCTGCCGGCGGCAGGGTTGATAATAAACAGATGTTTCATTTCTTCCCTCCCGTGGGCTTGCGGCGGCTGTTATCTGTGTACATATAACAATCGCACTTGATCATACCGTTGTAGAGTTTTCTCTTCTTATCCGCACGGCGTCCAAAATAATGCTCAAACTCCGGCTCGGAGGTAATGATATATTTTCTCCAGTCGTTGGCAAACTTCAGGTGTCTTCCCAAAGCCGCATAAAGCCGCTGCGCACTCTGCTGCTCCATCATCCGCTGGCCGTAAGGGGGATTGCAAACGATAATACCGCTTTCTGCGGGCAGGCTCATTTTGGTAGCATCGCCGTCCTTGAAGGTCACACAGTCGGACACACCGGCCTTGCGGGCATTGGCAAAGGACAGAGAAACGCACTGAGGGTCATTGTCAGAGCCCATAATGCGATACTTGCCCTGGAACTCTTTGTCTTTTGCTTCCTGTCGCACCTGCTCCCAAACCTCTTTGGGCACCCAGGGATACTCCTGAGCGGCAAAGGAACGCTGCAGACCGGGAGCCCGGTTCTTGGCAATCAGCGCTGCCTCAATGGGAATCGTACCGCTACCGCAGAAAGGATCCCAAAGGAATTCCTTGCCCCGGTAACGGGCCAGTTGGATCATGGCTGCCGCCAAAGTCTCACGCAAAGGGGCATCGTTGCCCACGGCTCGGTAGCCCCGCTTATGCAGGCCTGCGCCGGAGGTATCCAGGTAGATAGACACCTGATCCCGGAGGATCAGAAACTGCAGCTGGAATTTCACACCGGTCTCAGGCAACCAGGAAACACCGTACTTTTCACCTAATCGACGTGCTGCGGCTTTCTTCACAATTGCCTGGCAGTCTGACTCGCTCATCAGTTGGCTGTCGATACACTTGCCCTTAACAGGGAACGCGCCGTCCTTGGGGATAAACTCCTCCAAAGCTGCGTGGTACACGCCCTGAAACAATTCTTCAAAGGTCTTTGCCTGGAACTGGGCCAGCACAATATGAATTCGCTCGGCAGTACGCAGGCAGATATTAGCTTTAGCCAAAGTATAGGCATCGCCGGTAAACAGCACCCGGCGGTCCTCCACCCGGACATCCTCAACATTCAGGCGGCGCAGTTCGTCACCTGCAATACCTTCCAGGCCAAACAGGCAGGGTGCCGCAAATTGAAATTTCGTCATATATCCTCCTTAGGGGATGATCTTGTTGGCTTTCAGGTAGCGCTCTTCCTCAGAAAAAACACAACCACAATACTTTTGAATATACATTTCCAGTTCCCTGGCCTTTTCCTGACCGGCGCGAAAATACTGGCGGAAATCCCGGTACAGAAATTCCACACCGTACTCCCAGGCGGCTCTTTCCGCCACCTGGCGCATCAGCTCGTGGTTCTGATATGGACTGATAAAAAGTGAAGAAGTGAAGCTGTCAAAGCCACCCTCTTTTGCCTGCCGGGCAGTCTCAAAAAGGCGCATTTCATAGCACTTCACACATCGGTTTGCAATATCCTCCGCTACCTCACGGACAAAGGGACGCAGCGCATAAGCATCCTTTTCCAGCAAAGGCAGGTCGATCTGCTTTGCGTACTCCCGCAGACAATTGCGGCGGGAACGGTATTCGGTAAATGGGTGGATATTGGGGTTATACCAAAAGGCGGTAACCTCAATATTTTCACTGCGCAGCGCCTCCACGCACTGATTGGCGCAGGGGGCACAGCAGACATGTAACAGGGTTTTCATTCTATACACCTCGCATTTTCACCTATTATAACATTATCCCCGCCCAAGCGCAACGAGAAAGTTTTTTGTGCATCCGAGGTTTCAACGGATTTCACAGCCCAGATAAGGTATGCTCACAGTACACCGCTTGACCTTTAAGCGCATCTTTAGTATGATGTAGAAAAAGGAGGCGATGGCTTTGGAGGATCATATCTATATGCAGGAGGCCCTTGCGCTGGCAAAGCAGGCTGCTGAAATGGGCGAGGTGCCGGTAGGCTGTGTCATTGTCCGGGACGGCAAGATCGTTGGCCGAGGCAAGAACTGCCGGGAGACCGGAAAAACCGCTCTGGGCCATGCAGAGATTCAGGCCATCGAGGATGCCTGCCGAAATTTAGGCGGCTGGCGGCTTTGGGACTGCACCTTGTATGTCACCTTAGAGCCCTGCCCTATGTGCGCCGGCGCGATCATCAATGCCCGGATCCCCCGGGTGGTATGCGGCGCAAAGGACGAAAAATGCGGTGCCTGCGGCTCTGTTTGCGACCTGTTCTCTATGGCATTTAACCACCATCCTACCATGGAATTCGGTGTTTGCGAGCAGGAGGCTAAAGATCTGCTGACTGCCTTTTTTCAGGGGCTGCGGGAGGAACTGAAAACCCGCCCAAAATGGAAGAAAAAAGAGAATATATGACAGAAATTGTGCGGTGCAAGATGCACCGCACATATTATTTTCTTTTGCCGAGGAGGAGCCATGGAACTGCACAAACGGGTAATGCGCACCTGCGTCTTCGTAGTGGTGGGTGCAATCCTGCTGCGAATACTGGCCGGGGCTCCGGGCAAAAAACTGGCGGAATTGATGAGCGGACCCAATATAACCCGCTTTTTACTGTCTGTGGGCACAGGGCGATTCCCGCCAAAAGTGCAACTGCCCGATCGGGATACTGCACAGAACTCTGTCACAGAACCCTCTCAGGAGGCTGTGTCTGCCGTACGGTTTTCTCAGCAGGATATTCGGTACCTGGCCTACCGCAACAGCAGCGGATATGGGATAAACAGCGAAGAACTGTTAAAGAACCCGCTAAACTGGGAACTTGCAGGTGAAATTCCAACCGTGCTGATTCTCCACACCCACGCCACGGAAAGCTACACCAAAACAGAAAACTACACCGAATCTGCAAAATACCGAACTTTGAACTGTAATTACAATGTGGTCTCCGTGGGTGACAGGCTGGCACAGTTGTTGGAAGCCGGAGGTATCCGGGTGATCCATGACCGCACCCTTCACGACAACCCCTCCTACAACAACTCCTACAATTATGCCCGGCAAACCGCCCAAAAGCATCTGACGGAAAATCCCGGTATCCAACTGGTCATTGACCTGCACCGGGATGCTATGGAGGATAGCAACGGTCAGCAGATTGCTTCTACTGTGGTCACTGATAAAGGAAAAAGCGCGCAAATGATGATGGTGGTTGGTACGGATTCCGGGGGGTTCGTCCACCCGGACTGGCAAGAAAACCTGGCCCTGGCCGCAAAATTACAGGTACTTTTGGAGCGGCAGTACAGCGGACTTTGCCGTCCCATCAATCTGCGCTCCCAACGGTTTAATCAGGATATGTCACCGGGAGCACTGCTCATCGAAATGGGTGCCGCCGGAAACACACGGCAGGAAGCACTGGTGGCAGCAGAGCTGCTGGCGCAGGCAATTTTGACCCTTTCCCACGGTTGCAGCTATAACTAAAGGGAGTGCGTTGTGCACTCCCTTTACTTTATTCTTTTTCCGTCCAGAACAGCCTCTATGAGTTTGTCTTTTTCGTAGCGGAGCTTCAATAAGAAGAAAGGCGTATCCCGGAAGATCCGATCCAAAAAGATCTTATCTCCCTCCCACTGAGGTAGGGTGTGGAGAAAACCTTGCGGCACCCACTGCAGATCTCCCTCATCGCAGATCTTCATTTCTCCTGTAAAGCCGTCGGCGGTGAACAGGTACATAAACTCTCCGTCACCGGGATTCTCCGTTAAAAACGTCACCACACCCCGACATTTCCAATTTGTCAGAGTCAGACCGGTCTCCTCGTAAACCTCCCGGAGCAGGCATTCATCCGGGGTCTCCTCCCCTTCGAATTTTCCGCCGATACCGATCCACTTATCCTTATTGATATCATTTTTCTTTTTGACCCGGTGAAGCATCAGTACTTCATCCCCACGGGTAATATAACAAAGGGTGGTATTCTTCATTGTATACTCCTACATTACGATCCGGATTGCCTGCCGGAGATTGCGGATCTGCACAGTCTCTGCCGCCTCTGCCCGCTCTCCGTCCAAAGACCAGGCCAGGGGTTCTTCCGTAGTGACGGTAATATTTCTGCTGCTGCAGAAGGTGATCATAGGGCTGTCATAGCTTTGGGTAGAAATGGCGTGGATACAGCCGGTAAGCTCTGCAATGTCCTTGGGCGCACGAATCAGAAGTACCTCAAAACGGCCATCCTGCAGATCCACCCGCCTGGGATCCAGTTTTAGCACACCTGCCACACTGGTGGAATTACAGACCGCGCCGAAAATGTATTCTCCCTCCACAGTTTCTGCATCCATCTCCATCTTCACCTTGATCTTGCGAATCTGGGAAAGTTCTGTCAAACCCTCCAGCAGATAGGCTGTGTGACCCAGGGTGTTTTTCGCTGTCTGGGGGGTATTGTAGCTGGCGCCGGTAAAAGCACCGAAAGACGCAATATAGGTAAACCGATGCTCAGCCAGCATTCCCACATCGATTCGCTTTGCCTCTCCGTTTAAAATCTGCTCCGCGGCCTTCAGCGGAGTGGTAGACAGCCCCAGGGTGTTTGCAAAATCGTTGGTACTGCCGGCTGGGATATAGCCGATAGGAATATCTTCACCGCTGTCCAACACACCGGCTGCAGTCTCGTTAAAAGTACCGTCACCGCCGCAGCAAACCACCAAGTCCAACGTCTTTGCGTGACGCAGAATCTGGGCCGCACCGTCACCGGTGGACTCTGTAATATGCACCAGTACCGCATAACCTGCCCGGTTAAAAAGGTTCACAATATCCGCTACATAGCGGTTTACTTTTTTCTTACCTGCTACCGGATTAATGATCAGAAGCATTTTCTTCACAGTGTTCACCTGCTCTCGCCTGAAATTCTACTATAATTATAGTCCCCGCTGCCCTGCGCGTCAATCCCATTTCACCGCAGGTCTTGACAGCTTTCTCCTTAGGGAGTATACTTAGGAAAAAATATCGGACAGTTCGTGACCCTCCTGTCGTTAAACAAAACTAGGCTTTTTGTTAAGGGCGCATTGCGCTCTTTTTTTGTTGGGCACGAGTGTGCCCTCTTTTAGGTGGTTTTTATGAAAAAAAACGCGAAAAATCTCACTCGCGGCGCATTGCTTGCCTCCGCCTATATTGCCCTGACTTATCTGCAGAATTTCCTGATACCGGGTTCTACCTCTATGATGATCCAGTTTCGGGCATCGGAAGCGCTGTGCGTTTTAGCGCTGTTTTCCCCCTGCGCAGTATGGGGACTGACGGTGGGCTGTTTGGTGTTTAACATCAGTAATGCCGGTGCGCTGCCTTTGGATATTGTGGTTGGACCGGCGGCTACTTTTTTGGCCTGCGGCGGTATGTGGCTCGTCCGGCGCGTAACGTTAAAAGGTTATCCCCTTTTGGCCCTTTTGATGCCGGCCATCTTCAACGGTTTGCTGGTTGGCTGGGAGCTTGCTTTCCATATTGGCGGCGGTTTTTGGCTGAACGCCGCCTATGTTGCCATTGGTGAACTGAGTGTGTTGCTGACCCTGGGTACGGCACTATACTACGCCCTAAAAAAACAGCAGCTGGGCTACCGGCTGTTTTCCTGATTTTCTCTTGTAAAACCCGGTAATTTGTGGTAAACTGTGTCTGTTATGGATTTGATCACCTGGAGGAAACTTTAGATGTCTACTTTAAGAGAAGAAATTTCCCGCCGTCGGACTTTCGCCATTATCTCTCACCCCGACGCCGGTAAAACCACATTAACTGAAAAATTCCTGCTTTATGGCGGCGCGATCGCCCAGGCAGGTGTCGTTAAGGGTAAGAAAAATTCCCGTGCTGCCACCTCCGACTGGATGGAGATCGAAAAGCAGCGCGGAATCTCCGTTACCTCTTCCGTTATGCAGTTCCAGTATGACGGCTACTGCATCAATATTCTGGATACCCCCGGCCACCAGGACTTCTCCGAGGATACCTACCGGACTCTGATGGCTGCGGACTCTGCCGTCATGGTCATTGACGGTGCCAAGGGTGTGGAGCCCCAGACCAGAAAGCTGTTTAAGGTCTGCGCAATGCGGCACATTCCCATCTTCACCTTTATCAATAAGATGGACCGGGAGACCCGGGATCCCTTTGACCTGCTGGACGAAGTGGAACGGGAGCTGGGCATTGAGACCTACGCTATGAACTGGCCCATCGGCTCCGGCAAGGACTTTAAGGGCGTTTACGACCGTCAGAAAAGTCAGCTGATTTTCTTCTCCGGCATCAGCGGCAAGGCTAAGGCTGATAAGGAAGAGGTAGATCTGTACGACACCAAGGTTGCCCAGTTGCTGGACAGCGAACAAAAGCATCAGCAGCTCATCGACGATGTGGAACTGCTTTCGGCCGGCCGTGAGATGGATGTGGAGGCTGTCCGCTGCGGTCAGCTGTCTCCTGTATTCTTCGGCTCTGCGCTGACCAACTTCGGCATTGAGCCCTTCCTGGAGAACTTCCTGAAGCTGACACCCCCTCCCCTGTCCCGTACTGCGGATTGCGGCGAGATTGACACGTTTGACGAGAATTTCTCTGCTTTTGTCTTTAAGATTCAGGCAAATATGAATAAAGCCCACCGCGACCGGCTGGCCTTTATGCGAATCTGCTCCGGTAAGTTCCAGAGAGATACGGAATATTACCATATGCAGGGCGGCCGGAAGATGCGCCTTTCCCAGCCTCAACAGCTGATGGCTGCGGAGCGTGAAATCGTGGAAGAGGCTTATGCAGGTGACGTGATTGGTGTGTTCGACCCGGGTATCTTCTCCATTGGCGACACCATTACCGTTCCCTCCCGGAAGTTCCTGTACTCCGGCATTCCCACCTTTGCTCCCGAGCATTTCTGCCGTGTGTCCGCAAAAGATTCCATGAAGCGCAAGCAGTTTGTCAAGGGTACGGAACAGATCGCACAGGAAGGCGCTATTCAGATCTTCAAGGTTCCCAATTCCGGTATGGAAGAGGTTATTGTGGGTGTTGTGGGTACACTGCAGCTGGATGTATTCCAGTACCGTATGAAGAACGAGTACGGTGTGGATCTGCGCATGGAAATGCTGCCCTACGAGGAGATCCGCCTGATTGACAGTTATCCCGGCGATCTTTCCGATCTGAATCTTGGCTCTGACGCCGAGCTTCTGGAAGATTACCGCGGCAGAAATCTGTTGGTGTTTTCCAGCTACTGGGCTATCGACTTTACCGCAAAGCGCAACCCCGGCCTCCAGCTCAAGGAGATCGTTGTTTCCGAAGGTTAATAAAAAACGCAGACACATTTGTGTCTGCGTTTTTTCGTTAGCCTTCGGGATACCATTCTTTTTTGGCAAGGCCGAACCGGAATGCATCATCCATCAGGGCATACCGGTCGCCAAAATGGCAGCTGCGCCAGGGAGCGGTCATAAAGCCCAGGATGTTGCTGTCATTCAATTCGTTCTTTGCCATTTCCATCGTTTCATAAGAGCTCATAGAATAGCCTTCCACGCAGGAGCTGCAAAGGATCTGCTGATAGCCAAGTTCATCCAACGTACGATACAGATTGCAGTGAGGCATTGTGTATTTGCCGTCCGGGAGCTTCTTAAAGCGATTATACCAATAGTTGGACTGGAGAACGGATTTTGGCATCCGCTCCAGGTAAACTGCCATATCCTTTTCGCTGAGACGGGGACTTGTCCACACCCAGGGCGTGCAGCCTGTTGCTTCTACATAGTCGAAGAGCTTATAAATATCGTGCCAGTAAAGCTCCATTTGGCGAATGCAGATAAAGCCTTGCGCGCCCTGCATTTCCGCATCCTCTTCATCCATACCCAGGTGGAAATACTTGGGGTAATCAAACAGTTCTGCCACCTCTTCGATACAGTCCTTACAGACCTGGTAATACTTGGGAGTGGAGAGCATACGGGAATAGTCGCCCAGCCAGGCATCGTGGCCTGCGGAGAAGTTGAGCTTCGGGAACGGAGTCATACCCAAAGAACGGATACGATCCAGCTCCTTTCTGAGCTTATCTTTGCTCCAGGCACCCTTGATGGATATCTCCGGGTGGCGCTCATACTGAACAGCGTCGCCCACATCGATCAGCACCATATTGATACCCTGAGCAGGCAGAAAATCGATGGTATTCTTCCACACATCTTCGTCAAGAGAAAGTTCCGGGAAGTAGTGAGACCAGCGAATACGAGACCAGGGATCGCCCCACATATTATCGCTGAGATGGATCAGGTAACCCCAATACTTTTCGTTCATAGTAATCTCTCCTTTATGGGATGATGGGATAAAGCTGTACGGTATTGCCGCCGTCTACCACCAGTTCTGCACCGGTGGTATTTCGGGCGTGGGCGGCAAAATAGTAGACTGCGTCTGCCACATCCTCGCCCACTGCCACATCCCCGATGGGTGTAAAGCGGGAAGGAACCTTTGCATAAATGTCGGGATTTTGCACCCAGCGCTCGGTCTTGATCATACCGGGCAGCACTGCATTGACCCGGATATTATATTTACCCAGATCCATGGTCAACGCGCGCATCATACCCAGCTGCGCACCCTTGGAGGTCACATAGGCAATTCTGTCGGGAATGGCGCGGTAGGCAGTATTGGAATTGACAAACACGATGTTGCCGCCGCCCTGCTCCTTCATACGCAGCGCTGCCTGCTCACACAGACAGTAATTCCACAGCACATTGGTGTTCAGCACTTTTTGGATGTCAGTCAGAGGATTTTCAAAAATCTTCTGACCCAGGCCTTGATCGGCGGCATTCAACACCAGAGTCTCCACAAAGATGCCTTTGCTGTCAAGATCCGCAAAAAGATTCTTGACTGCTTCTTCGTCCACGGTGCGCTCGTCCAGCAGAGAATCCATCGCATAACCCAGGATCTCCACGTTGGGGAATTTTTCCCGATATTCTTTTTCCTTATCGGCAACCTTTTGGGGATCTCTGCCGGTAAAAATCACCTTGTAGCCCTCTTGGGCAAACTTTTCTACGATGGCGACGCCGGTATTGATACAAGCGCCGGTGATAAGTACAGTTTTCATTGCAGCTCTCCGTTAAAAGTAAAATTCCGTTTTTGCGGGACGAATATCGGTAAGAGCACCGGTATAATGGCGCAGATTGTGCTCCACATAGGGATGCTTCAGGCATTCCTCTTCGTTCAGCTCGATACCAAGGCCGGGCTTGTCACCGATTTTCAGGCGGCCGTCTTCGTAAACGAGGTTTTCGTTGGTAATATAGCGTCTGTAATCCACATCGGAGTTCATGATCTCCAGAATGCAGAAATTGGGGCAGCAGGCTGCCAGCTGCATAGTGGCCGCGTTGGCAACAGGACCGGAGGGATTATGAGGCGCAAAGGGAATGTAGTTCGCTTCGGCGATAGCTGCGATCTTCTTCAGCTCCATAATACCGCCTGCGTGGGAAATGTCCGGCTGGATATAGTCGCAGGCTCTGCGGCGGAACAGCTCGTTATAGTCAAAGCGGGTGTAGAGCCGCTCGCCGGCTGCAATGGCAACGGGAGATTTTTCCCGGACTGCCTGCAGTGCTTCCAGATTGTTGGGAGGTACGGGCTCTTCCAGGAACATAGGCTTGAACTGCGCCACCTCCTGGGCGATCTTAATGCCGGTGGGTACATCGAAACGGCCGTGGGCCTCGATCAGCAGATCCACCTCGTCACCGACGGCTTCCCGGACAGCTGCGATATTGCGAAGAGCCTTATCCAGATCCTTATTGGAGATCTGCAGGTAGTTCTTGCCGAAGGGATCCCATTTCATAGCGGTCACACCGCGCTGCACTGCCTCTTTTGCCTTCTGGCCGAACTCCTCCGGCTCCTTGGCACCGGCAAACCAGCCGTTAATATAGATCCGGCAATCATCGTTGACCTTGCCGCCCAGAAGCTGATATACAGGCACATTCAGAGACTTACCCAGAATATCCCACAATGCCATTTCCACGGCAGAAAGGGCGCTCATCAGCACTGCGCCGCCCCGCCAATAGGCATCACGGTAAATATCGTGGTAGTGCTTTTCGATCTGACGGGGGTCTTTACCGACAAGATACTGCTTGATATGCTCCACTGCACCGCACAGAGCCTTTTCCTTATATTCCAGCGTACCTTCGCCCACACCGGTAATGCCTTCATCGGTATAAACCTTCACAAACACCCAGTTGGTACGGAAGCAATCCACAACAAAAGTCTTGATATCTGTTACTTTCATTTCTTACTCCTTAATGTCGAACACTCTTACATAGTCCACCACGAAATTATCTCCGGCTGCGGCTGCGGCCTTTGCTTCTTCCGTGGGACGATGGCTTTCCTGACGGTAGCCGAAAGGCTCGGTGGTAAGCAGGATAAATGCAGGCACACCGGACACGGCATCGGTGACCACACCGTCTTCTACACCGTCTACATAGAACACATACTTATCGGGCAGCCACAGCACGCCAAAGGTGTGGAATTCTTCGGTGTCCATATCCTGACCACCTGCACAAAAGCGCTGCATATCCTGGCCGTAACCATTGGTGAAGACATTATGACGATGGACTCTGCCGGGACGGGAGGATTCCATAATATCCACCTCGGAGCCGGTAAGCTTGGGGTCTAAAGATGCGCCGATAATGGGAGACTGGATCCAGAAGGCGCTCCACCAGCCGGGCATCTTCTGCAGACGGCAGCGGCACTCAAAATAGCCGTACTTTTTGAGGTATTTGCTCTGACGCAGCTTGCCAATGGGCCACTGCAAATGCTCTTCCATAAACTTGGTTTGCTCCACAGGCTCGTCCATAAAATTGTAGCCGGTCTGCAGCTGGGAGGATACCACCTCACCGTTTTCCTCATAAATACCGAACACAGCGCAGCCGTTCTCAAGCTTCACGGCCTTGTCAGTCCAGCCGGGATGCCGCTTTCCCATAATGCTGCGTCTGTAATCCCATTTTTCTGTGTCAATGGTTTCTCCGTCAAATTCGTCCGCCCATACCAGCTCAAAATCATATCCGTCGGGCAGAAGGCTGGGCTCATGGTCTTTGATTTCAAATTTCTTCATGGTTATACCTCTTTCTCTTCGTAGATTTTCAGTTCAATGGTTTCTTTTGTTTTTATTATTGCCGGAGACAGTTCGTCAAACATACCGATATGGTACGGCACAACGCTTTTTGCGCCGCAGCGCTCAAAAAAGCGCATCGCATCAGTTGCGTTCATATTGTTGCCCACGCCGTTTACCGGCAAAAATACGACATCAATATCTCCCGGAAGATCAGCAAAAATCCGCGTATTATAAACCGTATCGCCGGTAATATAATAGGTCTTGTTCCCGGTAAGATCTTCTACCACTACACCGATGGCGTAATGATCACTGTGGGATGCCAACACCGCAGAAAACCGATAGTCAAACTCCGTCCACTGACTATCCCGGTCGAAAAGCACATAGTTATGGCTGCCGCCGAACTGCCGCACCTTTTGCCACACCGACCAGGGACAAAGCACCGTCTTGGGTTTTCTCTCCGCTCCCAGAAACACAGCTGCCGTCTCCGGGTCATAGTGATCCAGGTGATCGTGGGTAAAGATAATCACATCCGGTTCTATGTCGAAGATCTCTTTTTTGACCGGAATGCGCCGCCAATTTGCAGGATTGACTTTTTCCACACTATCTGACAGATACGGGTCTACCATCACTTTGTGCTTTCCGTTGTCGAAAAGCAGTCCTGCCTGTCCTAACCAGGTAACTTTCATAGAATACCCCCTATTGACATTTTTCTAATTATAGTAATATAATAAATATTGTTCTGACGATACATAAAGTTTGCTTTATTTATTAGATTTCTTATCTTTTATAGAGGGATGATCATTATGAAAGATCTGACTTTGCCCAAATTTGTTTCTGTTGGCATTTACAATGCGCAAATCGCCTATAAAAACAAATCCGTTACCCCTAACCGGAAGACCACTATGTTTGAACTGGAGTTGCCCATTGAGGAAGGCGGTATGTCCTTTATCGATCACGCCTCCCACCCCATAAACGGGAATATTGTCATTTGCGCAAAGCCGGGGCAGATCCGCCATACCCGCCTGCCCTTTAAGTGCTACTATATCCATATGATCGTAAAAGAAGGGCAGCTGTTTGATACACTGACCTCCCTACCGGATTATATTGAGATTCAGGACACCTCCCGAATCCGCCAATTGTTCGTCTCAATGTGCGAACATCTTCACACCGGTCGACCCAACGAGGAATTGATGCTCCAAAGTCTGGTGCTGGAACTGATTTACATTCTGACCCAGCACGCACCTTTCAGCCAAATCGTACATTCCCCTAAGCGCAATCACCATCGGCTGATCGAAGATACGCTGGAGTACATCAACAGCAATCTTTCCGCAGATCTTCGGCTGGAAGTATTGTGCGAAAAAGCCGGTTTTACTCCCATTTATTTTCACAAGCTATTTAAGGCATCCACCGGCAAAAAGCTCCACGAATATGTGCAGGAGCAACGCATAAAAAAAGCGGTGGATCTTCTGGTCTCCACCGATATGTCCCTGACGCAAATTGCTTATGAATGCGGATTTTCTTCTCAGTCTTATTTCAGTTATGCTTTTAAGCGGTGCAAAGGTGTTTCACCGCGAACCTATGCTAAAGAAATCATCTCCCGCTATGATGCGCAATAATAAAACCGGATGTGAGTGATCACATCCGGTTTTTCGTTATCTTGTTTGCCGCAATACCACGGCGGTACGGCTTGGCAGGTACAGTAAAACACCCGGTTTGCCGTTTTCGCCAATGATGGTTTCATAGGTCTGATGCCAGATCCGACCGTCGCCGCCATAGCAGAGATCGTCGGTAGAAAGCACCACTTGATATTTTCCCTTGCGGGGCACAGGGATAAAGCAGCCCTCATAGGAATTATAAGGGTGGAAATTGAAGGCAAAAATGGCTTTTCCCTTCTTATAGGCAAGTAACTTATCGTCATTGTGGACCCGCAGCTGATGGTCACTGCCGGACAGGACTTTCCGCTCCTTCAGAAGCTTGATCATATCCTTCTCAAAGGCCAGCAAGTACGAATACTTCAGGTTAGGATCGTCTGCAAGACTCCATTGCCGGCGGCAGTAGTGATAGCTCCAGCCGTTACCTTCCCGGGGGAAATCGATCCATTCCGGATGACCGAATTCATTGCCCATAAAGGTCAGGTAGCCTTCACCGCCTACGGTAGAGGTAATCAGCCGCAGCATCTTGTGCAGCGCCATACCCCGATCCACCACCAGACTCTCGTCGCTCTTGCGCATACTCCAGTACATTTCCTTGTCGCAAAGGCGGAACATAATAGTCTTATCACCCACCAATGCCTGATCGTGGGATTCGCAATAGCCGATGACCCGCTCATGGGGACGGCGGATAGCCAGTTCGTAATAGATATGCTGCAGATCCCAATGCTCGTCGGGAACTTCCTTTAAGAGCTTGATCCACATATCCGGCTCACCCATGGCAAGACGGTAATCAAAGCCCACACCGCCATCCTCAATGGGCAGGCACAAACCGGGCAATGCAGAGGTATCCTCCGCAATGGTGATGGCGTTGGGGTCTACCTGGCGGATCATTTCGTTGGCCAACTGCAAATAGGTCACAGCCTCCACATCGGTATTCATGGAGAAATACTTGCTGTTGTCGGTAAATGCAGTGCCCAGACCGTGATCCAGGTACAGCATGGAGGTGACGCCGTCAAAGCGGAAACCGTCAAAATGGTACTCCTCCAGCCAGAATTTCAGGTTGGAAAGAAGGAAATGAATGACTTCATTCTTATCATAGTTGAAGCACTTGGTATCCCAGGCGCTGTGGTCGCCCCGGGGGCCTTCATGGAAGAACTGCACGGATGTACCGTCAAACTCGTTGATACCCTCCCGGGTGTTCTTATTGGCGTGGGAATGAACCACATCCAGCAGCACCGCAATGCCCATTTTATGGGCTTCGTTGATCAGCTTTTTCAAATCCTCAGGTCGGCCGAACCGGGAAGATGCCGCAAAGAAATTGCACACCTGGTAACCGAAGGAGGCATAATAAGGATGCTCCATCACGGCCATAATCTGAATAGTGTTATAGCCCAACTTTTTGATCCGGGGCAGGACATTCTTACGGAATTCCTCGTAAGAACCTACCTTTCCCTCCTCCTGGGCCATACCGATATGGCACTCGTAGATCAGCAGATCTTTCTTGGGGACAAAGCCATCGTCCGTCCAGCGGAAAGGCTCTGCAGGATCATAGATCACTGCATCCCAGCTGTTATCGTTGGGATTTTGCACCACTCGCTTGGCATACAGGGGAATACGATCCAGCTCTTTGCCGCCACTGACTACCACTGCTACAACGGTCATACCGTCCTTCAGGGTATCTGCGCCGGGAATGAACAGTTCAAATACACCGTTTTCCTTTTTCTCCATAGGAAAAGCATGGCGGTCCCAGCTGCAGAAATCGCCGGTGAGGTACATTTTTTCCGCATTGGGCGCCCACTCCCGGTAGTACCAGCCATCGGGGGTCTTATGGAAGCCAAAATAGATATGGCCGTTGGCAAAATCCGCAAGGGTCTGCCCCGGCTTCAAAAGCTGCTGCTTCTTCTGAGCATACCGCTGGGCTCGCAGATCAAAATCCGCTTCAAACTGCCGCATAGACGGATCGTAGGCAAAGATCTTATGCACCATAACATCCCATTCCTTCCCGTATTTTCTCATACTAATATTTTAACTCCCGGCAAAATAGCTGTCAAGAACAAACTGTCAATACTGGATTTTCCCACTTTTTCGAATAATTTATATTTACAGAATACGTTGTCGTATGCTATTATATAGGGTAGTATTACAAACGAGGTTGTCGACATGAACTACATTGTGCTGGATATGGAATGGAATCAGCCCTGGCCCGGCTCCCCCTCCTCCCGGAAGGTGCTGCCTGTGCAGATCCGGGGCGAGATCATCCAGATCGGCGCCGTGCGCATCACTGGTCAGACCGTGGCCGATGAATTCCAGGCCCTTATCCAACCCAAATATTACCGCCGGCTGAACCGTCGGGTCAGTAAGCTTACCGGCATCCGGGAATCTCAGCTCCACGAACAGGGTCGTCCTATGGTAGAGGTTATGGACCGATTCCGGAATTGGTGCGGCAAAGACGCCATCTTCCTGACCTGGGGTTTTGATGACATTACTATTTTGCGTGAGAATCTCCGTCTCTACGGCATCAGCGAAGATTGGGTAGGCCGTTGGTACAACGCCCAGATGATCTTCAACGCCCAGACTGACGGCTCTTCCAATCAAAAAGCATTGAAAACCGCTATGGAGGCCTTCGGCATTGAAGCCTCCCGCCCTGCTCACGACGCCCTGGGCGATGCCTACCACACCGCGTTGATCTGCGCAAAGCTGGATTTAAAGAAAGGTATTGAAGAATATGAAAGCGCTCTGAAAAGCCATGTTAACGGCTTCCACGGTGCAGAATTGCCCGGCTGTATCAGCCGCAAGGTGTTTTACGATTACCCTAACAAGCAGGCAGCAATGGCTGCTATGTCCGGTCCGGAAAATCTCTGCCCTGTCTGCGGTAAGCAGATGAAGGTCACCCGCTGGTTCACCCAGCCCGGCCACCGGCATATGGACCTGCCCACCTGTCCTGAGCACGGACAGTTTCTGGTGCGTATCCGACTCTCCCAGCAGCAGGACGGCACCTATCGAGTCAGCAGACTGACCTACGAAGCCACATCCGAGGCCGCCGAGGCCTATGCCCGTCGGGCTGAAAAAGCGGATCCTGAAGAGCGCCGTCCCTCGCAACAGCGTCGGCGCCGCCGCAGCCGCCTGCCGGACGCAAAATAAGGAGGATTATTGATTATGGAGAAAAAGACATTCCGTACCGCATTCCGGGGTTTTCACCGCCAGGATGTTGTATACTATATCGATATGCTCAATCAGCAGCACGCCACCCAGGTGAACCTGCTGAACAGCCAGCTCCAATCCTACAAAGATAACCCCGGCAATACCGAGCTGCTAAAGCAGCTGGAGGAAATTAACGCCCGCTGCGCCGAGTTGGAGGTTGCTCTGAATAAAAATGCTAAGGCCGCAGAACTGGCAAACGATGAGCTGGAAGCATACCGCCGTGCCGAAAAGGCTGAGCGTATAGCTTTAAAGAAAGCCGATAACATCTACTCCAAGGCCAATGCTGCACTGGCAGACGCCACTGTTAAGGCAGAAGGCGCCTCCAACAGCCTTGCAAACGCCGCAGAGCAATTTTCTGCCCAGCTGGCCGCTTATCAGGCCTCCATCCAGTCCGCCCGGGACGCCCTGCAGGAGGCTGTTTCCGCACTGTATGCCATTCAGCCTGAGGAAGAATAAACACAAATGGGAAAGCCACGGCTTTCCCATTTGCTGATTTGAGGGTTAATATGAAGATTCTTTATCCGGAATATTATAAAAAGTTCCGCTGTATCGCATCCAACTGCCCAGACAGCTGCTGTAAGGAATGGGCTGTAGATGTAGATCAGGAGGCAGCACAGCGGTATCGTGCATTACCCGGCGCCTTGGGAGACCGGCTCCGCCAGGTGCTGAAGGACGGCCCTCAGGGCACTTATATGGAGATTGAAGCCGGCCGCTGCCCTATGTGGCGCAGTGACGGACTTTGCCGGATTCAGGCGGAACTGGGTCACGATGCTTTATGCAAGACCTGCCGAGATTTCCCCCGGCTGCGCCACCATTACGGTGATTTTGCAGAATTGGGTTTGGAGCTTTCCTGCCCGGAAGCGGCAAAGTTTATTCTCTCTGCCAAGTTGCAGGATATATGTGCAGAAAACACTGCTGGGGAGCAAACACCGGAATACGACGGTGACCTGATGACAACTCTGCTGCGCAGCCGCGCTGCTGCTTTACAGCTTTTGGATGACCCGGCATTTTCCGTCCCTGAAGCACTGGCAATACTGCTCCTTTACGCCTATGAGGTGCAGGACGAGATCGACGGCGGTGAAGCACACAATCCTGACTTTGCCGCAAATTTGAAGCAGGCAAAAGAGTTTGCTAAAAGCGGTGATTTAACCGGTTTTATCGACTTTTTCAAGACACTTGAGATCCTGACTCCCCAATGGACGGAGCAGCTTAATGCGCCTGAGGGCGATCAGTGGAACGATCAGTTCCGTCTGCTGGCAAGGTACTTTATAATGCGCTACTGGCTCCAGGCTGTGTCGGATTACGACCTGGTCTGCCGCGCAAAACTGATGGTCAGCGGATGCTTGCTGGTGCAGCTTTTGGGTGGAAATTTTCTTCGCACTGCGCAACTTTTCTCCAAAGAGATTGAAAACGACCCCGACAACGTGGAAGCTCTCTTGGATGGGGCATACACCTCCCCTGCCTTCACCGACCTGAATCTTTTGGGTCTGTTGCTCAAATAATAAAACCCGGTCATTTGACCGGGTTTTTTGTAATATAATCATCTAAAATACGAACTGCCTCCATCACCATCCGGGCGCAGGGACGCTGCTCATAAAAGCTCTGTGTTCTGGGTGTGGGATTGGGATCAGAAGGGGGATTTTTCAGGATTTCCCGGCAGATAATGCTGCCGTTGGAGTTGCGGAATTCCTCTGCCAACGCCTGCACGCAGGCATAGTGGTTCTTCTTCACCTCGCCCTCTTCCGGGCCGTCGTAGCCGTAGAGCAAGCCGGCTGCCATCAGCATACCGCTGACTGCGCCGCACACCTCCCGCATCCGGCCCATGCCGCCGCCGAACGAGGAACTGAGCTTGGCACAGAATTTGGGATCCAGATTTAATGTATCCGCGTAAGACATAATCACTGCCTGAGCGCAGTTGTAGCCCTCCATAAAGTATTGCGCTGCTAATTCTTGTCTGTTCATAACGTCGCCTCCTTTTTGTTTGATTATAACACCGTTTGACCACGTTCGCAACCACCCTATTTTTGAACGTTTGCACAGTTTTTTGCCAAATCCCCTTGACAAATTGCCCCCGGATTGCTATAATGCAAAAGCTGTCTGCAATCGCGGACACAATATGGGGGTATAGCTCAGCTGGGAGAGCGCTTGAATGGCATTCAAGAGGTCAGCGGTTCGATCCCGCTTATCTCCACCAAACTTAGTTCCGGAAACTCGCCGTTTCCGGAACTTTTTTGTTTATAAAACCATATTTTCACCTCAAAAACCGTCATTCCCCAAACCTGCCCCGAAATAGCCACAGCCAACTGCGAAGCACTTTCGTAACGAATTAATTCGTTATGAATTCGTTACGACCTCATAACAGGTCTAGAATTCCTTCTCATTTTTTCGTCCGCTACGTCCGTCTAGCCCGTTGCGTCCGTCTAGTATGCTTTTTTACCCATTACTTTCATTCTGACCTCTTGAATCACGTTCATACGCGTTCAAGAGGTCACGCCTCCTTTCTTTATGTTAATAGCCCCGAAAACTTCTCGTTTTCGGGGCTTCTACTATTGTTTAGGATAGAACACTTTTCCATTCCACGACAATGATACCGTAGGTTTCTCAAAAATAGTCGGCTCAAGTTCTAGAATTTTTTCAACAATGGAAAAATCGCCAGAAGAGGAAAACAAACATCGAGTCGAGTGGAGCACATTAAGCGCATTATAAGAATCAATATCTTTCGCATCTCGAATTACAAAATAGTGACGGTCCAATTTTGCTATCTGCTTAATGGCGCCATCTCTTCCTTCTTGGACTCATCATTAAATGCAAAACCTATCGGAAACTTCACTTCGTCTTCCTCCTTTTTGTTTGTGAGAGTATCATATCAAGTTATTAGTCCAATAAAACGTCCATTTAGCCCTTCCCATAAAAAAGCACAGACTCCAATCGAAGCCCGCGCTTAAGTCATATAACTATATTAATTATTTTCCTGCCTACATTTTTGGTTTCTTAGCGCATTGTGCGTTACCACCCCAGGTGTGGGTAATATAGGTGACAACAAAAACGGCAATTATGCAATTTTAGCACTCTCATCGTGAGAGTGCTAAAATTTACATTTTCGTCACACATTCGGGTGTCCAAAGGCTTATAATACAGACAGTAAGCAAGAATAAGCTGATCAGCAAAAACGCGTACTATGCTCGGCAAGTGCCGACCTTGCCGTATGACCTACACAAGTCGGCATATAATATCATTGTAACAATGGAGGTATTACTATGTTTGGACTTACCAGAAGAAATCAGGATATGACCACTTTTAACCCCTGGCGGGAAATGGAAGAATTCGAAAAAGCCTTTTTCGGAAGACCTTTCGGCAGCTTCTTTGACACGCCTGCCTTCGCTCAGTTCCGCACCGATGTAACGGACGAGGGCGACCACTATCTGCTGGAGGCCGACCTGCCCGGCTTTGAGAAGAAGGATATCACTCTGGACATCCAGAACGACACTCTGATCGTCCGCGCTGAGCGCAAATCCAAGGTCGAGGAAAAGAACAAGAAGGACAAAGTGATCCGCATGGAGCGTTCCTACGGTTCCTACCAGAGAAGCTTTGACATCTCCGGCGTGGATGCCGACAAGATCAAGGCTAAGTATGTAGACGGCGTTCTTCGCCTGACTCTGCCCAAGCTGGAACAGCGCCTGCCGGAAGGCAGACGCCTGGAAATCGAATAAGCCACTTAACTGAGACACCTCCCGGGAGCAATCCTGGGAGGTATTTTTACGGCGTATTGTAATCTCTGCAGTTCTGTGATAAAATGGGCATACGGTGAAAGCCGAATTTATTTTTTTGGAGAATGCTGTTTGAAGAAGAACAACACCTTGGAGATTGTATTGTAAACGGGAGGTTTGC
>JAZNZH010000076.1:0-60900 GCA_045594845.1 Faecousia sp. | reverse complement strand
AGACCGCACTCTGGACAAGTTTAAGCGTAAAAAGCGTAAGCACGTACAAAAGGTCCTTCGTCCTGAGACCAGAGTTGCCGGCAAGATTCGAACCGGTGACAAGGTTCTCAACAGCGAATTACGAAGGGACTTGGCTTTTCTCAGCCGAGAGATGCAAAGTAATGACCTAGGAGGTTTCTAACTTGGCAAAAGACGACGTAATCGAAATTGAGGGAATCGTTACTGACAACCTGCCCAACGCCATGTTCAAGGTGGATATCGGCAATGGTCATACGATTCTGGCAACTATTTCCGGCAAGCTCAGAATGAACTTTATTAAGATCTTGCCCGGTGACAAGGTAACCGTTCAAATGTCTCCCTATGATCTGACCAGAGGCCGGATCACCTGGAGAAGTAAGTAATTCAATAGAGACAAGTTCTCATATGGAGGTTAAACAGTATGAAGGTAAGACCGTCCGTTAAACCCATGTGCGAAAAGTGTAAGATCATCAAGCGCAAGGGTCGCGTAATGGTAATTTGCGAAAACCCCAAACACAAGCAGAGACAAGGCTAATAGGAGGTGCTGAAAGAATATGGCACGTATTTCTGGTATTGACCTTCCCCGCGACAAGCGGATCGAAGTTGCGCTGACTTATATCTACGGCATCGGACCTGCACGTGCAGCTAAGGTGCTGGAGAAGACCGGTATCAATCCCGATACCCGCGTTAAGGACCTGACTGAAGAGCAGGAAGCCAAGCTGCGTGAAGTCATCGAGGGTGACTACACCATCGAAGGCGATCTGCGTCGTGAGGTGGCTATGAACATCAAGCGGCTGAACGAAATCGGCTGCTACCGTGGTCTGCGTCATCGTCGTGGCCTGCCCGTTCATGGACAGAGAACCAAGACCAACGCTCGTACCCGTAAGGGTCCCAAGAAGACCATCGCCAACAAGAAGAAGTAAGGAGGGATATGTACAATGGCTAAGGCTACTAAGAAGGTTGTTAAGCGCCGCAGAGAGCGCAAGGTAGTTGAAAAGGGCGCGGCACATATCCGTTCCTCTTTCAACAACACCATGGTCACCATCACTGACCTGAACGGCAATGCCCTGAGCTGGGCATCTTCCGGCGGTCTGGGTTTCCGTGGATCCCGTAAGTCCACTCCCTTTGCAGCACAGACTGCTGCTGAGACTGCTGCCAAGGCTGCTATCGACGGTTGCGGCCTGAAGTCTGTCGAGGTCTATGTTAAGGGCCCCGGTCAGGGACGTGAAGCTGCTATCCGTGCTCTGCAGACCGCAGGCCTGGAAGTTGTTATGATCAAGGACGTCACCCCCATTCCTCACAATGGCTGCCGTCCCCCCAAGAGACGTAGAGTCTGATTTCGGAATAGGAGGATATTGAACTATGGCTAAGAATATGCAGCCTGTACTGAAGCGTTGCAGAACTCTGGGCGTTTCTCCTGCCGCAATGGGTTACAACAAGACTTCCAACAAGAACCCCGGCGGCCAGAGAAGAGCAAAGAAGTCTGAGTACGCTACTCAGCTGACCGAGAAGCAGAAGGTCAAGTTTGTCTATGGCATTCAGGAGAAGCAGTTCCACAACTACTATGAGAAGGCAGCTCGTATGAACGGTAACACCGGCGAGAACCTGCTGACTCTGGTTGAGAGCAGACTGGATAACGTTGTTTACCGTCTGGGCTTCGCCAATTCCCGCCGTCAGGCTCGTCAGCTGGTGAACCACGGTCATTTCACCGTTAACGGCACCCGCGTGAACATCCCCAGCTACCTGGTTAAGGTCGGCGATGTGGTTGCTGTTTGCGAGAAGAGCGCTTCCAACAACTTCTACAAGGCTCTGAAGGAAGCTGACGCATTCGTTGCTGCTCCCAAGTGGCTGGATTGCGACAAGACCACTCTGACCGGCAAGGTCGTTGCTATGCCCACCAAGGCGGATATCGACTTCGACATCGCTGTCAACCTGATCGTCGAGTTGTACTCCAAGTAATAGACCCCCTGTTGCATTCGTTTGACTACTGAAATGGGGTGCATTCTACACCCCACACTTCAAAAAGGAGGGTTATCATATGGTTGAAATTGAAAAGCCCCGCATCACTTGTTTTGATGACGAAGGTGGCCAGGCATACGGCAAGTATGTTGTTGAGCCCCTGGAGCGTGGCTATGGAATGACGCTGGGCAACTCCCTGCGTAGAATTCTGCTTTCCAGCCTCCCCGGCTATGCCGCAACTTCCGTTAAGATCGCCGGCATCCAGCACGAGTTCTCCACCATCCCCGGTGTGACTGAGGATGTCACCGAGATCGTTCTGAATGTGAAGCGTCTGCTGGTGAAGCTGCACTGCCAGGATATTAAGACTGTCTATATCGACGCTGTGGGTCCCTGCGAAGTGACCGCTGCTGACATTAAGGCTGATGGCGAGGTTGAGATTCTGAACCCCGAGCTGCACATCTGCACTCTGGGCGAAGGCGCTACTTTCAATATGGAGATCACTCTTTCTCAGGGCCGCGGTTATGTTCCCGCTGACCAGAATAAGAACGAGCAGACCGTGATCGGTGTGATCCCCATTGACTCCATTTATTCCCCTGTTAACAAGGTGAATTATTCCGTGGAGCCCACCCGTGTCGGCGACAAGACCGACTTTGACAAGCTGACCCTTGAGGTCTGGACAGATTCCACCATCTCTGCCAAGGACGCTGTTTCCTTGGGTGCAAAGATCCTCAGCGACCATCTGACTGTCTTCACCAACCTGTCTGATGTGGCAGGCGGCAGCTCCACTGTTGTGGAGAAGTCTGCAGACCGTCCTGATGCAAAGCTGGCAATGACCATCGACGAGCTGGATCTGTCTGTACGGAGCTTCAACTGCCTGAAGCGCGCTCAGATCAACACCGTTGCAGATCTGATCTGCAAGACCGGTGAGGATATGATGAAAGTGCGTAATATGGGTAAGAAGTCCCTGGATGAGGTCCAGAAGAAGCTGGAAATGATGGGCTTAAGCCTGGCCAGCGAGGATTCTGGCAGCAACAACTAAAAGGAGGAAACGTTCATGTTCGGTACTCGTAAGCTGGGCAAGACTACTGCCCAGAGAAAAGCGATGCTGCGTCAGCAGGTAACTGATCTGCTGGAGAACGGCAAGATGGAGACCACCTTCTACCGCGCTAAGGAAGTGCAGCCTGTGGTTGAGAAGATGATCACTCTGGGTAAGAAGGGCGACCTGGCCGCTTACCGCAGAGCTATGGCATACATCACCAAGGAAGCTGTGGTGGCAAAGCTGTTCAAGGAGATCGCTCCCAAGTACGCTGAGCGCAACGGCGGTTACACTCGTGTGACCCGCATCGGTGCTCGCCGCGGCGATGCTGCTGAGATGGCAGTCATCGAGCTGATCTAATAAGCGTTATAAAAAAGGCGTACCGAAAGGTACGCCTTTTTTCTTTTGTCATATTTGTGTCGGGAACGCATATTACTGATAGGGCGGCAGAATGTAAATTTTCCGTAAAGACACTTGTTCGGCAGCGACGGATATGGTATGATGAAAAAAAGAGGTGGTCTATATGCGAATCCAATTTATCGGCGCTACCCACGAAGTAACCGGAAGCTGCACACTTTTGGAGGTCAACGGGAAATACTATCTGGTAGACTGCGGTATGGAGCAGGGCAGGGATGTGTTTCAGAATATGTCTATACCGGTGCCTGCAAACTGCATCGAGGCAGTTTTTCTGACCCACGCCCATATTGATCACTCCGGCATGCTCCCTAAACTTTCCCGGGATGGTTTCCAGGGATCGGTGTATGCCACGGAAGGTACCAGCGATCTTTGTGCCATAATGCTGATGGACAGCGCGCACATCCAGGAGTCGGAGGCCAAATGGCGTTCCCGGAAGGCAGAACGGGCGGGACTTTCACCTGTGGAACCGGTGTATACCACCGAGGATGCCCGGAATATCCTCTCCCGATTCCGCCGCTGCCGTTATGGCGAACGTATTCGCTGCGGTGACGGCATGGAACTGCGGTTTACGGATATTGGTCATTTACTGGGTTCCGGCTGTATAGAATTGTGGATGACAGAGCAGGATACCACTAAAAAGATCGTCTTCAGCGGTGACGTGGGCAATACTAATCAGCGAATTATCAAAGATCCCCAAACCGTTGCCCAAACGGATTATCTGGTGTTGGAATCCACCTACGGTAACCGGCTCCACCAGATGAGCCGCGGAGACGTGGTGGCTGAACTGGCAGG
The DNA here is from genome assembly GCA_045594845.1 of Faecousia sp. GTDB lineage: Bacteria > Bacillota > Clostridia > Oscillospirales > Oscillospiraceae > Faecousia. Next base: position 56,678 of record JAZNZH010000076.1, on the reverse strand, counting down.
CTATATCCAAATGGCGTTGGATCAGGGCGGCAATGTGGTGATCCCGTCCTTTGCGGTGGGCCGCACCCAGGAAATGCTGTATGCTATCCGGGAAATCAAGCAAAGAGGACTGGTCAAAGGACACGAGGACTTTCCGGTTTATGTGGATAGTCCTCTGGCAACGGAAGCGACTGCGATTTTTATGCAGTGCAGCCATGAATGTCTGGACGAGGAAACACTGGCTCTGGTAAATGCCGGTATTAACCCTTTGTGGTTTGAAGGTATCCGGATGAGTGTTACTTCTGAGGAATCCAAGCAGATCAATATGGATCCAGCTCCCAAGGTGATTATTTCCGCCAGCGGTATGTGCGAAGCCGGCCGGATCCGTCATCACCTGAAGCATAATCTTTGGAAATCCAATGCGGTGGTGCTGTTTGTGGGATACCAGGCAGAGGGATCCTTGGGCAGACGTCTGCAGGACGGAGAAAAGCAGGTAACGCTGTTTGGAGAAGAGATCTCTGTCAATGCCCACATTGGCACTCTGCGGGGAACCAGCGGCCACGCAGACCAGGCAGGTCTGTTGCGTTGGCTGGAGAGCTTTGCGGAAAAACCCGAAACAGTTTTTGTTAATCACGGCGACCACCAGGCAGTGGAGGATTTTAAGGATCTTTTGAGTCAAAAAGGCTACCGGGCAGAAGCGCCATACAGCGGTACGCAGTACGATTTACTTACCGGTGTGATGACGGTATATACCGAAGGAAAACCGGTGGATCGGGTGAAGACCCATCAGGTCGGCAGCCGCGCAGAGCAGATATTCCGGGAGCTGGTGGCAGAGGCGGAAAAACTGCTGGCCATGGTAAAGACCCGCAGAGGAAAGACCAATAAAGATAATGCAAAGCTGACATCCCAAATCCGGGATCTGCTGGCGAAGTGGAAAGAATAAAGGAGGCAATATTTATGAGAATTTGTGTTTACGGTGCGGCTTCGCCCACCATTGATCCGGAATATATTGAAAAAGTAGAAGCCCTGGGCCGGGAGATGGCTAAAAGAGGTCACAGTCTGGTATTCGGCGGCGGCGGCAATGGCCTGATGGGCGCGGCTGCCAGAGGCGTCCGGGATGGCGGCGGCTATATTGTGGGCGTGATCCCCAAGTTCTTCGACGAGGAGAATGTGGAGGAGATCTGCGATTTCTGCAACGAAATGATCCAGCCCGACACTATGCGTCAGCGCAAGCAGATCATGGAAGATAATGCAGATGCCTTTATTGTGGTTCCCGGCGGCATTGGTACCTTTGAGGAGTTTTTTGAGATCCTGACTCTGAAGCAGCTTTGCCGGCATAATAAGCCCATTGCGCTGTATAACATCCGGGACTACTACAGCGAACTGAACCGGATGATGCAGGCATCTATGGATAAGAATTTTGTGCGTAAGAACTGCGCAGATCTGTATATTACCACCGATGACCCCGTGGCGCTTTTGCAATATATCGAGACTCCGGTGGAAGAAGGGCACACAGTCAAAGAATTAAAAGACGGCTAAAACGAACAGCGCCCCCTCTGCATGCAAGTTGCAGAGGGGGTACTTGCATTTTGCAGGAAAAGTTGCAAAAACCCTTGACAAAGCTACGAAATGTGTTATAATTTTGCACGTGCAAATGAGTACTTTTATATCGAAAGGATGAAAGCAGTATGAATTATCGTGTAGAGAAAGACTCCATCGGTTCCAAGCAGGTTCCCATCGACGCTTATTACGGCGTGCAGTCTCTCAGAGGCAGCGAGAATTTCCGGATCACCGGTCAGCGCCTGAAGACAGAGTTTATCAATTCCATGGCGGAAATCAAGAAGGCTTGCGCTATCTGCAACTACGAGGTTGGCGAGCTGGACGGCAAGATCAAGGACGCTATCTGCCAGGCTTGTGACGAGATCCTGGAGGGTAAGTTCCACGATCAGTTTATCTGCGACCCCATTCAGGGCGGTGCAGGTACTACCGCAAATATGAATGCCAACGAAGTGATTGCCAACCGCGCCATTGAGATTCTGGGCGGCCAGAAGGGCGATTACTCCATCGTACATCCCAATGACCACGTTAACCGTGCACAGTCCACCAACGATGTCATTCCCACTGCTGCAAAGATGACCACCACAAAGTTGATGAAGGAGGCCATCGAGAAGCTGGTGGTGCTGAACGAAGCACTGCTGGAGAAGGAAAAGGAATTCTTCGATATTATCAAGATGGGCCGTACCCAGATGCAGGACGCAGTTCCCATCCGCCTGGGCGCAGAATTCGGCGCTTACAGCAGAGCCATCACCCGTGATATCAAGCGTTGCACCAAGGCTCTGAAGGGTATGGAATCCATCAATATGGGCGGCACTGCGGTTGGTACTGCGCTGAACGCAAACCCCGACTATGTCAATGCCCTGGCACCCAAGCTGGCTGAGATCTCCGGTCTGCCCCTGAGAAAGGCTGACGATCTGGTGGACGGCACTCAGAACCTGGACACCTTTGCGTTCGTGTCTGCTACCCTGAAGACCTGTGCAATCTCCTGCTCCAAAATCGCCAATGACCTGCGTCTGATGTCCTCCGGCCCCCGTTGCGGCTTTGAGGAGATCAACCTGCCTCCCATGCAGAACGGTTCTTCCATTATGCCCGGCAAGGTCAACCCTGTTATTCCCGAAGTTATGAGCCAGGCTGCCTTCTGTATCATGGGCAACGATGTGTGTATCACCATGGCTGCAGAAGCAGGTCAGCTGGAGCTGAACTATGCCGAGCCTGTGCTGTACCATAAGCTGTTTGAATCCATTACTGCCTTTACCGGCGCAGTGGATACCTTCACCCAGAACTGTGTGGTGGGCATCACCGCCAACGAAGAGCGCTGCCGTGAGCTGGTAGAGGGCTCTGTAGGTGTGATTACCGCTATTTGCCCCACCTTGGGCTATGCCGAATCCGCAGACATCGCAAAGACTGCTATTAAGACCGGTGAGTCTGTCCGCGAGATTCTCAAGAGCAAGAAGATCATGTCTGAGGAAGAAGTAGCAAGACTGCTCAACCCCGAGACTATGGTCTAAACCGTAAAATGAATCCCCGGATGCGAAAGCATCCGGGGATTTTTTATTTTGTAAGACCCTGATTGTTCTTGGGCTTTTTCTGCTGATTCATCCAGATCTTCATTACCAGGTTGTGGGGCAGCAGCTTTACCAGCCGCACCTGATTGCGAATGGGGAAACCGTGGACACTGTACTCTTTTTTTGTCTTGTAGAGGTCCTTAAGGCCGGTAGCAACCACGTCCTTTGCCTCGTACAGGTAGTTGAAGTACTGCACCTTGCCGCCCTCGTTGGTCTGGAAGGCGTGGTTAAAGAACTCTGTTTTAACCCAGCCGGGATTCATAGCCATCATACGGATGCCGGTGCCTTTCAGCTCTGCGTTGGCTGCCCGGGTATAGCTGAGCACAAAGGACTTGGTTGCGCCGTAGGTGGTGATGTAAGGCACAGGCTGGAACGCAGAAAGACTATCCAGCTGCAGAATATGGCTGCCGGGCGCCATATAGGGCAGGGTGATCCGGGTCATTGCCACCAGGGACTTGCAGTTCAGATCGATCATCCGCAGATCGTCTTCCAGAGGGATCTGGGTAAAATCACCGAATTTACCGAAACCGGCGGCATTGACCAAAAGCTTTACGTCGGGCTTTTCCTGCTGCAACAGATCTGCAAAGCTGGAAAAACTTTCCTCTTTGCAAAGATCCAAGGGGACAGGGCGCACCGGAGTGCTGATGGCATCCTTTAAAGCTTCCAAGGCGTCGATCCGGCGGGCTATCACCCAAATCTCATCCACGGAAATATAGTTGCTCAGCTGCAAAACAAATTCTTTACCCATACCGGAGCTTGCGCCGGTGACAATGGCAATTTTCATAGGTTGCACCTCCTATATTTTTCTCTATTATACCAAACCTGCAGTAAAGAAACAAGCCCCGGCAAAACCGGGGCTTGGCTCATTTTTTCTTAAACAGAGAGAAGAAGGAATAGTAGAGAGGAACTGTCAAAAACAGCAGCCAGTAGGGATGCCACAGGCTATACATCAGGCCCAATGCCAGGTATACAAGACTTACCAACACCGGATAGGCAAAGTGCCGGGGGTTTTTGCGCAGGATGGCTTTGCCCAGAGAGTAGTAAAGCGGTACAGTAAGGAACAGCAGCCAGCCCCAGGCCCAGCCGCCACTGACAAAGAATCCCAGCAGCAGATAGCCGATGACGCACAAAATAGGCCAGGGGAGTTTTTTCCAGACCGCATACCATTTTGCCGGTTTTTCCCACAGATCTTCAGCGTCCAGTTCATCTCCGTCATCATCATAGAAATGCTGGGTGCCGTCTTCGTCTACATAAATGGTATAGGGTCGCTTGGGGGCAGTGTGAATACCGTCCCAGCCGATATGAACGTGGTCTGTGGCGTCGTCTACATGAATGCCGTGCAGATTGATATGGACGGATTCGTCAGGTGTGTCCACATGGATACCGTCTTTAAAGGAGACGGTGGTTTTTGCCTTTTCGGTTTGGGAAGTTCCTTCCGTTTGTTGGGGAACAGGGTCTTTGTATAGCAGGTCGTCCAAAGTTACGCCGTATTCCTTCGATAACAAAATCAGATTATCCGTATCCGGAGAGGCTTCTGCCCGTTCCCATTTGGATACCGCCTGCCGGGAAACGCCGATCCGGTCGGCAAGTTCTTCCTGAGAAAGACCGTGATGCTTGCGGTAGGCACACAGCCGGTTTGCGATTTCAAGAGTCATATATCTTTCCTCCTTTTCACGCCTATCATAGCACAGTTTTGGAGTCATACGCAAGAAATTCTGATTTTCATTTCCCGCAACTATTGGTTGCATCGGGCTTTTCTTCCCTATACGACAAAAAACACCACCCAATTGGGTGGTGTTTTCATTTGGTGGAGACTAATGGACTCGAACCATCGACCTCCTGCGTGTGAAGCAGGCGCTCTAACCAGCTGAGCTAAGCCTCCATACGGAACGGAATTTATTTTATCACATTCCCCGAAAAAGTCAATACCTTTTTCCGGTTTTGTGGCCTTGGGGGTGGAAAAACAGACAATGCGGTTGTCAATGCTGACGGACTGTGTTATAATATGTCGCAAGAGAGGAGCGATATTTATGTATTACCGGCACGATCTGGATTATGTGTATCCTGAGCGCTGCGATGAGCATATGATCGTGGTCAAGCACCTGCGGGATGTGGTGCTGGATGAGAACTATCCCTACTTGCAGAAAGGGTTTTGGTGGCGGGTTCAGCGGGCTGTTACCTGGGTGTTGTACAACGGCGTGATCAGCTGGCTGCTGCGGATCACCCACGGCCTGCGGATCTACGGCAAGGAGAACCTGAAAAAACATAAAAAAGAACTGGAAAACGGCGCGATTACCATTGCCAACCACGTTTTTGAGTGGGATACCCTTTGCCTTACCGTGGCGCTGCATGCAAGGCCTTTCCATTTCCCGGCCTGGGCCGGCAACCTGGTAGGGCCTAACGGACCGCTGATTCGTATGGTGGGCGGTATTCCCATTCCCGACAGCATCAAGGCCATGAAGGTGTTTAAGGCCGCTATGGAAGAGGTGCTGGAAAGCAAGACCTGGGTGCATTATTTCCCCGAGGCGGCAATGTGGTATTTCTATCCGGACATCCGTCCTTTTAAGAAATCCGCGTTTCAGTATGCGGTGCGTTATAACCGGCCTGTTGTACCCTTTGCCTTTTCTTTCCGTCCCCGTAAGGGCATTACCAAGTGGTTTACAAAAAAGCCCTGGGTGGATCTGCATGTGGGTGAACCCCTGTTTCCGGATCACAGCCTGACCACTGTGGCAGCTACCAAAAAGCTCCAGGAGGAGGCTTACCACATTATGCAGGTGATGGTAGGCGTCAACCCCGGCGATCCTACATACAACACGGATCAGAATCCTGCAAGCTACAAGTCTACAATGTAAAAGAACCGCCCTGCGATGTCTCGCAGGGCGGATTTTGTTAGATTTCTTTCAGCAGCGCTACGGCTACGTCATTGACGTTGGTACCGGTGGGGCCGGTGATGATCAGACCGTTGCACTTTTGCAGGCCGTGGTAGGCGTCGTTGTCCTGAAGCACATCGAAAATGCTGATGCCTTGCTCCTTTAAGGTGGTTGCGGTATCGCAGTCCACATAGCCGCCGGCGGCATCGGTGGGGCCGTCGGTGCCGTCACTGCCTACACTGAATACTGCAGTGCCGGGGACACCGTCAATGCCGATAGCGGCAGCCAATGCCAATTCCTGATTTCTGCCGCCCAGGCCCTTGCCCACAAGGTGGACTACGGTTTCGCCGCCGGCAATAAATGCCAGGTTCTTGCCGCTGCCGGCGTGGGTGCGGAGAATGGAAGCCAGGAAGGAACCGGCCTCCCGGGCCACACAGCAAAGCTGATCGGTGAGCATAACAGGCTCATAACCCAACTGGATGCAGACCTTGGCGGTAGCGGCGCACAGCTCCCGGACAGAGCCGTTAATCTGGGTCTGCACATTGTGCAGCTCCTTGGGAGTCTCCTGCTCCAGCAGCGCCCAAGCCTGTTCGGAGAGCTTGAGGTCATATTTTTTCGCAATGGCGATTGCCTGGGCGCAGGTAGTACTGTCGGGGCAGGCAGGACCGGAGGCAATCATATCCAGGGGGTCACCCAGAATATCAGACAGGACAATGGAGAACACCTTAGCCGGAGCGCAAAGCTGAGCAAAGCGGCCGCCCTTTACGGCAGACAGGCGCTTGCGGATGGTGTTGATCTCCACAATGTCCGCGCCGCAGGCCAGCAGCTGCTTGGAAACGTCCTGCAGCTCGTCACCGGATACCAGAGGCTTTTCAAACAGCGCGCTGCCGCCGCCGGACAGCAGGAACAGTACGGTGTCTGTCTCTGTCAGGTTGGATACCAGTTCCAAAGCTGCTGCCGTGCCGATAAAGGAGTTCTCATCGGGAACGGGATGGCCGGCCTCGAAGCAGCGGAAGTTGGCAATGGGGGCTTTTACATGGTCATATTTGGTTACCACCACGCCGTCGCTGATTCGGTCACCCAGTACATCGTAGGCGGCCTTGGCCATCTGCCAGCCGGCCTTGCCGGTGGCTACCAGCAGCACTCTGCCGGGGAATTGGGCGTCACTCAGCGCTCTGCGGACCGCCTCGTCCGGCTGCACTGCGGCAATGGCCTGACCCACGATGGTCTGTGCGTGGTTGCGTAAAATCTCGTTCATAGCAAATCCTCTTTCGTAGATTTATAGGGTTATTGTATAAAAACTATGCCGTTCTGTCAAGCATTTGACAGTGGGGGTAAATCGTGTTAGGATATAAAAAAAACCGAGAGGAGGAACGCTGTGGATCCCTTGAGTCGCACCCGACTTCTGCTGGGGCAGGCGGGTATGGAAAAACTAAAAAATGCCCGGGTGGCCGTGTTCGGATTGGGCGGCGTAGGCGGCTATGTGGTGGAAGCCCTGGCCCGCAGCGGCGTAGGCAGCTTAGTGCTGGTGGATCACGATACAGTCAGTCTCACCAACCGGAACCGGCAGATCTTAGCTACCACCGAAACGGTTGGTATGCCGAAAGTGCAAGCGGCAGCAGACCGGGTACGGAGCATCGATCCCGCTATCGAGGTGGACGCCCGACAGATGATGTACCTGCCGGAGACTGCCGGGGAATTCGATTTTTCTCAATATGATTATGTGGTGGACGCCATCGACACCGTCACCGGCAAGCTGGCCCTGATCCGGGCGGCAAAGGACGCAGGCGTACCCATCATCAGCTCCATGGGTACCGGCAATAAGCTGGATCCCACTGCTTTCCGGGTGGCGGATATTTATGAGACATCCGTTTGTCCCTTGGCGCGGATTATGCGTAAGGAATGCCGCAGACGGGGGATCGACAGTTTGAAAGTGGTCTATTCTGAGGAAGAGCCTATCGACTGCACCCCTCCCGCAGAGGACCCTATCTGGCAGGAACTGCCTGAGGGACGCAACGCCCTTCCCGGCTCCTGCGCCTTTGTACCTGCGGTGGCAGGACTGATCATTGCCGGAGAGGTCATCAAAGATATTGCAAAATAAAAGCTCCTTGGTTTTCCAAGGAGCTTTTTGTTATCGCAAAGTACGGTACATATAGGGTGGCCGGATATACCGTTCGTGGCTGGAAGGTCGCGGTCGGGCGTACACACCGGACACAAGACCCAGCATCAGGTAGGTGGTAACCAGGGAAGAGCCGCCGTAGCTGATAAAGGGTAGGGTCAGACCGATAACCGGCATTACGCCCATACACATACCCACATTAACCACGATCTGGAAGATCATAGCGGATGCAGCGCCGAAGCAGACCAGCTTGCGCATATAGTCGGGGCTTCTCATACCCACCCAGATGCAGCGAGCCACAATGGCAAACAGGAGAACCAGCACAAAGACACAGCCCACAAAGCCCATCTCTTCGCCGATGGAGGAGAAGATGTAGTCTGTATGCCGGGCAAACAGAGTGTCGTTTGCCTGGGTGCGGTGACCGTTGAACAGGCCCTGACCGGTCATACCGCCGCCAGTGAGGGATTTAAGAGACTGCACCGTGTGATATCTGGGGCCGATGCCCAAGGGGTCCAGATCCGGGTTAAACAGGACTTCGATACGAAGTTTCTGATAGTCACCCAGCACGAAATTGTAGACAAAGGGGGCAATCAGGGCGATGGCACCAATGGCTGCGCCAAACCAGATAATGCTGACACCGCCGCCCCAGGCCATACCTACGAAGATAAGGGCAAAGATCAGGGAAACGCCCAGGTCCTTAGACAGCACCATATTCACGCCCATCACCAAAAGCAGATGAAAACCCATATGGAGCACGGAGCGGGGACTGGAGATGTTACGCTGATTGGAGGTCATCACCGAGGCCAGGATCACGATAAAGAAAATTTTACAGATCTCAGCCACCTGGATATTAAAGGGCAGCAGGGGAACGTTGATCCAGCTTCGGTTACCGTTGATGGTCTCGCCGAAAGGAATCAGCAGCGCCAAAAGGAACAGATTGCCCACCACCAGCCAGCGGCGGTTTTCGGAAAGAAATTCCAGATTTACAGAGGAGGCAAGGGCGTAAAACACCACACCCACCAGCGCTGCCACTACCTGCATAATGATATATCGGGCAGAACCCATATAGCTGGTGGAACTGGCGATGGCGAGACAACCGAAGGCGGTAGCCACAAGGCACAAAAGCAGCAGAATCCAGTCACCCTGGCGAATACTTTGCCACAAACGGCGGGCATAGCCTTTCATCCCGTCACCTCCTTTAAAAGATAAAGATACTATATCATTTTTTTTGAAAAAAGTAAACCACTTTCCGCGATCTGGCAAAAATAGGGGAGTTGACACCCGCAAATAAGCTGTGTTATAATCAGTGTACCAATCCCGACACAAAATTTGTCGATTTCAACTATAAAGGAGTCTGTTATGTGTAAAATTACAGAACTGTACGACCTGACACATACCGTTGCGGCGGATTATCTCCGTGGCTACACCTATCCTTGGGAGGCCCTCAAGGGCATTAAGGATCTGATCCTTTCCCTGGGCGAGAAGCTGGATAAGAACGAGTATACAGAAGTGGCTCCCACCGTTTGGGTCCACAACACCGCAAAGGTAGCGCCTACCGCTTACCTGGGCGGCCCCTGCATCATCGGCGCCAACACCGAGGTGCGCCACTGTGCCTTTATCCGGGGCAGTGCGTTGGTGGGTGAAGGCTGCGTGGTGGGCAACTCCACCGAGCTGAAGAATGTGATTCTGTTCGACAGCGTCCAGGTGCCCCATTACAATTACGTAGGTGACAGCATTTTGGGCTATAAGTCCCATATGGGCGCCGGATCCATTACCTCCAACGTGAAGTCCGACAAGACTCTGGTGGTGATCAAGAATGGCGCTGAGCTGATCCCCACCGGCATTAAGAAGGTGGGCGCTCTGTTGGGTGACTTTGTGGAGATCGGCTGCGGCAGTGTGCTGAATCCCGGCACAGTTATCGGCAGAAATTCCAATGTATATCCCCTGTCCAGCGTCCGGGGCGTAGTTCCGGAAAACAGCATCTATAAGACCGGCGGCGTCATCGTCGCAAAGAAGTAAGGAGGAGACCATTATGGGTAAATATTTTGGTACCGACGGCTTCCGCGGCGAAGCCAATGTAAATCTGACTGCAGACCATGCTTATAAGATCGGCCGTTTCCTGGGCTGGTATTACGGCGAACTGAAGCGCCGCGCCGGCGCAGAAGAGCCTGCAAGAATCGTTATCGGTAAGGATACCCGCCGTTCCAGCTATATGTTTGAGTATACCCTGGCTGCCGGTGTCACCGCTTCCGGTGCAGATGCATACCTGCTCCACGTCACCACTACCCCCTCTGTGGCCTATGTGACCCGGGTGGATGAGTTTGACTGCGGCGTTATGATCTCCGCCAGCCACAACCCCTACTACGACAACGGCATTAAGCTTCTTAACGGCCACGGCGAGAAGATGGATGAAGAGACCATCGCTCTGGTGGAAAGCTATATCGACGGCAATCTGGAGCTGTTCGGTGAGAAGTGGGAGGAGATCCCCTTCGGCAAGCGGGAAGCCATCGGCCGTACTGTGGACTATGCTTCCGGCAGAAACCGCTACATCGGTTACCTGATCAGCCTGGGCCTGTACTCCTTCAAGGGCGTGAAGGTGGGTCTGGACTGCGCCAACGGCTCTGCCTGGAACATTGCAAAGTCTGTCTTTGACGCTTTGGGCGCCAAGACCTATGTGATCAACGCCGAGCCCAACGGCACCAATATCAACACCAACGCCGGCTCTACCCATATCGAGGTACTGCAGAAGTTCGTGGTGGATAACGGCCTGGATGTGGGCTTTGCCTACGACGGTGATGCCGACCGCTGCCTGTGCGTGGACGAAAACGGCGATGTGGTCACCGGCGACCATATCCTCTATGCCCTGGGTATCTATATGAAGGAACAGGGTCAGCTGGATAACAACACTGTGGTCACCACGGTTATGAGCAACTTCGGTCTGTATAAGGCGCTGGAGGAGCAGGGCATCGACTATGCAAAGACCGCCGTGGGTGATAAGTATGTTTACGAATATATGGTCAACAACAACTGCCGCGTTGGCGGTGAGCAGTCCGGCCACATCATCATCTCCAAGTACGCCACCACCGGCGACGGCATCCTGACCAGCCTCAAGATGATGGAAGTTATGCTGGCAAAGAAGAAGAAAATGAGCCAGCTCGGCGAGGGCCTGACCATTTATCCCCAGGTTCTGAAGAATGTCCGGGTCAAGTCCAAGCCGGAAGCACAGAACGATCCTGCCGTGCAGGCTGCTGTACAGGCTGTGGCAGACCGCCTGGGTGACACCGGCCGTATTTTGGTTCGTGAGTCCGGCACTGAGCCTGTGATCCGCGTAATGGTGGAGGCAGGCAGTAAAGAGCTGTGCCAGGAGTGTGTGGATCAGGTAGTAGATGTGATCTGCGCCCAGGGTCACGCAAGAGTATAAAGCATACCGCCGCTGCATTTTGCAGCGGCGGTTTTCGAAAGGGAGGTGCGCCTTTGTGAATATTTATGAAAAGCTTCCGGGGGCGGTGCTTCCCTGGTATGAGGCGAATAAGCGGGATCTGCCCTGGCGACAGGATCGGGATCCCTACCACATCCACCTGTCGGAGATCATGCTCCAGCAGACTCGGGTGGAGGCGGTGAAAGGCTATTACACCCGCTTTTTGCAGGCCCTTCCCACGGTGGCAGATCTGGCAAATGCCGACGATGAATTACTTCATAAGCTATGGGAGGGTCTGGGGTATTACACCAGGGTGCGCAACCTGAAAAAGGCAGCCATCGCGGTGATGGAAAACCACGGAGGCAGCTATCCCCGCACCTATGAAGAGGTTTTGGCGCTGCCGGGTGTGGGCCCTTATACCGCCGGCGCAATTCTCTCCATTGCCTTTGGGGAAAAGACACCGGCGGTGGATGGTAATGTGCTGCGGGTCATAGCCCGCATCACCGATGACGACACGCCTATCGGCAACGGCGCTTTTGCAAAACAGGTCAGAGAAAATCTGACAGCCGTGTATCCCCAGGAGGCCGGGGCATTTACGCAGGGTTTGATGGAATTGGGAGCAACGGTCTGCGGACCCAACCGGGTGCCGGACTGCGGAAACTGTCCTTGCAAGGAATTTTGCTTGGGCTACCGGCGGGGGACAGCGGCACAACTACCGAAAAAAGCCCCCAAACGGCAGCGCCGCAGGGAGCAGTACACAGTATTCATTCTCCGGTGTGAAGACCGGTATGCTTTGGAAAAGCGGCCGGAGAAAGGCTTGCTGGCCGGGTTGTGGCAGTTCCCCAATGTACCGGGGGTTTTGGAATTACCCCAAGCCCTGAAAGCCGTCGGCGTACCGGTGCGGGAGGTTCTGCGTCAAAAGGAAATGTCCCATATCTTCACCCATATTGAGTGGCAGATGATGGGCTACTACCTGGAGGTAGAAAAAGCGTCAGCCGGCTACACCTGGCTGACGGAAAAGCAAATTCAGGAAGAAACGGCGTTGCCTACTGCATTCCGGCAGTTCTGGGAAAATCGCATATAAAAAGCAAAAACGGCATTGCAAACGCAATGCCGTTATCACTTTTACAGGTAAATCAGACTGCCCGCTCAACCTTGTTGGAACGGAGGCATCTGGTACAAGCGTACACATGGCACGGAGTACCGTTAACGACTGCCTTGACGCGCTTCACATTGGGCTTCCAGGTACGATTGGAACGTCTGTGGGAGTGAGAGACCTTAATACCGAAGGTCACGCCCTTACCGCAGAAATCACACTTCGCCATACACTGCACCTCCTAACCTCATGATGGCTCACGAAATAGCGCCTCAAAACAGGCGCTTATGTATGATACCAAAGTTTATTTCAAAATGCAAGTCTTTTTTTGGAAAAATTTTAGTTTTTTCAAAATAATGTTGATATTGCAGGGGGCAAACGATATAATAGGTGCATAAAAACGGTAAAGGAGAAACGCTATGCTCGATACACACGGTGTTCCGCTGACAAAACTGGCGGAGGAATTCTCCCTTGAGGTGGCCTACGCTTCCTCTGATTATGAACAAATTTGCCTGACGGTGGAGGACGTGGCAAGACCCGGTCTGCAGCTGGCAGGCTACTTTGACCATTTTGAGCCCAGCCGTCTGCAGGTGATGGGCAATGCCGAGGCGGGATTTTTGGGCACTCTAATGCCGGGTCACCGGGCAGAGATTTTTGATAAACTGTTTTCTTACCGTTTCCCTGCATTGTTGATCGCCCGGCACTTGCCGGTGGATGAGGAATGCCTGGAGATGGCAAAGCGCCACGATGTAACGGTCCTGCGCTGCAAGGAAGCGACTTCTACCATCGTTTCTGCCATCATTGCTTACCTGAAGGCAGAGCTTGCACCTTCCATCACCCGTCACGGCGTGCTGATGGAGGTCTACGGCGAGGGCGTGCTGCTGCTGGGCGAAAGCGGTATGGGCAAAAGCGAAGCTGCTGTGGAGCTGGTTAAGCGCGGCCACCGACTGATTGCTGACGACGCTGTGGAGATCCGCAAGATCTCCGGCTCCAGTCTGCTGGGTACAGCGCCCCGACTGATCCGCAACTATGTGGAGCTGCGCGGCATCGGCATTAACAATCTGGCAAAGCTGTTCGGTATGGGCGCAGTCAAGAAGGAAAACGAGATCAATCTGGTGGTGAACATCGTCCCCTGGGATAATCAGGCGGAGTATGACCGGCTGGGTCTGGAGGATCACCATATTGAGCTTTTGGGCGTGCATATTCCTATGATCACCATTCCCATCACCCCGGGCCGTAACCTGGCGGTGATTTTGGAGGTTGCCGCCATGAACAACCGTCAGAAGAAGATGGGCTACAACGCCGCCCGGGAGTTTACCGAGCAGGTGGACAGACATTTTGAAGAAAATGCTGCGGAGTGATCTATGAAGGAATTTACCATCGGAAAAAACGATGCAGGCCAGCGGCTGGATCGGTTTCTCAGTAAAGCCGTGCCGTTGCTGCCGGCGTCTCTTGCCCAGAAATATATCCGCATTAAGCGCATAAAGCTTAACGGTGGACGGGCAGAGCGGGATACCCGGCTGCAGGAGGGCGACCTGCTGCAGATGTATATCAATGACGAGTTTTTCGACCAGCCCCGGGAGGACAACGCCTTTTTGACCGTGGCCACCCCCAAGCTTTCCATTGTCTATGAGGACGATCACATTCTGCTTGTGGATAAGCGCCCGGGTCTTGCGGTGCATCCCCACGACGGCGCGGAATACGGGCGTACACTCATCGACCATATCCAGGCTTACCTCTATCAGAAGCGGGAGTGGAATCCCCGGGGAGAGAATGCCTTTACCCCTGCCCTGTGCAACCGGATCGACCGGAACACCGGCGGCATCGTTATCGCCGCAAAGACGGCTGAAGCGCTGCGGGTGATGAATCAGAAGATCAAAGACCGGGAGATGGATAAGCGGTACTTAGCCATTGTGGAAGGCGCGCCCAAGCCCCAGAAAGGCAGCTTAAAGGGTTACCTTTTCAAAGATGCTAAGAAGAACCGGGTGTTCGTCACCGACACCCCCCAGCCCGGCGCCAAGACCTGCCAGACCAATTATCAGGTGCTGCACAGCCGTAACGGCCTTTCCTTGGTGGAATGCGAGCTGATCACTGGCCGGACCCACCAGATCCGCGCCCAATTCGCCCACGCAGGTCATCCCTTGCTGGGTGACGGCAAGTACGGAAAACTCAATAAAAAATATGACCGGAATTATCAGGCGCTGTATTCTTATAAGCTGACCTTCCGGTTCACCACCGATGCCGGAAGCCTTGACTACCTCAACGGCAGGAGCTTTCAGGTGGAGCAGGTGGACTTTGTGCAGGAGTATTTTCCGGACAGCAGAAAATAAGAAAAAACCCTCTGTTTTCAGAGGGTTTTGTTTTTTAGGGCGCAACCGGGTCTGTAAGCCGGGTTCTGTCTTGACAGCCATCTATCTAGTCCCGCAATTACTCGCGGGATCAAGCCACCTCTTGGGGACGGCCGGGCAAGCCTAATGTCCCACACACGGTGTTGCTCCGGATAGAGTTTACATCGTACTAGGGGCACCTCTTGAAAGAATTTTTGTCAGAACAGCAGATATTTTGCCTCAGTTCTTCATTTTGAAAATCTTGAAATACATAGAGTATTCCTGCGATTATCAAAATTTGACCTATGCCAAAACCTCTTGCTGTCTGCCTAAAAATTGTTTCTGCGAAGTGCCCAACCCATGTCTCCATGGGCCGGGTGGGCTCTTACCCCACCTTTTCACCCTTGCGGCAGGTGTCAGACACCTGCTTCGCGGTATATCTCTGTTGCACTTGTCCTGGGGTTACCCCCGGCGGGCGTTACCCGTTATCCTTGCCCTGTGGAGCCCGGACTTTCCTCACCCGGACCCTTTCGGAATCCGGCCGCGGCTGTCCGACCCGGTTGCAGAAATATTGTACCCTAAGCCATAGGGAATGTCAAATATCTTGCAAATTCTTTTTGGGCAGGATATACTATAAAGAGAAACTATGAGAAGAGGCAGCGCTATGGAAACGAAATTCAATGCATATTTTTCTTCCCTGGCGGGAAAAGAAGTGGCAGTGCTGGGCCTGGGCGTCAGTAACCGCCCCCTGGTAAAGCTTTTGCTGGAGGCAGGCTGCCGGGTGGTGGGTTGTGACAAGACCCCCCGGGAAAAATTGGATAACGAAGTGCTTGCACTGGAAAAAGCGGGCTGTCGGTTGCAGACCGGGGATGAATATTTAGAGGGCATTACCGCAGAGCTGGTGTTCCGCACCCCCGGTATGCATCCGGAGAATCCGGCGCTTTGTAAGCTGAGAGCTGCCGGCAAGCAGATCATCAGCGAGATGGAAGTGTTCTTCCGGGTCTGCCCCTGCAATCTGATCGCGGTTACCGGCTCCGACGGTAAGACCACCACCACTACGCTGATCTCCGAAATGCTGAAAGCCCAGGGCAAAACCGTGTGGCTGGGCGGCAATATCGGCACACCCCTGCTGCCCCTGTGTCCTCAAATGCAGAAGGATGACTACGCTGTGGTGGAGCTCAGCTCCTTCCAGCTGATGGATATGACCCGCTCTCCCCATATTGCGGTGATCACCAACCTTGCCCCCAACCATCTGGATGTTCATAAGGATATGGATGAATATGTGGAGGCCAAGAAGAATATCTATCGGTTCCAGACCGAAGAGGATGTTTTGGTAGTCAATGCAGATAATGCTATTACTGCGCCCCTCAAAAATACGGGAACGACCCGGTATTTCTCCCACAGCGCAAAGGAGAAAAACGGCACCTACCTGGAGGGCGATATGATCCTGCGGGACGGCAAGCCCCTTTTTGACAAGAAAGAAATTGCCATTCCCGGTGAGCATAATGTGGAAAACTACATGGCTGCCATTTTGGCAGTGGAGGGCTTGGTAGACGATGATGTGATCCGCCGGGTGGCCAATACCTTCGGCGGCGTGGAGCACCGGATCGAGCTGGTGCGGGAAAAGGACGGCGTGCGTTACTATAACGACTCCATCGCATCTTCTCCCAGCCGCACAATGGCTGGCTTGCAAAGCTTTTCCCAGAAAGTGATTTTGATTGCCGGCGGCTATGATAAGCAGATCCCCTTCGAGCCTATGGCACCCCAGGTGTGCAAAAGCGTAAAGACCTTGCTGCTCAACGGCACTACCGCCGAAAAGATCCGGGATGCCATCGTCAACTGCCCGGACTATCGCCCCGGTCATCCGGAGATTCGGATGTGTCCGGATTTTACCGCCGCCACCCATAAAGCTGCCGAAATCGCCCGGGAGGGTGACATCGTGCTGATGAGTCCCGCCTGCGCAGCCTTCGACCAGTTCAAGAACTTTATGGAACGGGGCAACTACTTTAAGAAGCTGATTAAGGAGCTGTAACTATGAAGATCACCAATTTGTTGCGAAAGGCGCTGCCGCTGAAATACTGCGGTGCAGTGATCGTGGCGGCAGGAACGGCTTCCCGGATGGGCGGTATCGATAAGATGCTGGCAGATCTGGACGGAGAGTCGGTGCTGGTCCGCACTCTTCGCAAGTTTACAGAAAGCGATGTGATCCGGGAGATCGTGGTGGTGACCCGCCCGGATCTGGTGGAGCAGGTCAGAGAGCTTTGTCGGGGCTTCGGCAAGGTGCGCACTGTGGTGGCCGGCGGCGATACCCGTCAGGTCTCTGTCAGCAACGGCCTGGCAGCCCTGTCTGCCGAAACCGAATTGGTGGCAGTGCAGGATGGCGCAAGACCTCTGGTGTCTTTGGAGGTCATTGACCGCGCTGTGCGCGCGGCCAACTCCTATGGCGCGGCGGCACCGTCTGTCCCCGTGAAGGATACCATCAAGGTCTACGAAGGCGGCCTGGCGGTTTCTACCCCCGACCGCAGCAAGCTTCGGGCAGTGCAGACCCCCCAGGTGTTTGATAAGGACCTGCTGGCAGGCGCACTGTTAAAGGCGGAAAGAGAAAAAGCTCTTGTGACCGACGACTGTTCTGCCGTGGAGAGATTGGGTATTAAGGTCAAACTGGTGGAGGGTGACGAGAAGAACATCAAGATCACCACACCTATCGATCTGCATGTGGCGCGGCTTTTGCTGGAGGAAGAAAAATGAGAATCGGACACGGTTACGATGTGCATAGATTGGTGGAGTGCAGACCGCTGATTTTAGGCGGTGTGGAGATCCCCTACGAAAAGGGTCTTTTGGGGCACTCCGATGCAGATGTACTGCTCCACGCGGTGATGGATGCCCTTTTGGGCGCAGCCGGCCTGGGGGACATCGGCGTGTATTTTCCCGATACGGACATGGCCTATAAAGGCGCAGATTCTGCAGAACTCCTTGCGGCCGTAGGCGAAAAGATCGACGCTGCCGGCTATCGGGTGGGCAATATCGATGTGACCATGATCGCACAGAAGCCCAAGCTCAAGGACTATATTCCCCAGATGAAGCGCAACATCGCCTACCGGCTGAATATCCAGGAAAGCCGGGTCAATGTGAAAGCCACTACCGAGGAGCATCTGGGCTTTACCGGTGACGGCAGCGGTATGTCCTGCCACGCAGTATGTATTTTGGAGGATAAGTGATACTGTGAAAAGATCCCAAAAACGCAACAGAGGGCTTTGGATATTTTTGTTGGTGCTCTACGGCATTTCCATGCTGTGGCTGTTGCTGGGTCAGCGGATCCGCCCCGGGGTGATGCCCCAGTTCAGCCGTCCCACGGCAGATCGGATCAACCTGCGTCCCATCGCCACGGTAAAGCTGTATCTGAACCTGATCAAAAGCTCTAAAGATCCCTATTTACTGGTGCACAGCTGGGTGAATCTGGTGGGCAATGTGGTGATGTTCATTCCCCTCGGGTATTTGCTTCCTAAGACCTTTACCCCTCTGCGCAAATTTTTCAAACTGTTCCTTTGCGTGATGCTGAGCATTATTGCGGTGGAACTGCTGCAGCTTTTTACCGGCCTGGGAAGCTGCGATATCGATGATCTGATCCTGAATATGGCCGGTGCTGTGATCGGGTATCTCATCTGGCACTTTAAGACAAAATAGAACAAAATCTGCCTCCCGGACATAGGCTGTTCCGGGAGGTGTTTTTTATGAAATGGTGTCTCATCACATTCCGTTCCGTGACCCCGGCACAGCGGGCGGAAAGAATGTTGTCGGAGAGAGGGATCGGCTGCTCTTTGCAAAGAACGCCCAGGTGGATGCAGGAGCAGGGCTGCGGCTACAGTCTGCGTGTTCCGGTGAGGGAGATCTCCCGGGTGATCGTGCTGATGAGCGGGGAAAAACTGCCGTATCGCAAAGTCTATTGTTCCGGCACTCAGGGGAGATGGGAGGAGATGAGCCTATGATCTACCTGGATCACGGCGCCACTTCCTTCTGCAAGCCCCGGAGTGTGTCCGTGGCCATGGAGCGGGCGATGCGGACCTGCGCCAATCCCGGTCGGGGAGGCTATCCGGCGGCGATGACCGCCGCCCGGACGGTGCTGGATTGCCGGGAGCGGGCTGGGGAGCTGTTCGGCTGTGAACCGGAGCAGGTGGCGTTTACCGGCAGCTGTACCCAGGGGCTTAACATTGCTATCAGAACTCTGATAGAGCCGGGAGATCCGGTGGTGATCTCCGGGTTTGAGCACAACGCGGCGGTGCGCCCGTTACATGCTCTTGGAGCGAAGATCCGGGTGGCGGGCAGAAAGCTTTTCGACTGGGAAGATACTTTGGAAGAGTTTGAAAAATCCTTAAAAATGGGGGCAAAAGCAGCGGTATTTACCCACGTTTCCAACGTTTTTGGGTATATTTTGCCGGTGGAGAAAATGGCGGCGCTTTGCCACCGATATGAAGTTCCGTTTGTAGTGGATGCGGCCCAGTCTGCCGGGATCTTGCCGGTAAGACCCACGCTTTGGGGCGCAGATTTTGTGGCGATGCCGGGGCATAAAGGCCTCCTTGGCCCCCAGGGAACAGGTCTTTTGATCTGCGGCAGAGATCCGAAACCCTTACTGTACGGTGGCACAGGAAGTCTGTCTGCCAGCTATGATATGCCTGACTTTTTACCGGACCGGCTGGAGGCCGGCACACTCAATGTACCGGGGATCGCAGGCCTTTGCGCCGGGATGGAGTGGCTGTTGGAGCGGGATATGAAAAAGCACCTGCATCGGCAACAGCAGCAGGTGCGCCACTGCGCCCAAGGCCTGCGGCGGTTGGGCTGTCAGGTGTTCACCGGGGAGCATCAGTCCGGCACCCTTTCTTTTCTGCCGCAAGGAGATTGTGAGGAGGTCGCTCAGAGCCTTGCTCAGCGAGGAATTGCAGTGCGGGCGGGACTGCATTGCGCGCCTTTGGCTCACGAAAGTGCGGGTACTTTGCAAAGGGGAACGGTGCGTCTGAGCTACGGTCCGGAGGCGAGTTTCGGGCAGACCGGAAAATTCTTACTGGCTATGGAGAAAATAACCCGGAATTTATAAAAAATTTACCTCCTTCCTATTGCTATGAAAGTAAAAATCCGTTATAATGGGATAGATAATAGGCTTAATATGCCGCGGTGGCGGAAACACCTGTTTTCGGCATTAAAATTCACGGGAAGCGAGGAATGAATATGGGCTTTTTTGAAGCAATTGGCCAGCAGATCGCATTGATGAAATGGTCAGACTTTTTGGATATTTTTCTGGTAGCATTTCTGGTCTATAAATTGCTGCCTCTGTTCCGTAATACGGCATCCTCCCGGATCGCCAAGGCGGTGGTGGGCATTCTGGTGCTGACCTGGGCCACCAATCTGCTGAATATGCATATTTTGAATTATATCTTCACCCAGATCCTGCAGATCGGACTGATCGCAGTGGTGATCCTGTTCCAGCCGGAACTGCGGCGGATGCTGGACCATCTGGGCAGATTCAAGCTCAGCAATCTGGTAAACACCACTAAGCCTGAGCAGGAGATGATCCCGGTGATCTCCCATACGGTCCGGGCCTGCGAAGCCATGAGCAAGGAAAAGACCGGCGCGCTGATCGTGTTCGCCCGGGACAGTCATATGGAAGAGCATTTTAAGACCGGTACTATGATCGACGGTCAGGTGTCTCAGCAGCTCCTGCGCAATATTTTCTATCCCAAGTCCGCTCTCCACGACGGAGCAATGATCATCTGCAACGGCCGGGTGGCTGCGGCAGGCTGCGTGCTGCCCCTTTCCGACAGCAACCGCCTCAGCGGCGACCTGGGTACCCGTCACCGCGCAGCGGTGGGTATGAGCGAAGTGACCGATGCTGTGGTGGTGGTGGTCTCTGAGGAGACCGGCGCGATCAGCGTGGCAGTGGACGGCGTACTCAAGCGCCATCTGGCACCCCAGACTTTGGAACGCCTGCTGCGTAATGAACTGTGCCCCCCCGAGCCCAGCGACGAGCCCGGCACTGTGCAAAAACTGATCAACAAGATTAAGCCCAAGAAGGAGGAAAAGAGTAATGAAAAATAAAATTCTTTCCATCCTCCTGTCCGTGGCCGTTGCTGTGGGTCTGTGGGTGTATGTGGTCACCGAGGTGGATCCGGAGTATGCCCGTACCTATAAGGTCGAAGTAGACCCCACCCAATTCCAGTACTATTCCGTTTTGGAAGAGAGAAATCTTCTGGTGATGGAATGTGACGAATATGTTACTGTCCGTCTGAAAGGCAACCGTTCCACCCTGGCTGCCATCCGCAGCGAGGATCTTGCCCTGCAGGCAAGTGTTGCCAATGTCACCAAGGCCGGTGAGTATCAGTTGGATTATAAGGTGAACATTCCCGGCGCAATCCTGGTGGAAGAGCAGTTGCCGGAGCGAATCTCCCTCCGGGTAGACGACGAGATCACCAAAGAACTGGACGTTAAGGCGGAGATCGTGGGCGAAGTGCCGGAGAGCTTCTCTGCGGACACTGACAACATCTTCCCGAAGGAAGAGTCTGCCACCATTACAGTGGTTGGCCCCAGCGCTGTGATTAAGAACATTGCCTACGCGAAATTGGACGGTGCCATTGACCTTACTGGTAAAGAGGAAGATGTGATCGGCGAATATGAGCTGGTGCTCTGCGACAAAACCGGCAAGCCTGCGGATGCCGAGGGCATTACCATTCTGGGCTCCAAGAAGATTGCTGTCCGGGTGCGTATCGAGATGTTCAAGGACCTGAAGCTGGAGTTGGATCTGACGGAAGGCGGCGGCCTGACCGAAGCAAATGTGACAATGGATCACACCACCATTCGGGTATCCGGACCCAAGGCGGCCATTGAACCCCTGGGTGACACTTTGATGGTGGGTAAGCTGGATCTGTCTACATTGGATATGAAGCAGACTCTGGAGCCTTTCCCTATCGTACTCAAGGATGACCGTCTTGTGAACCGCAGCGGTATCGAGGAAGTGAATGTTACGGTAGATTTCGGCGATCTGACCCAGAAGACGGTGTACTTCCAGAAATTTGATATTATTCCTCCCACCGACCTGACTGTGGAGGTGGATGCCCAGATCATTAAGGCAATCCTGCGAGGCCCTGCAGATCTGCTGGAGAGCATCGCCATGGAGGATATGAATTTGATCGTGGATTACCGGGATGCTTCTGTGGGCACAGGCGTGATCCGCAAGCCTAAGCTGACGATGAACAGCGCCAAGTTCCAGAATGTGGTAATGGTGTCTGCAGACGAAGTTACCGCAACGGTAAAATAAGAAAGAGGCGAGTACATTGATCAAAAGTATGACCGGCTATGGCCGGAGTGTGGAAACGATTAACGGCCGGGAGTTTACGGTAGAGCTTCGCTCCGTAAACAATCGTTATTTGGATTGTTCCGTACGTCTGCCCCGGATGCTGAGCTTTGCCGAGGATGCGGTAAAGCAGGCGGTGAAGAATTCCATCAGCCGTGGTAAGGTGGATGTGTTTATCACCCTGCGCTCCGAGGGTGAGGACCAGGTGCAGGTCAGCCTGAACGGCTCTGTGCTCCAGGGTTACCTGGATGCTATGCATAAGATGGTGGACGAATACGGCGTCAAGGACGATATCAGCGTCAGTACCGTATCCCGTCTGCCGGAGGTGTTCACCGTGGAAAAGCCTGAGGTGGACGAGGAGCAGCTGCTGGCAGATCTTCTGCAGGTGGTAAATAATGCGCTGGCCGGTTATGACGCAATGCGTCAAACCGAGGGCGCAGCTCTTGATAAGGACCTGCGCACCCGCGGCAATACCATTCTGGAATTGGTGAGTATCGTGGAAGACGGCAATGCCCAGACCGTGGTGGACTACCGCACCCGCCTGGAAAACAAGCTCAAAGAGGTGCTGGCCAACACCGCCATCGACGAAAGCCGCATCCTGACCGAGGCCGCCATCTTTGCGGACAAGGTAGCGGTGGACGAGGAGACTGTCCGCCTGCGCAGCCATCTGGAACAGATGAACACGATGCTCTCCGGCGGCGGTGCTGTGGGCAGAAAGCTGGATTTTCTGCTGCAGGAGATGAACCGGGAAGCCAATACTATCGGCTCCAAGTGTACCGATGTGAAGCTGGCCCGGGTGGTTGTGGATATCAAGGCTGAACTGGAAAAGATCCGGGAGCAGACGCAGAATATCGAATAAGAGGGATGCTATGAAACTGATCAATATCGGATTTGGCAGCGTGCTGGCTGCAGGCCGTGTGCTGGCGGTGCTGTCTCCCGACTCCGCCCCCATTAAGCGGGTGGTGCAGGAGGCAAAGGACCGGGGTATGCTCATCGATGCATCCTACGGCCACAAAACAAGATCGGTGATCCTGATGGATACCGACCATGTGATCCTGTCTGCGCTGGAGGCCGAAGAGGTTCAGCGCCGCTGGCAGGATATGGAGGCGGAATAATGGGAAAACTGTTTGTGATTTCCGGTGCTTCCGGTGTAGGAAAGAGCACGGTGCTGCGCAAAGTGATGGAGGGCAGAGACGATCTGCTGTTCTCCGTCTCCGCCACTACCCGCGCTCCCCGTCCCGGTGAGACCGACGGCGTAGACTACTATTTTGTTACCAAAGAGACCTTTCAGGACATGATCCAAAAGGGCGAATTTTTGGAATATGACGGCCATATGGACAACTTTTACGGCACCCCCAAGGGTCAGCTGGAAGAGAAATTGACCCGGGGCCATGTAATTTTGGACATTGAACCCAACGGCGCTTTCGCAGTGCGCAAAGCCCGTCCCGATGCCACGCTGGTATTTGTTGCGCCTCCCTCTATGGAGGAACTGGAGAGCCGGCTGCGCGGCCGTGGCGACACCTCTGAGGAGCAGATGCAAATGCGTCTGCAGCGTGCCGCTTGGGAAATGGAACAGAGCAAGCAATACGATCATGTGATCATAAATGACACAGTGGAAGACTGTGCCGCACAATTTTGTAATATCATCGCCGGACAGGCGGAGTAATTTTGGAGGAATGAATTATGCTGTACCCCCCCGTAGCAGATCTACTGAAGAATATGGAGAGCCGTTACCTGCTGGTAAACGTTGTGGCTCAGAGAGCAAGACAGGTGGCTGAGGAAGCCGAAATCCTGCAGGAAGACCTGGCTGACAAGCCTGTGACCATCGCCATCCGTGAGGTGGCTGAGGGCAAGCTGACCGCATCCGTCAAGGAAGAATACAAGTAAGCACAAAGAAAACTTAGGTAAGGAGGGACTTTATGATTGCAAAAATTGCTGTGTCAAAGGCGAATTTTGCTATTGACAAGTCCTATTCTTACTTTGTTCCCCCGGAGATGCACCTGCAGCCGGGTATGCGTGTGGCCGTACCTTTCGGCCGAGGTAACCGGGTCTGCGAGGGCATTGTGCTCAGCATAGAGGAGGGCCGGCAGCAGGACTTAAAGCCGGTGCTCCAGGCACTGGACGAGACCCCGGTGCTTTCCCGGACGATGCTGCAGCTGGCATCCTTTATGCGCCAGCGGTATTTCTGCACGTTCTATGACGCTGCCCATGCAATGCTCCCGGCAGGTCTTTGGTTTCGTACCAAGGATACCTACGCGCTGACGGAGGATCGCTCCTGGCAGGACACTGTTCTACGGCAGAAAGATGCCCAAAAGATCCTGCAGTTCCTTTCCGATTGCGGCGGCCGTTCCGATGGGGCGGTGATGCAGGAACTGCTGGAGCCGGAGGCCTTTGATAAGGCCATCAACTATCTTCTGCGGAAAAAGTGGATCACCGCCCAGCGGGATATGCTTCAGCGCACCAACGACAAGGTGGAGCTGATCGCCACCCTTTGCGTACCGGATACGGAGGCCCTGGCCTATGCTGCCGGCCGACCCAAATCCGCAGCAATGCAAAAGGCAGTGCTGGAGACCATCTGCTCTGTGGGCAGCGCGTCTGTTAAGGAGCTTTGCTATTACACCGGCGCAAAGCCTGCCACCGTCCGCCGTCTGGCGGAGCTGGGCTACCTAAGCTTGGAGAAAAAACCGGTACTGCGGTGCCGGGAGATCGTACCTGCTCAGGTGGAGGGCCCGCTGGTGCTGAGTCCGGAGCAGGAAACTGCCTATAATGGCATTTGCCGGCAAATGAATGATGGCGAGCCGGGTGTGGCGCTGCTGTACGGCGTTACCGGTTCCGGTAAGACCTCTGTGTACATCAAACTCCTGCAAGCTTGTTTAGCCCAGGGAAAACAAGGTATGTTCTTAGTGCCGGAAATTGCCCTGACCCCCCAACTGCTGGGACTTTTGGCGGCCTATTTCGGAGATCAGGTGGCGGTGCTTCACAGCAGCCTGCCTGCCGGGGAGCGTTACGACCAGTGGAACCGCATCCGTAAGGGTGAGGCCAGTGTGGTGGTAGGTACCCGCTCTGCGGTGTTTGCTCCCTGTCCCAATTTGGGGCTCATCATTCTCGATGAGGAGCAGGAACATTCCTATCGATCGGAAAATTCTCCCCGCTATGACGCCCGGCAGATCGCCCGGTGGCGGGGTTATAAAGAAAATGCTTTGGTGCTGTTCGGTTCTGCCACCCCTGCGGTGGAGACCATGTACCAGGCGAAAACCGGGAGTTTCAGCCTGTACACCCTGACCCACCGTTATAACGGCAAATCCCTGCCCCAGGTGGAGATCGTGGATATGCGGGAAGATCTCCGGAACGGCAACGATCTGTCTGTAAGCTATGCTTTGCAGGATGCCATCGGGCAGACCATCGAAGCCGGTAAGCAGACCATCCTGTTTTTAAACCGCCGGGGTAATTCCCGGGCGCTGGTGTGCGTGGACTGTCGGGAAGCACCGGAATGTCCCCGCTGCAGCGCAAGGCTGACTTACCATAGTGCCAACGGACGCCTGATGTGCCATCACTGCGGCCACTCTGAACCGGCACCCCAGCGGTGTCCCCACTGCGGCGGTCCGCTGAAGCCGGTGGGCACCGGCACCCAAAAGGTGCAAAATGAATTGCAAACCCTGTTCGGTAATATTCCGGTGTCCCGTATGGATGCGGACACGGTCAGTGCCGCTAATCCCCACGAGAAGATCCTCTCTGAATTCTCTCAGCAGAAGATCCCGGTGCTGATCGGCACCCAGATGGTGGCCAAAGGACTGAATTTGCCGGATGTGACGTTGGTAGGCGTGCTGGATGCGGATCTGAGTCTGTATACCGATAGCTACCGAGGCGCAGAGACCACCTTCAATATGCTGACCCAGGTGGTAGGCCGCGCCGGTCGTGGCGATGCCCCCGGACGGGCAATGATCCAGACCTATGTACCGGAACATCAGGTGATCCGCCTGGCGGCAAAGCAGGACTATGACGGCTTTTACGATCTGGAGATCGGTATGCGCCGGGTGCAGAAATGCCCGCCTTTCGGGGATGTGGCGGTGGTCACGTTCTCCGGCCTTGAGGAGGCAAAGGTCCTCCACGGCGCCGTGAAATTCCGGGACAGCCTGCTGGGATGCCTGAAGCAACCCCAATTTCAAGAAGAAACCTGCACCGCCCTTGGCCCTGCGCCCTGTCCGGTGCCGAAGATCAATTATCACTATCGTTACCGTCTGACTCTGCGCTGCAATATGACCAATGCTCTGAGAACACTTTTGGGGCATCTTCTGCGGCAGTTTGCCACCGACCGGGACAACCGGGGCGTGGCGGCCTACATCGATGTAAACGGAACGGATTAAGGAGAAAAATATGGGACTGAGAAAGATCCTGACAGATCAGGAGCCTGCTCTGCATAAAGTGTGCAGAGATGTGGTAGCCTTTGATGGAAAGCTCCATAAGCTTTTGGACGATATGCGCGAGACTCTGGCCGAGTCCGGCGGCGTAGGTCTGGCAGCACCCCAGGTGGGCATTTTGCGCCGGGTGGTGCTGGTGGATACCGGAGAAGAAGTGCTGGAACTCATTAACCCCAGCCTGGTGGAGACTGACGGTGAGCAGGAAGGCCCGGAGGGCTGCCTGAGCATCCCCGGCAAGTACGGCTGGGTCAAGCGGCCTATGTACGCAAAGGTCCGGGCCCAGGATCGCAACGGCAACTGGTTTGAGGCCGAGGGTGAGGAACTGACCGCCCGTTGCTTCTGCCACGAGCTGGATCATCTGGACGGCATTTTGTATACCCAGCAGATGGACCGTCTGCTGACAGAGGAAGAGCTGGAAGCACTGTATCAATGATCAGGAGGAAAACCTATGCGGGTGGTATTTATGGGAACGCCGGATATTGCGGCAACCTGCCTTGAGAAATTACTGGCAGAAAAAGTGCAGATCGTCGGCGCATATACCCAGCCGGACCGTCCCAAGGGACGGGGAATGAAAATGGTATATTCCCCGGTAAAGGAAGTAGCCGTCGCCAACCAGATCCCTGTGTTCCAGCCGGAAAATTTCCGGGAGGATGCCACAGTGGAAGAGCTCCGGGCTTTGCAGCCGGATGTGATCGCGGTGGTGGCCTACGGCCGGATCCTGCCCCAGCGGGTGCTGGATATTCCCCCTATGGGCTGCGTCAATATCCACGCAAGCTTGCTGCCGGAGTACCGGGGCTCTGCCCCCTACCAGTGGGCGGTGCTGGACGGCAAACCCGAGACCGGCGTATCTGCCCAGTTTATGGTCCGGCAAATGGATGCCGGCGATGTAATCGGTTGCAGAAAGACCCCCATCGGCGAAAATGAGACCGCAGGTGAGCTGCTGGACCGCCTGGCGGTACTGGGCGCAGACCTGCTTTTCGAGACCCTGAACAATGTAAAAAACGGCACTGTGTGCCGCAATTGCCAGTGCGAGGCAGATGTTACCTTTGCCCCGATGCTGGATAAGAGTATGTGCCCCATCGATTGGACCAAGACCGCCTGCCAGGTGCATAACCAGGTGCGGGGTCTGCACCCCTGGCCTGTGGCTACGGCGGTGATCGGCGGCACCAATTTTAAGATCCATTCCACCGTGGTGATCGACGGCGTGGAGGGCGCAGAGCCCGGCACCATACTGGGCCTGACCAAGACCGGCCTGCAGATCGCCTGCGGCAAGGGCGCGGTGGAGATCCGCATTTTGCAGGCAGAGGGCGGCAAACGGATGAGCGCGCCGGACTATTTCCGGGGCCATCCCTTGGAGGGTTAAACCGTGGGCGCAAGAGAAACCGCATTAAATGTGCTCATTGCCTGCCGCCGGGAAGGCGGCTGGTCCAACGGTGTGCTTAAGGAGATACTGCAAAAGGACGATTTAGACCGCCGGGAAGCGGCGCTGGCCACCCGACTTTGCTACGGTGTGCTGCAGAACCGACTGACACTGGACTTTTATTTAAAGCAGCTGCTCACCGGTAAGCTCAAGGATCTGCATCCTGCTCTGCGGGATATTCTCCATTTAGGCCTTTATCAGCTGTATATGATGGACAAGATTCCGGAGTCTGCCGCGGTAAACGAGTCCGTGACTTTAGCGAAAAAATACTGCCGAAAGCAGAAAAATGCTTCCGGCCTTGCCAATGCGGTGCTACGCAATGCGGTGCGCCGCAAGGATTCTTTGAGCCAGCCCAAGGGCTATGAGGAAAAGTACAGCCACCCCCAAAAGCTGATCGATCTTTTAAAAGAGAATGTGGGCAGCAAACGGCTGGAACCCATGCTCAGAGCCAATAACGAAACACCTCCTACTGTGGTGCAGGTCAATACGTTAAAAACCACGACCCCTGCGTTAGCAGAACGGCTGACGGAAGAGGGTGTGGTTTGTCAGGTACACCCCTGGATGCCCGACTGCCTGGTACTTACTTCTACCGGCAATCTGGAGCAGATGTCTGCGTTCCGTGACGGTCTTTTCTATGTCCAGGATACCGCTGCCAAGCTCAGTGTTCTGTGCGCCCAGCTGCCCCAAAACGCCAAAGTACTGGACTGCTGCGCAGCCCCCGGCGGCAAAAGCTTTGCTGCGGCTATGGCAATGGGCGGCACGGGAGAGATCGTCTCCTGCGACATTTATCCCCACAAAACAGAACTTATCTTTAAGGGTGCTCAGCGCCTTGGAATTTCCAATCTGACCACCCGGGTCTGTTCTGCAGCGGAATTTCAGCCCCAATGGGAAAACGCTATGGATGCGGTGATTGCAGATGTGCCTTGCTCCGGCTACGGCATCATCCGTAAAAAGCCGGACATCCGTTATAAAGACCCGGATACCATGCAGGAGCTGCCTGCATTGCAAAAGGAGATTCTCAGCAATCAGGCCCGCCATGTAAAGCCCGGCGGAGTGCTGCTGTACTCCACCTGCACGCTGCTGCGGCGGGAGAATGAGGACGTAGTAGAGGATTTTCTCAAAGGTCATCCGGAATTTACATTGGAAAACCTGCCGCTGCCGGCAGTGTTTCCCCCAAATACTACCGGTATGCTGACTTTGGTACCGGGAGAATATGACACAGACGGTTTCTTTATCTGCCGTCTGCGGAGAAAGTTATGATAAATCTGAAATCTCTGACAATTGAAGAGATCGGCGCTATCCTCAAGGAACTGGGGCAACCCGCCTTTCGTGCAAAGCAGGTGTTTACCTGGCTGCACAAGGGTGTCCGGAGCTATGATGAGATGACCAATCTGCCCCAGAGCCTGCGTAACGTGTTGGCGGAGAAATATCCAATCAACGCGCCCCAGGTGATCCGCAAGCAGGAGTCCCAGCTGGACGGCACCATCAAGTACCTCTGGCGGCTTGCCGACGGCAACTGCGTGGAGACGGTGCTGATGCGCTACCACTACGGCAACACCGTGTGCATTTCTACCGAGGTGGGCTGTGTGATGGGCTGCGCATTCTGCGCTTCTACTTTGGGTGGCCTGGTGCGCAAGCTCCAGCCTTACGAAATGCTGGATCAGGTGCTGTTTACCCAGGTGGATTCCGGTCAGCCTATTTCCCACATTGTGCTGATGGGCATCGGCGAACCGCTGGATAATATGGATAATGTCCTTCGCTTTTTGGAGCTGGTAAACCACCCGGAGGGCATGAATATTTCTATGCGCCATATCAGCCTTTCCACCTGCGGCCTGGTGCCTAAGATCGATGAGTTGGCGGAAAAGAAGCTGCAGATCACTCTTTCAGTGTCTCTGCACGCCCCCAGCAACGAGATCCGCAACACCATTATGCCGGTGAATAAGGCCTATCCGGTGGAGGAGCTTTTGGATGCCTGCCGGCGGTATTACGCAAAGACCAACCGGCGTATCTCTTTTGAATATGCAATGATCAACGGGGTCAACGATACGCCCCAGGCCGCGAAGCTGCTGATCAGGCAGTTAAAGGGTCTGCCGGCCCATATGAACTTGATCCCTCTGAACCACGTGGAGGAAAGTCCCCTCAAGCCCAGCACCCGCGCTGCGGTGCAGACCTTCCAGAACATTCTGGAGGAGGCAGGCATTCCCACCACTGTGCGGCGCACCTTGGGCAGCGATATTGACGCGTCCTGCGGCCAGCTGCGCCGAAAATACGAAAAGGAAAAGGAGTGAGACACCGTGCGATATTGGGGTTTGACCGATCCGGGCTGTATCCGTCCGCAAAACCAGGATACATACAGGATCGAAGCATTGGATAAGCATACCGTATTGTGCGTGGTGTGCGACGGAATGGGCGGCGCCAAGTCCGGCGATGTGGCAAGCGCTTTGGCGGTGGAGACTTTCACCCACAAAGTAAAGGCCGGTTATCACAGCGATATAGACGAGGCAGAAGTGGAGAAGATGCTTCGCGATGCTGTGGATGCGGCGAATTTTGCCGTCCACGACAAGGCCAATCAGTTTGAAGAATATGCCGGTATGGGCACTACCCTGGTGGCGGCTCTGGTGCAGAGCAAACGGGCAACTTTTGTAAACGTAGGCGACAGCCGGGGCTATTACATTGCTCCCGAGGGCATCCGGCAGATCACCCGGGATCACTCCCTGGTGCAGATGATGGTGTACCGGGGCGAGCTGACACCGGAGCAGGCAAAGTCCTATCCCGGCAAGAACTTTATCACCCGGGCCATCGGCACGGAAAGCGCTGTGGAATGCGACCTGAACAGTGTCAGCATCAAGAAAGGCAACTACATCTTACTGTGTACCGACGGCCTTTCCAATCTGCTGGATGAGCAGGAGCTTCTGTACGAGGTAGCGCACGAGGGCGAGACCGAGCTGTGCTGCCAGCGACTTTTGGAAATTGCGAAAAAACGGGGCGCTCCGGATAATGTTACCAGCGCACTGGTAGCTATCTGAGAACCGGGAAAGGAGCCTAACATATGGATAACGATAAGTATATTGGCAGACTGCTGGACAACCGTTATGAGATCCTTGAGGTCATCGGTTCCGGCGGTATGGCTGTGGTGTATAAGGCACGCTGCCACCGGCTTAATCGGTTGGTAGCCATCAAGATCCTCCGGGACGACTATCTGGAGGATGAGGATTTCCGCAGCCGTTTCCACGCGGAAAGCCAGGCAGTTGCTATGCTCAGCCACCCCAACATTGTGGCGGTGTATGATGTTTCCACCTCTCTGTCTCTGGAAGCAGACTACATTGTTATGGAGCTGATCGACGGTATTTCCCTGAAGCAGTATATGGAGAAAAAGGGCGTCCTCAACTGGAAGGAGACCCTCCACTTTGCTATGCAGATCGCAAAGGCGCTGGAACACGCCCACAGCCGCGGCATCGTCCACCGGGATATTAAGCCCCATAATATTATGGTACTGAAAAACGGCTCGGTGAAGGTGGCTGACTTCGGTATTGCCCGGATGATAAGCAAGGGCAACACCCTGACCAAGGAAGCCTTGGGCTCTGTGCACTACATTTCCCCCGAGCAGGCCAAGGGCAGCCGGGTAGATACCCGCTCCGACGTGTACTCTCTGGGCGTTGTGATGTACGAAATGATGACCGGCAGACCGCCCTATGACGGCGATTCTCCCGTCAGCGTAGCCATAAAGCACATTGATGGCGGTGCGCCTATGCCCAGCACTCTGAATCCCACCATTCCCGACGGCCTGGAGCAGATCATTATGAAGGCTATGGCCCATAATATCGATGACCGATATGATTCCGTGTCCCAGATGCTGACGGATATGGACGAGTTCCGCAAGGATCCCACTATTTTGTTCGGTTACAATACCGTGGATCTGGAAGCTTTGATCCAGTTCCCCAGAAAGGCAGTACCTCTGCCCACACCTCCTGCACCTCCTGCCCAGGATACTGCGGCGGATCGGGCGGTGAATCGGCGAAATAACACCCGACCCCAGCAAAAGGGTCAGGCACAGAAAAATCCTCCCAAGAAGCGTCGGGAACCGGAGCAGAAAAACGATAAGGTGTCCACCATTGCCATCATTATTTGCTCTTTGCTGGTGGTGTGCGGTATCGGTGTGATCCTGTGGTTTGCTCTGGCAACCCCTGAGGGCAGAACCAGCCACGAGGGTCAGCTGATTATGGTTCCCAACTGGGAGGGTCGTGTGTCCGATAAGATCCAGAACAGCGAAGGCTTTGAACTTGTCTGGGTGGAAGAATACAGCGAAGATGTTGAAAAAGGCCAGGTGATCCGTACCGAACCTGCATCCGGTGAGAAGATCGCCAAGGGCGCAAAGGTGAAGGTGTTCGTCAGTCTTGGCCCGGCAAAAACGATGCTGAATCTGGCGCAGCTGTCGGAAGAAGAGGCAAAAGCCAGACTGGATGCCCTGGATCTGAAGCTGAAAATCGTGGTAGAGAAGGTCAACAGTCCCGACGTGGCGGTGGGCAAGGTGGCAGATACCGAACCCAAGGCCGGCGAGAGCCTGGTGCCGAACCAGACCATCACCGTGTATATCAGCAAGGGCGCTGAGGGCGATGTGATGCCCTTCCTGGAGGAAGTGGATGAGGATATCGCCATGGAGCTGCTGAATAAAAAGAATCTGGAACTGGATATCCAGGTGGAGTACGAATTTAATTCCACTATCGACAAAGGCCTGGTGCTGCGCTCTAACCCGGAAAAGGGCGCAGAGCTGAAATCCGGAGATACCGTGACCCTCTATGTGAGCAAAGGCCCGGAGATGAAGGTGATGCCACCTCTGGTGGGCAGCTCTCTGGACAGCGCCCGCAAGAGCCTGTTTGATGCCGGGTTCCCGAAAGCACCGGAGATCCGTTATGTAGTCAGTGAAAAAACCGCAGGTACGGTGGTCACCCAGTCTCCCGAAGCCTATGAAGAGGCAGATGTGAACACCATTGTGGTCATAGAGATTGCAATGGTGAAAAAGGATGTGAGCATCCCCATCGACCCGCCGAAGGAGGGAAGTGGCGCTGACCGTAAGGTGGTAATAATCCGGGAAGGCAAAACTGAATTTGAGCAGAACATTACTGCGGAAGCAAATTCTGTGGTGATCCCTGAGCAGTACGGTTGGGGCGCTGTGGTCTATGAGATCCAAATCGACGGCGTATCCGCTGGCACCTGGGAAGAGGAGTTTAAGGTCGAATGACAGAAAAAATGACGGGCCGCATTGTGCGGTCTCTCAGCGGATTTTATGATGTACAGACCCCGGCAGGTCTGATCACCTGCCGGGGCCGCGGCAGTCTCCGTAAGGAGCGTCAGACTCCTCTGACAGGGGATGTGGTGGAGATCACCGTGGAAAACGGCAAGGGCATGGTGGAAAAGATCCTGCCCCGAAAGAATCGGTTTGTCCGTCCGGCGGTGGCGAATATTGACGCCTTGGTGATCTTTGCGTCCAATGTCAATCCCGTCACCGAGCCTTTTTTGATTGACCGGGTCGCTGCCATTGCCGGTGAGCAGGAAGTGGCGGTATACATTTGCGTCAACAAGTGCGACCTTGACCCGGCGGTAGATCTGGTGAAGATCTACGAACACGCAGGTTTTCCGGTGATCCGTACCAGCGCCGTCACCGGCGAGGGCGTGGAGGAACTGCGGAATCTGCTTAAGGGGAAAACTACGGCCTTTACCGGCAACACCGGTGTAGGCAAAAGCAGTATTCTCAACAGCCTTTGTCCGGAGCTGGCTCTGGCAACCGGTCAGGTTTCTGAGAAACTGGGCCGCGGCCGGCATACCACCCGTCATGTGGAACTGTACCGGCTGGAGGAGGATACCTATGTGGCCGATACCCCCGGCTTTTCCTCCTTTGATACGGAGCAGATGGATGTGATCCTGAAGGAGAATCTCCAGTATGCGTTCCCGGATTTTGCCTCCTATCTTGGCACTTGCCAGTTCCACGACTGCACCCACCGGGCAGAGCCCGGCTGCGGCGTCCGTCAGGCGGTGGAGGCAGGAGAAATTGAAAAGACCCGGTACGACAGCTACCTGCGGCTTTATGAGCAGTACAGTCAGTTAAAGCCCTGGGAAATGAAATGAAAAACACCACTCTCTGTTGAGAGTGGTGTTTTCTTTTTGTGATTATAGATCCAGCCGTCTGCGCAGAATCCGCTGACGGGCCAGGTTGATGGGGCCTTCGTTCATCCGGTTGATCCAGGCAAGGCTTTTGCCGCAGCCGTAGGCCACGCAGGAGTCGGGATCGTCTGCCAGGGTGCAGTTCAGGCCGGTGCGCTCCATAATCAGCTGCTCCATACCCCAGATCTGGCTGCCGCCGCCGGTAAGTACGATGCCGTTATCCAGGACATCGCTGACCAGCTCCGGAGTGGTGCCCTCCAGCACGGAGGCAACCTCTTCGGCGATCTGCCGGGCGGGTCGGCTCAGCGCATCGTAAACATCTGCGGAGGTGACCTGAATTTCCCTGGGGATGCCGTTTTTCATATCCCGGCCTTTGACGGACATGGAGATATTTTCCGGACGGGGGTAGACACAGCCGATCTGGATCTTAATATCCTCAGCGGTGGTCTTGCCGATGATCAGACCGAATTTTTTGCGGATATACCGGGCAATGGCTTCGTCAAAGGCGTCACCTGCCATACGGATGGAGGAGGCGTTGGCCACTGCGTTCATGGAAAGCACGGCGATATCCGTAGTGCCGGCACCGATGTCGATTACCATCTGACCCTTGGCACTGCTCAGATCCAGACCTGCGCCCAAAGCGGCAGCCAGGGGTTCTTCGATCAGGTATACACGGCGTGCGCCGGCCTCAATGGCGGCGTTGATCACGGTGCGCTCCTCCACTTCGGTAACACCGCTGGGAACACTGATGATCACTCTGGGCTTGGAGCCGAAGAGGGATTTTTGAGTGGCGTTGGAGAACAGATGCTCCAGCATTTTAACGGTCATCTCCTGGTCGGAAATGACGCCATCCTGCAAAGGCTGCAGAGCGGCTACATTGCCGGGAGTCCGGCCCAGCATATTCCGGGCGGCAGCGCCTACCTGCAGAAGCTTACCGGTATTCCGGTCCAGAGCAACCACAGAGGGCTCCCGGACCACGACGCCCCGGTCCAGGGCGTAGATCAGCACATGGGAGGTACCCAGGTCCACACCCAGGTCATTGGTAAATAATGCCATAATGGTTCACCTACACGTTATTTTTTCATATTGTGGCTGGCTACGGCAACCGCGGCAAAGTTCACTTCTTTGGCGCCGGCAGTCAGCAGGGTCTTTGCGCATTCCGATGCGGTGGCACCGGTGGTGATGATATCGTCCAGCAGCAGAATCCGTTTGCCTGCCACCAGTTTGGGATTGGGTACTTTGTACGCGCCCAGAATGTTGGCCCGCCGCTGGGAAGCGGAGGAGAGTGTGGATTGGGGCGGTGTTCTGCGGATCTTTTTCAGCGTCCGCACCGCCTCCACGCCCAATTCTTTTGCTACAGCCCGGGCAATCAGCTCCGCCTGGTCGTAGCCTCTTTTGCGTTTTCTGTACCAGCCGGTGGTGACCCAGGTCAGCACATCAAAGTCGGTCAGACCGGAAGTCATCAGCTTCATTGCTAAGTAACGGCCATAGGCCAGGGCATAGCTGCGGCGTTTTGAAAATTTAAAACGCAGGATGCCGTAACGCACGTTATCATTATAATACCATACTGCGGTCCAATGCGCAACAAAGGAAATTCGAAAAGTTGATTTTTCGAAAACCGGTGCGTTTTCCCGACAGGAACGGCAAAGGTCGGTTTCCTCCCGGCTGAGCAGCTTGCCGCAATGGACGCACTTAGGCGGGAACAGTAAGATCCATAGCTGGTTCAGCATGATGCACCTCGCTGCAAGCGCAGTTTCAGGCCGGTGTAGCGGCGGCTGGTCTTGGCGTTTTGAGTCATAGCGGCTACAGTCTCCTCCCGACCTACGATCACCAGCAGCTCCCTTGCTCTTGTAATGGCAGTGTAGAGTACACTGCGGGTCAGCAGGTAAGGGGAAGCGTTCCAGGCAGACAGAACCACCGCCCGGTATTCGCTGCCCTGACTTTTGTGGACAGTCATGGCAAAGGCCGGCTCCAATTCCGTAAGCTGAGAAAATTCGTAGGTGGCTTCCCGGCCGTCAAAGTCGATGGTCAGCAGCTGTGCTAAAGTGTCGATCTCTAAAATAATACCTACGTCACCGTTGAAAATGCCGTAACCCACGGTATTATCCTGCAGATTTCGCCAAAGAATATCATAGTTATTGCGGATCTGCATCACCCGGTCACCCTCCCGGAAGATGATATCGCCGAAGCGATGCTCCTTTTTGTCCGGGGAGGAGGGGTTCAGACCTTCCTGCAGGATCCGGTTCAGGTAAGCGGTGCCAGCACCGCCTTTTTTGGTGGGGGAAAGCACTTGGATTTCCGTGGCAGAGATACCCATTCTGTCGGGAAGCCGGGTGGTACAAAGACCGCGGATCAGATCGGCGGCTTCCGCTTCAGAGCGGGCGCTCAGGAAGAAAAAGTCGTTTTTCACATTTCGCAGCTCTGGCATTTGACCGTTATTGACCCGGTGGGCATTCATAACGATCAGGCTTTGCTGGGCTTGTCGGAAGATCTCGGTCAGCCGGACGGAGGGAAGCAGGTTGCTGCGGAGCATATCGCTGAAGGGAGAGCCGGGGCCTACCGGGGGCAGCTGATCCGGGTCACCCACCAGCACCAACCGGGTGCCGGGGCGAATGGCGCACAGGAGTTTATGCAGCAGTTCAATATCCACCATGGACATCTCGTCCACGATCACTGCGTCGGTGTCCAGGGGGTCACTTTCATCCTTTTGGAAGAACAGATTGCCGGTGGCAGGATCAATGCCAGCCCCCAAAAGCCGGTGGATGGTGGAGGCATCCCGACCGGTGACCTCCGTGATCCGCTGGGCGGCGCGGCCGGTGGGGGCCGCCAGCACATATCGCACACCCATAGCGTCATACAGAGATAAAATACCGTTAACGATGGTGGTCTTGCCGGTACCGGGACCGCCGGTGATCAGCAAAAGACCGCTGTGCGCTGCTTCCCGGATGGCAGTTTCCTGCTGGGGAGAGTATGTAATATGGGCGTCGTTTGCTGCCTTTTGCAAAAATTTTTCAAGGTTTTTCGGGGTGGGAAAACTGTTCTGTCCGAAAGCTAAAAGACTCCGGGTGCAGAAGCACTCCGCCTGATACAGAGACGGCAGGTAGATCACGGCGATATTGGCTAAGGTGTCCCGGTAGAGCCGTTTTTCTTCTACCATCTGCTCCATGGCACTCCGGACATCCGGCGCGTCCACACTCAGAAGCTGGGCAGTGGCGGCAACCAGTTTATCCTCCGGCAGGAAGCTGTGTCCTCCGGAGCGGTTGTACCGCAGTTCGAAAACCAGACCTGCCTGGATTCGCCGCAGATCGTCTCCCGCCACACCCATTTCGATGGCAAACCGATCCACCGCCCCAAAGGGAGCGTCCAGTTCCTCGTCCATTAGCAGGTAGGGATCGTCATATAAAAGTTCAATGGCGTACTCACCGTAACGCCGGTATACCTGCACCGCCAGTTCTGCCGGTAGATGGTGCAGGCTGAAAAATTCCAGCAGATTTCGCAGACCCATCTGAGTGCGGAATGCCTGACCGATCTCCTTGGCTTTCTGAGGGGAAATACCGGAGACTTCACTGAGCCGCTCCGGAGTCTGTTCCATAATTTTTAAAGTGTCCTCGCCAAATTTTGCCACGATCCGGGCAGCGGTTTTCGGTCCTACGCCCTTAATGACCCGGCTGGCAAGGTAGGTCTGGATTTCCATTGCCGTGGCGGGCATCAGCCGCTCCAGAAACTCCGCCTCAAACTGGCGGCCGTAGTTGGAATGGCTGCTCCATTTACCGGTGACCATCAGTTGTTCTCCTACCACCGGCAGGGGAATCGTTCCCACAACCGTGGCGGTGGAGCCGTCCCGGCAGGAAAGGCGCAGAACGCTGTAGCCGTTTTCGTAATTTTGATACACCACCGCACTGACGGTGCCCTGTAGAATTTCCTGTTCCAGCTGTGCCATAGCGCTGCGCCTCCTTTCGTGTTGTATGGATACAGTTTACTATATTTTCGGTCCAATGAAAAGTACTTTCCGCAACTTTTTCAAAAACCGGGAATAATAGAGGAAGCGGCGGGAAAAGTTCACAGAAATGACTTGAACACAGAGGAAAAAGTTGGTATAATAATTATTAATATACAGATGGGAGGTGCCGGGGTGAAGGACATCAAAATGATCACGTGGCTGTCTCAGTTAGGTCTGAGCACACTGCTGCCCCCGGCGGCCTGCATTCTGCTTTCCGTTTGGCTGAAAAAACAGTTTTCCTGGGGAGACTGGGTCGTCATTGTGGGCGCGGTGCTGGGGCTAATTGCCGGCATCCGGGGCTTTTTTGCCGTCCTGAAAACCGCGGATGCTATGCAAAAGGATAAGAAAGATCCACCCCCCGTATCCTTTAACGAACACCACTGAGGAGCATTTTATGGATTCTCGTAAAATCGTAATGAAAGAAACCGTTGCTGTGGCCATCGGCGTCATTGTCCTGGCCGGAGTAATGGTGGGTATATACGGACTGTTGCACCGCTTCAGCATTACGGTGCTTTGGAGCGCCCTGGCTGGCAGTCTGACGATCATTCTCAATTATTTCTTTATGGCAATGACCGTGAATATGGCAGCAGACCGGGCAACCCAGGGAGAGGTGACCCAGGCACAGAAAATGGTGCAGACCTCGTCAATCCTGCGGCTTGTGGCCATGGGCGGCGTGTTGCTCCTGTGTATTTTTTTGGGAGCTGAGCCTTTGGCACTGTTGCTGCCGATTCTGTTTGGCCGGCCGGTGCTGACGGTATGGTCGTTCTTCGAGAAGAAGGAGGGCGTATGAACGGAATTGAAGTAAAAGGCGCAAAAAGTCTGTTCCAAATCGGTCCGGTGATCATTACGGAAACGGTTCTTTCGGTATTCCTGGTGACTTTTCTTTTGGCGGTTGCCGGCATCCTTTTGGGTCGCAACCTGAAAAAACGCCCTGGCGCGCTGCAGGTGCTGACGGAAAAAGGCGTGGGAATGCTGATGAACCTGGTGACCGACACCATGGGTGAGCACAATATCGGCTGGGTGCCTTATATCGGCACGATTTTCCTGTCTTCTATTTTGGGCAGTATAATCGGTATGACCGGGTTTATCCGGTCCTCCACGGCAGATCTTGCGGTGGTGCTGACCTGGTCGGTGATGACCAGTGTGATCATCTGGTATCAGTCCATTAAGCGTAACGGCTTTTTAGGCTGGCTTAAGGGCTTTACCGAGCCGATCGTGGTGATGACCCCTATGAACATCGTTTCTGAAATTGCCCAGCCGGTGGCAATGGCGTTCCGTCATTTTGGCAATGTGGCCGGCGGCAGCATTATCACCATGATCATCTATACCGCCCTGTCTTTGGCATCTACCGCATTGTTGGGGGTGATCGCAAAGACTGTGGCATTACCCATCATTCTGATTATCCTGGTGGTTCCTCTCTGCCTGTGGGGCGTCCGAAAAAAGAAATGGGAGCCAAAAGTGGCCGCAATTGTGTTTGGTGTACTGGGCATTTTGGGGCTTTTAATGCACCTTGACCTGCTGGGCGGTTTACAGATCCCTGTTTTGCAGGTAGGTATCCCCGGCGTACTAAGCATCTATTTCGACCTGTTTTCCGGCTTTGTGCAGGCCTTTGTATTCAGCCTGCTGAGCATGGTTTATATCGCAGGCGCTTGCCCGCCCCCTGACGAAGAAAATTCTTAATAACGATATACAATTTGGAGGTAACAATTATGAATGAAGCTATTATGATCGCTGCAAAGGCAATCGGCGCAGGCCTGTGTATGGGCATCGGCGCAATCGGCCCCGCTATGGGCGAAGGCAATGCTGTGGGCAAGGCTCTGGAGGGCATGGCCCGTCAGCCTGAGACTTCCGGCACTCTGCGTACCAATATGATCCTGGGCTGTGCCATTACCGAGACCACCGGCATTTATTCTCTGGTTATTGCGCTGCTGATTCTGTTTGCACTGTAATTTCGAAAGGAGTTTGAACTGTGGGACCGGGAGAATTTCTGAATATTAATTTCTTCACCGCCCTGTTCACTCTGGTCAATACGCTGCTTCTGTTCTTTGTGCTGAAAAAGAAGCTGTTCCACCCGGTGATGAAAATGATCCGGGATCGGCAGCAGGAGATCGACGATATGTACGATCAGGCAGACAAGGCTACCAAAAACGCCCAGGCGCTGCAGTCGGAGTACGAGCAAAAGCTCAGCCAGGCGGCTGCCACCGGTGAGCGGCTGGTCAGCGAGGCAATGGCCCGTGGCCAGAGCCGGGAGGAGGAGATCCTCCGCCAGGCCCAGCAAAAGGCCGAGGCCATCCGCGCCAAAGCAGAGCAGGATGCCGCCCGGGAGCGGAAAAAGGTGCTCAACGAAGCCAAGGATGAGATCTCCGTTATTGCTGTGGACATTGCCGGTAAGGTAGTGGGTCGGCAGATGAATGATGAAGATCAGTCCCGCCTTGTGGATGACTTCATCCGGCGCTTAGGTGAATGACTATGAGTAAGCAGGCAAATATGTATGCCCAGGCCCTCTATGACCTGGCAGTGGAAGAGAACCTCCGGGAGCAGTTTCTTGAGGAGCTGACCCAGTTGAGCGGTATCTTCCGGGAGCAGCCGGACTATGTGCGGCTTCTGTCTGCCCCCAATGTTTCCAAGGAGGAGCGCTGCGGGCTTTTGCAGGAGAGCATTGGCTCGTCTGTCCATCCCTATATCCTGAATTTTACAAAACTTCTCACGGAGAAGAACCATATCCGTCTGTTTTGCGATTGCTGCAAGGCCTATGAAAAGCTGTATAATCAGGCTTATGGCATTCTGCAGGTGCAGGCTGTCACAGCTGTGCCTCTGACCGATGCCCAGCAGGAGAAGCTGCAGCAGAAGCTGGTGCAGCTGACAGGCAAGACCATCCGCCTGCATAATAAGGTGAATGCGTCCTGCCTGGGCGGCGTCCGGCTTTTATACGACGGCAAGTTAGTGGACGGCACGGTGGCGGGCAACCTGGAGGCTCTGCGCAAGACCCTGACCCAAACCGCGCTGTAATTGGAGTGAAACTATGGAACTGAAACCTGAACAGATCACGAAGATCATTCGTGAGCAAATAAAGAATTATGATCAAAAGCTCCGCACCAGCCAGACCGGTGTGGTGATCCTGGTGGGCGACGGTATTGCCAAAGCTTCCGGCCTGGATGCCTGTATGTCCGGTGAGCTGGTGGAGTTTCCCAACGGCACCTACGGTATGGCGCAAAACCTGGAAGAGGATACGGTTTCCATCGTTATCCTGGGTTCTGACAACGGTATCAAAGAGGGCGATATCGTCAAGCGCACCGGCCGGGTAGTGTCTGTTCCTGTGGGCAATGATTTGATCGGCCGTGTGGTCAACGCGTTGGGAGAGCCCATCGACGGCAAAGGCGCTATTGAAGCAGAAAGCTACCGTCCCATCGAAATGCCCGCGCCGGGTATTATCGACCGGGAGCCGGTAAATGTGCCTTTGCAGACCGGTATTAAGGCTATCGATTCTATGATCCCCATTGGCCGGGGTCAGCGTGAGCTGATCATCGGTGACCGCCAAACTGGCAAGACCACCATCGCCACCGATACCATCCTGAACCAAAAGGGCAAGGATGTGATCTGCATTTATGTGGCCATCGGTCAGAAGCGGTCTACGGTGGCGCAGATCGTGAACAACCTGACCGCCGGCGGCGCCATGGACTATACCATCGTAGTCTCCGCCACCGCTTCCGAGCTGGCACCTATGCAGTACATCGCGCCTTATTGCGGCTGCACTATGGGTGAGCACTTTATGCACCAGGGCAAGGATGTGTTGGTGGTCTATGATGACCTTTCCAAGCACGCGGTGGCCTACCGTGCCATCTCCCTGCTGATCCGCCGTCCCCCCGGACGGGAAGCCTATCCCGGCGACGTGTTCTATCTCCACAGCCGTCTTTTGGAGCGGGCGGCACACCTGTCTGCAGCCAACGGCGGCGGCAGCCTGACGGCACTGCCCATTATTGAGACCCAGGCTGGCGACGTTTCTGCTTATATCCCCACCAATGTGATCTCTATCACCGATGGTCAGATATTCCTGGAAAGCGAACTGTTCAACGCCGGCATCATGCCTGCGGTGAACCCGGGCATCTCCGTGTCCCGTGTGGGCGGTGCAGCCCAGATCAAGGCAATGAAGAAGGTTGCCGGCTCGCTGAAGCTGCTGTACTCCCAGTACCGGGAGCTGCAAAGCTTTGCCCAGTTCGGCTCCGACCTGGATGCGGATACCAAGGCAAGACTTGCCTTGGGTGAGCGCATCGTGGAGGTGCTGAAGCAGAAGAATAATGCCCCCGTGGAGGTGGCGCACCAGGTGTGCATCCTTTACGCGGTGGTCAATGGCTATCTGAAGAACCTGCCGGTGGACAGAATCGGAGAATTCCAGGTGCGTCTGCAGGAGTTTATGGAGAGCCGCTATGAGAGTGTGCTGACGGAAATCCGCAGCACCGGCAAGCTGGAAAAAGACACAGAGGAAACTCTGAAAACCGCAATAAGCGAACTTGTGACTGAATTTGTACCGGTAGGGTAAGGAGGTGTTTTCGTGGCCGGGGTATCTTCCAAAGAGATCAAAAACCGCATCCGCAGTATGGAGTCTACCAAGCAGATCACCAAGGCCATGGAAATGGTGGCTGCATCCAAGCTGCGCAAGACCCAGCGGGATGTGCAGGCTTCCCGACCCTATTTCCAGATCCTGTCAAAAACGGTGGAAAATATTGCCGCGGGAGACAAGGACTTTTCTTCTCCCTACCTGACTCTGCGGGACACAGGCAAGACTGCTTGGGTAGTCTTTGCCGGTGACCGGGGTCTGGCCGGCGGCTATAACAGCAATATCCTGAAAATGGCGCTTGCGGAAATGGATGCCGATGCGGTGGTTATCCCCATTGGCAGAAAGGCACTGGAGTTCTTCAAGAACCGTGGCGTTTCCATCCTGACAGAGAACTACGGTTTTTGTGAGGAGCTGAAGGTAGGCGACTGCTTTACCATGGCAAAGCTGCTTTGCAAAGAGTATCTTTCCGGACAGTTCCGCCGGGTGTTCTTTGCATATACTGAATTTCAGTCGGTGCTGCAGCAGACTCCGGTAGTTCGGCCGCTGCTGCCCCTGACAAAGCCGGAAACCGCGAAAGCCTCTCCGGCAGAGATCGTCTATGAGCCGGACAGTGTGGAAGTGTTCCGGGCCGTTGTGCCGGAATATGTGGGCGGTATGCTCTACGGCGCACTGTGCGAAAGCCGCGCCTCCGAGCAGGCGGCACGGCGTACGGCTATGGACGCCGCTACCCAGAATGCAGATGAGATGATTGCAGATCTGAGCCTGCAGTATAACCGTGCCCGTCAGGCGGCGATCACCAGCGAGATCATCGACATCGTGGCCGGATCTTAAGTAGAGGAGTTGATTCCTGATG
The DNA here is from genome assembly GCA_045594845.1 of Faecousia sp. GTDB lineage: Bacteria > Bacillota > Clostridia > Oscillospirales > Oscillospiraceae > Faecousia. The sequence goes on along the minus strand of JAZNZH010000076.1, from coordinate 13,003 downwards.
AATGCAAATAAAGGTACGGTGATCCAGATCATGGGTCCCGTTTTGGATATCCGTTTTTCCGAGGAGCAGCTGCCTGCTCTGCTGAATGCGGTAGAGATTCCCCATGGGGAGACTACAGTGGTGGCAGAGGTAGCCCAGCACATTGGCGACAATGTGGTGCGCTGCGTGGCAATGAACTCTACCGACGGCCTGAGCCGCGGTGCTGAGGCTGTGGATACCGGTGCGCCTATTCGAGTGCCGGTGGGCGAAGCTTGCCTTGGAAGAGTGTTCAATCTGTTGGGACAGACTATCGACGATGGCGCGCCTATGCCGGAGACAGAACAATGGCCTATTCACCGCGCTGCTCCTGCTTACGACGAGCAGGACTCCGCAACGGAGATTCTGGAGACCGGTATCAAGGTCGTCGACCTGATCTGCCCATATTCCAAGGGTGGCAAGATCGGTCTGTTCGGTGGCGCAGGCGTGGGTAAAACTGTGCTTATTATGGAACTGATCAATAATGTGGCTAAGGCTCACGGCGGTATTTCCGTATTCACCGGTGTTGGCGAACGTACCCGCGAGGGCAACGACCTGTATCGGGAAATGAATGAGTCCGGTGTTATCAATAAGACCGCCATGGTCTATGGTCAGATGAACGAACCCCCCGGAGCCCGTATGCGTGTGGGTCTTTCCGGCCTGACCATGGCTGAGTACTTCCGGGATGTGAAGCACCAGGATGTGCTGCTGTTTATCGACAATATTTTCCGTTTCACCCAGGCAGGCTCTGAGGTGTCTGCGCTGCTGGGCCGTATGCCCTCTGCGGTGGGCTATCAGCCGACCCTGGCAACGGAAATGGGCGCACTTCAGGAGCGTATCACCTCCACCAAAAACGGCTCTATTACCTCTGTGCAGGCGGTCTATGTGCCTGCCGACGACTATACCGACCCGGCGCCTGCCACTACCTTTGCCCATCTGGATGCCACCACCGCTCTGGACCGCGGCATCGCGTCTTTGGGTATCTACCCGGCAGTGGACCCCCTGAATTCTTCTTCCCGCATCCTCACCCCCGAGGTGGTGGGCAGGGAGCATTACGAGACCGCCCGCGGCGTCCAGCGGATCTTGCAGCGGTATAAAGAACTGCAGGATATCATCGCCATTATGGGTATGGACGAGCTGTCCGATGAAGATAAGCTCACCGTCAGTCGGGCAAGAAAGGTGCAGCGCTTCCTTTCCCAGCCCTTTACCGTGGCGGAGCAGTTTACCGGCTATGAGGGTAAATATGTGCCTCTGAAAGAGACCATCCGGGGCTTTAAGGAGATCATCGAGGGCAAACACGATCAGATCCCCGAGTCCTACTTCCTTTACACCGGCACCATCACAGATGTGGTGGAAAAATGGAAGGGTGATCAGCAGTGAGAGATTTCCGTTTGCGGATCGTCACCCCCGATGGCCTGAAATATGACGGCAACGCCCGGGAACTGATCGTCCGCACCACTTCCGGTGATTTGGGAATTCTGGCAGGCCACATCCCTTGTGTTTCCCCCTTGGGTATGGGTCGCGCCACCGTAGTGACCGAAAACGGCACCCGATATGCCGCCTGTATCGGCGGCATGGTCAGCATTGCTGACGAGGGGGTCACACTGGTCCCTACCACTTTTGAGTGGGCAGACGAGATCGATGTGGACCGGGCCGGCCGTTCCGAACAGCGGGCAAGGGCTGCCCTTGCGGACAAAAATACCGCTGACACAGACATCCGCATTGCCGAAGCCCGGCTGAAACGGGCCCTGGTACGGCAAAGTGTGGGAAGGGCAACCAACCGGTAAAAAAAGTGGGATTTTCCGCAAAAAAAGGTTTGACAAACATATAAAAAGCCTATATAATAGCAAGGCACGACTGTTAGGAGGGGGATACTATGCTTCTTGGACTGAGTCAAATTATCGACCGTCCCGGTGAAAGCGTCCCGTTTTCTGTCAGTCTTGACCTGAGTGATCTTCAGTACGGCGCCAGCTTCCCGGTGAGTGAACCGGTGAATGCAACCGGTACAGTGCGCAACACTGCCGGCGTTCTGGTTATGACCGGCACCATCACCACCTGCCTGCACGGCACTTGCGACCGTTGCACCGGGCAGTTCACCCGGGATGTCAAAATCCCCATCGATGTGGTTTTGGTCACAGAGTTTGCCAACGAAGAGAACGAAGATGAACGGGTGTTTCCCTTAGTAGGAGATTCTGCTGATCTGGAGGATATCATCCGCACGGTGTTCGTGCTGAATCTGGATTCCAGAATGCTGTGTAAGCCGGACTGCAAAGGTCTGTGCTTCCGCTGCGGCAAGAATCTTAATGACGGCCCCTGCGGCTGCCAGAAGGAACCGGATCCCCGTTTTGCTGCTTTACGGCAGCTTCTCGATAAGTAAAAAAATGTTGCTGTATAAGCAGAATTTCCAAGGAGGTGTCATCCATGGCTGTCCCTAAGTGTAAAGTCTCCAGCGCCCGCCGTGATAAGCGTCGTGGTTCCAACTGGAAGCTGTCCGCCCCCAGTGTGGCTGTTTGCTCCAAGTGCGGTGAGCCCGTAGCCCCCCACAGAGCATGCAAGGCTTGCGGTAACTACAATGGCCGTCAGGTTCTGGCTGCCAAGGCTGACTAAGGCAGGAAAAGTTAGGAGGAAGGTAAAATACCTTCCTCTTTTTCCTTTTCTTCAGCCGATCTTCTTCCTCATAGCGGCGTTACGCCGCCCTCGAAGTACCTTGGTACATCTTCGGTTGGCGACCTTGCTATGAGAAAAAATCTCTGGCTGAATAGCCAATCTTCGTCTGTTGATAATTTTATTGATTTCGCAAGGGATTTATGGCATAATATTCCTGTATGTGTTGAAAGGAGTGAGCGCTATGGCAAAGCCTTTGGTGGCCATTGTCGGCCGTCCCAATGTGGGCAAGTCCATGCTTTTTAATAAACTCACCGGTCACCGCACCTCCATTGTGGAGGATACCCCCGGCGTGACCCGGGACCGGATCTACGGCGATTGCGAGTGGTGTGGCAGAGAGTTTTCTCTGGTGGATACCGGCGGTATTGAGCCGGGTACCGAGAACGATATGCTGAAATTCATGCGCCGCCAGGCGGAAATCGGTATCGAGTTGGCCGACTGCGTCATTATGGTCACCGATGTCCATTCCGGCGTCACCGCTGCGGATCAGGATGTGGCCACCATGCTCCGCAAGTCCGGAAAGCCTGTGGCGCTGGCAGTCAATAAGTGCGACAGCGTCGGACCTGTGAACCCGGACGTGTACGAGTTCTACGGTCTGGGAATCGGCGATTTGTTTGAGGTCTCCGCCATTCACGGCCACGGCACCGGCGATCTTTTGGACTGGTGTCTGGAGCAGTTCCCCCCGGTGGACGAGAACGAAGACGAGGAAAGCGACATTATAAAGGTCGCCATTGTGGGCAAGCCCAATGTGGGTAAATCCAGCCTTTTGAACCGGATCCTGGGTGAGGAGCGAGTCATCGTCTCCAATGTGGCAGGTACAACCCGTGACGCCATCGACTCTGAGTTTGAGAACGAGACGGGCAAATACTGCTTTATCGACACCGCCGGTATGCGCCGCAAGAGCAAGGTGGACGATATGATCGAGCGCTATTCCAATATGCGCACCATCAATGCCATTGAGCGGGCGGACGTGTGTCTCATTTTGATTGATGCCAACGAGGGCGTTACCGAGCAGGATACCAAGATCGCAGGCCTTGTCCACGAGGCAGGCAAAGCTGCCATTATCGTGGTCAACAAGTGGGATGCGGTGGAGGATAAGGAGACCAACACTATGCGTGATAAGGAAGCTGCTGTCCGCGACGGTCTTGCCTATATGACCTACGCCCCTGTGGTATTCCTGTCTGCACTGACAGGCTCCCGTGTGGATAAGCTCTTTACTGTGATCCAGGAGGTCAATAAGCAAAATACCAGCCGTATCACCACCGGCGCACTGAACAGCGTTCTGGCAGATGCCACTTCCCGTGTCCAGCCTCCCTCTGATAAGGGCCGCCGACTGAAGATATACTATATGACCCAGGCAGGCACCAAGCCGCCTCATTTCGTGATCTTCTGCAACGATGCAAGACTGTTCCATTTCTCTTACCAGCGGTATCTGGAGAACCAGATTCGGGAGGTATTCGGCCTGAAGGGCACTCCCGTCCGCATCACCATCCGCCAAAAAGGCGATAAGGAGGAGTAAGTATGTTTTGGCTTGCCATTTTGGTAACCCTCTTCACCGGCTATTTGCTGGGCAATATCAATGGCGCGGTGAGTATAAGCGTACTTTTTAACGATGATGTCCGTACTCACGGCAGCGGCAATGCAGGCCTGACCAACTTTGTGCGGAATTTCGGCTATACCAAGGCCGGCTTTGTGATCCTGATCGATGTGCTCAAAGCGGTACTTGCCTGTTACGTGGGTTATTTGATCATGGACGGTTTTAACTGGGAAAAGGCCAGCGGTATGATGCTGGGCGCTATCGGTGTTAGCCTGGGCCACGATTACCCGGCACTGCTGGGATTCCGGGGCGGCAAGGGCGTGCTCAGCGGTCTTGCGATTGCGGCGACCATTGATTGGCGCTGCGCCCTGATCATCCTCGGTGTGTTCGTGATCTGCGTGGCTATCACCAAGTATGTGTCGTTGGGCTCTGTGCTGGGCGCATTGAGCTTTGGCGTCTATTTCGGCCTCCGGTATCCGGAGCAGCCTGTGGTGATGTTGGGCGGTATCTTCCTGAGCCTGATGGTGGTGTTTATGCACCGGGGCAATATTGTGCGTCTTTTAAAAGGTACTGAAAGGAAATTCTCTTTTAAGAAAAAAGATTAAAAAGAACCCTCCCGAAAAAACTTCGGGAGGGCTTTTTTGTCCCCGAAAAGTGGCACAGACCCCTCCGGTGTGCATACAATGGGGTGTAAGCAAAAACGCTTATTTGCAATACTTTCAAACGGGAGGTATTTCCATGTCAGATAATTGCCAGGAAAGAGTGGCTTGCAGACCGGAAGATCTGCGGGAAGCTTTTTCTCTGCACACCAGAAAAATTACCGACAGCTGCCGGGATAAGGATTGCATTGAGGACCTGCGGGTCTACCTGACCCGGTGCTCTCAGGAGCTTTTAGACACCGCCAACGGAGCGAAAGTCCGCAAGGCAGAACTGCTTTATACCGATATTGAGGTAGAACAGGTGGCTTTCGACCGGAAGCACTACTGCATCGATGTTACATTCTATTACCGCATTTTGGCCGACGCTACAGTAGGCACCTGCCGGCCTGCGGCCCTGCACGGTCTTGCTGTGTTCTCCAAGCGGGCGGTGCTTTGTGGCGAGGAGAGCCGCACCCATATCTTCACCAGCCGCACGCAGCTGGGCGGCTGTGACGGTCCTACCCGCCGCAGCGCCAACCTGCCCATTGCAGTAGTGGAGGTGCTGGATCCAATGGTACTGGACTCCAAGGTGCGGGAAACCTGCCACTGCAGCGACACTCTTGCAGGGCAGCTGCCAAGTGAGATCTGTGGGATGTTTGACGACGAGCTGGTAGTTTCTGGCGACCGTAAGCGGCTCTATGTCACCCTGGGGCAGTTCTCGATCATTCGGCTGGAGAGAGACGCCCAGTTGGTGGTGCCGGTGCTGGATTACAGTATTCCTTCCAAGGAGTGCTGCGACGCACCCGGCTGCGCAGAGGATCCCTGTGAGATGTTCTCCCGGATCCCCTTCCCGGAAAAGCAGTTCTCTCCCAGAGACTGTGATCGGGAAAAAGGTCCGGATTGCTGTTGCTATACCACATTGGGAACAGAATAAGAAGACCCCCGGATCGGAAGATCCGGGGGTTGTAAATTAGTGTTGATGCAGGGGAGGAATGGGGGGCTTTTCCTTGTTGTGGGTACGGGCGCTGGTCCGGCCTTCCGGATTGATTTCACCGGCGCGGGTCAGAGCCATCTTGGTCAGAGCCGGGCCGACCAGTTCGTAGATCAGCACAGCGAACAGCACCACGTTGCGGACGCGGTCGCCACCATTGAGTTTGGCAGCCATAACTGCCATACCCAATGCCACGCCGGCCTGGGGCAGCAGGGTGATACCCAGATTGGAAGTGATCTTGGGACCGCACTTGGTCAACTGACAGCTCAAGTTGGCGCCGTAGTATTTACCGGCGGAACGGGCAATGATATAGATCACGCCGATCAGCAGGGTAGTGGGCTGGATCAGCACATTCAGATCCAGCTCTGCGCCGGAGATCACGAAGAACAGAATATTCAGGGGAACAGTCCAGCCTTCCACACGGCTCATCAGCTCTTCGGAGGTGGAGCAGATGTTGCAGAACACAGTACCGGTCATCATACAAACCAGCAGCAGAGAAAAACCGATATGCACAGGGCCGATCTGGAATTTCATAGAGGAAAGGCCCACGGTCAGCAGCACGAAAGCCACGGAGATGGCCATACGCTTACTGCGGGAGTGGAAGAACTGCTCGATAAAGTTGAGAAGGTAGCCCATCACTGCGCCCAGCACCAGGCTCAGCACCACCTCCAGCAGAGGCTCAGCCAGCACGGAGATCAGGCTGAAGCTGCCGGCGTTCAGGGCATTGGCGATGCCAAAGGAAAGGGCAAACAGCACGAGACCCACAGCATCGTCGATGGCAACTACCAGCATCAAGAGCTTCGTCAGAGGGCCCTCGGCCTTATACTGGCGGACCACCATCAGGGTTGCGGCGGGAGCGGTAGCCGAAGCGATAGCACCCAGCACCAGGGCGGAGGACACGGTGATATACTCCGGGAAGATAAGATGCAGAGCAATCAAAACTAAGTCCACCAAAACGGTGGTGATCACTGCCTGCAAAATGCCGATAGTGATAGCTTTGGAACCAAAGGTCTTCAGCTGAGACAGACGGAACTCATTGCCGATGGTAAAGGCAATAAAGCCCAGGGCTGTCTGGGTCAGCACGGAGAAGCCCTCCACCTGTTCCAGAGAGTGAAAGCCCATACCCTGCACACCCAGCCGGCCCAGGACGAAGGGTCCCAACACCAGACCTGCGATCAGATACGCAGTAACGGCAGGCAGGTTCAAAAGCTTAGTCAGACGGCTCATCAGCAGACCGCCAATCACCGCAATTGCAAGACAGATAAGACTGATTTGCATAACATAACCTTCTTTACAAATTTAATCCTTGGTAATCATACTACTTTACCCCGGAATTGGCAAGTATCATATGCAACAAAGTTTCCCCTTTTTTGTGGGGAAAATCCATTAAAAATGCGGAAAGTCCATTGAAAGGGGCAGCCAAGTGTAGTATAGTAAGAAAAAGAAAGGAGGGGATCGTGTGCTGCCCCAAGATTTTCTGAAAAGAATGGAACACCAGCTGGGGAAAGAATACCCGGCTTTTTTAGAGTCCCTGGAACGCCCCCGGGCTGTGGCATTGCGGTTTAATCCCCTCAAAGGCAATTTGCCTGCACTGCCTTTTGTACAAAATCCGGTATCCTGGGAACCTATGGGGTATTATTATGACCCGGAGAGCCGTCCCGGCCTGCACCCCTACCACGAGGCGGGCGTATACTATTTACAGGAGGCCAGCGCCATGGCCCCTGTGGCACTGTTGGATCCTCAGCCCGGTGAACGGATCTGCGACCTGTGCGCCGCTCCCGGCGGTAAGTCTACTCAGATCGCCGGCCGGCTGATGGGGCAGGGCTTTTTGCTGTGCAATGAGATCAATCCCAAGCGGGCAAAGATCTTAGGCAGAAATATTGAACGGCTGGGAATCCCCAATGCTCTGGTCACCAACGAACATCCCCAGACTTTAGCGCAAAAGTACGAGGGGTTTTTCCATCGGGTGCTGATCGACGCCCCTTGCTCCGGCGAGGGTATGTTCCGCAAGGAAGAAGCGGCGGTTACGGACTGGAGTCAGGAGACGGTGAAAATGTGCGCCCGTCGTCAGGCAGAGATCCTGCGCTCCGGCGCGAAATTGGTAATGCCCGGCGGCCGGTTGGTCTATTCCACCTGCACCTTCGCTCCGGAGGAAAATGAGCAGGCGGTGGCACTGTTTTTAAGCGAGCATCCGGACTTTGTTCCGGAGACGGTGGATGCCCCCTGGTTCAGCCCGGGAGAGAACGGCACATTCCGTCTTTGGCCCCACAAACTGCTGGGCGAGGGCCATTTTGCCGCGGTGCTGCGGCGCCGGGGAGGGCAGGAACCGGAGACTCCGCTTTGTGCCGGTGAAAAGCTTCCTAAAGTGTGGCAGGAATTTGCCCGGGAGATGGAGATCTCTCTGCCTGAAGGGAAAGCGGTTATGTTCGGACAGAGCCTTTACTGGGCGCCGGAGGAAATGCCGGAAATCCGGGGTGTAAAAGTAGTGCGTCCCGGTCTTGAGTTGGGCGAGGTGAAAAAGGATCGCTTCCAGCCTGCCCACGCCCTGGCGCTCTATTTGAATACCGCTGCCCAGGTGGCGGATCTTCCTTGGGACAGTAAGGAAATCACCGATTACCTCCACGGCTTGACCGTGTCCGCCGCCCAAAAGGGCTGGACTTTGGTGCGGGTAGATGGCTATTCCATCGGCTGGGGCAAGGGCGACGGAACAGTCCTTAAAAATCATTATCCCAAAGGCCTGCGGCGCTGAAAACCGAAATTTACACTTTACATAACAGCGGTGTTATGCTAAAATATCTGTGTATTTTCCGAAGATTTTTGCGCAAATCGAAATAAGCAAGGAGGACACATCCTTGGCAAAATATGTAATTAATGGCGGCAAGACCCTGGAGGGTACCGTGACCATCAGCGGCGCCAAAAATGCAGCGGTAGCCATTCTGCCTGCAGCCATTCTGGTGGACGGTGTTTGCCGTGTGGAGAATGTACCGGATATTTCCGATGTACGGATCATTTTGAATATCTTAGAGGATCTGGGCGCTAAAGTCCGCCATATCGAACCCGGTGTGGTGGAGATCGACAGCACCCGTGTGGTCAGCACCCATCCCAACCCTGAGTTGGTGTGCAAAATGCGCGCCAGTTATTACCTGATGGGCGCACTGCTCAGCCGTTTCCGTCAGGCTAATGTGGCGATGCCCGGCGGCTGTAACTTTGCAGCCCGCCCCATCGATCAGCACTTAAAGGGCTTCCGTGCTTTGGGTGCGAAAGTCCACGAGACTGATGACTATGTCCACCTGTTTGCCGGCCCCGACGGCCTTGCCGGCAACCGTGTCAGCCTGGATATGGCATCTGTGGGCGCTACTGTGAATATTATTCTGGCAGCAACCCTGCTGCCCGGTCAGACAGTGATTGAGAATGCCGCCAAGGAACCCCACATCGTGGACCTGGCCAACTTCCTGAACACTATGGGCGCCCGGATTTCCGGTGCCGGTACTGACACAGTGAAGATCCGTGGCGTTGAAAGCCTTACCGGCGGAACATACGCCATCATTCCCGACCAGATCGAGGCGGGTACATACCTGGCAGCCGTGACTGCTACCGGCGGCAATGTGCTGGTGCAGAATGTGATACCCAAGCATATGGAGTGTATTACCACCAAGCTGGAAGAAATGGGCGCAAAGATCACCAATTATGACGATGCCATCCGGATCCAGAGTGACGGCAAGCTTCATAATGCCACCGTTAAGACCCGTCCTTACCCCGGCTTCCCCACGGATATGCAGGCGCAGATCTGTGTTTGTATGACCCTGGCGGACGGTGTCAGCAAGTTGACGGAAAGTGTCTATGAGACCCGTTTCTTCGGCTACTGTACCGAGTTGACGGATATGGGCGCCAATATCAAGATCGAGGGCAAAACTGCCATCGTTACCGGCCGGCCTAAGCTCACCGGCAACGTGGTCTGCGCCCGTGACCTCCGGGCAGGCGCGGCATTGGTCATTGCCGGTTTGTGTGCCCAGGGCACTACCTATGTGGAAAACATCCACTATATCGAGCGCGGCTATGAGCGTCTGGTGGAAAAGTTCCGGGATTTGGGTGCCGATATTTCCAGAGTCGAATAAGAAAAAACCTCAGGAGAAAATCTCCTGAGGTTTCTTTTTATCCCAATGCGGCTAAGACTAAAATGCCTAAATTGTCCTGATAGATCTCCGGAAACTGGGAGAGGGGTAGGGGATTCTCACCCTCGCCTACTTCGATGGTATAGCCCGGACGGCGGAACCGTTCAATGAACCAGTCCTTGTAGCCGGCAAAGCCGGAGGCGTATGGGGTATCCGCTAACCGATAACCGCTGACATCGGCAAATTGCTGTCCCAATTCCTCTGCTCCCGGTACTTCGTAGTCTCGGAATTTCCAGTATATTTCTTTCCCCTGGGAGTGGTAAGCCAGTACCAGCGCTGGGTCAAGGAACTCTGTGTATCCGGCCAGCGCCCGGCTTTCCGGCTGGTCAAGGGGTGCTCTGCCTACATAATCCCGGGGGCCGGGGCGGGTGTAGCCTTGTGAAAATTTAATCTCTCTGGCGGTGAGCCACCCGGCGGGGTACTGCAGATTCAGATCTACCCCCACCAGGTTGGCTTTCCAGCCGTCGGGGAAGGGGATATCGGGGTAATTTGCCGACAGAGACCGGGCTACTGCGGTCTGCATGGGGTCAGTCTGCCCCACCACCAGATCCACCCCGTCAGGATTGACCATAGGCACGGTGTAAATGGTGGCGGCGGACAGGATCTCCTGGGCAGATCTTTCGAAAATGGTGCCTCTTTGGGAATAAGCCTCTGCCAGCCGTTCCACAAATTGCAGGATCACCAAAGCGGTGATCCACTCATTTGCATGGTGCGCAGCAGTATAAAGTACTTTCCGCGGGCCGTGGCCGATGACCAGGGTGCGTACCGGCCGCTGAAATGCCGTCCGGGTCAGAAGTTCTGTGCGGCAAAAGGGATATTTCTCCACCAATGCCAAAATCATTTCCTCGCAGCTTGCGGATGTAATGGGAATCTGCGTGTTCACAATAGACACAAAAATCGCCTCCGACTATTCTATGCGTCGGAGGCGATTTTTGTTACTTATTTTGTTCCAGCCAAATGAGGAGAACTGCGATGTCTGCGGGACTGACACCGGAAATGCGGCCAGCCTGACCGATGGATACCGGCCGGATTTGCTGCAGCTTTTCCTGGGCTTCCCGGCGCAGACCGGAAATGGCAAAATAATCGATGTGCTCCGGCAGCAGGGTGGATTCTTCCTTGCGGAACACCTCCACCTGCTTTTCCTGCCGGGCCAAATAGCCGGCGTATTTCACCTGGATTTCCACCTCTTCTGTGACGGCGGCGGAGAGTTCCGGACGGTCTTTGTCAAAGGGAGCAAGATCCGCATAGCTGATGCCGGGACGGCGCAATAGATCCGCCAGTCGGGCGGAGTTGGCAACGGGAGTGCTTTCCTTTGCAGTGAGCATTTCGTTCAGCGCGGGAGAGCCGGGTACACCGTTACTTTCCAATCGGGCAATTTCCCGACGGATGGCGTCGTATTTTTCTTCCACAGCCTGCAGGCGTTCCGGAGGAACAAGACCTACGGCAGCGCCGATGGCGGTCAGCCGCTGGTCGGCATTATCCTGCCGGTGGAGCAGCCGGTATTCGGAGCGGCTGGTCATGATCCGGTAAGGTTCTTCTGTGCCTTTGGTCACCAGATCGTCGATCAGGGTGCCGATATAGCTGGTGTCCCGGGTCAGGATCAGAGGATCTTTCTCTTGGATTTTTAGAGCGGCGTTAATGCCGGCAATCAGACCCTGCACTGCGGCTTCCTCATAGCCGGAGCTGCCGTTGAACTGACCGGCGCCGTAAAGACCGGAGATGTGTTTGGTCTCCAGAGTGGGCAGCAGACTGGTGGGGTCGATGCACTCGTATTCGATGGCGTAAGCCGGGCGCATCATCTCTGCATTCTCTAAGCCGGGAACGGTGCGCATCATCTGCAGCTGCACATCCTCCGGCAGAGAGGAGGAGAAGCCCTGAATGTACATTTCCTCCGTGTCCAGGCCGCAGGGCTCAATGAACAGTTGATGCCGCTGCTTATCGGCAAACCGGACGATCTTGGTTTCAATACTGGGGCAGTACCGGGGGCCCACACCGGAAATGGTGCCGTCGTACATAGGACTGCGGTGGAGATTTTCCTTTATGATCCGGTGGGTCTCCGGATTGGTATAGGTCAGGTAACAGACTGCCTGGTTTTCCACACCGTCTTCCGTACGGAAGGAGAAGGGTTCGGGGATCTCATCGCCGGGCTGAAGCTCCATTTTGGAAAAGTCGATGCTGCGGCGGTGGATTCTGGGGGGTGTGCCGGTTTTAAAACGGCGCAGGGGCAGACCCAAAGTCCGCAGATTCTCCGCAAGACCCAGGGAGGCGTGCATGCCGTCCGGGCCGGATTGCTGGACGCTTTCACCGATGATAATGGTGCTGTCCAGGAATGTGCCGGTGGCGATGATCACGGCCTTTGCCGCATATTGCGCGCCCAGCAAAGTCTCTACGCCGGTGACCATACCGTTTTCAGTTAACACCTTCACGATCTGCGCCTGTTTCAGTTCCAGATTATCCTGCATTTCCAGGGTGTGCTTCATTACGCTCTGATATTTCCGCCGGTCTGCCTGGGCCCGAAGAGAATGTACCGCAGGGCCTTTGCCCCGATTGAGCATCCGGTACTGGATGCAGGCCTTGTCGGCGGCAACACCCATCTCGCCGCCCAATGCGTCCAGCTCCCGGACCAGATGGCCCTTGCCGGTGCCGCCGATAGCGGGATTGCAGGGCATATTGCCCACGGCATCCAGATTGATGGTAAACAGGATGGTATGCAGTCCCACCCGGGCAGGCGCCAGAGCGGCCTCGATCCCCGCGTGGCCCGCGCCGATCACCGCAATATCACATTGTCCCGCGTGGTAGTATTTCATAGGATTTTCATCCTTTCAAATTAGAAATTAGGAGTTAGGAATTAGGAATTTTCCGCATCCTCATTCCTAATTTCTAATACCTCATTGAGCCGGAAGGGCTTACAGACAACCTCACACCGGTTGATGGGGGTGCCAAGGGCGTAGAATTTCTCCTCATAGCCGGTCATAATGCCCACAAT
>JAZNZH010000075.1:0-40571 GCA_045594845.1 Faecousia sp. | reverse complement strand
GGTAGTGAAAGTGTTGCCACATGCACAACGGATGGTAGTCTGTTCGTACTTGGGATGGATGCCTTCCTTCATGTTGTTCACCTCTTTCTGGTAAGTTGAAAAGGGCATAAAACCCCTAACAATCGATATTGCTGGGCTATCATACCACAGCGAAATAGGAATTGCAAGTATTTTTTTCGATTTTTCCGAAAAAACTTTTAGAATGCCCAGTTACCGTTGCGGAAAATGGCAACTTCCTTGCCATCCCGGGTGGTAGCGGTGATGTTCATGGTGTCGCAGCCGATCATGAAGTCCTCGTGGATCATGGAATCGTTGACGCCCAGAGCGCGGCACTCTTCCAGAGTCTTATTGTGGTGATCCTGGATGGTATCGGGGAAACCGGCACCCAGAGCCAGGTGGCAGGCGGCGTTCTCATCGAACAGGGTGTTGTAGAACAGGATGCCGCTTTCGCAGATGGGGCTCTTCTGGGGAACCAGAGCGCACTCGCCTAAGTAAGCAGCGCCTTCGTCCATGGAGATCATGGTCTTGAGCAGCTCTTCGTTCTTTTCGGCGTGGACTTCCACAGCCTTGCCGTCCTCGAAACGGATAGAGAAGTTCTCGATCAGCTGACCCTGGTAGCTAAGGGGCTTGGTGGAGTAGACGATACCCTCGCCCTTGCCGCGCATGGGGGAGATAAAGCACTCCTCGGAGGGGATGTTGGGGTTGAAGACGATGTTCTGACGGGAGGTCTCAGCGCCGCCGCAGAAGATGCCCTCGGGAATCATGCCCACGGTGAAGTCGGTACCGTTGTCAGCGGTGTAGTGCAGGCTTTCGATGCCCAGGGAGTTCAGGTAAGCGCAGCGGTCGTGGATGTCCTTGTTGTGCTCTTCCCAAGCCTTGATGGGATCGTCGTTGACCCGGGAGGTCATCAGGATGGCCTGCCACAGCTTTTCCATAGCGGCGGCGGGACGCAGACCGGGGAACACCTTCTTTGCCCAGGCCTTGCCGGGGACAGCGGCAATACACCACTGCTGCCAGCCTTCGCGCTTATCAATGTAGGGCTTGAGGATGGGGTAGGACATACGGCGGGCCTTGGCCACCTTAGCCATATTCACGCCTTTCAGACCGTCGGGATCTTCGCTCATAATGTAGATCCGGCAGGGCAGCGTGTCGCAGTAGTGCTGCTGACGGGCCTTCTGGAAGTCGGTAACGGTGCCCATGGTCTTGACAGACTGGTGGCGGATGTGCAGCTTCTGCAGGGGCTGGTAATCCCATTCCACGGTGACCTTCTTGGCTTTTGCCTTATAGGCGGCCTCTACGACCATCTTAACAAATTCAGGCTGATCCAGCTCTGCGTAGATCAGAACCTCCTGACCCTTCTGGACGTTGACGCCACAGCGGACGATCAGGTCGGCATACTTTTTCAAAGCGGTTTTATTCATGAAAACTGCCTCCTTTTTCAAAATATGGGTATATAGTAGCAAATATTTCCCGTTCCGTCAATCACGCCTTGCATTCTTTTTGCGGTTACTATATAATAAAAGCACGATTTTGTGTCATTCTGAGGACGACCGGGTGTTGATGGAGGGTAGCTATGCTCACACGGAAAGAATTTCATAATCTGTGTCCGGTGCTGCTGGACGGCGCTACCGGCAGCAACCTGCAAAAGGCAGGTCTGCCCCGGGGCGGCTGCACGGAAACCTGGGTGCTGGAGCATCCGGAGGCGATAGTATCTTTGCAAAGAAAGTATTATGAAGCCGGCAGCCGAATCTTATACGCCCCCACATTTCAGGCCCAGCCCATTGCGCTGGCGCGGGTGGGGCTGGCGGAAAAAACTGAGGAGGTCAATGCCCGCTTGGTGCAGCTGACAAAGCAGGTGGCGCGCGACGCGCTGGTGGCAGGTGATCTGACCACACTGGTGGCTTTTACCGACAGCTTCGATGAAGCAAATTTCGACCTTTTGGTGGAAAATTACCGGCGGCAGATCCGGGGCCTTATAGACGGCGGTGCAGACCTTCTGGCTGCGGAGACGCTGATGTATCCCCAGGAGGCAGAGGCAATTTTAACCGCTGCGGAGCTGGAAAATGCCGGTGCGGTGATGTATACCTTCACCATGCAGCCGGACGGCAGCTTTTTCTCCGGTCGGGAGGTAGGCCCGGTACTCCGGGAGCTGGAAAATGCCGGCGCGGCAGCGGTGGGCTTTAACTGCGTGGCGGCAGATGCAATGACCCCGGCGCTGGTGGCAAAGCTTCGCAGATATGTGCGGGGTCCGCTGGTGTGTAAGCCCAACGCAGGCAATCCGGTGATCGGCCCGGACGGTGTTCCGGCATATCCGATGCGGCCTGCGGAATTTGCGGAAATTATGAAAAATTGCGTCCAAATGGGCGCCACCGTGCTGGGCGGCTGCTGTGGCACAGACCCGGACTTCATCCGGGCAGTAAAGGAGAATTGTCTGTGAAATATTTGAAACAGATCGTATATATTTTGCTCTTTACCCTGATTGGTCAGGTGCTGGAGCAGGTGGTGCCGTTCCCCATTCCCGGGGCGATCTACGGCCTGGTGCTGCTGTTTTTGGCGTTGTGTGTGGGCTTGATCAAGGTAGAGGATGTGGAGGATGTATCCAAATTCCTGATTTCTTTCCTGCCGGTGATGTTTGTTGCCCCCAGTGTGAATTTGCTTTCCTGCTGGGATCTGATCGCGGCAGATATCGTGCCGATTTTAGTAATTAACATACTGACCACACTTTTGATATTTGCGGTTACCGGTCTGGTGGTGGGTTGGCTGATGAAGAAGAAAGGCGGGGATGAAAATGGCTGAATTTTTGCTGAAACTGTCCCTGTTCCCCCTGGTGCTGACAATGCTTTCCTATCAGGTTGGCGTTTGGATCAATAAAAAATGGAAATCCCCCCTGACTACGCCCCTGTTGCTGGCGGTGTTGCTGTGTATCGGCGTGCTGCTGCTCACCGGCTACCCGGCGGCGGAGTATCAAAAGACCATGAATGCCAACCTACAATGGCTGCTGACCCCGGCAACGGTGTGTCTGGCAGTGCCCCTTTATCAGCAGATGAAGGCGCTGCGCAAGAGCCTGCCGGGAATCCTGGTGGGTGTGGTGGCCGGTACCGTTGTGGCACTGGGCTCAGTGCTTGCGCTGTGTAAGGCTTTTGGTCTTTCCAGAGAAATTTCTGTGCCGTTGCTGACCAAGAGCGTCACCACCGCCATCGGCCTTGCCCTGACGGAGCAGAATAACGGCATTATTGCCGTGGCCCCCATCGGCACATTTCTGACGGGAATGACCGGCTGTGTGCTGGGTTTGATGTTATGTAAACTTCTAAAGATCAAAAAGCCGGAAGCCCAGGGCGCTGCCTTTGGCGTTTCCGCTCATGTGATCGGCACCTCTAAGGTCTCTGAAGTGGGAGATCTCCAGGCCGCAGTGGGCACCCTGTCTTTGACGGTCTCCGGCGTCCTGACTGCAGTACTGTTCCCCCTCCTTGTCAACTGGCTCTAAGCGGCGCGGAGTCCGCGCAGACAATACGTGTACAGTGCGGTGCGTATCGTTCCACCTTTGGGTTTTCCTCGGTAATGTTTCATATTCTGTCATTCCGAGCGAAGGCGAAGCCGGAGTCGAGGAATCTCAGAAAACCACCGGGCTGCCGACCTCCCGAGAGGCCCCTCGGCTGCGCTCGGGGCGACAATTGCAGTGTACGCACTGGTTCGCAATGATCGCTTGGTTGTCCGCTGCCTGTTATCAATTGTCTGTGAAAAGCCACCCGGATGGGTGGCTTTTTCTATCCCCCGGGGGAGGATACACTTTTTCGGTCGAAAAGGGGCAAATATCCATTGACTTTTCAAGGGATTTGCGGTAAACTACAGAGTGAAACACTATGCGCCGCAAAATATTATTTGCCAGCGCGAGAATTTATGATTTAGGAGGAAATCACTTTGAAGGATTGGGCATTTACTACCACCGTCGAGGAGATGGAAGCCGCGACCAACAGCCTGCTGGAAACCGCAAGCAAGGTCGGTGCTGATACCTGGCAGCAGCGCGCCAAGAATCAGTCTCCTCATTGCGGATTCGGCGAAGGCGGTACCTGCTGCCGCATCTGCTCCATGGGCCCCTGCCGCATCACTCCCAAGGCACCCCGCGGTATCTGCGGCTGTGATGTACACGGCATCGTCGCCCGTAACTATCTGCGTTTCACCGTTGGCGGTACCGCAGCACACTCCGACCACGGTCGTGAGATTATGCACACCCTGCATCAGACCAAGGAAGGCGGCAACTATCAGGTCAAGGACCCTGAAAAGCTGATCCGCATTGCTAAGGAATGGGGCGTTGAGACCGAAGGCAAGGACATTTACGATCTGGCTCACGAGATGGCTGAGATCGGCCTGCTGGAGTACGGCTTCCCCTTCGGCGAGCAGAAGTTCGCACAGCGTGCTCCTGAGCACACCAAGGAGCTGTGGCGCAAGGCTGACATTATGCCCCGTGCCATCGACCGTGAAATTGCTACCGCAATGCACATGACCCATATGGGTTGTTCTTCCCTCCCCGAGGCCCTGATCCGCCAGGCTCTGCGCGCAGGCCTTAGCGACGGCTGGGGCGGCTCCATGATGGGCACCGAGTTCTCCGACGTTATGTTCGGCACTCCCAAGCCTCTGGACACCGAGGCTAACATCGGTGTTATGGAGAAGGAAAACGTGAACATCGTTGTTCACGGCCACGATCCTTCCCTGTCTGAAATGATCGTTTACTACGCAAACGATCCCGAGATGATCGCCTACGCCAAGGAAATGGGCGCTAAGGGCATCACCGTCTCCGGCGTTTGCTGCACCTCCAACGAAGTTGCCATGCGTCACGGCATCCCCATGGCAGGTAACTTCCTGAACCAGGAGAATGTTGTACTTACCGGCGCTTGTGAAGCCATCGTGGTGGACGTGCAGTGTATCTTCCCTGCTCTGGGCCCCCTCTCTAAGTGCTTCCACACCAAGTTTATCACCACTTCCCCCATCGCCCGTATGCCCGACTCCGAGTTCATTCAGTTCCACGCTGAGACCGCAGGCGAGAATGCTAAGGCAATCGTGAAGATGGCAATCGAGAACTTCAAGAACCGTACTCCCGAGCTGGTGAACATCCCCAACCAGAAGCAGAAGGCCCGCGTAGGTTACTCCGTTGAGGCTATCAAGAAGGTTCTGGATGGCGTTGCCAACACCCAGGTCGACGAGTTCGGCACCACCAAGCCCCTGGTGGAATGTGTCTATTCCGGCGTTATCCGCGGCGCTGTGGCAATGGTCGGCTGTAACAACCCCAAGGTTCGTCCCGACACTGCTCACATCGAGCTGATGAAGAAGATGCTGGAGAACGACATCATCGTTATCACCACCGGCTGTTCCGCTCAGGCTGCTGCCAAGGCAGGTCTGATGGATCCTGAGCAGGCTAAGGAATACTGCGGCGCAGGTCTGAAGAGAGTTTGCGAGCTGGCCGGCATCCCTCCCGTACTGCACATGGGCTCCTGCGTGGATATCTCCCGTATGATGGTTCTGGCATCTGACATTGCTAAGGACTGGGGCATCAACATTTCCCAGGTTCCCGTTGTAGGCTGCGCTCCCGAATGGATGAGTGAGAAGGCCGTTTCTATCGGTAACTACGTTGTGGCTACCGGTATCGAGACCTTCCTGGGCGTGGATCCCTACTCCAAGGGCTCTACCGAAGTCACCGAGTGGCTCCAGGGCGAGAACGGCGTCAACAAGTGGGTTGAAGCTAAGTTCGTCGTGGATACTGACATCGATGCTCTGGGCGACAAGATGATCGCTTGCATCGAGCAGAAGCGTGCCGCTTTGGGTATTTAATAAAATACGGTCATTCCGAGGCGGCATAGCCGCCGTGGCAATGACAATTAAAGGAATTTCTGAAATGAAAGTAGCGATTACCGGCAAGGGCGGTGTGGGTAAAACCACCCTGTCCTCCACCCTGGCAAGACTGTACGCCGATGAGGGCCGTACGGTGCTGGCTGCAGATGTGGATCCCGATGCCAACCTGGGCCTGGCTCTGGGTCTTTCTCAGGAAGAGGTGGACGCCATCGTCCCCATCTCCCGGATGAAGGATCTGGCAAAGGAGCGCACCGGCGCCAGCGATGACAATAAGTTTTATAAGCTGAACCCCTATGTGGCAGACATCCCCGAGAAGTTCGCAAAGACGGTCAACGGCGTAAAACTTCTGGTCATGGGTACGGTGGATCTGGGCGGCAGCGGTTGCGTCTGCCCTGAACACGTGATGTTAAAGTCCATCCTCTCCGCAATGACCTATCGCAAAGACGATGTGGTGATTATGGATATGGAGGCTGGCTTGGAGCACTTAGGTCGCGGCACTGCCGCCAATATGGATCAGTTCATCGTGGTCATCGAGCCCGGTGCACGCAGCGTCCAGACCTACCGCAACGTGAAAAGACTTGCCAATGACCTGGGCGTGAAGAGAGTTCGGGTAGTGGCCAACAAGGTCCGGGATGCCCAGGACGAGGAATTCGTCCGCAGCAACATCCCCGCAGAGGACCTGCTGGGTATGATCCACTATAATTCCGACATCATCGACGCCGACCGTCAGGGAAAATCGCCCTACGAT
Source organism: Faecousia sp. (assembly GCA_045594845.1). Lineage (GTDB taxonomy): Bacteria > Bacillota > Clostridia > Oscillospirales > Oscillospiraceae > Faecousia. The sequence continues at coordinate 33,979 of JAZNZH010000075.1, read as the reverse complement.
TTCAGTCCTGAAGCCCTGGAAGAAATCCGTAAGATTAAATCCGTTCTGGATCGTGAGTAAAACATAAGGAGGAAAAAACGTTGACACTTTTTGATAGAGTTTTCGGCGGTAACGACTACAATTACCAGCGTACCGTTGCTGCGATCGACGCTGCCATCGCCGCCCACGGCGAAGGCGAAGCTGTCGCATTCCCCGGCACCGCTTACAACCTGCCCTGCTACTACGGTATCACCGGCAAGAAGATCACCAACCTGGGCGAGCTGAAGGCTGCTCTGGAAAATGATATTAAGCCTATGATGACCCGCAATCCCCGTCTGCAGGACGCGTTCGACAGCGGCGTTGCTTCTGCGCTGTGTGCAGAATTTTTGGAGGTGCTGAAGTACCTCAAGGGCGCTGAGCCCTACGCAGAGCCCGAGCTGGGCTTCCTGGACGATGCTTTTGTCCGCGACCTGGGCGTGCCTCTGGTTACCGGCGATATCCCCGGTGTTGCTGTTATTATCGGCGGCGCAGAGGATCCCGCTGAGACCGTGGAGCTGGCCAAGTCCTACCAGAACCAGGGCATCCTGGTGTCCCTGACCGGCGATGCCATCAAGCATTGTAACGATGCAGGCATGAAGCTGGGTAAGGCTGTCCGTGTTGTGCCTCTGGGCTATGAGATGCAGAGCGTTATCCACGTGGTGAGCGTGGCTATCCGTGCTGCTCTGATCTTCGGTAACATCACCCCCGGCGACTACAAGAACCTGTATAAGTACACCATGGACCGTGTCCGTGCTTTCGTTAACGCATACAAGCCCCTGAGCGACGAGATCGTTTCCTACGGCGCCGGCGCTATCTGCCTGGGCTTCCCCGTTATCTCCAACGAGACCGAGAATATGTTCCGCGTTCCCAAGAGCCTGATCCAGCAGCTGGATACCACTAAGTGGAATGCAACCTCTCTGGAAGCCCGTGACATCAAGATCAAGATCACCAAGATCGACATTCCCGTTTCCTACGCTAGCGCCTTCGAAGGTGAGATCATCCGTAAGGGCGATATGCAGGTGGAAGTGGACGGCTCCCGTGTGGACTGCTTCGAGCTGGTCCAGACCAAGGAAGCTGCTGAGGTGGAAGATCACAAGATCACCGTTATCGGCCCTGAGATCGACGATATCCCTGTGGGCTCCAAGATCTCCCTGTCCTACACCATCGACGTTGCCGGCAAGGCTATGCAGCCCGACTTCGAGTCCGTTATGGAGCGTAAGATCCACGCATACCTGAACTGCATCGAAGGCGTGATGCACACCGGTCAGCGTGATATGATCCGTATCCGTATCTCCAAGGCTGACTTTGAGCCAGGCTTCAAGTTCGCTCACCTGGGCGAGGTTCTGTATGCCAAGATCAAGTCCGACTTCGAGGCTGTTGTGGACAAGTGCCAGGTCACCATCGTGGTGGATGCTGAGCAGAACAAGGAGCTGCGTGCTAAGGCTAACGAGGTCTTTGCAAAGCGTGACGACCGTCTGCGTTCCATGACCGACGAGTCTGTTCCTGTTTACTACACCTGCATTATGTGTCAGGCATTCTCCCCCAGCCACGTCTGTATCGTTACTCCCGAGCGTCTGGGCCTGTGCGGTGCTGTGTCCTGGCTGGATGCTAAGGCAACCAACGAGCTGGATCCCACCGGTCCTTGCCAGATCGTTCCCAAGGAGCGCTGCATCGACGAGAAGTTGGGCCGTTACGAGGACGTGGATGAGGCCATTGAGAAGTACTCCCACGGCGCTCTGGAGCACGTGACTCTGTACTCCTTGTTCCAGGATCCCATGACTTCCTGCGGCTGCTTCGAGTGTATCTGCGGCTTCGATCCCTTCACCTGCCAGGGTGTTATCATCACCTGCCGTGAGCATGCTGGTATGACCCCCATGGGTATGACCTTCTCCGATATGGCTTCCCAGACCGGCGGCGGTGTGCAGACTCCCGGCTTCATGGGTCACGGCAAGCAGTTTATCTTCTCCAAGAAGTTCATTGCTGCTGAAGGCGGCCCTGTCCGTATTATGTGGATGCCCAAGGATCTGAAGGAACAGGTTCGTGAGCGTCTGGATGCAACTGTGAAGGAAATGTACGACATCGACAACTTCACCGATATGGTGGCAGACGAGACTATCTGCACCGAGGGTGATGCTCTGATGGACTTCCTGGCCGAGGTGGGTCACCCCGCACTGGGCATGGATCCCTTCGAGATGTAATCTACTTAAAAAAGGCCACCCGACTGGGTGGCCTTTTTGCGCGGCGTGTGTTATACTGGAAGCAGAAATGAGGAAAAGGAGCGGTTTGTATGGAGAAACTCCGTTACGGCATGGTGGGCGGCGGTCCCGGTTCGTTTATCGGCGATGCCCACAGAAAAGCCATACATATTGATGATCTTGCGGTGCTGACTGCCGGATGCTTTTCCAGAGATCCGGAAAAGGGCAGACAAACTGCCGCAGAACTGGGTGTTGACCAAGCGCGGTGCTATGCCGACTTTGCCCAGATGGCAAAAGCAGAGGCTGCCCGCCCCGATGGCATCGATTTTGCGGTGGTGGTCACCCCCAATGTAAGCCACTATCCTGTGTGCAAGGCCTTTTTGGAGGCCGGCATCCATGTTGCCTGCGATAAGCCCCTGTGTCTGACAGTAGAGCAGGCGGAGGAACTGGAAAAACTGGCGGAAGAAAAGGAGCTTCTTTTCTTAGTGACCTACACTTATATAGGTCACGTCACTGCAAAACATATCCGTGCCGCCATTGCCCGGGGTGATTTGGGCAAGATCCGCACAGTGATGGCGGAATACCCCCAGGGCTGGCTGGCATATGAGGGTGAATGGGGCGGCAAGCAGGGCGCATGGCGCTGCGATCCTGCCCAGTCCGGCGGTGTAAACTGCTTGGGTGATCTGGGAACCCATGTGGAAAATGCGGTGGCAATGATGACCGGCCTGAAGATCCGCCGGGTGCTGGCGAAAATGGACACGGTAGTGCCCGGCCGGGTGCTGGATGACAACGATGTGGTGATGGTTGAGTACGAAGGGGGCGCTACCGGCTGCTACTGGACCAGCCAATTCGCCATCGGTCACCACAACGACCTGTCGGTGCGGATCTACGGCGAGAACGGCTCTATCCTTTGGCGCCAGGAGGAAAGCGAAAAAGCGGTGTTTATTGACCGGGATGGCGTTTCCCGATTGCTGTTCCGTGGCACGCAGAGCATAACTCCCCAGGCGGCAGCCTACGGCAGACTCCCCTCCGGCCACACCGAAGGTTGGCTGGAGGCCATGGGCAACCTGTACCGCTCCTTTATCGGCTGCCTGCAGGCAAAGAGGATGGGGACGTTCACCCCGGATATGGTGGATTTTCCCACTGTCCGGGAGGGCGCTGACGGCGTCCGCTTTGTGGATGCCTGCCTCCGCTCTCAAAACAGCGGCAACATTTGGGTGGATATGTAAAAAAGACACCTCCGGAATCCGGAGGTGTCTTTTTTAATGAAATCGTTTGGCAAAACCGCAGCGGCGGCATAGGTCTTCTGTAGCCTTGCGTTGCCGGAAACCTGCCCGCATAGCATTTGCCCGGGGAGAGGACAAAATATCGGCAAGGGACTCCCGGAAGATGTTTCCAAGAGAAATGCCGCCGTCACTGTCCAGGCAGCAGGGCACTACCGTGCCGTCGCAGAGGATGCCGAATTGGTCTTTCAGGCCGTAGCAGAATACCCGGTCGCCCCCGTCGGGGGCGTTTTTGTCCGGCCAGACGAACCGGTCGCCCCATTCCAAAAAAACCTTGTCCCGAATGCGGTAGCCCCGGGAGTTTTCCTGCCAGTCTCCGGGGAGAAACTCCTGCAGCGACCGGAGGGTGATATCGTTTCGGCCGTCGTCAAAGCCCTTGTTCCAAAGACGGAAAGAGATCAGCGTTCCTTTTTCCGCGGCTTTTGCGGCAAAATCACAGCACTGCCGCAGGTAGTCGGTGTGGTCGACCTGGCTGCCTTCTTCGAAGCTGTGGAGAGAAATGCTCACCTTATGCAGCCCGGCGGGGAGGATCTCATCGCCTCGCTTATTTAACAATGTACCGTTTGTGGTGATCACGGACTTGAATCCCTGTTCTTTTGCTAGTTCCAAAAACCGGGGCAGCAGGGGGTGCAGCAGGGGTTCGCCCATCAGGTGATAGTAAATATATTCTGTCTGTCCTTTTAGCTGCTCCAAAATGCGCAGAAAATCCGCCTCCTGGAGCATTCCTGCTTTGCGGCTGTGGCCGTGGCAGAAGGTGCAGTGCATATTGCAGGTGTTGGTGATCTCTACATATACTTTTTTATACATACCGCACCTCCTTTTCTCCATTATATGTCCCCAAAGGCAAAAAAACAAGCCCGGAAAACCGGGCTTGTTTGATGGGCAAATTACTTCTCGTTCTTGTAGATTTCCTTGAAGTACTTGTAGGTATCCACCTTCAGCTCGCCGCAAGCAGGCTCGTCGCAAGCGATGATAGCATCGGGATGCATCTGCAGAGCGCTGATGGTGCAAGCGTGGGAAACAGCACCTTCCACACCCTCGCGCAGAGCGCGGGCCTTGTTGTGGCCGTTGATGACCAGCAGAACTTGCTTGGAATCGCAAACAGTACCAACGCCTACAGACAGAGCGGTCTTGGGAACCTTGTTGGGGTCGTTGTCGAAGAAGCGGGAGTTAACGATCAGGGTGTCCTCGGTCAGAGCGCGAACGCCGGTACGGGAGGACAGGGTGGTGAAGGGCTCGTTGAAAGCGATGTGGCCGTCAACGCCGCTGCCGCCCAGGAACAGGTCGATGCCGCCGTAGGAAGCAATGCGCTTTTCGTAGTTGGCACACTCAGCTTCCAGATCTTCAGCCATACCGTTGAGAATGTTGATGTTCTCAGCAGGGATGTCGATGTGGTTGAAGAAATTGTCGTGCATGAAGTACCAGTAGCTCTGGTCGTGCTCACGGGGAAGACCCACATACTCGTCCATATTGAAGGTAACCACGTTCTTGAAGGAAACGTAGCCTTCCTTGTTCAGCTCGATCAGCTTCTTGTAAGTACCCAGAGGGGAAGAGCCGGTGGGCAGACCCAGGACGAAGGGACGGTTTTCTTTGTGATTATTAATAGCGTCAGCGATGTGGTAAGCAACCCAGTTGCTCATCTCGGTATAGTTGTCTTTGATGATCAGTTTCATAGTATCACACTCCGTAAAAAGATCGGGGCACAAACTCCCCATAATGGGATTGTATCGCAAGCTTTTGCATTTGTCAACTATTTTTTTATCTTTTTCAATGAAAATGCAAAAAATGACAGAAAATTCCTTAATTCACTAAGTCCATCAGCTGCTGAGCGGTCATGGGGAAGGGATGGTTTTTCATTTTGCCGGGGTCAGAGAGGATGGCATCGCAGGCGTTTTTCAGCAGTTCAGGATCAATGTCAGCAGGCCCAAGCAGGGCGGCCATATACTTGCGGAAATCCTTGGTGCTGTCAAACCCCAGCAGCTTTACTGCTTCCCAGACGGCGGCAGGATCGCCGTAGGTGTCCACATAGCCGCCAAGGAAATAGCCGCAGGCCTTGCCGTGGGGGACGCCCAGATGGTAAGTTACGGCATAGCTCAGGCCGTGGGGCAGGCTGGTGCCGGTGTGGGTGATGGCCATTCCTGCCAGCATAGATGCGTGAAGCATATCGGCATAGTCGGTAGCGCAAACCTCACCCTGGAGCAGCCGATCCTTAAATTGGCGCCAAAGCATCAGACCCTCCCGGCTGTAGACCCGGTTGAGCGGGTTGGCGTTGGTGTTCAGATAGCTTTCCAGCAGATGGCACAGGGCGTCCACACAGGTGTTCACCAGAATGTGCCGGGGCATAAAGGGCAGGTACTTTGCGTCCATCAATGCCAGCACCGGGAAAATCTTATGGGAGATGCTCTTTTTGGTCTGCTTTTCGTGGCGGGTCAGAATGGCATAGGGGGTCACCTCGCTGCCGGTGCCGCAGGTGGTGGGAATGCAGATCACAGGCAGATGGGGGCGCACCGTGGGGTCGTACAGAATTTCCGCGCCACAGGCGGGATTGGCAGCCATCAGGGCGATGGCCTTTGCGGCATCCATAGCAGAGCCGCCGCCGATGCCGATGAAAAAGTCCACCTTTTCGGCAATGGCCAGATCCCGGGCAATCATTACGGTTTCGATGGAGGGGTTCTCCTCGATCCGGTCAAACAGCACATAAGGGATATCCCCCAAAGCGGCCAAGGTGTCCGCCAAAGCGCCGGTCTTTACTGCGCCGGACTTGCCGGTGACCAGCATTGCTTTGCGGCCGACGGCCCGGATCTCCTTTGCGTGATTGCGGACGCAATCTTCTTCGCTGTATACTTTCGTGGGCATATAAAGCTGCATACGGTTTCCTCCCAGGAATTTTTTCTTTATTATACCATATAAATATGGAATGTTGCAATAAAAGCACCCCGGTGATTTCTCACAGGGGTGCTTTTGCGTTTTAATACGAAATTAGAAAGTAATTTTAACGACATCGGTATCTACGATGGTATCCCAGTCGTTGGAATCAAAAATGTGGAAGGACAATTCTACATCCTCGATGGCAGTAATGCTGTTTTCCTCAAGATCGGACTCAGAAAAAGTAATGGTATCCACGGCACGTTTGCCGGGTACTATATCACAGGAGAAGATAGAATCTGTCATAAATCCGTTGACAGAAACATCTCTAACCTGCACAGTTATATCTTTATCACCGTTGTTTTCGATGTACACTACGATGCTCGGCCCGAAAATGGACGCATCTTCCGCCAGACCTTTGACCACGATCTTGACATCATTTCCCTCATAGGCCAGATGACCGCTGTCATCATAGGTGTACTCAAAAGTATCAGCAATAGACGTCCTGAGCTGGATTGCGGCAGTATCTAAATAAGTGTCCCAATCATCCGTCTTAAAGATGTGGAATGCAACCTCTATATCGGCTATGGAATCAATACCGGCGGCCTCCAGGGAAGATGCTTCAAGGGTCAGATCGTCAGTGGCTTTCTTGCCGTTTACAACATCAACAGACATCATAGTTTCGATCATATATCCGTTGACGCAGGCGTAGCCGCACTGGAAAGTTAAGTCCTTACCGGAATTGTTCTCGATGAGCAACTTTATCTCAGGACCCATAAAACCCTTGAGTTCAAGTTTTGTTGCAGTGATTTTTACGCCTGCTTCATCAACCAGGACGGTCTCACTGATAGTAGCTTCTGTTGCTTGGGGTTGTTCTGCCTGTTGTGTATCCTCATTATTAGCATCGTTAGTATCATCAACGTTATTAACATCAGAGGGTACTTTAATTTCGCCATCAAAGGAACTATCGCATGCCGCCAAAGACATAGTTAAAATGAGAGCGAATAAAAGTGCGAATGCTTTTTTCATTTTGTGGTCTCCTTTTCTGTGTTTTGTCGATCATATCGGAATGTTATCTAAAAACAATCCTTATGTTGAATAGTGTTCACCAACACTGTTTCTATAATAGCATACAATAAGAGAAATGTAAACACTATTCACCAAATTAAGAGGTTTTTATGTTTAAGATCAAAGCTGCCGATGGCACAAATAACCTATGCGGCTGCCGAATTGCAGCCATACGAAAAGAGAAGAAAATATCCCAGCGCAAGCTGGCGGTCAAAATGCAGCTGCTTGGTTTCGATGTGGATCATTACTTTATCCGCCGTGTTGAAAACGGAGAAAGATTTGTGACGGATATTGATTTGGTGATTTTTTCAAGGGCATTGCAGGTGCCTGTTGAGGAACTTTTTCCGGAAGATATACAGCTCTGATATAAAAAGCCCCCTCTGCGGATAACCGCAGAGGGGTTCGTTGGGGTTGTCACTTGGCTTTTTTACGGAAGATTCTTTCATTATTTTGGACAATATGGTATAATGCAACGAAAGAGATCTGTAAATGCGAATCAGGCAGCTACGGAGGGAGCATATGTTTCTTAGGGAAAACTGGTATTTTGTCGGCATTTCAACAGTTTGGGATATGGGAGAAAACCAATCAATAGCCACACCACAAACAATAAGGAGATGCTAAAATGAACGAATACGAAGTCTTTATCGAGGATATCAATTCCTGCGGCGGTGAGCAGTATGCAAAGAAAGAGCTGATTGAAGTGGAAGCAGATAGCCCTGAAAGCTATGTCAAGGCAAATGGCCGCTTCCCCATTATTGATATTACCAAAAATGCAAATGGTGATACCGTAATCCTCACAGGTGACGGCGTTGGCAATATGCTGCGATATACCTTTTCGGAATGCTGAGTGCACCGAAATAGAGGAATGACTGCCATATATTATGGCAGTCAACAGAAGACGGCATAAGGGCTGGAATCCTGCCAAATTACCCAAACACCGCATTGATGCGGTGTTTGGGCTTTTTTATGCAAAAAACGACTTGGAAGCTATGCCTCCAAGTCGTTTCGTATTATTTTCGTTATTCCCACTCGTTGCAGGATCTTATGACTTAAACAAATCCGTTTAGTGAATATGATACCTGCTATTCTGATTATTTTGATTGTCCATATTATCATAGCTATACGATGGATGCTTATCAAAATCTTATCAGCGGTGATAAATGATTGGGAGCAGATCAAGGTAATTGTTCCGGGTTTTGTTACCTTGCTTTAAGATCAAGTGTAACGATCTGTTAGACATATTGGAATTCATCCATTAGGCGTGTTTAATTCAATCGCAGAATTATGTTCTCTTTCCAGAATGTCCAACAACTCATTAATTCTTCCCGTAGGATAATAGTTGCGATACTCTGTGATAATGTTGGCAAATGCGTCAGTTGAACCATGCCAGACAACATCAGCGAACGCAATATTTTTACAAGCAAATTCTGCTATAGAGACTTCTCCCATTCCGGTCAACGGATATGTTTGGTTTCCGAGCAACGATAGAAAGACAAGGACTGTGTTAGGAGATTCAATAAAGCGCTGATATAGTTCGTCCGCCGCTCCCTCACTTAAGCCATCAGCAATCAAACTAAAAGCAATTAGTTTATTTAGCGGAGCTTCACTTGTGTTGTTAAAGACTTCCGAAAACGCTGGATTCTCAAGTGTTTCCTCCATTCCAAAGTCTTCCGGAGTGACACTTACTACGTCCCAAGAAATCTCCTCAAATTCAGGAAGTGATTCAACAGGCGTTTCTTCTTTTGTAACCGTGGTTTCGGGAGGCAATTTGAGCGAAGCATCTTCCGGGTTGGAACATCCCAGAGTTGATAACATAAGAGCAATGCAAATAAAAAACAAAAAAATCTTTTTCATACAAAATACTCCTTTCGTCAAATTGGAATTGGAATTTACATTAAAAAGGTATCTATTACCATCATATCATCATTCTGTTTCTGGATTTCTTTTAATTCTTCTTCCGTATATTGTTTCTTTAACTTTCTACCACATTTGGGGCATTTCTTTTCTTTCAAATCATATTTCTCTTTGCAATTTTCACAAATCTTATACATAATCAATCTCCTTCGACCTATTCAAGTTTGCCTAAGAGTATTATAAAATAGAATTGTTTTGATTTCTACTATTATTTCATAATGCTTATCAAATCCTTATCATTGCTGATAAGAATACTACGGTGTAAAGAAAAAAGTGGGCTGAAATCAAGCGATTTCAGCCCACTGAGAGTTAATATGCTGTTTTATGGTGAAATTCCACTGCGTGGAATTTGCGATGGGCCCGCTTGCGGTGCCCGATATCTTCCTCGGCGACGGAGCGCCTTCGTCCCTCACCGATCGCAGCGCTATAAATCGTTTTGCTTATTCTGCCACCGGCAGCGCAACAAGGTGAAAATTCCGCTTAGCGGAATTTTGGTACGCCCCTCTTGCGATGCTCGGTGAATGTCCTCGGCGACGGAGCGCCTTCGTCCCTCACCGATCGCAGCGCTATAAATCGTTTTGCTTGTTCTGCCACCGGCAGCGCAAAACGATTTATTCCCACTCGATGGTGCCGGTGGGCTTGGGGGTCAGGTCGAACAGGACGCGGTTGATGCCCTCCACTTCGCCGGTGATACGGGCAACGATCTTGTGCAGCACCTCGTAGGGGATCTCCTCGATGGTGGCGGTCATAGCATCCTTGGTGTTCACAGCGCGGATGATGGCAGGCCAGCCTTCGTAGCGGCTGTCGTCTTTGACGCCAACGCTCTTAATGTCGGGCACAGCGATGAAGTACTGCCAGGTCTTTTCGGCAAGGCCGCACTTGTCGAACTCGTCCCGGAGAATGGCGTCTGCCTCCCGCAGAGCGTGGAGACGGTCCCGGGTAATGGCACCCAGGCAGCGCACGCCCAGGCCGGGGCCGGGGAAGGGCTGACGGTAGACCATAGCGTGGGGCAGACCCAGAGCCTCGCCCACGACGCGGACTTCGTCCTTAAACAGCAGCTTGATGGGCTCTACCAGCTCAAACTTCAGATCCTCAGGCAGACCGCCCACATTGTGGTGGGACTTAACGGCCTTCTTGCCCTCGGCAGCCTTGATGGACTCCAGAATGTCGGGGTAGATAGTACCCTGTGCCAGGAAGGTGATGTCTTCCAGCTTACGGGCTTCGTCGGCAAATACTTCGATGAACTCCTTGCCGATGATCTTGCGCTTGCTCTCAGGGTCGGAAACGCCGGCCAGCAGATCCAGGAAATGATCGGTGGCATCCACATAGATCAGGTTGGCGTCCAGGCCTTCCTTGAACATCTTGATAACACTTTCAGATTCGTTCTTGCGCATCAGGCCGTGGTTTACGTGGACGCAGACCAGCTGCTTACCGATAGCCTTAATGAGCAGAGCGGCAACCACAGAAGAGTCCACACCGCCGGAAAGTGCCAGCAGAACCTTCTTGTCGCCCACCTGGGCGCGGATTTCCTTGACCTGCTCTTCGATAAAAGCATTGGCCAGGTCAAAATTAGTGATGCGTTCCATAGTTTCGGGACGTACAGAAATTGCCATAAAAGATCCCTCCAATAATACATATAAAAGATGGAATTATTATAATTGCATTTTTTCCGATATGCAAGAAAAAATTACACGAAATTACAAAAAATTAGTCCAGAGGGAAGCCTAAATAGGCAGGCGCAGAAATATTTTTGAAAAGCAGATACATACCGCAGGGTTCGCTGTTACCCACCGTGCGGAACTGACCCCGGTCACAGCCTAAGGCGGCAACCGCAGCCGGTGCTTTTTCGGGATTACCAAGGAACTCCTGGACATAGAGGAGGCGTTCGTCCCGGGCCGCGGCCAGCAGAAAGTCCGGGCCGCGGTAGAATTTGCCCCAGGTGCCGTAGAAGGCGATGGCATTGGCTTCGTTCAGGGGGGCTGTCAGGTAGGCTTCGCGGGATTGGGAATACTGGGTAGCGGTAATTTCCTCCAGAGGGGCGCTTTGTCCACCGGCGTTTGCGGTGAATTTCCGGACGCCGCCGAATTTGCGGTATCCCATAGTGTTGTAGTAGTCCCAAAGGCCGTCCTCTGCCGGGACTAATACGGCTCCGCTGTAGCCGTTACGCTGCAGGTGGGCGTGGGTGTTTTCCATCAGTTGGCGGCACAGACCTTGACCCCGGTGGGTTTTCTCCGTGGCCACAGCATAGATATAGGCAAATTTCTCGCCGCAAAATTCTGCGTCGAACCAATAAAGGGCGGCGGCAACCTGACCGCCTTCGGTCAGACAGCGGCAGCGATCGGGAGAAAAGCCGGTCTCAAAAAAACCGTCGATAAAAGGCATGGGGTCGCCAAAAGCCTGCTGCCACAGGCTTTTTAAACCGGGATACAGCTGGGTGGTAGGGGCGTTAATATTCATAGCCGTCCTCCATCAGCGCCGCCCAGTGCTTTTCCACCAGGTGGTGGGGGTGGTAGGAGAGCTTTGCCTTGCGCAGACCCTCCAGTCCCAGATCGTCTTCCCGGTTCAGCCATTTGGCTTCGGGGTACTTTTCCCGCAGATACCGGGCAAATTCCTGGTTGATCACCGCATAGGCGCCGTCTGCGCCGTCAACAGCTTTTTCAAAGTGAATATCGAAGGTGTCCTGACACAGCCGGGAGGCCACGGTGGCGGCGACGGGTTCGTTGTTTACCAGCAGCACAAGACCCTCCAGCTCCAGGGCCTGCCAGTGATCCAGCGCCCGTTTTGCGGCAATGCGTTCCATATACACATCGGAATCGGGGTCGTTTTCCATCCGTCCGGCGTACCAGCGGTCAAAGACCTGCCGCACCAAGGGCAGGGTCTCCTCCCTCAGGGGCTGGGTGACGGCTTCGGGATTTTGCTGCCAAAAGCGGTTGGAATGGTTTCTTTTTTTCTGGAATTTTTTGCCTTTCAGGTCGGCAAGGTCATGGATATCGTAAATGTAGTCGAAATTACTCCGAACCACGTGATAGTGGAACATACCGGGGTAGGTGCGCTGCAGATATTCGCAATCGGCCTGAGAAAGACTGGTGATCCGGAATGCGATATGCCGCTCTTTGGCGTCCGCCATCAGGGCATCAATAGTGGGCTTGGGGTCGGAAAAACCGATGGGGAAAGGGTAAATGCTCTGGCCGCTGAACTGGGAGAATAGGGCAAAATTACCCTCTACCATAGCCGCCTTTTGACGGCCCCAGGCGTAGAGATTTACAAAGTTATATTCACAGCCTCGGTGGCCGAAGGCCTGTAATACAGGGCCGTATTGGCTGATCTGGGAGATCTGCAAGGCTTCAAAATCGATCACGGGAACACATCCTTTCTGTCTACGGCTATCATAGCACAGTTTTCCCGGTTTGCATAGCAGATATTCCCAGCTTATTGACAAGAAATATGGGTTGCTGGTATAATAAAAGTGATCATAAATCAAGGGAAAGGAAGGATCTTGATATGAAGAAGTTTTTTGCGGTTTTACTGTTGGCAGCAATGCTGCTGAGCCTGTGGGCCTGCGGCAAGCAGGACACCCCTACCGTGCCTACTACGGGAAATTCCGGCGGTACGACAGAGAAAGATCCGCTTCAAAGTGAATTTACCTGGAAAAAGTTTGACACTTCCGCTACTTTAGAGAAAAAGACCGTGACAAGCAAAGACGGCAACGTGCTTACTTTCGATAAGCTGGAGTATGACGGAGATTCTGCCATTATCAATTTTACGCTTAAGAATAACGGCGAAGAGGCCAGGGTTGCTATGGTGGAGGCTGTGTCGGTCAACGGCGTAATGATCCAGAGCAGCGCCTCTGTGTGGACAGAACCCGGCGAAGAAAAACAGGATGTGATCTACCTGACTCTGGATGCAATGCGACTTTACGGTATATTTGAGATCGCTGAGCTGGATCTGCAGATCCAGATGTACAACGAGGAGTGGGAAGACGAAGAGTTGATCGATGTGGAGCTGAAAACCTCTGCGCAGGCCACCAACTCTGCCGATGACTACATTAAGGCCGTGAACAGCGCTGCTGCCCAGGAAACATTGGGATTCAACGTGGTGGAAACCATCAGCGAACGCAAAGACCTTGGCAACGATCTGTACCTGGAGTCCATCGTCTATATGCAGATAGAAGATGGCAGTTATTTGCTGTTGGAAGTGGATAATGAAGGTGAACAGATGCGCAATGCATATGCCTGCATCACGCAGATCAACAAGCTCGGCGCATACGATGGTTTGGATATGAACATCTATCCCGGCGCAAAGGCGATTCTCCAACTGGATGCGGAATGGGCGCTGCCCAGCATAAAACGGGAAGTGTTTGGTATGTCGGAGATCTACGAGATCCTGTATGACATTACAACTTACGACTGCGATGAGAACGGCGAGATCGTCTGGGATGACGAGGAAAAGACGACCGAGTTTACCTATAAGGTTCCCGAGGCCGAGGTAAAGGCGCCGGATATGACCGGCACCGTCCTGTACGAGCAGGAGGGCCTGCGGATTTTGGCTAAGGAGCCTGTTACCAACGACTGGGATGAGACCTATATCTATATGATCTACGAGGCAGATCCGGAGTTGGGCCTGTCTGTGGAAGAGGATTGGGAAAAAGAGATCCAGGTGGATGGCACCTGCGAATATTCCCTGTTGTCCACTCCCGGTTTCCTGGAAGAGAAATACACCGTCGGTTATCTGGAACTGGATTATATGGAGGCAGAGTCTGCCACTGTTTACCTGACACTCTATGACTACAATGCGGATGCAGACTTTGTGGGAACGCCCCTGGAACTGAAGATTGAATTCTAAAGAACATTACCCCCGCGGGCAGTTGCCCGCGGGGGTTTTACAAAATTAGTATTTCTTTTTTTGTCGGCTTATGGTATAATTTTTCCATCTTATAAAGAAAGCAGGGATCTGCGTGAAAAAAGCAACGAAACTCCTTATTTTGGGGCTGTGCCTTTTGCTGGCTTTCGGTGTATTTACGCTGGTGGTCATGAAGGTGGATGTGCGGCCCATCGGCCCGGAGGGCTCCAAGGTAGGCTTGGGAGCAATCAACGAATTTTGCATGAATAAAATCGGCTACCATCCCGATTTATATGATTTTACAGAAGGTTTGGGCTACGGTGTGCTGATGGTGGCGGCAGCCCTTGCGCTGCTGGGCCTTTCCCAGATGCTGAAGAATAAGAGCCTGAAAATGGAGCGGGAGCTATGGCTTTTGGTAGCACTGTATGCCGCGGTGGCGGTGTGTTATGTGGCCTTTGAGATCTTTGTGGTCAATTGCCGTCCGGTGCTGATGGACGGGAAACTGGAAGCATCCTACCCCTCCTCCCACACCATGCTGGCGGTGTGCATTATGGGTTCTGCCCTCTGCTACCTGAAAAAGAAGATCCCCTGCGCCCGCTGCCGCCGTGTTCCGGCGCTGCTGGGTATGCTCCTGCTGGTGTTGGTGGTGGCAGGCAGAGCCGCTTCCGGCGTCCATTGGATCACGGATATTTTTGCAAGTCTGCTTCTCAGCGGCGGCCTTTTGGCGCTGTACGCTGCAGCTATTGAAAAGGAAGAAAAATAAATGTTCAAAAGATTTTTAAGTTACTATAAGCCTCATAAAAAGATGATGACCCTGGATATGCTGGCGGCACTGATGATCTCCGTCACCGGTATGATCTATCCTGTGGTCACCAACAAAATGCTCCAGGATTATATCCCGAAGCAGCGATACAACTACATTATCGGTGCCGGTGTTCTGGTGCTGGTGCTGTATATCATCCGACTGCTGCTCAGATATTTTGTCCAGTATTACGGTCATATTATCGGCGTGCGGATGCAGTCCCAGATGCGTAAAGACCTGTTCAACCATCTGCAGCGGCTGCCCTATAAGTACTACGACAACAACGAGACCGGCAAGATCATGACCCGGATCACCAGCGACCTTTTCGAGGTGGTGGAGCTGGCCCACCACGGCCCGGAGAATATTCTTATCAGCTCCGTGATGATCATTCTGTCTTTCAGCTACCTTGCCACCATCAACTGGATCCTGACCCTGATCATTTTTGCCTGTGTACCCATCCTGGTGGTGGTCACTGTCCACTACCGCAAGGCGATGAAAGAGGCCTTCACCGAGCGTCGTAAGTCCAACGCCATTATCAATGCTGCGGTGGAGAGCAGCATTACCGGTATTCGGGTAACCAAGGCTTACACCAATCAGGCAAAGGAAATGGAAAAGTTTGCAAAGGGTGACGAGTCCTTTGTCAGCGCTTCCCGGAAGGCATACAGCGCTATGGCAAAGTTCCATGCCTCCACTTCCTTTATCACCGATATTTTCAATGTGTTTATTCTCATTGCCGGCGGCCTGTTCCTCTATGCCGGTAAGATCAATTTCGCAGAATATTCCACTTTTATCGTGTCGGTGAATCTGTTCATTAACCCCGTGACTACTTTGATCGGCTTTATGGAGCAGTTCCAGAACGGCGTCAGCGGCTTTAAGCGCTTCTGCGAGGTGATGGACGAAGAGCCGGAGACCGATGCTGCCGACGCAAAGGCTCTGGAAAATGTCCAGGGCGAAATTGCATTTAAGAATGTGAGCTATGCCTATGAGGGTAACGATGAGGTGCTCCACAATGTGGATCTCCACATCGAAAAGGGCAAAAAGCTTGCCCTGGTTGGCCCTTCCGGCGGCGGCAAGACCACCCTGTGCCACTTGCTGCCTAACTTTTATCAGCTGGGTGAAGATGGCGGTGACATTACCATCGACGGTCAGAGCCTGCGGACTCTGACACTGGATTCCGTCCGAAAGAACATTGGTATCGTGCAGCAGGATGTGTTCCTCTTTGTGGGTACAATCCGGGAGAATATCCTCTACGGCCGTCCCGATGCCACGGAAGAAGAGATGATGGAGGCTGCCCGCAGAGCCAATATCCACGACTACATTATGACCCTTCCCAACGGCTACGACACTGAGATCGGCGAGCGGGGCGTGAAGCTTTCCGGCGGTCAGAAGCAGCGGCTTTCCATTGCCCGGGTGTTCCTGAAGGATCCGGCAATCCTGATCCTGGATGAGGCCACCAGCGCCCTGGATAACACCACCGAGGTGCTGATCCAGCAGTCTCTGGACGAGCTGTGCAAGGGCCGTACCACCCTGGTGGTTGCCCACCGACTGTCCACCATCCGCAATGCAGACGAGATCGCGGTGGTAATGGAGGGTCGGATCCTCCAGCGCGGCACCCACGAGGAACTGATGGAGCAGGGCGGCACCTATAAGGAGCTGTACTCCCTCCAATTCCGGGATAACGACTATATAGAATAAAAGAAACCTGCTTGGGAAATCCCAGGCAGGTTTCTTTTATATTAGTTTAATTTTCGTTGGTACGCGGCACCGCGCATGGAGATATCCACAAATATGACGCCCTCCTGACCCTTGGAAGTGCTGAAGCTAAGGGTATTTCCTTCTTTATCTGTCCAAATAACGCCTCCGCCGGTTTTCATATCTTCCAGAGAATTTAAGTGGGCATCCGGCGCAGGCATAGCCGCCTTTGCCTGCTCATAGAAAGCTTCAAAAGCCTTCTCTTTGTCCTCTTCCTTTACTTCGATCAGGTAATCCACCCGATAGAGCTGGTTTTTTAATTCCTCGTGTTCTTCGGACACAAAGGACAGTTTTTCACGGATCTTATAGGGGATGTGTTCGGCCGTGTACTCCGTTACCACATACCGGTCACTGGAGCCGGTAACATCTGTTGCAGACAGATTTTTCTCCGACAGCACATCATCCAAGTGTTGTCCGTAATTTGCGTGGCGCGGCAGCACCGAGCCTTCCGCAATAACGGCAAATTCCGTGAAAATGTTGTACTTCTTTTCCTTTCCGCAGCCGCAGAAACAAGACAGTACTAACAAAAATACTACTCCCACAAAAAAACAGTTACGGCATTTTTTCATCTTTTTCTCCTTGCATTAAAGATAGGGGTCGTATTGGTGCCGATATGTGCGCGTCATTCCGTTTACAACATAAGTAATATCGACGGTTAACAGGCCTCCGTGCCACATTCCGTCTGCAAAATCAAGCATACGATTCTCTGGCATCATAGGGTCAAGGCTTACACAAATTTGTCCATTATAGGGATTTGTCTTATCTATTTTGCTCGTAATAGAGTAATCTGCTTGTATCATAGATTGGTATTGCGTTTGAGTCATGCATTCAGGATATTTATGGAGATCACCATAGGACTCAAAATCTATCTTGAATTTGGAAACACTTACATTACTGTTATTAGAAGTCCAGGTAGCGCGAACACCTAAATGTCGGTAATAGGTAATCAGGTTTATCGCGCTACGTTCTTTGTTGTAGTAAACAGTGGTAGCCACCACGGTGTCAACAAGATGAGAGGTAAATGTGCCAGTATCTCTTGTGTTTTTCGGCGAGTACTCAAAACTGTTTATCATATCTCCGTTTTCGGCTGTTTTATACGGGAAAAAGGTGGTCACTTCTGTAATGGCGTTGTTTTGTGTTACCATCCGGATAGCTAATTCGGAACTTTCTCTGGTGCTCGTTTGCCCCCGCGATGTTCCTTGTTTTGGTACAGAAACTACGTAAAGGTCGTCATTAGAAGCAGTTATTGAGCGGTCTAACATTAAGATTTCGTCAATGATTGTATTATACTTAAATTCCTCTGTTGACATTGTTTTCGCATTGGCAACAATTGCACTATGCGAACAGGGAATAAATAATGTTAAAGCCAATAACAGCGCAACAAGTTTTTTCACCATAAAATAGTCCTCCTTTACAATCATACATATGTTAAAAAGAATGTCAACTAAAAGTATATCACCTCCTAATTGTAGATATAGCCGAGGGGAGAAATGGATATATGAGGTAGGGCGGCAGAATACTACAGAACGCAATGATATTAATGCATCGTTATGGAAACTACTAACCCCTTCTGCTTATATATGTCCTGATAAAGCTGTTTGTGGACATATAGTTTATAGAACAGCAATTTCAAATAACAGCGTATATATCATAAATGATGTTTGGAATATTGTGTCGTATATGATAAAATCTAACATATACGGTTTGACAAAAAAACAGAAACAGGGGTGTTTTTCGTAGGATGGATGCGCGACAGAGCAAGAAAATAGAAGCGCTGTATCTTGAAATGTACGGCAAAATGATTGCCTATTCCCGTGCCAATCTGGAGGAAGGGGAGTTGGCAGAGGAAGCAGTGCAGGAGACTTTCCGAATTGCGTGCCAGATTCCGGACCGGCTCCTCAGTAGCCCTAATCCCCAAGGCTGGTTGATTCTTACATTGAGAAACACCATTCGTACCATAAATCGAAACCGGATTACTGCCAAACGGATCGCAGATCAGTACCTGCTGCAGCAATGCAAAGAGTGCGCCTTTTCGGAAGATGAGATAGATCTGAATATTCTGTACGAAAATCTGGCAGATGAGGAAAATTTCAGACTCCTGAAGGAGTATGCAGTGGAAGGCAAAAGTATTTTGGAAATGGCAGAAGATCGCAACATTACGCTTGAAGCTTGCAGAAAGCGACTGCAAAGAGCGAGAATAAAATTACAAAAAAAGTTGAAGGTTTGATGTCCCAAAAGCAGATGTGGGTACATAGTAAAATGAAAGGAGGAAGAGAAATGCCTAAAAATCAGGAAGACAAACGTTATGATACTGCAAAATACGGAAATATGACCAACGAAGAGTTGGAGGAAATTCTGCGACTGGATACAGAAGTTGGTGAGTGTGAAGAGTTAGATGCTGATGAAATCCTCTGCATATTAGATGTGCTGGCAGAAAAAGACGAGGCCTGCGACGATAAAACTGTGCAGCAAGCCTGGGGATCCTTCCAGCAAAACTATATGCCAGAGAGCAAAAGAAAAGATGTTTTTCTTAAGGGGGCACACCGGAGTTCGAGACGCTGGATCGCACTGGCTGTATCCATTGCGATCGTTATTTGCATTCCTGTGGTGGGAGGTGCTGTTGGTTGGGAACCCATCTCCCGTACCATAGCGAATTGGACAAAAGATTTCTTTTCGTTTTCCAAGATTGAAGAGGAGGATCCTGTTACAGCGTATAAGTTTGAAACCGACAACCCCGGTCTGCAGCAATTATATGATACCGTAGTTGCCGGGGGCGTTACCGATCCGGTTGTGCCTATGTGGCTCCCGGAAGGATATGAGTTGACCCGGATTAGTAGGCAGAATATAAAGGATACAATAAGGATTGCTGCTGCTTTTGAGAAAGAAAATGAGAAAATTGTAATTTCTTACAGAATCAGCGCAGAGATGATGTCGGGGAGATACGAAAAGAGCGATGTACCTGTGGAAGAATTCGAGGTTAACGGCGTTTCCTATTATATCTTCAAGAATAAAGAAAAGACAGTGGCAGCCTGGGCAGCTGGTAAGGTGGAATGCAGTATGAGCGGGGAGCTGGCTGCAGAAACGATGCATCAAATAGTTGAGTCTATTTATAGGAGTGAATAAGGTGAAAGTAAGAACAAGATGGATGAACCTCTTTTTGGCAGTCTGTCTGCTGGCGGTTATCCCAGTACAGGCAGCTGCCGCTGTGGAACCTCGGGACAGCTCTTATTTTATGTCCCATGCGGTGCATCTGGAAAAAACTTCAGATAGTGCGTTTCAGATTTGGTTTGACGTAGATGCGGTTGACATTATGGATGAGTTGGGTGCAAGTACAATCCATGTGTATAGATCGGCAGATGGGGATAGCTGGACAAAGGTAAGAACTTTTAACAAGGCAAACTATCTGAATATGACATCGGAAAATGCCATATTGCACTTTGATTATGTTACTTACACCGGTGCGTGGTCTGGATATTACTACCGAGCTTCTATCACATTTTATGCAAGTTTAAACGGGAGCTCTGGTCAAGTCACTAGGAATACGAAAATTATCAGAATGTAATAATTCCCCCTGGGTCGTTGCCCAGGGGGAATTGTTTTGGAAATTAGACTCTTTTGCTGTGCAAAGGGTACTATTTGGTACAGAACTTTTACCAGCCGCCTTTGGCGGACCACCAGCGAAAGCTTGTGGCGGCATCATTGCCGGAGAAAATGAACCAGGCGGCAAATGCGATAAATACTACCAGGAAAAGGATCCATAACCAGGTTGTGTTTTTCATTTTAGCTCTCCTATGAAGCGCTCCAGCCGGTCAAGGCCGGTTTTCAGAGTGTCCATACTGCAGGCGTAGGAAATGCGGAGATAACCGGGGGTGCCGAAGCAGCTGCCGGGAACGGTGGCAACGCCGGCCTCCAGAATCAACCGGCGGCAGAATTCCTCATCGGAAATGCCGAACCGGGAGATGTCCGGAAACAGGTAGAATGCGCCCTTAGGCTCCGGGAAGGAAAGTCCCATTTCGGTCAGACGGCTGCAGGCGTACTCCCGCCGGGCTGCGTAGGTGTCCTGCATTTGGGAAATGTCCGTCTCCAAAGCAGTCAGGCAG
Organism: Faecousia sp.; assembly: GCA_045594845.1. Lineage (GTDB taxonomy): Bacteria > Bacillota > Clostridia > Oscillospirales > Oscillospiraceae > Faecousia. The sequence goes on along the minus strand of JAZNZH010000075.1, from coordinate 13,143 downwards.
GCCTGCTGCAGGAAGGTGGGGATGGATGCCAGCTCCGCAGCGTGAAGCAGCAGGAACTTGGGCATCATTTCCTTGGGGGCGGCTAAGTAGCCGATGCGCCAGCCGGTCATGGCATAGGGCTTGGAAAAGCTTTGGCACAAAAGCACCCGTTCTTTCAGCTCCGGATCGGTAGACAGATCCGGCAGGGGTTCTTTGGTCAGGGGCTGATACACGCCGTCCCAGACGATGTAGATGTCTTTTCCCAACACCGCTTTCTTCACTGCATCCAGAGAAGCCTGGGTCAGGATGCTGCCGGTGGGGTTATTGGGGGAGTTCAGCACGATCACCTTGGTCTTTTCGGTGATCACCCGGGCAAGATCCGCCCCTGTAATCTGGAAATCTGCAGTGACCAGGGGTACGGTCTTGGCGCCGGCAACGGTGGCAACAGACTGGTAAAGAGGGAATGCCGGCATCGGCACGATCACCTCATCCCCGGCCTGCAGCACACCCAGCATGGCGGTGAAGATGGCGCCGGTGGCGCCGGCGGTGATCAGGATATTCTCCTCGGTGCAGGGGTTGCCCCGAAGGGTCTCCTTTTCGCTGATCGCCTTGCGCAGGGCAGGAAGACCCTGATTGGGGGCATAGTGGGTCATACCCTGGCTTAACGCTGTCACGGCTGCGTCGCAGATGCCCTGGGGGGTGTTAAAATCCGGTTCGCCCAGGGTGAGCAGCACGCAGTCTTCCACGGTTTTTGCCAGATTGGTATAGGCGCGGATGCCGGACAGCTTCAGGGCATCCAAATTGGGATTCATCATTGGAATTTCTCTGCCAGCAATTCGAAGAATTCGGCACCTTTCAAAAGAATTTGCTCATCGAAGCAGAAATTGGCGGCGTGGAGCGCCGGGGCATCGCCAATGCCCAGCCAGAAGAACATACCGGGGACGGTTTTCTGGTAGTAGGAGAAATCTTCTGCGGTCATACTGGGGGCGTCCACCTCCCGGATGGGGGTGATGGCGTTGACTTTCTCGAACAGCTCCTCCGGGTTCATCACCGCAGGATAGCCCTCGTGAACCCAAACCTTTACGGTGCAGCCGGTGGCGTCCTCCACCTCTTTTGCGATGGCATACAGGCCGTCCCGAAGATGCTCATACACATGGTCCTGGAAAGCGCGGCAGCTGCCTGCGATCCGAGCGTAGGGAGAAAGCACGTTTTCTGTAGTGCCGCTTTGCAGTAGACCGAATTTCAGCAGACGGTAGATGCCGTCTGGCAGGGACTGCTCCATGGCGGTGGCCTTTTGATAGAACATCACAGCGGCGGCGGTGGCGTCCAGGGCCTTATGCGCCATAGCGATATGGGCGGAGCGGCCGAAGAATTCGATGCCCACATTGCTGGTGCGGCTCATCAGTTCGTTCCTGCGGCTGTGGATCACACCGGGGGTCAGACCGGGCCACAGATGCAGGCCGAAGATGGCCTTTACATTATATTCCGCAAACACACCGCTTTGACAGATATCCTTTGCGCCGCCGGTGGTCTCCTCCGCACCCTGAAATACCAGCAGCACATTGTGGGGAAGATCCTTTTTGCCGCTGAGCCGGCGGGCCAGCTCCAGAGCCATAGCCATATGGCCGTCGTGGCCGCAGGCGTGCATTTTGCCCGGGTGGGTGGAGGCATACTCTGCGCCGGTCTCCTCGGTGACGGGCAGGGCGTCGCAGTCGGAGCGAAAGGCAATGGCATCCTCTTTTCCAAAGTCAAAAAAGGCGCACAAACCACCCTCTGCCGGAGAAAACACCTGGCAGGAAAGGCCTTTCAGCGCGCTGTCGATATAGGCGAATGTTTTGGGAAGGTTTTTGTCCAGTTCCGGGATTTGGTGCAATGCCCGGCGGTCAGCAATGATCTGCATACCCCTACCTCCAAAAATAGTTACATACATTATAAAGCATTTGCACCGCTGTGTCAAATTCGGCTTGCGTTGCGTCTGCAATCGTGGTAAGATAACAAAAAACATAAAGGAGAGATTCCTATGAATGCACAGGAGATTATTGAGTATATCCGCACCTCCGAGAAGAAGACCCCGGTGAAGGTCTATGTTTGGGAAAAGACCCCGGTGGCGTTCCCCAACTGCCACGAATTCCCCGCAGGAACGGGCTGCAAGATCGTCTTCGGCGACTGGAAGGACATAAAGCCCGTGTTGGAGAGCAACGAATTTGCTCATTTGGAAATAGAAAACAACTGCCGCAATTCCGCCATTCCTATGCTGGATATGAAGGATGTACCTGCCCGCATTGAGCCGGGCGCCATCATCCGTGAGCAGGTGGAGATTGGCAAGAATGCAGTGATTATGATGGGCGCGGTGCTGAATATCGGCGCGGTGGTTGGTGACGGCACTATGATCGATATGGGTGCCATTTTAGGCGGCCGCGCTACTGTGGGCAAGAACTGCCATGTGGGCGCAGGCGCTGTGCTGGCGGGTGTCATCGAGCCTGCTTCTGCTACCCCTGTGATCATTGAGGATAACGTGCTGATCGGCGCCAATGCGGTGGTGATCGAGGGCTGCCGGGTAGGCGAAAATGCGGTGGTAGCTGCCGGCGCGGTGGTAGTGGGCGACGTTGCTCCCAACACTGTGGTAGCAGGCTGTCCTGCAAAAGTGATCAAGGTCAAGGACGAAAAGACCAGCGCAAAGACCGCATTGGTGGATGCGTTGAGAGAACTTTAATGGACTATAAAAACTGTACCCTTTGCCCCCGGATGTGCGGTGTTGACCGCACTGCGGGAGCGCGGGGCTTCTGCGGCTGTCCCGATAAAGCGGTGGTCAGCAAATATATGCTCCATAAATGGGAAGAGCCGGTTTTGGCAGGGGCAGGGGGCAGCGGCGCCATCTTCTTTGGCGGCTGTACTCTGCGCTGCGCCTATTGTCAGAATGCGGCTATCAGCCGCGGGCCCAAAGGCAAGGCGGTGGATGGCATAGGCTTGCGTGGGATCATGGACGACCTCATCGCCCAAGGGGCAGAGAATATCGACCTGGTGACGCCCACCCAGTATCTGCCCACAGTGCTGCAGGCGCTGGAAAAGCCCTTGCCTGTGCCGGTGGTGTACAACTGCGGCGGCTATGAGCGGACAGAGACGGTAAAAAGCCTCCGCGGAAAGGTGGACATTTGGCTGCCGGACCTGAAATATGCGGACAATGCCTTGGGAAAAGAACTCTCCAAAGCCCCGGATTATTTTCAGGTGGCCACAGATGCCATCCGTGAGATGTTCCGGCAGGTCGGCCCTTGCCGATTTCAGGGCGATAAGCTGAAAAAAGGCGTGGTGATCCGCCATTTGATCCTCCCCGGACAGGTGGACAATTCCCTGAAAGTACTGGACTGGATCGGAGATAATTTCCAACCCGGTGAGGTGCTGGTGAGCCTGATGCGGCAGTATACCCCTATGCCCGGGTTAGCTGCCCCCTATGACCGGCCCATTACCCGGGAGGAATACGATGGGGTGCTGAGCTGGATGTACTTGTGCGGCATCGAGGGTTTTACCCAGGAGGAAGCTTCCGCAGATCGGGGATTCATCCCGGATTTTTAAGAAAAAAAGGAAAGAACGGTATGTTATATCTTTTTATGGGTCTGGCGGCGGCTGCGGCTGTGGCGCTGGACCAGTACACCAAGTTTCTTACGGTGCAGAATATCCCGGAGTGGGGAACGGTGGAGGCCATCCCCGGCCTTTTCAATTTTACATTCTGCAAAAATACCGGCGCGGCTTGGTCTACCTTCGAGGGGCAGCATTGGCTGTTCATCTCGGTGTTTGCATTGCTGACGGCAGCGATTATTTGGGAATTTTCCACCAAGAAGCTGGGCTTTACCACCTTTGAGCGGTGGTGTGTGGCAGCGGTCTGGGCCGGCGGTCTGGGAAATATCATCGACCGGGTGCGGCTTGGCTATGTGGTGGATATGATCAACCTGGAGTTTATGGAGTTTCCGGTGTTCAACGTGGCGGACTGCTTTATCACCTGCGGCTGCGTCCTGCTGATGTTCCATCTGATCTTTTTTAACAAGGCTTTCTGGAAGGAAGAGAAAAAATGACCTTTTTTGCCGATGTGGCCGGGGAACGGCTGGATGCCTTTTTGGCCCGCAGCCTGGAAAATATGAGCCGCAGCGGCGCCCAGCACCTTTTGGAAGAGGGTTGTGTTCTGCGAAACGGCAAGCCCGGCAAGAAAAACGACAAGTTGAATATGGGCGATGAGATCCGGGTCACTTTGCCGGAGCCCAAGGCGGTGGATATTCTTCCGGTGGAAATGCCCCTGGATATCGTGTACGAGGATGATGACCTGCTGGTGATCAATAAGCCCAAGGGCTTGGTGGTGCACCCCGCAGCAGGCCACGAAAACGATACCCTGGTCAATGGCCTGATGTTTGCCCTGGGAGATAACCTTTCCGGCATCAACGGAGAACTGCGTCCCGGTATCGTGCATCGCATCGATAAGGATACCTCCGGTCTTTTGGCAGTGGCAAAGAACGATTTTGCCCACGCGGTGCTGGCGTCTCAGCTGAAGGACCATACCATGGCCCGGACTTATGAGGCGGTGGTTTGCGGCAATCTCAAGGAAGACAGCGGCACGGTGGATGCCCCCATCGGACGGCATCCCTCCGACCGGAAGAAAATGTGCGTTGTCACCCGAGGCGGCCGGGATGCGGTGACCCACTGGGAAGTGGTGAAGCGCTACCGGGGTTATACCCATGTGCGCTGCCGCCTGGAGACAGGCAGAACCCACCAGATCCGCGTGCATATGGCATCCATCGGCCATCCTATTTTGGGAGATACGGTTTACGGTCGCAAAAAGGCGGAACTGGGACAGGAGAGTCAGTGCCTGCACGCAGGCGCGTTGTGCTTCCGCCATCCCCGGGATGCGCGGCCGGTAATGGTGTTTGCGCCGCTGCCGGAGTATTTCCGGGGGGTTTTGGAGAAATTAGAGAAAAGCTTTGGAGGGGAAAGATAATGTTTTCTGATGTACTTCTGACGGTGGATTACGACCGGACTCTGACCGGTCCGGACAGCACCATCCCGCAGCGCAATATCGAAGCAATTAAATATTTTATCGCCAACGGCGGCACATTCACAGTCAATACCGGCCGCTGCGTGCCTGCCTGCGCCAGCTGGAAGGAAAAGGTGCCTATGAATGCGCCGATTTTGGTGTACAATGGTGCTGGTTGGTATGATATGAAAACCGGAGAACTTTCCAATGTGATCGCCATTGATGCAGATCGGGCAGAGATGATTTTGACCATTCAGGAGAAATTCCCCGACCTGACCGTGGAAATCCAGGGTGTTGCTGCCAGCTATAACAGCCGGAAAGATCCCAAGTGGGAGGCGTATTGCACCAATGTAGGTGTGCAATGGGCCTATGCCCAGCCGGCCGAGATCCAGGAACCCTTTTTGAAGTTTGCGGTCTACGGCAAATTCCTCAGCAGCGAAGTGGCGTCTCTGTATGAGGCTACGGAGGAAGAGTTGGCTTACTATGACACCGTGGTGGATTTTGTGATGTCCCGCTGGGGAGACAAGGTGGATTTTTTCCGGGCTTGCGCCCGACTGATCGATTTTCAGGCTAAGGGCGTTTCCAAGATCGCTTCCGCACGAAAGCTCCAGGAGGCACTGGGCAAGAAGATACTGGTGTGTGTGGGCGATGCGGAAAATGATGCGGCAATGCTGGATGGAGCGGACTATTCTTTCTGCCCTGCCGACGGCGTGGTGGCGAACCGATACGAAAATGTATGCAACTGCGGCGATGGCGCAATTGCAGATGTGATTTACAAAAAAATTCCGGAAATTCTGGGGATTTGCCTTGACAGAACGGAATAAGTATGCTAATATTCTATGGCTGAAATGAGAAAGAACGCGGATTTGCGGGTGTAGTTCAATGGTAGAACACCAGCCTTCCAAGCTGGATACGCGGGTCCGATTCCCGTCACCCGCTCCATTCCAAATGCGCCAGTAGCTCAGCTGGATAGAGCAACTGCCTTCTAAGCAGTAGGTCGGGGGTTCGAGTCCCTCCTGGCGTGCCACTTTTTTGAAGAGGGTTTCAGCGAGCAGAATATGGTGGGTGTCGCCAAGCGGTTAAGGCCCCGGATTGGGGTTCCGGTATTCGTGGGTTCGAATCCCATCACCCACCCCAGAAAAAGAAGAGGAGACCAAAAGGTCTCCTCTTCTTTTTCTTTAGGACAGATGGGATTCGAACCATCTAAATGCAACGCGGACGAGCGTTGCCACCGATGAAGAAAACCATTGACCCAACGGGCTTTTTTCAATATAATGAAATTACAGAAAGGGGGAAGCAGGCATGAAAAAACTATGTTTCATTATAGCAATTTGTCTTCTGTTTGCACTAACAGGCTGCGATAAGGACTATGTGAGAATCGACAGTAATGAATGGGACCTGCTCCTGATTGAAAAGGTAGATGCCTCTGCGGAGGAGGGCAGTGTGGTTGTGGCTTGTTCAGCGCAGTATGTGGAGAGCTTGGGACTGACGAAGCTTGTGGAGACGCTGGAAATGACAGCGGTTGCGAAAGACGGCAAGCTGGTGGTTACAGATATTACCAACGATGTTGCTTATGAAGCCGCCTACGAAAAGATCAGCCAGACGGGCAACGCCACCGCCCACGAGAAAAGAACCAGCTACAACCTGACTTTTGAAGAGACGACCGGCACGGCAGTTACCAAAAATGAGGTAGGACCTATGGCTGTGCCCGGTGGAAAGATGAGCCCCTGGGTAGGGGAAGGCGTTCCAATGCTGCATATTGCGGTAGAGGATGGTTATAGTCTGACTTTTGTGAAGGCAGGTTACCTGCAGGAGAACTTAGCCGAGTGAATGAAATAGAAACACCCCGGGAAGCCCCGGGGTGTTTTTATTTTTCGTTGAGGTATTTGTTGATCTCGGAGATAAAGCCGTTGACATCCTGGAACCGACGGTAGACGGATGCAAAGCGGATATAAGCGACTTCGTCCAAAGGTTTAATGCGCTCCATGACCATCTCGCCGATATGGTCGGTGCTGACTTCCCGCTCCAGAGTGTTCTGGATGGTCTGCTCGATCTCGGTGGTGATCCGGTCCAGATCGGCCACATCCACCTGCCGCTTATCAAAGGCGCGGACCATGGAATTAAGGATCTTGTTCCGGTCAAAGGTCTGACGGGAGCCGTCTCTTTTGACTACAATAATGGGAAGGCTTTCCACCATCTCATAGGTGGTAAATCTGCGCTGGCAAGCCAGACACTCGCGGCGGCGGCGGATGCTGGTGCCGTCCTCACTGTGGCGGGAGTCGACTACCTTGCTCTCCTGATCGCCGCAAAACGGACATTTCATGGGTGTTTCACGCCCTTTCTTCAATCTTTCCCGATCATTATAACAGTTTTATGTCAATCTGTCCAGCTTTTTTTCTTTGCTTGCGTTTTCCGGTTTCTTGGGTTAAAATAGTAAAAAACTGAGAGGTGAGCAGATGAATAAAAAGGTCTGGATCCCGGCGTGGATCGTGATGTATGTGGCGGCGGTGGCGGCAGGTGTGTTCTGGCCGGCGTCGGTAATTTCCCGGATCGTAGGCGTCGCGTTCTTTGCACCTCCGGCGGTGCTGCTGTGGCAAGGCATACGGCAAGGGAACAAAAAGCTGGTGTTTTGGGTGCGGATCATTGCGATTGCGGCGCTGGTGCTGACCTTGCTGGCCATTATTGCGGTGTTCCTCTCGGTCAGAAGCGAGAAAAACCTGAGCCATCTGATGGACGCCATCCTGCTTTTGGTGGCCGCACCTATGAAATGTTTTAAGGCCTGGGTTGTTAGCTTATTCGGGTGGGCCTGCGTATTATACGGCAGTTTGATCAAGAAAAAGTTCTGAAATAATGGATTCTACCGGCAGTAGAGAGGCGTTCTCCACTGCCGGTTTCCTTGTTTTTGATCGATTCCCCGGTTAGTGGGTGGCAATGTGGGTTAAAATCCCGTATGATAGACGGGTAAATTATTTTTGGAGGTTCCCTATGGGATTTCAGATTGTTACCGATACTTGTTGTGATTTTCCCCGGCAGATGTACCGGGAATTAGAGCTGGTAGATGTACCCCTTGCTGTGACTGTGCAGGGCGCTACCGTTACCGAATACGATGATGCCTGGCTGAAAAAGCTGTATGATGACCTGCGGGCAGGTGTGACTGCGTCCACCTCCGCCATTAACCCCCAAACCTGGCGCGATGCTATGGAGTCTGTGCTGAAGGCTGGGGATGATGTGCTGGTGCTGGCATTTTCCTCCGGCCTGTCCACTACCTATCAGTCTGCGGTGATCGCAAAGACTGAACTGGAGGAGGAGTACCCCGACCGGGTGATCCGGGTGGTGGATACCCTGTGCGCCTCTATGGGTCAGGGATTGCTGGTGTGGTATGCCTGCAAGGAGCGCAATGCCGGAAAGACTGTGGACGAGGTTGCCCAGTGGTGCGAGGAGACAAAATGGAATCTTTGCCACTGGTTTACAGTGGATGACCTGCAGTACCTGAAACGGGGCGGCCGAATCAGCGCCGCTACGGCATTGATGGGCACGATGTTGCAGATCAAGCCTGTGCTGCATTGCGATAACGAGGGCAAGCTTGTGAATGTATCTAAGGCTCGGGGCAGAAAGGCTGCCATTGAAGCCTTGGCGAAGAAGGTTGGGGAAACCGGCCTCCCCGGTCGTAACGATGTGTGCTTCATCTCCCACGGCGACTGCCTGGAGGATGCACAGATGCTGGAAAAAATCCTGAAGGAGCGTTACGGCGTTAAGGAAGTTATTATCTCTTATGTGGGCGCGGTGATCGGCTCCCACTCCGGTCCAGGCACCTTGGCACTGTTCTTCCTAGGCGGACATCGGTAACCTGGAAAAAGACAAATAAAAAAGAGGCAGAGGAAAAATCCTCTGCCTTCTTTTTTTGTCAAATCTCCTTGTAAAGGGCGCAGGCATCGTCTTTACGGACGCTTTCCGCCACCTGCAAAACCTCTACAGCCACAGTCCGGGTGCCCAGCGCGATCTCGATTTTATCGCCCGGTTTCACATCGTAGCCGGCCTTGGCTACCTTGCCGTTGACTGTGATCCGACCGTTGTCGCAAGCTTCGTTGGCCACGGTTCGGCGTTTGATGAGACGGGATACCTTGAGGTATTTGTCCAGCCGCATAAATTACTTAGCGACGGAATCCTTCAGGGTCTTGCTTGCCTTGAAAACGGGCAGGCGGGTAGCGGGGATCTGGATGGTTTCCTTGGTGCGGGGGTTGCGGCCAACGCGGGCTTCGCGCTTCTTAGCCTCGAAGATACCGAAACCGGAAACCTGAACCTTCTCACCCTTGATCAGGGACTCGGAGATGGTCTCGACGGTAGCGTTAACAGCACGCTCAGCGTCCTTCTTGGACAGGCCGGTCTTGGCTGCGATAGCAGCAACGAGTTCAGTCTTGTTCATAAGTGATACCTCTTTTTTCTTATAGTTGGGATTTTACCATAACACAATTTTGAATGGAAATCAAGTGTTTTTCGCAAAAAAACCGGAATTTTTACAACTTTAGCACCTTTGCCAATTTTTCGCCCTTGGGAAGCAGCAGACAGTCCTCATATGTGATCACTTTGCACACAACCACAAAGATCAGATACACAATAACGCCCGCGGCGATGGATGCGCCGCACAAAATCACGTTGGATAATCCGGCGCCCAGCAGCAAAGTCAATCCCTTTTGCACGCCGAAAACTGCGGCGCCCATAAGGGCTGCGGGGATCAGGGGCTTGAGCAGGTTGCGAACCAGCGCAGGCTTCTGAGGTACATAGATCCGGATGGCGATCAGGTTCATCACCGCGATGGCCACATAGCACAGCAGAGCGCAGAAAGGAACACCCACGATGCCCACAACGGGATTGCCGGAAAGCACATAAACCAGCAGCAGCCGCACCAGACCTGCCAGCAGCATATGGATTACCGGGACGGTGGCCTTACCGTGGGACTGGAGCACCACATTAGTATATTGCACCACAGCATAGGGGAAAATACCGGCCGCCAGCAGGAACATCAATTTTTCTGCCAGCTCCAGCTTCAGACCGCCGGTGCTGTATCCACCCAGCAAGGACATTACAGGGCCGGCCAAAAGACACAGGCCTACACTGCAGGGGATGCTCAGCAGGCCGGTGATCCGGGCTGCGGACTCCTCGGTGATCCGGACTTCCCGGTCTTTGTGGAGGGTCAGCTGAGCGGTAATGGCCGGCAGCATACTGGTGGTGATGGGAATGATAAAAGCACCGGGCATATTGAAAATGGTCTGGGCAAAATTGTAAATGCCCTTCATAGTGGTTGCCACCTGGGAATGGAGCAGTTCTGCGCTCAGGGTTGGGTCCATTTCCAAAAGTTCTGTTTTCAGAAGTTCTACCAAGGCCGAGTTGTAGCGGCCGGCGGCCACCAGATCCACCAGGCGGTTCATATATACGCCGGTCTCGATGACGGTCATCAGGTACAGGCCTGCAGAGCCGATGGTAATGGGAACGGCAATGGAAAGAAGCTCCCGGACGGTTTCCTTGCGGGTGGGGACCACCTCGTCAGAGGTCTCCGGCAGTTCCTGCCAGGCAGGACGGAACTTGCCGAAGAGATATACTACAGAGACGGCGCAGCTCAGGGTCACGCCTAAAATCGCAGCGCCTGCTGCGAAGGCGTGGCTGCCGGTGAGTTTCTTTACAATAAATGCAAGGCCCAGGCCCACGATCAGCTTTACTACGGCTTCTATGACCTGACTGACGGAGGTGGGACGCATATTCTCCTGACCCTGGAAAAAGCCCCGGAAAGAGGAGATGACGCACATCAGAAGGGCGCAGGGGGCAAGACAGGCGATGGCGGTGACAGCGCCGGGCTGGGATTGGAGCGCAGCCAGCTCCCGGCAGAAGATCAGCATTAAGAGGGTGCTCAGAGCGCCTAAGATCAGGAAAATGGTCCGGGATACCCGGAACACCTGACGCAGGCTGTTGGCGTGATCCAGAGAGTGTTCCCGGCTGACCATTCGGCTCATGGCAATGGGCAGACCGGCGGTACAGATCATCAGCAGCACCGAGTAGATGTCGTAGGCGGTGGTGAAGTAGCCGTAGCCCAGGTCATCCAGGATGCCCTTAAGGGGGATCTTATAGAATGCGCCGATGAGCTTTACAATGGCTACCGAGGCCGCCAGCAGGGCAGCGCCCTGGAGAAAATTCTGTTTTTTATTGGATTGGGACATAATCAGCCTTTCTCGTCAAACAGACGGTCCAAGGTGTACCCCTTCACATCTTCTGCGGCGGCAGCCAGATCCAGGGTGGGGAATTCACCGTTTTTGTAAAGGATCTTGCCGTTTACCATGGTCAGAGCCACATCGCTGCCCTTGGCGGAGAATACCAGGGCGGTGAGTACATTGTGGCAGGGGGTGAGGTGGGGCTTTGTGAAGTCCAGCAGGATCAGGTCGGCGTCAAAGCCGGTTTTCAGCATACCGCACTGATCTGCGCGGCCCTGAGCCCGGGCACCGCAGACGGTGGCCATCATCAACACCGCGGCAGCGGGCATGGTATCGCTGTCACCGCCTGCAAGGCGTTGGGTCAGAGCGGTAAAGCGCATTACTTCAAACATATCCAGATTTCCGCATTCCGAAACACTGCCGGTGCCGAGAGCCACATTGATACCGGATTTTACGGTCTCAGGGATGGGCAGCAGAGGCAGACCTGCCTTTGCATAGGCAATGGGAGTGGAGACGGCACTGATCTTCTTTTTGCCGAGAAGCGCCCGTTCTTCTTCGGTCAGGGCCACACAGCCGGTGGCGCAGGTGCCTTCCCGGAATATGCCGTGACAGGCTAAAAGCTCGCCGGGGTACAGACCGGTGCGGTCTGCGCATTCCTCTGCCTCCCGGGAAGTCTCGCTGAGGTGGAGCTGGAAGCCTAAATTTTTTTCCAGCGCGAAAGCGGAAAGACCCTCCCAAAGGGGGTGATTGCTGGTGTACTCGGCGTAAATGCCGGCATCCACCCGGATCTGGGGGTCGTCCTGCCATTTTTCTGCCAGACGGCAGAACTCACGGCATTGCTCGTCGGTGTCGAAATCGAAATCCTCGTTGGCGTCCACAAAACGGTAGGCGCTCAGCGCCACATTTGCTTTGATACCCGTCTCTTTGGCAGCCTCTGCGGTAGCATCGGGGTAGTAGTACAGGTCGGAGACGGAGGTGGTGCCGAAACGCACTGCTTCTGCAATACCTAAAAGGGCAGAAGCCTTGGCACTCCTTGTGTCCAGTTTATCCTCCCGAAACAGCTGCTGGGAGAGGGCCTCGGCCCGGGGAGTATCGTCCAGAAGATTCCGCAGACCCGTGGCTGCCAAATGGGTGTGGCAGTTAATAAGACCGGGCATTGCCACCATACCGGTGCCGTCAATGATGGTCTTTGGGGGATTTTTGGGCGCATCTTTGCCGATATGCACGATTTTGCCGTCGTCGATGCCGATGAATGCGCCGAAAAGCACATCCATCCGCTCGTTCATCGTCACAGCGGTGACATTGGCGATGAGGATATCCAAAATAACTCATCCTTTCCGCAGCAGGGCGAACAGCTCTTCTTTCTGCCGGAGGACGCTGTCGATCTGCTGGATGTATTGTTCAGGGAATTTGGGGTTGTGGAAGCGCTGCAGACTGCCGTCGGGCAGGTTTACCTTGTTCATACCGCCACCGCCTAAGGAGACGATGGTGTGCAGTTCTTCCATCATATAGATGTTGTAAAGGCAGTCTAAATTATCCCGGCTCCAGCCCACATTTTCAAAGCTGCCGGACATATATTTCTGCCGGTAGAGATAGTAGGGCTTGTAGCCAAGCTCCCGGAGGGTGGCGGTGGCGTACGCCACCATTTGGGCAGCCTCTTCCCAAGTGGGAAGTCCTGCCCGGTTTTGGAATAGGTCCGCGCCCTTTTTCAGGGCAAGGGTATGCACGGTGATATTAGCGGGATCCAGCGCCGCTACGGCGTCCAGAGAGCGCCGGAAGCCATCCTGGCTGTCGGCGGGAAGGCCTGCGATCAAGTCCATGTTGATGGCCTTGAAGCCCGCTTCTTCCGCTTCTCGGTAGGCCCGTACCACATCCTGAGCGGTGTGGGGTCTGCCGCAGGCCCGCAACACAGGATCCTCCATAGTCTGGGGATTGATGCTCATGCGG
>JAZNZH010000074.1:0-1935 GCA_045594845.1 Faecousia sp. | reverse complement strand
GACTTTGTCGAACATCTGTGCTATAATATCACAAAGGCAAGATCAAGCACCCAGGCTACCGTCTCGGTGGAAGTGCGCCCACCGTTTGACACTGCTTAAGTGACAGTGGAACGGTACGGACCTGTGAAGGAGAAAGTAGCGGTCCATAATCGGTGAAGGTCTTCGAATCGATTGCCGGGAGAACCGGCTGCGCCAAAGTGATGTTTGCAGACGTGCAGACAAAGCTTGCAGCTGATCTCCCGGTCCTTGTTTTTAGTGAAAACATTTTGGCACAACTGCGTAAATGCATTAGCAGGTTGTTGCCGATGACATCCGGGATTGGTTGCGATAAAATTATATTACAGACAAAGCAGCGGCCTTTTTAGATACCCGGAAATACGGATCGATATTGTTTATCATGGGGATGCCTTCAACCGGTCCGGATCAAATCTAAAATAGGTAGATACCGAAACTAATCATGTAAAGGAGTAGTGTTATGGCGACAATTGTTAAGCGAGGAAAAAATTTCTATGTAGTTTTTCGCTATGATGACGCGAACGGTAATTCCCAGCAAAAATGGGAGTCGTTTAAGACCAAGAAGGAAGCTCAAAAGCGTAAAAGCGAGGTCGAGCATGAGATCGACACCGGTACATTTATTCCGCCGGCCAGCATCAAGATCAAGGATTTTCTCGTTGATTTTGTGGATATGTATGGCAAGCGGAAGTGGGGCCTGTCTATGTATACCTCCAATTCGGGACTGATCCGGAATTATATCAACCCCATTTTGGGTGAGGTAAACGTTCAGGATGTGGATGCCCGGGTGGTGGATAAGTTTATTGCCACGTTGCAGAAAACCAAAGCGGTGGACTGTAACGGAAGAAAGGCCAAGACGGAGTTTGTCACACCTTGCACCATCGAGAAGATCTGCAAGCTGATGCGCTGTGCCTTCGGGCAGGCAATCCGCTGGGGTATGGTTGGCAGAAACCCCTTTGTTGGCGCTACTCTACCAAAGCGGGAGCAGAGGAAGAGAGCAATCTGGGATGCAGAGACCATTCGTAGGGCGCTGGATGCCTGTGAGGACGATCGGTTGTACTTAGCAATCCATCTTGCCTTTGCGTGTTCTCTCCGCTTTGGGGAGATCTGTGGGCTTACCTGGGACTGTCTGGATATTTCTGATGCGGCAATCATGAATGGCAATGCCTACTTGAAGGTTGAGAAGGTGCTTGCCCGTGTGGATGAAGGCGCAGTCGATGCTTTGGGAGAGAATGACATATTCTTTACTTTCCCGGCTGTTGTTAACGGAAAGTCCAAGACCCGGCTGGTTCTGAAGAAGCCAAAGACCGAATCCAGTATCCGTAAGGTGTGGATCCCGGTGACCCTTGCTAGGCTGCTCAGAGCATGGAAGGAAAGCCAGGATAAGGCGAAGGCCTACTTAGGGGATGCCTACTACGATTATAATCTTGTGCTTACCCTTGATAACGGCCGTCCTTGCGAGGATCGGGTGATCGGCAATGCCTTCAACCGACTCAAAAGGAACGCAGACCTTCCGGATGTGGTCTTTCACTCTCTCAGGCACTCCAGCACGACTTATAAGCTGAAGCTGAACCACGGAGACATCAAGGCAACACAGGGCGATACGGGCCACGCACAGCCTGACATGGTAACCGAGGTCTATGCCCACATCCTGGATGAAGACCGCAAGGTCAACGCCCAGCGCTTTGAGGCAGGCTTCTATTCCAGAGCGGATCTGCGGGGGCTGGAGCAGTCATTCCGCACGCAAACCGTGCAGCAGCCGGGTATGGATATCGTACAGCTGCTGGTTCAGCTGCAGCAAAATCCGGCACTGTTGGCCCTTCTGAATGGACTTGCGAATGCAAATGTGTCCGGATAATCCCAAACCGTTCAAAACCGTCTGTTAGCAAAAATGCGATTTTGTTAGCAAAAATCTTAAAAAGT
>JAZNZH010000073.1:0-3691 GCA_045594845.1 Faecousia sp. | reverse complement strand
GAAAAGCTTGGCTATAAGAGTACCAGATATTTCTCTAAACTTTTCTATAACAATGTAGGCTATTATCCGGGAGAGTACAGAAAAGAAGTGCTGCATATGGCGGAGGTTTCCAATGAAGAATAAGCATAGCGCCATAGAATGCTTCCAGAGCTATCGTTTTCACAGTATTTTCTGGAAAAACCTTCTGCTCGTGTTCAGTGCTATTCTACTGCCATTTGTTTGCGTATTGCTTATTGCTACATATTCGTATGATGAATTGCAGACAAACGAAACCCGCACATATTCCAGTGAATTATTAACACGATCTACTAAGGATGTCACGAACCTTTTCAAAGAGGCAAGGGATGCTACTATATTAATCGGATTGGATGATAATGTCCGAAATTTCATCTACGCAGATGGCATGAGTAATACTGCCCTATATGACACAGTAGATATCGCAAAATACCTTTCTGTGGTTAGTTTATCGCAGGATGTGTTTGACAGTACATATGTGTTCGCGACATACCAGGAAAACATCATAACCTCCGCTGGTCTTGTTCCGTATGCATCTTATTCGGATCAGACAAGTGTGGAGCAATGGAATCGAAACGGCGACACCTTTCAAATACGGTATCTACCTTCGGCTGACACGGATAGTGAACCGGGTCGGATAGGTTTTTACTTCAAACCACAGTACAGCTTAGGTGATCGGGAAGGCTGCGTTGGTATTACTATCAGCACCAAGCAGCTTGATCACGAGTTTAATTACGGCGATGATGTTAGATTATTTATTTTGCAGAGCGGATTGGTTCTGTATGACAGCAAAGCGGAGCTTTCCGGTATTCATATGGAGCAACCAGAAACGTTGCTGGATGGCGGGAAAAATGTTATTGCTACAAGTAATGATTTAGATCAGTTTGATCTACAGGTTGTCCTCCATGTTGACAGCTTGCCTCTGCAGAAAACACTTAGTAAAATCCGTCTTACAACAACACTTTTGATCATCTTTTCGCTGGTTGCATCCATTATGGTTGTTTTCTACATTTCGCGAAAAGTGTTTGATCCGATTAGTGAGATTCTGTCCCTTCTGGAAGATAGCCAGCAGCCGAATGACGATACTGTGATTCAAACTAAAAATGAGCTTAGCTTTATTCGTCATTCCATGATTACTACGATCTCCAAAACTAGGGATATTGAAGCGGAGTTGGGACAAAGAATTCGCCTGCTGAAAAAAGCCCAGGCGGTGGCGCTGCAGGCACAGATTAATCCGCATTTTATGTACAATACCATCGATACTATCAATTGGATGGCAATTAGTAAAATCGGTAAGGAAAACGAAGTATCAAAGATGCTTAATATCCTGTCCCAGCTGTTGCGCTATTCTTTAGGGAATACAGATACCTTTGTAACACTGGAGGAAGAAATTAACTACACCAAGAAGTACTTACATGTGCAGCAGATCCGGTGCAACTATGGGTTTGATGTATTTTGGGATATACCCGCAGAACTAATGGACTGTAAGGTTATAAAAATGATACTTCAGCCCGTTGTAGAAAATGCGATCAAATACGGAATTAAGCCGTTCGACTATAACGGTAGCCTGAAGATTCAGGCCAGCAGTGTGGATGACGCGATTTTGATTTCAGTATGTGATTCCGGTTTTGGCCTTACTGAGGAAGAAACGGAGCAAATCAATACGACAATCAACAGGCAGATAATCAAAGAGAGCGATCATATTGGCTTGAGCAACGTCAATCAGCGTATCAACCTGATGTTCGGCCCTTTGTACGGTGTTACAGTTAGAAGTAAGATTGGTGAAGGAACAACTGTGGAATTGAAGGTTCCGCTTTCACGTTAAGTCGGAAATCAGGTGAGGTGGAAAACTGCAGCTGTAATGATAGTTGTGTTGCGGGACATCACCCAAAATTGAAAGGACTCTACTATGACACTTCGGGAAGCAGCAGCCTATCAAATTAAACAACTAAAAGGCAAGCCGTTAAGAGCAAAAATCAGCCACATTTTGACATATTACTGGGTACCCATTGTAGTGTTCCTTGCAGTTGCTCTGCTTGTTACCTCTTTAACTATACATTATGCCAGCCAAAAAGAGCCTGCACTGACAATGTGTTGTATCAATTCGGTGGCAGATGAGAATGAAGTTCAAACATACTTAAACACATTTGCGACAGATCGTGGTGTAGACCTTGACAAATATGAGATTTCGGTGAGAACCGATCTGACGATGAATGAATCTGAGCCGGAACTTTCTTACCAAAATGCACAGCTCTTATTTGGAATGATGGCAGCGCAATCTTTGGATATTATCAGCGCCGAGCAGGAAACGATTTTGCGGTATTCCTATCAGGAGACATTTGTGGACCTGTCACAAGTTATCACTCCGGAAAGATTAGATGCGCTGGAGCCGTATCTGATTTATATGGATAGGGGCTATTTGCCCGAAATGGGAATTGTTTCTGACAAACCGCGGCAATATCCGGATCCGTGGGATCCGGACAGCATGGCGGAACCGGTACCGGTGGCAATCATGCTGCCGGCAGAATGGGAGAGTTCAAAAATTCTCTCGCCCATTGTGCCGGGAGAGGTTGCCATAGGATTAGTCGCCGGATCCAAAAACTCCGCAAATGCAGTTCTGTTTATGAATTATATCCTGGAGCAGGAAGGCATCTAAAAGGGATTCTTGATTATGTACCTGGTTTGTTCTTGATAGTACATTGTGCCAAATTAGCAGGGAAAATATAAAGGCAATCGATTGTTGAAGGAGAAAACATGCGCATATTGAATTACGATGGTCTGCTGATGACGGGCCTTCGCAAATTTTTCAACTACGTTTTTTTGGGATTACTTTGGGTAGTGGCATCGATACCGGTCATTACTTTTGGTGCTGCCACCACAGCTATGTTTTTCACGGCGGAAAATACTGTGCGTAAGGACAAAGAAAAATTGTTTTCTACGTTTTGGCAGTGCTTCCGCAAGGAATTTAAGCAGGCGACGCTGCTGTGGTTAATTGGCATTGTGCTGCTTGCGCCATTGGTATTTAATACATTTCTTCTGTGGCGGATGGAAATGCACAGTGTAGTCTTTGCGATCCTGCTCATTACTGTCCTCTTCGGCTTTGGCTGGCTTCAGCTGTGGTTTGGATATTTAGCCACCTTTGAAGATACCATTCGCACTTTGCTGAGCAATACATTTCGAATGACATTAACGAAATTTTTCTGGGTTGTTCTGATGTTAATTCTGCTTGCCGCATCCGTTGCCGGAGGGGTTTTGGCGTTCTTCTTCGCGCCTCCGGTGATGTTCTTGATTCCCGGTATTTATGGAATGTGTGCCAACCGCATTTTCAGAAGGATATTTAAGAGCTACTTGACGGTTGAAGATGAGGAAACTGCTACAGAGTCCTGATCCTTTCTCCGCGGTATTTGGCGTCCCGGATTTTTTTGATCAAACAGCGAATATCTTACAAGTACGCATAAGAATGGTGATCAAATGAAAGAACCTAAAAAGTATACGATTGAATGCGTTGAAACGCATCCGAAGTGGGATACAATATCCACCCTTGCAATTGACTGCGATTACACTGAAGGACCTGCTGCAGTCAAGGCTTACGGCCAAATTTGCTGTAACTCCAGTGCCATATTGGTACACCTGTGGGCTGAGCAGCAAGAGGTTAGAGCCGAAGAGCAGGGGCCGT
>JAZNZH010000072.1:0-1887 GCA_045594845.1 Faecousia sp. | reverse complement strand
GCACAGCGCTCCGGGGAGTAGCCGTGACGAAAAAAGAGGTCTATAAAGGTATCGGGGTCGCCAAAAGCCTGCTTCCACAGGCGCTTCAACTCAGTAATCACAGCCGTCCTCCAGTAGGCACGCCCAGCACTTTTCGATCATGTGGTCGGGACAGTAGGCCAGCTTGGCCTTTCGCAGACCCTCAATGCCCATATCCTCCTCCCGGTTGAGCCACTGCAGGTGGGGGTATTTGGCTTGCAGGTAGCGGGAGAATTCCCAGCAGATGGCCGGATAAGCGCCGTCGGCAAAATCCAATGCTTTTTCAAACTGCACATCAAAGGTATCGCCGGAGAGGGGAGAGCCCATGGTCACGGCCAGGAGCTGTCCGTTGTGGCGGATCACCAGACCCTCCATGTCCAGCTCCTCCCGATGGCGCAGCGCCTTGTAAATGGCCTTTTGCTCCATGATGAAATCAGCATGGGGATCAGCCAGCAGCCGGTCGGCGTACCAGCGGTCCAGCAGCTGCACCACTTCGGCTGTGTTTTCCTCCGAGATGGGCTCCACGGTGTAACCGGGGTGATTTTGGCGGAAGCGGTTCAGATGATTGCGCTTGCGCTGGTATTTCCGGCCCTTCAGCTCGGCCAGCTCTGCGATGGCGTAGATGTAATCGTAGCCGTTGCGGTCGGCATGAAAACGGAAGCGGCCGGGAAACAGCGTTTCAAGTGTTTCGCAATCCTGCTCCAGCAGACCGGTCAGGCGGCAGGGAATGCCCCGCTCTTTGGCATCGGCAATAATGGCCTCCAAAGCAGGACCCACATCGCCGTGGCTCAGGGGGAAGGGATAGACGCTCTTGCGGTTAAACTGAGAGAAGAACACCAGGCTGTCGCCGCAAAAAGCGATTTTCTGACGGCCCCACAGGTAAAGGTTGGCAAAATTATATTCGCAGCCCCGCTGCCCGCAATGGAGCAGAAAGGCATCGTAAGCGGCTTTGTTTTCGATTTTCGGGGAATTAAATGAGATCATGGGGGAATCACTCCTATTCTGAAAGTAGTGTACCACATTTTTCTCTGTTTCACAATAAGATCATGGATGCAAAAAGAAAATATGATCGCACGACTTGCAAAAAGAGCTGCTACTGTGCTATGATTATTGCAGAAACTGCTGCCGGGAGGGACGCACTATGGAACAGCATAAAAAACGAGGCTATTTGCAGGAGAATTTCCGGCTTTTCCATCTGCGTACCCAGGGGCACGAAAAGGTGGAATATCACTACCACGAGTTTTGCAAGCTCCTGTTTTTGGTGTCCGGAAGCGGTGGCTATGTAGTGGACGGCCAGCGGTATTTGCTGCAGCCGGGAGATGTGGTGTTGGTGGGCAGCCGTAGTGTCCATTGCCCGGAGCTGGACGGGGAGCAGCCCTACGAGCGGGTGATTCTATATATTTCCCCGGATTTTTTGCAACAGCAGGGGACTGCGGATTGCGATCTGCTGGAGATATTCTCCGGCTGTGGCGGACATGTACTGCGATTGAAGGAAAATGCCCGGCTGAAGCTCTACAGGCAGCTCTCCCGTCTGGAGGAGGCCCTTTCCGGCGAGGAGTATGGGCGAACGCTAATGAGCACGGCGGCGCTGCTGCGGCTATTGGTGTTGATTGGCCGGTTTCAGCGGCAGGAGGAGGCACAGCAGCCGCATACGGTCACACCGCAGAATGGCCTGGTGCTGAAGCTGATGCGGTATATTGATGAGCACCTTTCGGAAGACCTGGATATCGACCGGCTGGCAGAGCGGTTCTATGTGAGCAAGTATCACATGATGCGTTTGTTCCGCCAGGAGACCGGATTTACGGTCCATAGCTATCTGCTCCGGCGGCGCCTGCTTCACGCAAGGGGATTGATCGAGGGCGGCATGCG
>JAZNZH010000071.1:0-52006 GCA_045594845.1 Faecousia sp. | reverse complement strand
CAGGATCTGGGTTACGAAAAATCCAGCGGCACCTAAGAGCCAGGCGGAAACAATGCCCTGCTTTTTGTGCTTGATGGCGAAGAAAACCAACGCTGCCGCCGGAAGCACCAGGCTGACCGCCAGGGTGAAGATGCAGAAAATGATTGTCATTGCAGGTACCATAGTTATTCTCCTTTCAGATCGGTGATCCAGAGCATGATCTCCTCCAGCACGGAGGTGTTCAGCTCATAGAAGATGAATTTTCCCTCCCGGGTATCCCGGATAAGATCCGCATCCTTCAGTATGGAAAGATGCTTGGATATCGCCGCACCGCTGACCGGGAATTTCTCTCCGATCTCCCCAGCCGCGTGCCGTCCGGATTTCAGCAGCTCCAGAATTTCTCTGCGAATAGGGTCAGACAGTGCCTTCATGGTATGTTGAATACCCACAGTATCGCCTCTCTTTCATTTAACCTTTTGGTTAAATATAGAATAACACATTATGTTCCGACTGTCAATATACATTTAACCCTTTGGTTAAATATTTTTTCAAATAACGCCGTTACGCAAAAAAACAAGGCAGGGCTTAGCCCTGCCTTGCTCTATTTATGGGGTTTATGCCTGGGACTCTTCCTTTTTCTTAGCTGCCAGCAGCAGGGTCATCAGACCTCCGCTAACTACCATAGCCGCTGCCCACATCCACAGAGGACTGCTGTCGCCGGTCTGGGGAATAGTGGGATCGGGCTGGGGCTGGGAAGGCGGAACGGGAGCGGTGTAGGTATTCAGGAACACAACGCCCTCTGCCGCTGCAGTGTTCTTCTTCACTGTGGTTTCGGTCTTGAAGGTGCCGTCCAGATTGTCTGTGACGGTAACGGTGACGGTGAACACAGCCTCGTCATAGGTCATGCCCTCTTCCGTACCCTTATCCTCCCGGACAGTGAACACATAGGTGCCTGCTTCGTCAGCGACGATGCTGTCGAATACGAAGCTGCCTTGGGCATTGTTGCTTACTGTCTGGATCAGCTTGCCATCCTCACCGTAGAGGGAGAAGCCAAATTCCTTGTCCTTCAGCGTCCGGCCCGTCAGGATCTTTGTGCCCTGAATGGTGATGTACACCGGGTCTGCCTTGTAGGTGTTATGGAACACGATCTGTCCGCCATCTGTGATATTCTCATAGCGGGTTGTCTCTGTGAGAACGCCTCCAACCTCTACCTTTTCCACAACACCCTTATAGAGCTTCTTATCGGCGATCCGAAGCGTGCCATCGGTATTCTGGATGACCTCCAGCCGCACATGGTAGGAAGAAATATCATAGGTGATACCCTTTTCGTCGCCCACTACCTCAGTGATCTTGTAGTGGTAGATGCCTGCCTCGGGCAGGGTGACTGCCGGGAACCGGAATGCGCCGTTTGCATCGTTGCGGACGGCCTCACCGATCTGCTGACCGTTGATGGCGTTGATCAGAGCGAATTGGAACTCGCCCTCTGCCAGCTCTCTGCCGGCAAGCTCCTTGCTGCCGCCAAAGTCGGTGTGGATATCATAGGTGACAGGCGTGGGGATAAAGCCGTTGCGGAATACGATCTGCCCAGCATCCAGATTGTCTTTCTTCAGCACCACGGTTGCGGTAAGCTCGCCCTGGGAGTCATCCCGTACGGTAACGGTGACAGTGTAGACTGCTGTATCATAGACATACCGGCTATCGCTGCCAACCACCTCAGTGAGGGTGTAGACATAGACGCCTGCTCTGTCATATACCATGGTGGCGAAGGAGAATGCGCCGCCGGCGTTGTTTGTGGCAACCGGGTTTGCGGGCATGGGTGCGCCGGCTGTGACTGCCTCCAGTCGGAAGGAGAACTCCCCGTCTTCCATGACCTTGCCGGTGAGGATCTTGTTGCCGGAGAGGGTGATCCGCGCATCCTCAGGGTCGTAGGCGTTATGGAAGATGATATCCTCGGCACTGTTGCCGCCCTTGCTGATCTGGGCCGTAGCGGTAATAGTCTGGTCGCCGTTGTCGGTGACAGTGACCGTAACGGTATATACGCTCCGGTCGTAGGCAAAGCCGCCGATGGGATCGGTATTGTCCTCAGTTACGGTATAGTGGAAGGTCCTTCCCTTGTGGCTGTCGCCAAATTCGATCGCTCCAAAGCGGAAAGAGCCGTCTGCAACGTTGACCGTCCAAGCCTCTGCAGGCATGGGAGCATCGCTCTCCTGCGCCGTCAGCAGGAACTTGAACTCACCGGTATTCAGCACCCGGTTATCGGTGGTGGTCTTCTTACCGGAGATGGTCACGAAGTCGGAGCTGGAGGGAACATATTCATTGGTAAAGGTGGGAACGGTTGCTCCGTCCACCGCCAGCTCCGCGGAGATCGTGCCGTCACCGTTGTCCTTTACTGTGACCTGGATCTTATAGACCTGGGTGGAGTAGCGGATATTATTGATGGTCTGGCCCGCATTGACCTCCGCCAGATAGTAGGTGTAGGTATCTCCAGCCATAGTCGCCCGGTTGGCGGCATAGGTCAGAGAGATCGCTGTCTTGCCGGAAGCATCGGTAAGCGCGGAACGAAGGATCTCGTTGGCCTCGATGTTTTGCATGGGATCTGCATCATACAGCGCAAACTGGTAGCCGTTAAGCGCATGACCGCCATTGATGGCCTTCTGGATCTCCACGGTAACCGTTGCCGAGCCGGTAGGCGCATAGACATTGTTGAAGTCGGCAGTTACCAGCCATTGACCGGTAACAGTGGTATTCAGCTCATTGGCAACTGCCACGATCTCCAGGTCGCCGTCCATATCACTGTCAGCTACAGCTACGGTGAAACGACGCTCCGCAGTGTCGTAGGTAATACCGCCCTGAGTACCCTGTGCTTCGGTGATCCGGTAGGTATAGATACCGGCTTCGGTGTAGACCTCACCGGACAGGTCGAACAGCTGCGTCTTCTCTGCATCGGCTGCGGAGATGGTCTTAGTGGCAAGGACTGCGCCGTCAGCACCCAGCCGCTCCAGTGTAAAGGTGTAGCTTTCCCCTGCGACCCACTGGGTACGGTTACCGCTGAGCTGCTTGTTGACCCGCACGGACACATCGTTACCGCCTACACTCACAGGATCGTAGGTGTTTACGATCAGCGCCTGATCGTTTACTGCTGCGTCTACAGCACCGGAGAGGGTGCTGCGCTGGGCATCCAGCACAAAGCCGGCGGGAATGGCAGTCTCCACAACCGTGTAACGGGTAGTCTCAGGAATGCCACGAACGATCACAGAGCCGCCGGCTGCCAGGGTAACGGTAAATGTGCCGGTGCTGTCAGCGGTGACTGTGCCGGTGCTGGTCTGGAATGTGCCGGTCACCGGTGTTCCGTCTTCTTCTGTCAGGGCGACTTCCGCGGTGAAGCGAAGGCTGCTGCTTACATTCACCGGTCTGCCTTCCGTATCCACCACCTGCTTGGTGATGACCAGGTCGCCCTCACCCATGGCAGTGTTGACAAATTCTACATCGTCCATCAGATACCGGGCTACCGTTCCGGTAGCAAGGTCACCTGTAGATATGCCGTTTACATGAACAGACTTGATCTTGTAGTTGTCGTTGTCAGAGATCTCCTCTACGGTATAAGCCGTTCCTGCGGGAATGCCTGTGATCCACAGGGTCTGGTCCTTCGAAAGATCAAATTCGTATACGCCGTTGGTAAAGGTTACCGCTGCAGGCGCGCCCTCAGGTGTTTGACCGATGGGAGTCACCCAAACATCGCAGCTTCCGCTGACATTGGCGCGGATACGGAAGCGGAAGGTATCGGATGTGCCTTCCTCGAAAACATCCACAGTCTTGGAGATCTTGATGCCCTCGGCGGGAGTTACGGCCAACCGGCCGTTGTTGCCCAGGTTCATATCCACATAGACGGTGTTGTTCTGCTCAATAAGATAGGGGTGGAATACCATGTGCGCGGAGTCGGTGGCGTTGACCGCCTTCTCCTCATCGTACATCTGCAGCTCCCGGGCAGGTGTGCCTGCGGGAACGACCCATGCGCCTGTCTGACCGTCCAGGGTCTCAAAGCCTGCCTGCCAGCCATTGTTCTTGGCAGTACGGATAGAAGCAGCGGACATCTTCTCATAGAAGAATACCGGCTTGGTCTCTCCCTCCCGGAAGATATAACGGCGGTGGTAATATTCACCGTTTTCATCCAGAGTCTCATTTTGTCCTACCAGAACATAATCGCTGCCGGACTTCTTGTGGACTGCGGAATCAAAGGTGAAGTAGAACCGCTCGTTTTCCGGATTGGGCATAAACTCCGCCTGGGCGGTGATATGCTCATCATGGTTTGCTGCGGAGATGTCAAAGTAGTTGTTCCAGAAGATACGGGTATGCCCGTCAGATGCCAGGTTCTCCCGATCGGTAATGCGGGTGATGTTGAATGGGTTCAGGTCAGAGCGCAGACCCGTCTCATAAACCAGGCGGATAGGGCTGATGCTGCCTGCATCGGCCACGGAGAGCTGCACATTGGTAGCCTGATCCACATTTGCGCCGTCCAGAGACACCAGATATGTGACCATAGGTACAAGGGCTGCGGGGATCTTCCATGTCACCGTCTGCATACCGGTTGCGATATCGGTACGGACTTGCACAGACATATACATCATATCGGAATTCTTGATGCTGCCGGTGGTCTCACCCAGGAAGCCGTAAGACTTGATCTTATAGACAGAGCCCTCAGGCGCTTTCTCTACGGATGTCTCATCCCAGAATCCGTTATAAGTGCCGTCAGCCTTGGCATACCAACCAATGTAGTTGGACCAATCTGTATCCGATACATATTTCAGCTGACCTGCTGCATAGGCCTTTGCCACCAGAGCCTGCGCCTGCGCGGTATCGGCAATGCCCAGCCGGGTCTTAACTGCACGGATAAAGTCATCGCCCAAAGCAGTAGGGCTTTCCGGAGTACCGAGACCGCCGGAGGTGGTATCGGCAAGCTTGGAGGCCATCATATGTCCGTCAAACAAAATGTCTCCCAGCAAAATGCCGGCAATACGCTTGACTTCCATATACTCTCCAAGAGTATCGGTAAATTCCACATAACCGGAGAAGTCGGGATTGCCGCCTTCCAGATGGGTGGGATAGTAACGGGACTGAAGAATGATCTCCTCCACAATGTCAGCAAAAGCCTGCTCCAGACCGTTTCCGGAGGCAGAGAAGTATTCGTCCACATAGGACTTATCAGTAGCGTAGGAATTCTTATGTATCGCCACATTGGAAAGGTTTCCGTTGTGATTCTTGACCTGCACGGACAGCGTGCCGGCAGTAAGGGCATTGTAGGAATTCCACAGGCTGTCGGTAGCGGTGGACCGGTCGGGATCCAGAACGCTCATGGCAATGGTATCACTGCCGGAGAGGTTGAATCCCAGGGTGTAGAACAGGCTTTTACCCACGCCGTTTTCCGTCTTGTAGTGGTTCTGAACCCGGTTTTTCACATAGGAGGCGGTGAGCTGCACCAAGAAGCCCTGACCCACCGTCATATTGGACTGATTTCCGTTGCCCACATTGGAGCCATTCACCGTCACAATCTGCTGACCGAAAGGTCCGCCGTAACCGGAGGTATAGGAGTACTGAGAGTTTTCTACATCGTCATAGTAGGTCGTTCCGGTAGTAGGCGCGCCGTCGGACATCAGCACCAGAATGGGCATCCGGTTCTCACCGTTTTGCCAGTTGTTATCGGTGATGACCGTATCCATCTCCTCGAACATCTCCATAGCCTCCCAGAGGCCTGCCTGGATATATGTACCGCCGGAAACATTCTTGCTCACATCCTGAACGGTATCCTGGCTCACGCCCTCTACCCGGACATTGCTATTGACAGAGATGGTGTTGTTCCTGCCATTGAGATATACACCGTCCTGGGTGGTATATCTGCCAATGGGCAGCAGCCTGGTAACGCTCTGGCTATAAGTAGAGGATCCGGTCTGACCGGAAGCGGAGTAAGCTACCACGCCCACCCGGTTGTTCTTATTGGTAGAAAGAAGCTTGGCAATGGCATCGTTGGCTGCCTTTGCCAGATCCTGCTCATCCTGATTCATAGAGCCGGAGACATCCAGCACCAACACCGTGTCGGTGGGGATGGTGGAGTAGCCCACTACCTCTTTATTAGCTGCGAGGGCAGACAGAACAGTAAGGAAGTTCTCATTACCGCCTGCCATCTGAATGTTGCCCGGCAGCGCGGCAGCATCGGTAAGGACAGTTTTGTCTGTCCAGACACCACCGGCATTGGAGGTATCCATATCGTTTAGATCAAAGTACTTTTCCCAGCCGTCCATTGTATTTGCGTCCACAACCCGGTCAAAATAGTTCTGACCGACTGTCCGGGCTGCAAAAGCAACCGTAGGCAGGCAGGACAGCAGCATCGCCATGCACAGAACGATACTCAAGATCCTATTGGCAAGTGTGTTCTTCATTTTCATATTATTGTTCCTCCTGACTGGGGTTTTCGGTATTTCTTCGGTTGTGGGGACAGGTGCAAATGCCCATCAGCTCATCGCCGTGACTGTAATACCTGCATTCGGCACAATCGCCTTGTATTTGCGACATGCCGTAATAATGTTTGCATGCATCCTGCATCTTGGTGACGAAGGGACAGCCCTCCGGTGTGTATCGGGGTTCTTTTTGAAAATCCGGGTAGATCGGCATAGGCTCTACCGCCGGATTCTCCCGTTCAAAGTCCTCATAGTATCCGTAACGCAGCTCAAAGGTGTGTCCGTGGAGATTTAATATCTTATACAGATCACCTTCCCGGCAAACCGGTTTGGGGTCGCTCTCCATCTGGGGCAAAATATGGCTCAGCATCGCATCACCCTCCTTTCGGCAAGGAAAAACCCTGCCGTACTGTTTATACTAACAGTATAGCAGGGTATGTTTTTTTCTTGTACTACCGCAGATTCTTATTTTCGGTCATAAATTTCCGGCAGTTATATATCCCTTCGACCTCACCTGGGATATACTTTTTTGACCGTTTAACGGGCTATACGGTCATGATCACAGGAATGCGGCAAACTCATCTCGGCTAACGCCGGTTTTCTCGCTGACAATTCGGATCGCCTGCTTTACACCGGACAGGGACATATGTAGCTTCTGCGCGATATCGCTGTTTTGCATACCAAAAGCTGCCAGCTTTGCAACCTCCCGTTCCCTTTGCGACAAGGTGGTAATAATCGTTCTTCCACGGACGCAGCCACTGAGCTTGGACCACCCTGTATTATAAACTCGGTACAGGCTCTTGACCTGTTCCAAGGCCTGTGGGTCTGCGGCGAAAAGCCGCGCCTCCAGAAAAGAGCCCAGCACCCGGCAGTATTCCGCAAGAAGTCCGTATAGCTTGTCCGGCAAAGCAAGGGCAATGGCCCGGTCCAGATGCCGGGTGGCCTGCAGATCGTTGCCGGCAGTATGATACACCGTGGCGCAGATCATTCGCAGATAGATCTCGGCGATCAGAGAATTATCCGCCATCGCCTGAGAGATCATGGGCTCGATGGTATTGGGGATCATGGTCATCAGTGCCAAGCCCTGTATGCCCTGCACCTCCAGCTGCCGGGTGGCAACCGCGTAACCCGCTGCATACAGGTATTTGGCATAGTAGACCTTTGCCGCGGGCAGGGCATCCTTATGTAAGGGCTCAAAACAACCGATTTTAAACCATTCCGGGAAGCCCGCCACATCATAGAGCATGCTGTCCACCGCAACTATGGAAAACAGCATAATATCCCGCTGGTTATCGTCTTTTGCGGGGGCTTCCGCAATATGGACCTTTGCACGGCGCCACATTGCCAGATCTCCGTGCCAGATGGCGCACAGCGCAAGAAGCATACCGGCAGACAGCATCGCGTAAAAGCCGCTGTGCTTGTTGAGTAAATAGTTGGCGCTCTCGTATACTTTATCGATATTGCCCCTGGAGTATTCAATAGCGGCTTCAAATAAAAGCTGCGCCTCATAATTGTCGGAAAGGGCTTCCACCGATTCCCGGACCGTTCCCGGCTTGCTGTAAAGATCCGTCATGTGGAGAAACGGTGTGTTCCGGGGAAACGGCTTTTCGGCATTTTCGGCGTCTGTTCTGCCCGCCTTTGTTCTGCCATCTACCGGCTGCCGGGCATCCTTGGGGATCATCCAGTCTCTGCCAAAGCGAACTGCCCCGGGAATCCTTCCCCCGGCGCACATGGCCTGTACCCGTCTGGCAGACACGCCCCACTTCCGGGCCACATCTCCGATCTTCAGATAATCCATATCTGTTGCCTCTTTTCTATCGTTCGCCTTAGCGAATATTTATTATTCGTTATAGCGAATATTTATTATTCGTCTTACCGTCATTTATTATAAGCAATTTGGAAAAATTTTCAAGCCTGTTTTTATACAAGATCCGCTTCCTTCCGGATCTGCCGAGGGGTCTTTCCGGTAACGGAGAACAGCACCTTGCGGAAGTAAGCCGCGGAGCTGAAGCCTGCACGTCGGCTGATCTCCTCCACAGACAGGTCTGTATTGCTTAGCATCGCCATCGCCCTTTGGCACAAAAGCTCCTGACGCACGGTGTTGGGCGTTTTGTTCAAGACCTGCTTAAAATGGGTATACAGGGTCGCCTGGCTGACGCCGCACGCCTCCGCCACCCCGGGAATGTCCTGCGACAGATCCTGCTCCATCAGCTGAAGCGCCCGGGTGACCACCCGGCTTCCCCGGCTGACTGTCTGAGTTTCCATCCCGGGCAGCATCATCCCCAGAACGGTGTACAGTCTGCCAATACTGCCTGCATCTACCGTTTTGTCCTCCGACAAAGGCCGGTAGACCGCCCAGATTTCAGGTGTGGGCAAGAATTTCTGCGGTTTATACGCCTGCCCCGCCGGGTCGGGTAGGTACGCAAAACCCAGTGAATCCAAAACCACCTGTTCCTCGCCGATCCAATAAGAATGATAGCGGCAACCCTTGGGGATATAGAACATATCGCCGGTGTCCAGCTCCACCTTTCCCTTCTCCAAAATCAGCAGTCCCCTACCCTTTTTCATATACCCCAGATAGTGCAACGGAACACCGTGACTGTTATCCCGGTGGTTGGTGCCGTACAGGCGCATCTGACGGAAAGAGAAGCTATTGAAAAATTCTAGGTCATCCATGAAAATTTGCCCCTATAATCTATAGAATTTTACCTCTTTTCTATAGAATAGCCTGTTTTTTCCCAGAAGTCAACAGACTATAATAGCCTTGAGGTGATTTTTATGAAACCCATCCGTATCGCACAGATCGGAATCAGCAAATACAGCCACGGCACGAACATTATGAACAGCATCCGCAAGCTGACGGATATCTTTGAATTCGTGGGCTATGTGCCCGTGGAGGATGAGAAGGAGAAATTTCAGGAAACCCTGAAGACCATGGAGCCCTACCGGGAGCTGACCCTGGAGGAGGTGCTCTCCGCCCCCACCATTACCGCTGTTACGGTAGAACCGGAGGAAGTCCATCTTTGCAAGTATGCCACTCTGGCGGCAAAGGCGGGCAAGCACATCCACATGGAAAAGCCCGGCGGAACAAACCTTGCGGAATTTGAGGAGCTGATCCGCACCGCCAAGGAGCAGGGAATCGTCCTGCACATTGGCTATATGTACCGCTACAACCCGTATGTTATGGAGCTGATGGAGGATATCCGCTCCGGCAAGCTTGGTGAAATTATCTGCGTGGAAGCTCAGATGAACTGCATCCACCCGGTACATACCCGGCAATTTCTGAAAAGCTTCCCCGGCGGCATGATGTTCTTCCTCGGCTGCCATCTTATTGACCTGATCCTCCAGATCCAGGGCAGCCCCAAGCGGATCATTCCGCTGAACAAGTCCACCGGCATCAGCGGCGTGGACAGCGAGGACTTCGGCATGGCTGTTCTGGAATACGAAAACGGCGTATCCTTTGCCAAGACCAGCGCTATGGAGCTGGGCGGCTTTGCCCGTCGGCAGCTGGTGGTCACCGGCACCAAGGGCACGGTGGAGCTGAAGCCCTTCGAGATCTATGTTGAGGGCAGTGCTATTTCCGAGCTGAAGACCGGCAGAACCACCTACACCGGCGAAAGCTGGGGCGACGCAGGCACGCGTACCATCTCCGATCTGTTTGACAGGTACGATCCCATGATGACAGCTTTTGCCGCTATGGTCCGTGGAGAGAAGCAGAATCCCTACACGCTGGATTACGAATTGTCCCTTTATAAAACCATTTTGGAATGCTGCGGAGGTAACTAAATGAACTATTCTGATAAAAGAGTGCTGCTTATCGGCGGCAGCGGTACATTGGGCACTCATGTGTGCGCGGAGCTTCTGAAGCTGGGCTGCCATGTGGACATCATTTCCCGCAGTCCCCGCACCTCAAACGATCCCCTGCTCTCCTACATCCAGGCCCACGCCACCGAGGAGGAGCTATCCAAGATCGTCAAGGCCCGCCATTATGACGGCATTGTCAACTTCATGCACTATGTAACGGTAGATGAGTACCGTCCCATCCACAAGCTGCTGATGGCCAACACTGACCATCTGATCTTCCTGTCCTCCTACCGGGTGTATGCCAACGAGCAAGTTCCCATTACCGAGAACGCGCCCCGGCTTCTGGAGACCATCACCGATCCGGACTTCCTTGCCAACGAGAATTACGCTCTGCCCAAGTGCCGGTGTGAGGACTTTATGAAGGCGGAGGACCCCGAGGGTCACTGGACCGCAGTGCGTCCCGTGATCTGCTCCTCCCAGAAGCGGTTTGATATCTTCACCCACTCCGACCACGCGGTTATTGAATGCGCCAAGGCCGGCATCCCCATGCCTCTGCCGGAATGCGCCAGAAATCTGACCGCTGGAATTGACTGGGCAGGCAACGGCGGCAAGCTGATCGCCCATCTGCTGTTCAAGCCCCATACCTACGGAGAGATCTACAACATCTCCACCGGTCAGAATCTGACCTGGGAGCAAATCGCCAATATCTACACCGAGCTGCTGGGCGCCAAATTCCTGTGGGTACCCACCGAAGAATTTATGAATGACCCCGAGAACAACAAAAAGCACAATCCCTGGGCAGTAATCTATGACCGGATGTTTGACCGCAATATGGATGTCACCAAGGTCATGGCTGCCACCGGACTGACGGAAAAGGATTTCCTTTCTATCAAGGAAGGCATCGCCATCGAGCTTGCCAAGGTGCAATAAATCAAAAAGGAAAAAGGAGCTGCTCGGCAGCTCCTTTTTTGGCATAAAAATTCAAGTATCCTGCCGTTTTAATCATCTTATTGTAAAAAACAATCAAGTTATCGGAAAGATGCTTGACAGCCTTTGTCTATATTGTATAATGCAATCAGAGGCTGCTATATCGGCAGTAAAACCAACGAGAAAAATAACGGAGGAATCATCATGGGCTACAATCCTTATCAGAACATGCTGAATGTTGTGGATCGCGCTGCTTCCATTCTGGGCTACAAGTCCAGCGAGTACGAGGCGCTGAAATATCCCGAGCGGGAATTGAAGGTGGCCATTCCCGTGGAAATGGACGACGGCTCTGTCCGGATCTTTGAGGGCTACCGTGTCCAGCACTCCACCTCCAGAGGCCCTGCCAAGGGCGGTATCCGCTATCATCAGAATGTGGATCTGGATGAGGTAAAGGCACTTGCAGGCTGGATGACCTTTAAGTGCGCAGTTGTCAACATTCCCTACGGTGGCGCCAAGGGTGGTGTGGTAGTTGATCCCTCCACGCTGTCTCAGAATGAGCTGCGGAGACTTACCCGCCGCTTCACCGCCATGATCGCACCCATCATTGGACCTGAGCAGGATGTTCCCGCTCCCGATGTAGGCACAAACCCGGAGATCATGGGTTGGATCATGGATACATACAGCATGCTCCACGGCCGCTGCATACACGGTGTGGTCACCGGCAAGCCTGTGGAGATCGGCGGCGCAGTGGGCAGAAAAGAAGCCACCGGCCGGGGCGTTATGCTCAATGCCAAGTTCATTCTGGAAAAGCTGGGCATGAAACCCCAGGATACCACTGTGGCCATTCAGGGCCAGGGCAATGTGGGCGGTGTCACCGCTGAGCTGATGTACCGTGAGGGCTTCAAGGTCGTTGCCGTAAGCGACATTTCCGGCGGTCTGTACGATCCCAGCGGATTGGACATTCCCGCCATCCGCAGCCACCTGTCTGTCCGCGGCGCAACGCTGGAGACCTTCTCCGCCGGCAACGCCAAGCGGATCACCAATGAGGAGCTGCTGGAGCTGCCTGTGACCATGCTTGTCCCCGCCGCTCTGGAAAACCAGGTCAACGCCTCCAACGCCGACAAGGTCCAGGCCAAGATCATTGTTGAAGGAGCAAACGGTCCTCTGTCCAATGAGGCCGACGAGATCCTGGACAAGAAGGGTGTTGTCATCGTTCCCGACATTCTTGCCAACGCCGGCGGTGTTGTGGTATCCTACTTCGAGTGGGTGCAGAACATTCAGTCCGTGTCCTGGAGCGAGGAAGAGGTCAACGGCAAGCTGTATGACATCATCTCCCGGGCCTTCAAGGGCGTTTGGGACATCGCCCGGGAAAAGAAGGTCAGCCTCCGCACCGGCGCTTATCTCATTGCCGTCAAGCGGGTGGTGGATGCCAAGAAGCTCCGCGGCATCTGGCCCTAATTTCACATATATCAAAGGGGAGCGATCCATGCTCCCCTTTTTGTCAACTAATTTCGGGCGTGCTGCCTAAGCAGCACGCCCCTTTTATTATGGAATTATCCGCGCTTCTTCAGCGCTGCAACACCCAGGCCCAGCATAGAGCTGATACCTGCAACAGCCCACAGGATCACGCTCATATCGCCGGTTGCGGGAATATCCGCAGGCTCGGTGAGCTGACCGAAGTTGCTGTAGAAGATTGCTGCGTCACCCATCATGGGAACAAATCCGAAGACATCTACCAGAAGTTCTGTATCTATCGGCTTTCCGTTGACGGTGACCTCTGCATCCTCAGCCAAAACATAGCCTTCCTTCAGCTGGATGGAAGCTGCGACCCAGTAGTAATTGCCATAGGCAAAGACATCCTTCTTCTCCATGGTTTCTGATTCGTCGGCATCCTCATCCTTGCTCACAGACCAGGAATAATCCTCTACAGTGTAGATAGCATCCTCAGGAACGGTAAACTTGCCGGGCTTCTTGCCGTTTTCAGGCGCATCGATGGTCAGATCCAGCTTATCCACAATAGTCAGGCCGAAGCTGTACATCTTCATGACAACAACATACTCCGTGCCCACCATCTTGATGCCGGCAGTCATTTCCTTATCGCCGATAAAGATCTTGGCATCCTCGGCAAACTCATAGCCGGCATTGGGCTCAACCTGAATCATCAGATAATAGACACTCTTGTCTGCAAATGCGCCGCTGAAATCCTCAAGGCTCATCAAGCCGTTGCACTTCATCCACCAGGCCATGAGCTGGTAGTTAGCGCCGGCGGGAGCAGTCAGCTGGGGAGCAGTCGCCTGGTCGCCCACTGCCACGATAGGCAGCTTGGGAATCTCAATCTTGGAGATCACATCCCGGAAGGAGACCTCGTAGCCCATATCCAGCATAGTTTCCCACTCATGGGTACCAAAGTCATCGATCTTCTCGCCGTTGATATAGACCTCCAGGTCCTTGGAGAAGTCATAGCCGTTCTGTGTCCGCAGGGTCAAATTAAGGTTGTAGCGGTCCTTTCCGAATGCGCCGCTCAATGCGCCCTGGCTGCCATACCACTGCGCATGCTCGACGGTGTACTTAGCGCCCTCGGGAACCTTGATCTTGTCCATATCCGGGGTCTGACCCAGCGCAGGCGCAGGCATGGTGATGTCCACGCGGTCAATGGTCTTCATCATTGAGAACTGATGATAGATATAGCCGCCGTCTGTGCCGAAGCTATACTCATTGGGCTTTTCTCCGTTGATAGTAACCACAAGCTCGCTCTGATCCATAAACTCATAGCCGTCTGCTACCCAGAACTCCATGTCCAGGAAGTACTTCTTGCCGGTCTGGAAGGTGGTAGCGAGCTCGAAGGAACCGTTTTCGGGATCATATACCGTCCACTGATAATGGTTGATCGCGTACTTCGCATCCTGGGGTACGGTAGGTTCGGAAACCGCTGCGCCGTTGGCAGGAGAAGTCACAGTGACCTCGACCTTCTCAATAACCGATCTCAGGGAGTAACGCAGATCAATGATACCGGCACCGTCCACATCCAAATGCAGGTACGGCCACTGGGATTTCTCGCCCTGAACCGCTTCTGTATAATGACCGTCTCTCAGGCCGTAGCCTTCATTGGCCTTTACAACGATCTGCAGGTGGTAAACCTTTCCGGCCTCAAAGTTGCCGGTAAAGGGGCTGCCGTAGTCATCGTACCACTGTACCTTAGAGACAGTGACCGCACCCTCGTTCACCTTAATGGTGGGAGCCGTTGCAGCAGCTCCGGCGGTGATACTCTCCGGAGCCTCCAGGACGATTTCCTCTACAAAGCCTTTTTCAGGGGTGGGAACAATATCCATGTAGACAACAGCAGTGTCATCGCTGAGTGTGGTCCAGCCTACGCTATACGGGCAGTTCTCAAAATAGAAATCTGTGTACTTAAAGCTCAAGCCGGTAGCAGCCTTTACGGTAACCTCCAGCGAGTAGATGTGAGATTCATATTTTGCATCGGTTGTATCGGTCCAGCTGTTGCCATCATGCTCCAACAGGCGGATATCTTCAATTGTAAAGTCCGTGCCGTTGGGAATGGTGGGCAATACAATGGCATCGCCAACCTTCACTTCACTTACACCGGAGAGGCCCACGCTTCCCACGCTGGGAAGCTCGACCTCGATACGGCCGTCACCGTATACATCCTTATAGTCGATCCACATACCGGAATACTTTTCGCTCAGGGGGCTGTTGTTTGCATCCACAGTTGCATTGGGGAATGCCTGGACATAGTTGGCAAGGACCATGTAGTCCTCCATCACATAGTCAAGCACATTCACTGCTCCGTCAAACATAGCAAAGCCGTCGCCCAGATCCCGGAGGGTGTAGTTATAGCCTGCCAGATTGTAGCTTGCGCCCAGATCCAGCGGCACATAATCGTTAATATCCTTGTCGAAGATCTGCACATCGTACACGCGGTACTGGTCGGTAGGACCGCCCGCCCATACACCGTGCTGATCCATCTGAACAGTGGACGCAATCTTGGCATTTACCCGGTAACGGAGACCGGCAACATGGAGGAAACCGCCGATTTCTTCTGCATAGGTTCCCCGTGCGCCCCACTCCAGAGCATCCAGCAGCTGCTGACCGGTAACGGTCTGCAGACATGCCACATTGCCGAAGGTGTGGATCTGCTTCATGGACAGGTATGTCAGCTCGCCGGTAACAGCTCTGTTACGGACACCGCCGCCGTTCATAATAGCCACATCCACATCCATACCCATGTTATCAAACAGGTAGTACAGAGCATCCGCAGCAAAGGAGCCGGTGTTTGTCTGGCGCAGCCGCACCAACCGCTTGCCGTTTGCATCGTAGTTGTCCAGAGTGATGTCAGCCTGGCCGATCTTCACACCCAGAGCATCTTCCACATCACTAATCCAGTCGGCTTTGATAGTGGTAACCGCAGCATCAGGGGTGGATGCGGTTACGATCGCATTGGTGGCATCCAGCAATTCTGTGGTGATCGCGCCGGTATCCGCATCGATAACCATCATGCCGATGGCATTAAAGTACTCACCGGTCTGGGTCAGCAGAACCTTATCGCCGTTCTTATCGTTTACTTCCTTGCCTTCCACAGTGGAATGAGAGTGGCCATCGATAAAGGCATCCAGGCCCTCTACATTGGCAATGGTTTCCTCGCTGGTCCAGGGCCGGGAAGCAAGATCGTCACCCAGGTGACCCAGGGCGATGATCTTGGTAGCGCCCTCTGCCTCAGCAGCGTCAACAGCAGCCTGTACATCTGCGTACAGCGCGCGGCCGTCCTCTCCGCCGGAGATGCCATAGATGTACTCACCGTTTCCGTCCTGGAAATAAGCAGGGGTGGACTTGGTGAAGGATTCGGGAGTGGTAATGCCGATCACGGCCACCTTTTCTGCCCCAAGGTCAAAGATCTTGTATGCATCCAGAACATTGGCACCCCGAACGCCTGCGGTCTCATTGTAGAAGTTGCAGGACAGGTAGGGGAAGCTGGCCCAGTTGTCTGTGATGTTGATCCGACCGTCCATGCCGTAGTCAAACTCATGGTTGCCCAAAGTGGCTGCGTCATAGCCGGCAGCATTCATCAGCTCAATGATGGTCTTACCCTTATCCATAGAGCCAAAGGCTGTGCCTTGAGCATGGTCGCCTGCGTCAACCAGCAAGACATTTTCATATTGTGTCTGCAGGTATGTTTTAACACCGGCGATCACATCATAGCTGAGGGCGCCGTCAATGTAGGTATGGACATCGTTGGTATAAAGAATAACGATGTCGTCGGACTTGGTCCCGCCTGCGCCGAATACAGGAGCCGCCAGAGACAGCAACAGTACCAACGCAAGAAGGAATGCAGTAAACTTGCGCATAAAAGATACCTCCTCTTTTTTTGTGCTCTGTTTACATTGTACAATAAATCCCAACATTTGTAAATAATATTTGAACGCAGTTGACAAAATATTTTTTCGGTGCTATAATGGGAGCGTCGGTTGGAAAACCTTGCAGAAAATTATCAAAAGACATGGTATTGTGTAGATTCCTACGCAATTGCTATGTCCTTTTTTATTTTTCTGAAAGGTGGTATGTACCATGAAACAAACCAACAACCAAAACCGGGAATATCCCATCAGCCTCCTGCGGGAGGAGCTGCGGCAACAGGCCAACACCCTTGCTGCCCGGCTGAGCCGTTCTGTGGGCAGGCTCACCTCCTGCGACCTACTCCCCTGTCTTGAATATGGCGAGGAGGTGGCGGCAGAGCAATCCCTTGCCCAGAAGCTGTTCTACCTCCAGAACTGCCGCAACGCACTGGAGCGGTGCATCGCCTCGGGGGGCGCAACCCTGCGCTACCGCTGGGCGGACGGTACGGTCACCCGTACCCGTTTCCGCAAGATCGGACCGGGCAGAGTCCGGACTACCGGTCTGCTCAGCTCATAATCAAAAACTGCGTCCGTCGCCCTGCAGGGTGACGGACGCAATACTTTTTTAATTACCGCAGGACAGCAAACTCCATCCCGACAGGGTAAAACCGTCATTGATCTGACCCTTTGCGATCATATCCTCCAGCATCGGCCCGTCCACTTCTGCCACCTCAGCGATCCCCTCGTATCCGGTCTTTTGGGAATAGGTATCTATCTCACACAGATAGATCTCCACACTTGTGCCGGACACACCGCTGTCAGCAATTACGCTGCCCAGTCTTTTTACCGTCTTTGCCCGGGCGCCCAATTCCTCCCACAACTCCTTGCGGGCGTTTTCCTCTGCTGAAAGCCCCGCCTCTCCATATCCTCTGGGAAAAGCATACTGATACCCACGGACTGCGTGGCGGTACTGCCGCAGCAGCACAAAGTATTCCCCGCACTTAGGAATACAAACGACTGCCCCCCGGGGCTGTACCGAAAGAAGCCGCTCATAAGGGAAATACACCCCCTCCTGTTCCCAAACCAGATCGGTCACCAGAATATGCCAGGGGCTTTCCCAACACACACCGATTACCGTACCTGTTTCTTCCCGATATCGCTGCACTACCCGGAGATCCGTGACGATATGGATCGATCCATTATCCTCAAAGTCCTCTGGTCTTTGCTTCATCAGCTCCAAATATCGGTTCCATGCACTGTTCTGCATCATACATCTGTCCTTTCCTTCTGCTCCCGGCGCAATGCCCAGAGATCACGAATGCCACCGCGAATATTCCGAATCGTCTCTGAAATGTCCGGCACAGTGATCCAACGGGTAATCAAGCCGCTGAGTATTCCCAAAAAGAGCGTGGTTACCACTGCGGATAGAAGCATCGGTCCAAGCTCCCCGGCCGCAGGTAATGACAGTTCCTCCGGCGCTGTTATCAGCACCTCTACTGTACCCATGACCCAGTCCATCACAAAAAACAGCGGAACATAAACCAGTGCCCCCAGTATCTTCCTTGTAATGCCCCATCTGCTCAGCCGATGCCACAGAGCATCCTCTTCCTCCTTCGACCGCTTTCTGAATTTCTTGATCTTTTTCGATGCCTCTACTGTTCTTACCGCCAACGCCCAGTCGGGTAATTGCTTTTTCTCGACAGTTCCCGTATTACCGTAGTGGACCCCCTGCATGTACTCCTCCCAGAACACCTGCAGCCGGTCTGCAAAATCCTCGAAGAAGCCTTCCTTATCCGCATATGTCCTGGTCACCTCCAGAATACTGTCCTCTACCGTATAGTTATAGCACAGATCAATAATTGCCCGAGCCATATCCACACTCCGGTCAGTCCGATCCATACTCTCCAGAAGATCCAGCCATTGAGAGCGAGCCAACTGTTTTTCCGGGGCAATCTGTATGCGCAGACTCCGGAGAATAACCACCGCCTCGGCGTAATACGGCATAAGGCTCTTTGTTTTTCGAATAATTCCCTCTGTACGGCTATCCATTGCAGCCTCCAGAAAATTTGTGAAAAGCCACACACTCGTATCGTCTGCCGGTCTCGCCTCCACATGGGACAGTGGCTCCCGGCTCAGCTCCCAAATGAGGTTTACATAACGCAATACATATTCCAGTTGTCCCTGCGTTACACCCTCGATTCCCAGTTCCTTCCACCGGGCCCGCTGCGTCATATCCTTCCGGATATCAATAAGATCCCGGATCCGGGCAGGATCACTGTAACGGATCGCGTCACGGATGGTCTCCAGCAGCGGTTTATTGCCCCTGTCCACGGGCAGTCCGGAGAAAATAAACTTATCTGCATCTGCATCGCACTTCCCCAAGGCCTTCTCAACGGCATGAAGCACATACTGCGCCGCTGTTCTCGTGGTGCGGTTTCCGCTTCCGGGGGCTCGGTCAATATAGCGCGATACTCGGATAGCTCCGTTAGCAAACAGTGTCAGCATGGCATTGTAAGTATCCTCATACTGCAATGCCTGCAAAAAAGCCGGCGCATCCGTTAACTGGTTATATGTTATGATCACACAGTTTCCTTTTTGGATGATTTCCCGGAACATCGCCTGCTGTCCCCGCAAGATTTCTTCTGCCGATGTACGAACAGAATCCAATTCATAAAGATAAACATACTTTTCCATAGATATCTCTCCCGCAAGTTCTCTTTCTGCCGGTACATTTATTGTAGCATCTGCGCTCAGAGGATTGCAACTATTTTCCAAAACAAAATTGGGGCAGCCATCCGGCTGCCCCAACATATTCAGCATACCATACACTCCCCAAGCATGTCAACAAACTTTTCAATATCCGGAGATATTTCTCCCATATGCACGATTGTCTTAGGCAATTCTTATGAAATATCCCATCTTGCAAGAGATAAAAAGTACTGGTATTATATAAGTACAAAGAGGTGATACCAATGATCTGATACATCTTAGGTTCCCATGAAAAACGGAACCGAAGGACGCGGTCTTCCCTCAAAATCTTCCGATAAAATAAAGCTAAAACTTCAAATCAAGGAATTCCGAACGGAAGTAATTCCCATTCACAAAATCCGGAAGATGCGTCCCATCCTGCAGAAAGAGAGGTTAATCAAGGATGTTAGATATCAAGAGTTCACAGAAATAACCCCCGACTTTTCGCAGTGGTCAGGCGATAAGTCGGGGGTTATTTCTTTTTATTCTTCAGCCAGCGGTGTCACGGCAAAACCGTTCTCCCGGTTGCCGGCAGTCTGTAACCCATTATCCGCAGGCGCTGCCCATAAATGAAAAAACTCCCTCCGGATCATACCGGAAGGAGATATTTTCAGAGAAATCAGGCCAGCTTGTTCAGCTGCAGAGCCATGCTGCTCTTCTTACGGGCAGCATTGTTCTTGTGCAGAAGACCCTTGGTCACTGCCTGGTCCACCTTAGTCACTGCCACCTTGTATGCAGCCTCAGCCTCGGTACGGTCACCGCCGGCCAGCGCAGCCTCATACTTCTTCAGAGCAGTCTTCAGAGCAGACTTATTAGCCTTGTTCTTCTCGTAAGCGATCTTGGACGAAATGACATCCTTCTTAGAGGACTTGATATTGGGCATGGTCACACCTCCTGTTCTGCATTCTAGTTCACGCAGATACCAATTATACTCCGCAATTTCAATAAAATCAATACCTTTTTTAATTTTTTTTCGTTTTGCGCCCGTCTATGTCCTTTTCTGCCCCCAAATTGCAGCTTATGAAGCGGTTTGAATCGCCTTTATAGGGGTCGTCATCTTTGACGACCCCATTTTCGATTTATCCGTTATGGTCCAGGCGGCTTTCCAGAGCGGCGTATAATGCCATGCCTCCCAGAGAAATGGGGGCCCACAGCAGGCTGTAGGGAAGGCATATCTGGCCAAGAAAATTTAGGGGCTGTTTCCGGTAATCCCAAACAGTGTAGTCCCGGTTAGCGATCAACCCCGCCGCCAGTTCCACAGCGGTAATGATCCCGGACCCGGCAATTGCCCGAACCGGCAGAGACCGAACCCGTTTCCCCAGTCCCCCAAGCAGCAAAAAGGCGCTGCCCCCCGCCAGAAACATGCTGCCATGACTCCAGCCGCGCCACATAAGCTCCAATCCCACATAGCTGCATCCTCCCACCACAAAAAGCGCAGATCGCTTCCAAAGTGTCATTTTTCTCTCACCTCATAGGAAGAATGCCCAAAATTTTTTAGAAAATGCGAAGATTTCCCTTGACAAAGGGAATGCTGTCCTATATAATGACAAGGCTGATTTCGGCGGTGCCGAGATCATTTGACCACACATGGCGGCGTAACTCAGCTGGTAGAGTAGCCGGTTCATACCCGGTATGTCACCTGTTCGAATCAGGTCGCCGCTACCAGGCCCGTTGGTCAAGCGGTTAAGACACCGCCCTTTCACGGCGGTAACATGGGTTCGATTCCCGTACGGGTCACCAAAGCAAACCTAGACAAAGTGCTAGGAGAAACCCCCGAGAAGTTTTCTTTCTCGGGGGTTTTGCTGTATCCAGGGCATTAGATCAGCCGTATTAATAACAAGGAATATGCAGCAGCACTATCATATCAATAATTAGTACCATCCCTAACAACGGTTTGCAGCTTTTCTTTCAATACAAAAATACTCCCGCATAGCAAAAATGCTGTACGGGAGTATTTTTATGTCGCAGTATTAATTGTTCATTTCATTCTCTGCTTGTGAGACAATTGCAAACAGTTCTTCAACAAAACCATACACATCCTCAGAAAAACTACTCTTTTGAGCCAAAGCTTTAATAATAGTTTGACGAATTGCATTCTTATAATTGTAGGAGTCTCCTCTAGCAAACGCATATGTATTATAAGGAGATTTCATCGCAATATATAACATGCGTATTGCTTCCGAATTCATACCGATATTCGAGTAGTTATGCGCAATTGCTTGATGACACAGAATAAGTGCTCTGGTATACATTACATGCGCGATTGAAATCGCTATTTTCTCATTGCACTGCTTATCGTATCGTTGTTTAAATACTTGGTAGGCAACACCCGCATCTCGGAAGCCCTGTTCTAGATGCGCTTTTTGCTCATCTATACTTTTAGCCTTACTTGCCATTTTAATCCTACACTTAGCTCGTTGATGCATATAGTTGGGGTCAGAAGACAAATCGTCATTAAGGATATCGTATATCTTCTGAATTAGTCCAGAGACCGAATGTCCATCCGAGCAGAAGATACGATTGATATTGTCAAACATAATGTACTCTTTGTACGAAGCATCTTTCTTGTTGTAGTCCAAGTTCGGCCGGCCCTCGTGAGCTATTATTCTTTCAACAATGTACTTATATGCTGCCGCAATCTTATCATGATTGCGTTCTACCCTAGCAAACTCTTCCAATTTTCTGTAAAGCCAAAACTCAGCACTTAATACATATTTTGTTGGGGAGTTATCGTCATCGTTTTTTTCAAAAGACCATGTGGATTCACGCTCAATAAGCGGATCAGTTGCCTTTTGCTGACTTTCAATCTCGGACAGGATATCCAATTCTACAACTCGGTTGGAATAAAGCTTCTTTTCTGTTGCAATTGCGATTAACGCAGCGATTTCTTTTGTCTCTCTCAATCGAGGGGTAATAGCATCAAATTTATTCTTCTCTCTTAATGTATCACTAATGTCGATTATGTTATCTACCATCGTCTTCTCGGAAGAAAATACGCCAGCTCCCACAGCTGTTAGCAAGGGATTAATTGTTTTTATCTCGTGTTTCGAAAATTTATTCTTTAGCTGGGTTGGTTCCAACTCAGAAATATTTTTCACACCACGATGTTCAAATAATTGAAATATATTTGCAAGATCTCGATTGTTTTTTCCTGCGAAAACAATTGCGTGTGAACCGTTTTTCTTCAAAATCTCACGATTTGAAATAAGATCTTCAATTTGTTCGATTGATAATGATCCACAATCTGCAATAATTACGCAATTTTGTTTTTCAAGCAACAGAGAAAACGCCTCATCACTTATTCGGTCTTTGGTTTCAAAGATGAAGACATCTCGATCTCGAATGCGGCTTGCTATATCTACAGCCACATAAGAACTACCACTACAACTATTTGCTAACACAAATTGTAATGGTGTGTCTTCAATATGCGTATAAATAGAATCTGTAATATCCCGATGGATGAAAAAATGGGGGAAAGTTATTTTTCGGTTTTTTCCAATCAGACTCTTTCCGAATAATAAATAACTTTTGTTTTCTTCAAAACTTGATCCAAGCTGTGCGACCTCGCTACTCCGAAATGGATCTAAATCATCAACTCGAATTTTATTTGCTTCAGCACTTGCCGCAATCAATTCCTCATAAATTGCATCATATGTGTCAAAGAGGATGTAATGAGTAATTCCGTATTGCTCTAACTGAATCTGTGTCAAGGCATCCGGCTCTTCCACTGCACAAAAGTATCTTGCGGAGGTGTTAATAGTCTTATCTTGTAAGGCGCATGCCAAAATATCAATTTCATCATCTAAACTACAACCAACAAAAAGCATATTATGAAACTGCATATCATGGCTCAACTTAGTAAGCAAGATTTTATTATTATTAAGGCTGTCTACATATTGTCCTTGCGTAAAAACTTCACAGTCTGAATCTGCGTATGTAATCATATCGGCAACATCACCATGTAATTTAATTACATATTTTTTGCCTGTAAAGATTCCATCGCATGGTGGTCTGTTTGCATAAATCACGAAATTAAAAGGACTATTCTTTTCAATGCCGTCATCAATATTTAACGTATAAATATAAGGCCAATTAATAGCTAAAAAATCTTTTTTAATTAAGTCAAGCTGCACGCTTGTGAAGTTTTCATATAGGTAGTCCTGCCTATCCTTAGGAGGTACGACCTTATTGTAATATGTGGATACCTTAGAAAATGAATCTGCACGCATTGCATCGATTTTGCCAGCAGGTAATTTCAAAGTCTTTGCAATTTCCTTAATCATAAATTCCTTATACTCACTCCCAGAAGGAACCACGCCTTTAAGGCTATTGCATTGTCTCGTAAAACCAGATCCAATCATGGGAATTACTGTATTTCTTCTTAAATTATTAATTAACTCATTACGAATCTCACTGTACTTGACAATTTTCATTTTCTTTACCCTCTTTGTGTTTTTAGATGGCATAATTACTCTAAAGTATCTATATTATACAGTATACAGCATTTTCCAAGAAAATCATAGTCTTTTTGACTTATTTCGTCAATTATCTTTAAAAATCGAACAAATGCTTTCAGCTGTTTTAATCCGCTCCCTTAAAACATGTGCCCCGTAATTTAATGGCGGTCGAGTGTTCATTCACTCGACCGCCGTTTTTTTACTTTGGATGATTTTTCTTGTAATAAAGCTGTGCATAGCAAGTTGGGCTTCCGTTTTCATCTTTTGTTGCACAGTATTTCTGATTTGTACGAGTAGGTTCAAAATATCGTTTGCAGATAGGACATTGTTTTATCTGTGTTTTGGGGCTGTTCAACAAAAGTGCCAGTTGGTAAAAAGCTGCATCAAACAGATTCTTTGTCTGTACCTCTGTTGCAAACATTCTTTCTTTGTCCGGGATAAGCTGCATTGCGAAATTTCTTCCGTTATACTTTTCAAAAAATAAAGCTTTGCATCTTTCTTTTTCCGCATCATTAGGTTCTATAGCAATTAGTGTTTCAAATACCAATAGTTCTCTATTTGTAAATTTAGAGCTATGGTGTCTTTTCATAATTCTTGTTGAGTAG
The DNA here is from genome assembly GCA_045594845.1 of Faecousia sp. Taxonomy (GTDB): domain Bacteria; phylum Bacillota; class Clostridia; order Oscillospirales; family Oscillospiraceae; genus Faecousia. Next base: position 27,689 of record JAZNZH010000071.1, on the reverse strand, counting down.
TCTTGCTCTGACAAACTATCGGTTATTACTTGATAGAGCTTGAAAGCACAAAATATTTCGTTTAGGTCTTTTAAGAAGTCCAGCAAGTCAAATTGTGCATAGTAGTGATCTTCTGCAATATTCGCCAATGCCTTTAACTTGCGCTTTCTCGGTGGCTTTTGTTCTACTTGGTAAGGATAGCCATTTTTCTGACACCACTTGATAATCATATCCACTTGATTCTGACTTAAACAATTAACCAAGTACTGCGTTTTTTCTAAAGCGTCAAAAAGCTTTTCTGATAGCTTCTCTCTTAAAAGCAACATCTCGTACAGAAGATCGGGCTTTCCACAGCTTACATTGTTTCCTTCACCCGAAACGTCTGTTGCATTATCCACGATTGCCCTAATAACTGGAAGGTTGTCGTTCTCATGATATGTATATTGTTCTAACTCGATTTTTTTGTACGCAAACCGTTCAGGCAACACCTTTGTCGTTCCATCAGCTGTCCCCATTGTATCTAAAAAACTTTCTTTAATTTTCAAAATAATCCTCCTTTATTTGAAAAAGTTTATAATTTGGTTCACCATATATGATGATTTCATAAACCCCATCTGCTATAGTTGTAACCGAAACTGATGCACAACTTTGTTTTTGATTTTCTTTCCTATGCGTAACTATACACAGAACAAGTCAGTAGGAACAGAATGATTAAAGTTTATAGTTTACGCCTGCTTATCGTCGCAATCTATAAACTATATACCATAAGACTTTAGTTTTGTCAAGCACTTTTTGAAAAAGGGGGGGATTTATATGATTGATTTCACTATTACAAAAGCGCAAGCGCAAGACTTTGCTTCATCCTGCTTTGCTGTCATCATTAGCGAAATTAATGATGCCTGCAAAGCCGAAGAAACAGAATCTTCAGTTGCCCAAGTTGAAGAACAACAAAACGCCGCCTAAATCAAGACGAATGTAAAAGGAGAAATAACTATGAATTCTGTTAAAAGTAATCAACCTGTAGGAAAACAAATTATGGTGAATCGTGAGATCGGTTTAACTCTTGAACAGTATTTTTACGCCATTGACCATTACTTCCGTGTAGAACACTCAGCAAGAGTAAAACGAGGTATGCGACTTGCCAAAGAACGAAAAGTCGCACAGGCTGCCGCCGAGGGTAAGCCTGTAGCTTAACTGCCTGTAATGCCGCCGATGCCGGGCATACCCTGCGCATCGTTTGGTGTACAGGGGCAAGGCGGATTTACATTATATAGAAATCCAACAAAGAAAGGAGGGAGAAAAATATATGTGTAGCGATGTGCAGAACCGGGCTAAAGAACACAGGAAAACAGACGGACACCCGTGTCCTGTCTCTGACAAGGGCGGTTGGGAAAAGATTGACTTTAAGAAAGCCGCCGCCCATGTTCGCCGGCTGCAAGACCGCCTCACTACAGCCCTGCTAAACAAAGAGTTTGAATTTGCTGAGGGCTTAACGCATATGTTGCTTCATTCGTTCTATGCGAAAGCATTGGCTGTTGAGAATGTTTCTACTAATAAAGGAAAGCATACGCATGGTGTTGATGGTATTGTATTAGATAATGTAGATGATAAGTATCAGATGATATATCAGTTGCATGCTCGCGGCTATCGAGCCAATGCGCTATTGCGTAAGGCGATCCCGAAAGCAAACGGTAAAGTGCGGTACTTGGGCATCCCCACGATGAAAGATCGGGTGATGCAGACCTTGTACAGCTTTGCACTGGAGCCGTATGCGGAGATCATCGGCGACAGGCATTCCTACGGGTTCAGACGAAACCGCTGTGCCAAGGATGCCATTTGGCGATGCTTGGATGTATTGGAGAGCACACAACGCCCCAAATGGGTATTGGAAGCGGATATTGAAGCTTGCTTTGATAACATTAGCCATGATTGGCTATTAGAGAATGTCCCTATGGATAAGCGCATATTAAGGGAATTTCTAAAAGCCGGTTATATGGAAAACGGTCGCCTGTACCCCGTAGAGAAAGGCACGCCACAAGGCGGTGCAATCTCGCCAATGCTGTGTAATATTGCACTGGACGGACTAGAGCCGTTACTTATAGACCACCTTGGGAAAGAGGTACACTTTATCCGCTATGCTGATGATATTATTGTGCTCGGCACAGACGAGAAAGTGCTACAAGCCCACGCAATCCCGTTGATAGAGGATTTCCTATCTGTGAGGGAATTGCACCTATCCAAAGAGAAAACCGTTATAACGAACATTGCAGACGGTTTTGATTTCCTTGGATGGAGAGTACGACGGAAAGAGGTATGCGTAGAAATCGTACCCTCAGACCGCAACCGCAACTCACTAATCGAGAAAGTGGATGCTGTATTATCCGATGGATCTATCAGTTCGGCGCAGCGCAAGCAAGTGCTGTCCCGAGTGGTCAAAGGTTGGTTAGAGTACCATAGGAATGTTGTATCCGTTCCCGTCCTCTGTCAGATCGGACAGGCGTTGTCGCAGCAAGTGTATGATCGCACCCAAGATGCAGAACTCACAGAGTTAGCAGCGTCAATTTTCAACTGAACAAAAGCCGCCCCTTTCGTATGCCCGGGGGAAAGGGCTTTTGTCAGACAAAAATCATAATCTTAGAATAGGAGAAATACCAATGAATGAAACAAACATTGTTGCAATAAGTGTTGAAGAATTATTCCCCGAACCATGCCCCATTGAATTATTGGGCTATGCAAAGAATGACATTGTGGAAGTCAAGCGACTTGCTTATGCCCTGCCAAAGGAGCAGCTTGCTATGCTTAGCAAGGCATACGCCCTCTTGGACGGTGTGCAAGAGTATATTTTCAATGACCCCCTTGTGGCATAAAAATATGCCGCCCGACAAGTTACCGGGCAGCACTGTATATGTCCATATTCGGTTATTAAACTGTCGTTAGTTCCGGTTCACAGGCAAAGAGGTAATTCAAGTTGCCTATCATCACCAAGATACTGTTTTCTCCGCAAGCGGAAATGGTAATATCCGTATCTGCAAGCTGCGGCAAACTGCGTAAGAAACTGGCGAATTGTTCTGTGGTGAAAATAAGATCTGCGGCTGTGAGGTCTGTTGCTGCCTGGACTTTTCGGATTCTTCGCTTCATATCCGTCAACACCTTTCTGTTTTACTAAGTCTCGAAACCCCCAACAGTTTTGGGGTATCAGCCATACGGTTGGCTGTTCTTGATCCTTGCAAAAATATCAAAGGTTTTATTTTATTTGTGCAGGTAAAAATCCCCTGCACCGTTTAAGATGCAGGGGATTGATGCTAATGGTATTCATTATGGGGAGCATCTCAAAAATCCGTGATGCCCCGGTGCTATGGGGTCACAGCGGCGGTTAATCGGTAATCCCCAAAAGGACATTAACCGCTTGCTGCATTTCGGGCTTGTTTCGATATGCAGAAATAAGTTTGCGTTCTTGTTCGCTTAATTCGCCGTCTATCAGTTGGATACCGAGCAATTCACTAGGGGATACTTTTAATGCCCGACACAAATCCCCTAAATGGTCTGCCGCTGGGTCATTCTGTCCTAGTTCCCAGTTGGAGATGCAACTTAATGTAACTCCAAGGGTTTGTGCAAGCTCCGTCCTGCTGATACCCCGTTCCTCTCTGTACTTGCGGATTCTGCTGCCAATTTCTGTACTCATGTTTGCTCACCTCAGTTGTAATAATTATAAACATGGATACTGCAAATTGCAACAGAATATTCAAGTTATGCTGTGATTTCCCCTGCTTTCCGTCTTGACTTCACAGTATTCCTGTCTTAAAATATAATAATCCACAGAAACGCTGTAAGGTCGGTGATAATATGAGAGTCTATGAAAAGATACAAGCTTATATTGCAGCCAATGGTGTTGCCACGGATGCCCTTTCCAACAGCTCTGGCATCCCTAAAGATCGGCTTGTGTCCATGTTAGATGGCAAGGAAACACTGTACGCCAAAGACTTGAAAGCAATCTGTTTGGCACTCAATGTCAGCCCGGAAATATTTATAGATACACAGGGAGGAAACGGGAATGATTAAGGCAGCTTATGGAGAATCCGTATATCATATGCTACGGGCAGTTACTGCCGCCTGCGCTGAAATTCCCGAAGTGATCGAATGTAATACACGATTAGACGATGTGCAAATATTTGAAAAAGTCAAATACACTTCTTTTATCATTCCTTGGTGTTCAATAGCATATGTTTTAGACCCTATTAACAACTCTTTTTCCATTAGGGAACGAGATGGACAGTTATCTCTACACTCCTTTGATATGCAGAATACAATGCCTGGAAATCTCCGTGTTAAACTGAGTCTGTACGCAGCAACACAAGAACAGATATTTGCATTGGAAAATACGGTTGTTTCTTTCTTTTCCGCACCCAAGGAATTAACAATTGTAGACTTTCCCGGTTTTAATGGAAACTTCACCGCTGAACTGTGCATAAACTCCGAGGAAGAAACACAAAGAAAGATTTTCAATTCTTCAACAGAGGGTAGTAGCACTCAAGTATTCCGCACCCAAATCAATCTCATAGCGAATCGTTGTGTCGCTCCCTACCTTCCCATTAGCCAAGAAAGACTTGATAGTGATTTTCCCTTGCAATATCATTTAGTAGATCGCCTTCACGCACTTAACGCGATTTATCAGTGCTACTGTCAATATTTAGACAGCACAGTTGACTTTACCGAAGAGCAACTGAAATATATTCGTCAAACCCTAAAAAACATTCCTGCTGCTAGAGAGAAAATCAAAACTGCATTGCACATCCCCGAAGCATATAACAACATAGAATACAGCAAATTTCTCCGGGCGGTTATGGAGAATACGCAAGAATCTGTCGATGTCTCTCTAAAGAAAATTCGACACACCCGAAATCCCGGCAATTCTCTCCATCCCGCTGTCAGAAAGCAGCTAATCCGTGATGTTAAAAAGGCAATGGATATTGAGCAGGCAATCAAGGAACATACCGATACTATTGGAAAGCTCTGTGCGCTTAGATTCGATATGCCTCCAATGCCTGTAATGCCCCAAAAAGAAGACTTCACCAATATTGAATCTGACCCCGATGCACTTTATGGCTTATATGACGATTCAGACAGCGAAGTACAAACAATCATGGGAATAAGAGTAGCAGTTCCCACCCAAGGACCAAGATTAACCAAAAAGGGCAAAGAACTTTATAGCAAAGCTGTATCTGAATATGAATCACAGTTGCATAGATATTGCACCAGTGCTTTGCCGGAAATCTTAAAGAAAAAGGCAGAATGGGAATCGCAGCGCAAAGAGTGTGTTGAAACTGCTGAATTGCAACTAAACGAGATCCTTCGTCAAAAAAATCCCCATTATGCAGAAATCGGTTTCCTGCCGCAAGCTTTTCAGAACCATAAGGTACTTTCTTTGGTACATCAAAATCTGATAAACACAGATTTGTCCATTCAGCAAATTCTCTGTAATGTTGAATTAACTGGCGTACGATTGGGGCATATCGATGCACTAAAAATTGCTTTGGATTTATCCACACGGATAGCCGAAGTGAGGAGAGAACTTGATACTGTGACAGCCCAAGTGTATACAAAGAAGCCTGATGTGCCCGTTAAACAAGAAATCCCTGCACCCGTGTACCCACAGATAAAAGCAAATGTACCTTTCTTTACCACAGAGAAAATGATAAACGGCATCTTTGGCAGCGGAAATTTGTTTGCCGATCACAAAAAAGAAGTGCAGGCAGAAGAAGACCGTATTCGCAACTCCCCGGAATACCGGCAACAGTGTGCTGCTATTGACGAAGACCATCGAAAAAGAGTTGCTTTGGCTGAGGAACAGTATCAAGCCAACTTGAAACAATACCACGAAATACTGCTCCCCCGGTACGAAACAGGTTTTGCGGTATGGAAACAATGGCAGGACGGAGAGATTTCCTCTCTTAACGCAGAACTGAACAGATTGGAGAAGGCACTTACATCACATTACGAAACCACAAAAATTGTTCCCACGCAATACAGAAGAATTAACGCACTAAAATACATTCACGATGTTATGAGCAGCTCCAATTACACGATCACACAGGCAATTCAAAATTATGATATGGCAGTGCAACGGCAGATCGAACGAGAACGGCTTGAAGAAGAACGGCGGCGTGCTGATGCTGCTGAAAGAGCCGCAGATGCTGCCGAATATGGCGCAGAGAAATCAACATATTCTAATTCTGAGACAAGCCACAATTCCTCTAGTTCCCGCAGTTCACAAAGAGAAGAAAAAAGAGATTACTTTATGACAAGGAGTTGTAAGCGGCTTAAGCAAGGCGGCTTTGGTCGTGAATTATGCGGTAGCTGTTCATTAGCTCCCGTATGCAAACACGCAGGAAGATAAACACATAAATCTATACAGCGAGGGCTAATAACCGTTTGGTATGCCGACATATTAAGCCACCCCTCAGAAAGCGAACCCAAATGGGTGCTTTCCAAGGGGTGGCTTTTTGCCGTTTGTAGTATATAAAAACAAACAACTCTTTTCGTTTATCCTTTTTCTCCACCGGGGCGCAGCCTATTTCCGGGGTGAACGGGGTGGTTTTCTATAAACGATATTCCAACCACCGTTTCGTTTATATCCAGGCAGAGATTAACGAAGTATTAACCCGGTGGAAATCCCGGCTATAAGGGCTTATAATATCTGCCTACAAAAAGCAAAAGGGGCGTGTGTTATGATATACGGATACGCAAGATGTTCCACCAACGAAAAGCTGCAAGACATTAACCGCCAAGTCCGGGAATTAAAGCAGCAAGGGGCAACCGACAAAAACATCTATTTGGAGTACGAAAGCGGCACCAAGGAAGACCGGGCAGAGCTTTCTAAGCTGCTGGATGTTGTCCGCCCCGGTGACACCATTATTGCCACCGAGGTCAGCCGCATTACCCGTAGCACCAAGCAGCTATGCGAGATCATCGAGTTTGCCAAGACAAGACATATCAAGCTGATTATGGGTACTTTTGTTGTTGATTGCAGCCGGGAGCTTGACCCTATGACAGAGGGAATGCTGAAAATGATGGGCGTATTCAGTGAAATGGAAAGAAACATCATCAGCCAGCGGGTCAAAAGCGGTATGGACAACGCCAAGGCAAAGGGCAAGGCTGTGGGCAGACCCTCTGTAACCGCTGACAGCATCCCCGGCATCTTCTACAAGCACTATCCCAAATACAAAAACGGAGAGATCAACAAAAAGGAATTTTCCCGGCTGTGTGATCTATCTTACCCTACCATCTACAAATATCTGAAAATCATCGAAGGAGTAACCACATGAAAGTTAGTATCTATTCAAGAAAAGCCATTGAAACCCTGCTGCAAGAGGGCATCCCTGCCAACACCGCCATTATTAGCTTTTACGACCCACTGACCACCCGGACACCCAAAGGCTATTCCCCGGTGGACTTTTCCGGGATTGATAATCCGGTGATGCAGATACCGCTGCATGACATTGACATTGAAATCCTTGGGGAATACGGATTGACCTATGATACCTACTTCCCCGAAGCTCAGGTGTTAGCCGCCTTTATACGCAGGGCAAATGATGACGGTAACGATATCCTCTGTCAATGCGAATACGGGCAGAGCCGCAGCGCAGCCTGTGCAGCAGCCATTTTTGAATACTACCATCAACTAGGAATTGCGATTTTTGCCGATTATCGGTATTATCCCAATCAACTTGTATTTAACAAGCTATACAATGCCCTTTGTGGTATCATAGATGCTTGTGATTATGCGGAGGAAACAGAATGAAGAAAAACCACGATAAGGAAATAAAGAACATTGCAATATACGCCCGTTATTCCTGCGATAAGCAAAGCGAAAACAGTGTTGACGACCAAGAAATCGTTTGTCAGAGATATGCAGATGCCAAGCACTTCCATGTTGTCAAAGTATATAAAGACAAGGCAATGACCGGACAAAACACAAAACGCCCCGCTTTTCAGCGAATGATTCGTGATAGCGATACGGGAATTTTTGATGCAATTTTGGTCTATTCTATAGATCGGTTTTCTCGTTCTAAATGTGATCACGCATTATACAAGAAAATGTTATCAGAAAAAGGCATCAAAGTACTTTCTGCGACAGAGTTTATAGCAGAAGACCCCAGTGGCACCTTAATTGAAAGCATCCTCGAAGGTTACTCCCAATACTATGTTGAAACACTATCCATCAATGTGTCCCGGGGAATGTACTCCAAAGCAAGAGATTGCAAGTTTGTTGGTGGACGAATTCCTTTAGGATACAAAGGAGAAAACGGAACTTATGCAATTGATGAGCCGCAAGCTGCCATAGTGCGAGAAATATTCCAAAAATTCGCCGATGGCTGGTCATATCAGCAAATATGCAAGGACTTCAATAACAGAGGGCTACGGACATCCAAAGGAGAACCTTTTAATAAAAATTCTTTCTTTACGATTTTGCGAAACAGAAAATATCTCGGTTTTTATATCTATGGTGATGTAGAAATTCCGGGAGGTATGCCACAAATAATCCCGGACGAGCTATTTAACAAAGTGGCAGCAAGAATGGAACTTAACAAGAAAGCCCCCGGCAGAAACAGGGCGAAAGCAGAGTATCTTCTGACACAGAAAATGTACTGTGGCTACTGTGGAGAAATGATGATTGGTCATAGTTCCAACCAAATCAGTACCAAAGGCGTTATTTATAACTATTACCGCTGTAAGAACGCCGGTGGCAAGCGCCCCTGTAAAAAGAAAATGATGGGCAAGGATGTCATTGAGGACTTAGTGATTAAAGAGTGCAAAAAGCTTTTGACGGAAAGCAATATCCAACGCATTGCGAAAGAGGTTGTGAAACTGGCAGAAAGTGACGAAGCTTTTGCTATCCTAAAGGGACACGAAGCAACATTACGAAGGCTGCAAAAAGAGCTACAGAACCAAATACTAAACCTTCGCAAATGTGACAGTGATTTTGTCCGCAATATAATCGTTTCGGATATTGAGAAAATTTCAGCAGAAATAAAAGAGGCAGAAAGTAAAATAGCTTTGGAGAAAGCAAATCACATAGCCATAACCGAAGAACAGGTTGTTGAACACTTAGCAAGAATGGCAGATGGAGATATTCTTGACAATGCATACCGGCGGACTCTTGTTAGGATTTTTATAAACAAGATTCTTATATACGATGACAAAATGGTAATCACCTTTAAGACAGGCAACGAAGATGTAGAAATCACGCCTGAATTATTGGACAAAATTGAAGGGGGTCTCGGCAACGAGACCCTTTGTTTCTCGGAAGCTACAGTTCACCAAATAAAAAACCACCTCGTATGAGGTGGTTTTTTATTTGCTTAAAATTAACTCTTTACTCTTTCTTCCCGTTCCCGTATAATTTAAGGTAGAACGAGTTAACCGTTGAGGAATACATTATGGAAAGATTATTACAAAAAATCCGATCCAAGCCTCTCAAAGAAATGCTCCGGGAATATGCCTGGCTCACCCGCTACAGCCTGCAGTATAAAAAAGAAGTGCTGTGGTACATATTTGTGGGTATTCTCAGCACTGCTGTCAGCCTGACAGGCAGCATTCTCAGCAAGTATATTATCGATGCGGTCACCGGCTTCAACACCGGCGGCATCATTACTGCGCTGATGTTTTTTGTGCTGATGCAGTTATCCCAGATCCTGTTCCACGCCATTTCCAGCCGGATCAGCACAAAAGTAGGTATTCGTGTGAATCAGCAGATCACAGCACAGGTCTACGACAAACTACTGGTAACCGACTGGGAGGCTCTGTCTGCCTACCACTCCGGCGATCTTCTGTCCCGGGTTGCCGGTGATGTCAGCACGGTTTCCACCAGCGTATTGGGTTGGTTCCCGGAATTTCTCACCCGCATGCTGCAATTTGCCGGCACCTTGGGTGTGATCCTTTATTACGACGCCACATTGGCGCTGCTGGCGCTGCTCACCGCGCCGGTGACCCTGGTGATGAGCCGTTATGTGATCAAAATGATGCGTCACCACAATCAGAAAATGCGCCAGCTGGGCAGCCGGATGATGGTGTTTAACGAAGAATCCTTCCAGAACATCCAACTCATCAAATCTTTCGACCGCACCGATGCATACAGCCGCAAGCACCGGGATCTGCAGCAGCAGTTCAAGGATGCTTCTATGGACTACAATCGCTTTTCTATCCACAAAAATACCATTATGTCCCTGGTGAGCACTGTGGTTTCTCTGGTGTGCTTTACCTGGAGCATTTACCGCCTTCGGTCCGGACATATCACTTTCGGTACCATGACCCTGTTTTTGCAGCTTTCCGGTTCTCTTTCTGCTGCCTTTTCTGCATTGGCCGGCCTGATCCCCGGCGCCATCAACGCAGCCACCTCCGCCGGCCGTATTATGGTGATTATGGATCTGCCCACGGAGGAACGGAACGACGAGCCTGCAGCCTGCGCCTTTATTGAAAACTACGGCAACACCCCCTTGCGCGTGGAGGCAAAGGCGCTTACCTACCGCTATGACGATGACACCCCGGTGCTTTCTGACAGCAATTTTACCGCCGATGCCGGTCAGATCGTGACTTTTGTCGGCCCCTCCGGTGAGGGAAAGACCACCCTGCTGCGGCTGCTTTTAGGCATTGTGCGGCCCAAGAGCGGCACTCTGGAGCTCTGCGCCCCGGACGGAACCCGCATCAGCGCATCCCCCTCTACCAGAGCGCTGTTTGCCTATGTGCCTCAAGGCAACACCATGTTCTCCGGAACTGTGGAAGAAAATCTGCGGCTGATTCGCCCGGATGCCACCGAAGCAAAGTTATATGAAGCGCTCCGGTTGGCCTGTGCGGAAGACCTGATCCGCAGCCTGCCCTTGGGCCTGAAAACCCCTGTGCGCGAACAGGGCGGCGGTTTCTCAGAAGGTCAGCTGCAACGGTTATGTATTGCAAGAGCCCTTCTTTCCCAAGCGCCTATCCTGCTGCTGGACGAAGCTACCAGCGCCCTGGATATGGAAACCGAACGGCAAGTACTGGAAAACATTATGCATTCCCAAACGGGTCGTACCTGCATCATCACCACCCACAGACCCAGTGTGCTGGAGATCAGCCACCGGATCTACCGCATTCGTCACGACCGGATCGAACCTGTAAAATAAACGCAAAAAGCACCCCCTGATGGGGGTGCTTTTTTATTCTTCCAATAAGCCAACCTTACGCAGTTTGTCCAAAAACTCCAGGATATCTGCCCTGGCCTCTTTCCCGGAAACCTCAAAAGCATCGGTGACGGCTGTCACAATTTGCTCCACATCCGTTTCCCGGGTCAGACAGTCCCAAATCACCTTGCTCACATCATTGAGCAAAATCATACCGTTGACCCGCAGGGCGGTTTGGCCTACCGGCACTGCCACAGTATCATCCATCACCTGACGGACTACAAATTCTCCGCACAGTTTCATATTACACCTCAGAATCGTATGTCAGGACCATCACCACGCGGCTGGTACTGCTGGTATAATGGGAGGGCCGGACAGTGATCTTTGCCCCGGCGTTCAGCCTGGTGATACGCAGGGTAAACGCAATGCCTCCTACGAAGACTCCCTGTTCCTGCATATAGTACTTATAAAAGACACGGACAGTGGGGATGACTTTATCCGTAAGATTTTGAATGGTCAGGGTGTTGTTGCCGTTGTCGGTGACCTTGATCTGATTTTCGGACATCGCCATATCTGCCCGCTGGACTACCATAGCGGTAGCAGTGACAGGAATCTCCTCCGGAATGGCTATGCCGTTTTTCTCCTGCACCACCAGTCTTTCACCAACAGGCAGGGCTGAGATATCAAACAAGAGGCTCTGCTCACCGTACTGCACGCTGATCTGGGTGTACTCCACGGGAAAGTCTCCGTTGTTATACACCAGAAGCATCGCCACATTTTCCACATTTACATTGGAGCCATCCTCTACAAACATACCGCTGTAGGGCGCCATTTTCTCAATTACCAGTCCGTATCCCGGCACTTGACAAGGGAATGTGATTCCCACAGATTCACCGGTTTCAGGATCTTTTACTGTGGGAATAATTACGGAAGCAGGCAGATCATTGGGAGGGGTCACCTGTCCGTCATCAGGGAGCTTCGGTTCATCCTCTCCCTCTGTAGGTTCGGTGGGGTCGTTCTTCCCATCTGTGGGTTCGGTAGGATCGTCTTTCCCCTTGGAAGGTTCGGTGGGGTCCTCTTTTCCATCCGTGGGCTTTGTGGGATCACTCTGCCCATCTGCGGAGTCCTCCGTACCCTGTGTAGGGGTTGTGGGATCTGGTTTGGAAATGTGGGGGGCGGCCGGTTCCCGCAGAATAAGGAAAACCAGGGCAGCCAAAAGCGCTAACGCCAAAGCGCAGAGAATGCCGATGCGTATTTTCTTTTTCACAGCATTTCCTCCTTCACCCGATTCCATTGAGTCTTGTAGGCACGAATCATATCACACCGGTACTGGGGCACTTTATGGAAGCAACCGCTTTCTGTGATCACCATAGCACCGCAGGCGCGGCAGGTGTCCTTAGCGCTGCAGGCCGTGCATTGGGCTGGCAGACGAATCTGCGCAGTATTCTCCCTCAGTTGCTCCCAAGCTGTCACAAAGGGCATTGCAAACACATTGGGAGCACTCTCCGCCGGGAACATACCGCAGGGGGTCATAGCGCCCTGCCAGGTGACCCAAAAACTGCACTTACCTGCCCGGCAACGAATGCCGTCACCCAACTGGGCGCATTGCTCCTCCGGGTCGGGATCGGGAATTTTCCCCTCCTCCGCCAAAAAGCGTTCCTTCCCTAAGGTCAGATAGTCGGCGTAGGCCATATAGTACGCCGCTTCTTCCGGGGTAAACCGATCATTTTTGCCAACACTGTTTTCATCCTTGCGAACCGGGGGGAACATATAAGTCGCCACCTGGATCACCAAGTCATTTTGCTTTGCATATTCCACCATCTTCGCCAAGTCAGCGGCATTATGGGGAGTGAGACTGCAATTAAGCTTTACCGGGATCCCGGCTTCTTTCAGAAGCGCCACAGCCCGGGTCATCTGGGTGAACCCGCTGGGATTCCCGCACAACCGGGCATAGGTCTCGTCGGATGCACCGTAAATGCTGATGTTGATCCGCACAGGCGGACAATCCTTCAGCCACCGGACAGTCTGCTCATCAATCAGAGTTCCGTTGCTGTTTACGGTGATCAAAAAGCCCATTTTATGCAGGCCTTCCATAATCTGCCGAAACTGGGGATGCAGGAAAGCTTCGCCACCGGTGAGCAGCAGATAGAGCAGACCGGCATCCTTTGCCTGTCTGGCAATTTCCAGCCAACGGGATGCATCGGCCAATGGGCCGATCGCCTCCTGGGACTGCCGGGAAAGGCGCACATAGCACATTTTACAATCCATATTGCACACCGGGGTCAGCTCAAAAGTGCCGCTTAGCGGCACACCGGCAAAAGACGCCTTGCGGTACAAATATTCTGTTAAGACAGGTGCTACGGGTACGTTGGTCATAATCCAAGTCCTTTCTTCACAAGCATTGCTGCGCTCTCTTCCGGGCGGCATTTCAGCCGATATACCGGCACATCCTCCACCAACTGCAGGCACAGATCCGTGGCTTTTTCCACAAATCCTTTATCCCAATGATGTACCGACAGCTCCGGATACAGGCTTTGCATTGCCTGTGTTGCCGTCATGCGCTGGAAGCTGTTTTCCTGCGCCTGACCCAGCAGCACAATGGCTGCCAGCGGAGCGTTGTCGTTTTTATAGATACCGGAGGTGCCGGCATAGGGTGAGCCGTAAGCAGTCCAGCCTTCAGGGGTCTTGCGCAGGGCGGCTCTGTCACCGTTAAGAATATCTGCGGCCAGATATTTTTCCCAAATATCCGCCTGCGTAGATTTGCCGATACCGGAGGGACCGGAAAACACAATCGCCCGATCCCCATATTTTATCAATGAAGCATGCAACAGCAAGCCATTATGCTGCAGCAGCAGTGTTTCCATACCAATTCGATTGAAGATTCCCTCGCTGCCGGCAAAATAGGAAAGATACTCAGGCAAAACGCGGATCTCAATATTTCCGTTATCAAAAAGTTGTGTAACCCCAAAGACGGTCTTGTCTGTGGGAACACAGTGGAAAATACGCCGGACACCCGAAACGCAATCATAAAATTCCGGGCCGTGCCACACGCCATTTTCAGAAAATGCGGGCATATTGGCACAAGATCGCAATTCGATTCTGCAATCTGTTTTCTGATGTGCCTCACACAAGAAAGGTATCAAATTGTGGGAGATGGTAATCTCACCGGGTGTGTGCAACTCTGTGCGCAAACCCATAAGTTCCAAATTGTAAGTTTTCATAAGCCTTCCACACGCCCCCACAGACAAAACATCTGTGGGGGCGTAATGTGTTTAAGATCGGAAAATATAATTTCCCTCACTGGGATTGTTGTAGCAACCGAATCCCATATCCTCGCCATCGACAGAACAGTTGTTGCCGAACACAAATAACACTGTATCGTCGCCGACTACCCAGCCGCATGTGCTGGGATCGCCACCGTTCCACTCGTCACCGGGGACAGAACTGCCGCAATCACGGACCACTGACTGGGTCAGCGAGAAAAACTCCACATTAAACAGGGGCTTTGTGTAATTTCCTTTCATTCTCATCCCTCCTTACTCAGTATCCAGCCACTGACGAACGGACGTGAAGAGCGTAACTGCCAACTGTTCATCGGCCTGGGCCAGTTCCTGCGCAGTAGGCACTTTCTCTTCCGGTTCGTCGGGTTGGTTTGCAGACTCCTCATTGCGCTTATACTCCATATATTCAGAGAAGTCGCTGATCATAGCAACCGCCTCTTCCTGTGTCACCGACAGCACGCCGTTTCCGGTGCTTGCTGTAGGTGCTTTCAGATTGGTGGTGCGCAAATTGGTGACAGACAGCACGGCATCATCTGTATTGGCATTCTGGATCACAATGTAGCCGTTTACGGGAGTGACCCGGTAATACAGATCCGTGGTGTGCTTTATCTCGATGGCTTGGGGCTGATCCTGCTTCACGCCGCTGACATTTACAGTCACTGCCGCGCCTGTCAGGCTCTTAAGGCCCACATAGTAATAGTTTTCTTCAGACACCTTCAGCACGATTGCCTGGCCGGATGTGAGGTAGACCTCGTTCTTGGGGCCCAGGGCCTCGTAGGTGCCCAGCTCGTAAGTGTGGTTCTTGATGCCGGGTACGTCTTCACCGGAACCCTGATCGTCACGGATCCAGTCAATAAAGACCGCACCCATCTTGCCGTCGGTACTGTCGGAAATATCGGTGTTAAAGTCACCGTAGTTCAGCAGGATATCCCGCACCTCGGTAAACACCGCATTGGTCTCCAGTCCGTAAGCCTGCTTAACAACGTTGGTCTGATAGTTTGTCGTATTGCCCAGCGGGTTGTGGATCCGAACACCGTCGATGCAGTATTCATGCCGCTTTTGACCTGTTGCGCCGGCGCTTGCCGTTGCGGCAATGAGCTGCAGCGTATAGGTGCCGTAAGGCAGATCCTTGAAGGAAACCGTGGGAATATGGTAGTAACCTTCCTCACCGCCGGACATTGCCAGATTGTCCATTGCCAGGCTCCGGAATGCCTTTGTTTCACCGGCTTTCTTCAAGATAGCCAGCACTATACCGGACTTCTGGTTGGTACTGGTATAGACCTCCACACCGGTACCGGTAAAGGTGAATTCTGCTTTTGCGCCGCCCTTTTTGTCCAAGCCGGCCATATGCGCACTGCCGTCGGTATACTTACCGTCGTCAGCCAGAGAGTCGGTCCAGCCGTGGATATCATGATAGGGCGATTCCTTATGTTCCGGGACCTCCGTGTTCTTATCGGCATCACTTTCGCTGCCGGAGAACACTCTTTCCCAACCGTCACCAAAGGTGAATCCTTCGATACCGTTCCAGGTGGAATCCTCGGTGGTAACAAAGGAGTCCTCATAGTAGATGTTGTTGGCAGGGATCACGGTAACCTTATTCCACAGGTTGCCGTTGGTGTTGGCATCCTGCGCCAGCACAGTTCTCCGCCAGGTATTGCCGAAGACATAGAACTGATCGAAGCCGCCCCAGTTCATAGAGGTGGGTGCGTAAGTCACCTTGCCATCCTTGATCTGCACATTGCCATACTTGGTATTGCCGTATTCGCCGCCGATGGCATTGGAAGTATTGGGCTTGCTGGGATCAAACCAGTTCATGCCGTTGCTGATGTCGCAATCCACATGGATGGGGGTAGCTACCTTGCCGTCTTCGCTGTCGAAGTACCAGTCCACAAGGGTGAATTCCTTGCCGTAGTCCAGCACGTATGCCCGCTCCACGAAAACAGTGGTGGGCTGCTGGAAGGGCTGCAGCAGCTGGCGGTTGCCGTCTTCATCTGCAGGCAGCCACAGACCGGATTCCTCGTTGTTGGTGAAAGTACTGCGGCTCCACTCTACATCATCCGTTGCCTCCAACTGGGTGATGGTAACCACCATCTTGTAACCCTTGGTATGCGTCTCACTGATGTACCACTCGGAGAAATTGTAGCCGGTGATATCCACAGTGTGGGGATGATAGTCAGGCTTGTTGGGATTGGTAGCATTCTGAGCATTCAGATTATACGTATAGATCGCCACACCGCTTTCCGGATCAGAGGCAGTAGTCAAACCGGAACCAAGCTTCAGATTGACCTTTTCTTCCAACACCGGGTCGCCGTTTGCATCCACAGCCCAAACCACCTTGTCGTTCTCCAGGTCGTAATTGCCTTCCTGCGTGTAAACCGTGATCACAGTGCCATCGGTAAGCACCAGGCCCTGGTTCATAATGTCACGCAGGATGGTATCACTTTCCAGAATAATCTCTGTGGTGATCTTGGTGGTAATATCCCGCAGGACATCTTCAAAGTATTCCTTCAGGTAGGTAGAGCTTTCCGTGGTGGCATAGTAGCCGGAATATTCTGTTTCTGCATAGCCGCTGGTTTTCTGATAGATGCTGAAGGTGCCCACCTTACCGTTGGTTACCGTAGGATTGGCCGCTGTGCTGATGGAATAATTGGTATTATTCCGGGTGTAGTACCAGCAGGTCTGATAGCGGTTGCCGGAAATACGCACATTGCCGTATTTCACTTCGTAGTAGGAGTTGTTGTGACGAACAAAGAACTTGCCGTTGGCCTCCAAAGGCGTGCCGTCTGCCGCCGCTACATAGGTAACTGTCCGCTTAATATCGTTCATGCTCTGGGCATTGGGATAATTGGAGGACAGGGCGTTCATATAGTAGGCGATATTGCTGGTGGCAGACACACCCGCGCTTTCGTACAGGCCGATGGCGTATACATAGGCGCCGTAGGTATTCTTGGAAATATATGCCTGCTGGATCGCCTTGTTGGCCTCATTGACTGCCTCAGAGTCGCTGCCGGAACCGAAGCCGGAGAAGCCGGGATCACCGTCGGTGAACATAACCACCAGGCGGACGCGCTCCTCGCCCTCGCTTAAGGGATGGGCTGCCAGGACATCGTTGGCCATTTCCATACCCAGACCTGCACGGGTTGCGCCGTCAGCGCCCAGAGATTGGGTTGCAAGCAACAGACCGGGATTGGTACCGCCGGAGCCGTTTGCACCCACAGAAACCGGAATCAAGGCATCCTGGTAAATACTCTGCTGGTAAGTGGAGCTTGTAGTCTCCTCACGGGTATATACGCCTGTGTGACCGTCGATGGGGGTGTAGGCTGCGCCTACGCCGTATGCGTGGATCTCACGAGGCTCCACACCGTGGCGATGTGTCCATACATCGGTATGGTAGGTGAAGAATTCATCTGCAGAATACAGCTTCTTGTCGCCGTACAGCCACAAGCCACTGCTGTTTCTCGTCAGGGGCTCGAAATCGCCCTTATTGTTCTCATCATACACATAGCCGTAGATCTGCTCACCCTGAAGCTGTGCCACGCGGGCCTGCTCCTCGGTGATCAGGTGGCGGTACTCATCGTGGTGCCGCAGCAGCAGGTAATGATCCTTGCCGTCTTCTGTCACCTTGGTGTAGTATACGCCGTCAGCCTTCATCTCGGAAAGATCTTTCAGCTCTGTGTAGTTAAAGCCGTTAACATTGTACAGGTGGTATTCACCGTTGGAGTCGAACACACCGGTATTGACCCAGGAATCAGACTCCTTGCCGCCGGTAGCAATGATCGGCTCATTACTATGGCCGTCATCCACGTCACTGGCGTAGCCTACGATGGCGATTCGGTGGTCTACCTCATTGTGTCGGCCGTGGTCTGCCACGGATTCCACGAAGTTATTCACCGCACCCTGCAATGCATTCAGATACTCGTAATTATTTGCCGACAGAGAACCGGACTGGTCCAGTACCAGCACGATATCCAGCGGTGTGTTCTGCTGGATCAGAGTAGTAATGGGGTTGTCCTTAGTGTAGGTATCCAGTGTAATGGTATATGTGCCGTTATTTTCCAGCACAGCGTGCTTATTAATCTCCAGGTTGCTCTCCACCTGTTCGGTGTAGCCGTCAGAGCCGTCGGGCAGGTAGTAAATAACCAGCAGATTTTCCGCAGGATTGTTGCTGACTGTCAGGGAGGGATTGCCTGCCTTATCGATGTAGGCGCCGCCTACTGCCGCACCCACATAGACATAACCGTTGATCAGGGGGGCATTCTCTGCCGCCATGATCACTTCGCCCTGATCAGCACCGGTAACCACCGTTGCGCCCTGAAGCACCTTGTCAGTGTTCAGCTCCATATATCGGATGATATAGTCTGTACCCTGCAGGGGCTGCCAGGTTGCCGTCAGAGTCACCTTGTGATCCAAAGTAGCGCCCACGTGGACTGTTCCGTCGTCCTTAATGTAGACCTCGTTATCCTCCAGGGGCTGCCAGCCTGTGAACACATAGCCTTCTCTGTAGGGATGGACTACGAAATCGCCGGCATAGCTCCAGGTATGCACATAGGCATAACGCTCCCGGCCGGTGCCGTCATCCACCATATAGTCCTCCAGGCCGTAGACCGGAGTCAGTTTGTCATCTCCCAGGTTCAGGTCAAACTCCACCAGATACTGCTTGGGCACCAGCGTTGCCTGCAGGGCCACGCCTTCCGCAGTATCCTGCTCCATATAGTTGGTGGGAGCGCCGTAAACAACGGTAAAGGGACTGGCATCGGTGATTTCCGTACCCTCCCGGGTATATGCACCGGCAACATCGTTGCCGTAAAGCTTATACAAATGCGCCTGGTATTCATAGGGCGTTCCGTTGGTGTGGAAATTCCACACATCCTCATAGCCCATACCGGTAGCATCCTGAGAATTCAGGTCTACCTTAATGCCGAAGGGATCCACCGTGTGCTGGGAGATCGCCTGGAAAGAATGAGAATCGCCCAGGTCTCGATACAGAATCTGGGCCAGCGCGCCGGTGGGACGCAGACCTGCTTGAATCTGGGATGCATCCACGCGCACTGCCTGCTGATAGGCTTCGGGGGCAAAGTCCAGGTGGACATCTACGCGACCGGTGGCTTTCAGCTCATCCACCTGCGCTACCGATTCATCCGCATTAAAGATTCTGTCCTGATTGTTATCGTATTTCTCGTCGTAATTGTGCGCCAGAACCTGGACTCGGTACTGGGTGCCGTCATTGGGCAGATCCTTAAACGCATAGTTGCCAACGCCTACATAGTACTTACCGTCTACATTTTTCGTATAGGTCAAGGTCACAAACCGGGAGTCTATATCATTATAGACATCGCCAACTCTCTTCTGCAGGACCACCATAACCGTTTCCACGCGGTCAGTCTCAGGGATCTCCACAGTTTTGCCGTCCTGCTCGTAGACCGCATCTGCCGCCACAGTACCGGACAGAGTGATATTTTCTTTGTATCGGGCGTAGTAGGTCACATCGCCGGCAAGGAGCTGGTTTTCCATATTGTCAACCAGATTGCCCTGGGCATCTGTCCAGCCAACAAACACCTTGTCCTGATTGTTGGAGACAGCCACATAATCGTGAAGGGCGGGATAGCGGTACTGGTTTTCCAGCACCACAGTCTGCTGGCCGTTCACCAAGCCATCGCCTGCGTCGAAGGTGACAGTCATAGGATTGATCTCCACCGTAACGGTGGGGATGCCCATCTGCACATCCTCTACAAAGTAGGCGCCTTCCAGGGTAGTATCGCTGCCCTCAGGATAGGTAGGCACTCTGCCATCGCCTTCCACGCTCACCGTTGCCTCATACAGACCGGATCCGTTGGCCCGGTAGGTCACCAGGTCGCCGGAAGCAGGTACGATGGTGTGGTCGGGCATAACGAAGGAAGTGACCTCCACACGGAACTCGTAAGGCAGACCAGTACCGGACCGCTTGGGCCACATAGTAAAGTTGGCAGTGCCGAATCCATTTTCGTCAATCATAACGGTGGAAGGCAGATTGTCGCCTTCCTGTCTGGTAGTGATATGCCAGCCCAGCACGCCGTCCTTGTGTCCCCAGAAAGAAACTTTTAGATTGACCGCCACAGGCTTCAAAGCCTTTTCCGCCTCGTTATCCATATTGACTACCACATTGAACACCATATCCCGCTCTTCGGGGGTGTACTTGGAGTCAATACGGACTGTCTGATCCTCATTTGCATTGCCGCTGCGGCTGACGGTATCCACATAGTGCTGCTGGATACTGGATGCTGTGTAAACGCCCTGCGGCAGATCCTGAAACACCACAGTATAGGTGGTGGTATCATTATCTTCGTCGTAAACATAACCGGAGGTCAAAACCCGCTCCTCCACAGGGAGGTTTACGCCGTTTTCTTCACGGAGCAGGTAAAGCGTCGCATCGTGTCTGTTAGTCTGACCGTCCACACCGCCGCTGGCAGCTTTATGGTCAATAACCAAAGTGACTGTAACATCAATCAGCTCTTCCCAAACAGCGGTCAGCGTGATTGTCCGGTCTGCGTTTTCGGTGACAGGATGGCCGGGTTCATAAGTTTTGTTATCCTGCGCCTTCCAGCCCAGGAAGCGGTAGCCTTCACGGACAGGAGCGCTGGGGGCGATCACAGTTTCGCCGTTGTGGCACTTATTTTCCGTCGGTGCCTGGCCCTCTGCCCAAGTGCCGCCGGCGGTATCATAGGTAATGCTGTAATGCAGACACTCGGTAGAACCGGCGTCATTGTAAACAATGATCTTGTGGCCGTGAACGGGAGAATATTCGCCCTCCTTGGTGATCGCATAAATCACATAGGTGCCGTTATCGGGCACTTTTGCGCTGTATGTACCCTCCTCCGTTCTGTTCAGAGGAATATATGTGCCGTCGCCGCCCTCAAGCTTGGCAAAGAACTGTCTGTCATAGCCGGCGAACTTATTTACATCTGTTCTTTCACCATCCAGATAGGTGATCATAGAGATGGTGTGTTTGGTTTGCTGGTACCACTCTACATACAAGGTAGTATCCTTGGTGACGGTGATCTTATCACCGGGCAGGTACTCTGTGCCGGAGCCATCCGGAGCAGTGTTCCAGCACTGGAAGAACCAGGTGTCCTCACCCACATCCTTACGCAGCTCCGTAGGAGTCAGAAGGGTGTACTCCTCACCGTAGGACAACATTTCAGCGTTTTCAGGCAGTGTGCCGGAAGTGTGACCGTTGCCGTTGTAGTTCACATCGTAACCCACCACGTGCTCAGTCAGCTTATACAAATACACCGCAGAAGAAGAGCTGCTTCTTTCCCACTCATTGTTGTTATAGCGCAGATAGTAGGCCCAGAACCAATAGCTGTAGTGGATACGGTACTGTCCGTTGCCCAAATTGGTAAAGGTCAGGGTCTGACTGGGGGAGCTGGTGGTAAATCTGGACTGATCCAGATCCATATAGTAGTTATCGTGGGAAATACGGCCGGAACCGGAGGCGCTGAACTGGAACTGGCAGTTTTCCTCACCGGTGAAACCGTCAATATACTTGGTTCCGTTTTCATCGGACTGCACCACTATTTGCTGATTCTGAAATCCGCTGGTGCTGAACTTCAGCGCGTTGCAAGTAGCAACGCTGCTGCTGTTGACGATCAGGTAGGTAGCACCCACATCAATACCGTCGGTATCCAACTCATAGCGATGTACCACATCTGCTGCCTTGGCCACCTGCATTGGCGGCAAAAATGTTACCATCATGCATAACAGCAACACAAAAGATGCAACCCTCTTAAAAATTTTCATTGTCACATTCTCCTTCCCCAAAAAACAGGATAAAACGGTTTGAAAAACCGCAATTATTTCTATCTGCCAGGTGGGCATTTTCCCACCTATAATTATTCATAATACATCATATCATCATTTGGTAAAAAAGCAAGCTATTCTGCCGTCTTTCTGCCCCTCGTTCATAGAAAATTCACTTGTTTTTCGGAGCATATCCACTCTTTGCCTGTCATACCGTTTTCCGGGAGGGATTTGTATGCGAAAAAGGGACCTTTTTATTGCCGTCAGTGTCTTATTGGTTGCTGCTTTGGTGATCACAGGACTGCTGCTTCCGAAAGCTGCCCCCACCGCTTCCTGGGGGTTGAGTTTCTCCGAGCCGGGAAAAGCGCCCACCGGGCCGGACAGCATCACGGCTTTGCAAAAACTGGACGCCGCATATGTGGGAAACACCGAAGAAAAAGTGCTTTACCTCACCTTTGATTCCGGTTACGAAAACGGCTGTACGGAGAAGATTTTGGATGTGCTGAAAGCCCATAAAGTGCCGGCCGCTTTCTTCCTGGTAGGGCATTATATGAAGCAAAATCCCGATCTGGTGCGGCGGATGGTGGAAGAAGGACACATTGTGGGTAACCACACTGTCCATCACTACGATATGCGCAAATTAGCGGACAAAGCGGTCTTTCAGGAAGAATTACAGGGATTGGAGACAATTTTTAAGGATATCACCGGCAAGGAGCTGCCCCGGTACTACCGGCCGCCCCAGGGTCTTTACAGCAAAGACAATCTGCGGCTGGCTAAGGAATGCGGCTATAAAACGGTGTTCTGGAGTCTTGCCTATGTGGATTGGAACAACGACGCCCAACCCACCCGGCAGCAGGCCTTTGATAAACTCCTGCCCCGGATTCATAACGGCGCAGTGATCCTGCTTCACTCCACGTCCAAGACCAACGCAGAAATTCTGGACGAATTGCTGACTAAATTAGAAAACGACGGCTACCGTTTCGGCACCGTCGATGAGCTGTTTTAGCACAAAAAAATGCCGTCTCCGAAGAGACGGCATTTTTATTATCTTACGTACTCAATAACCACGCGGCGGTTAGGCTCGGTACCGATGGAATAGGTGGTGATCCGATCCATATCCTGCAAAGTGGCGTGCACCACATGGCGCTCATAAGCGTTCATAGGCTCCAGGGTCAGGCGGCGATGCGCCTTCAGTACCCGCTGTGCCTTTTTCTCGGCATAGCTGCGCAGAGATGCTTCCCGCTTCTGACGGTAGCACTCGGCATCCACATTGATGCGGATGTGGCCCTCCACATTGCGGCCCACAGCATAATTGCACAGATGCTGGATAGCATCCAGAGTATCGCCACGGCGGCCGATCAGGTAGCCCAGATCCTCACCTACCAACTCTACCATATATGTGTTTTCATTTTCCTGCCAGGCGTGGGGCACAGCCTGA
Source organism: Faecousia sp. (assembly GCA_045594845.1). Lineage (GTDB taxonomy): Bacteria > Bacillota > Clostridia > Oscillospirales > Oscillospiraceae > Faecousia. Next base: position 4,062 of record JAZNZH010000071.1, on the reverse strand, counting down.
GAACCCATCTGCTCCAAAAGGCCCTTCAGGAAAACCTCGATCTTCTCAGACACAGAGCCGGGCTCTGCGGGGGCATAGACCTTAGGCTCCTTGGGAGGCTCGGGCTTAGGCTCGACCTTCTTGGGTGCTTCGGGCTTGGGCTGGGGCTTGGGTGCCTCCACCTTGGGCTCTTCTGCCTTGGGTGCAGGTTTTGCCTTGGGCTTGGAACGGGATGCAGAACCCAGAGCGCTCTTGGGACGCTCATCGGGTGCTTCGTAGGTGACCTCTACCTTTGCGGGAGTGGCACCGATGCCCAGAAAACCGGGCTTGGGAGGCTCCACGACCTGAACAGAAACACTGTCCCGGTCCAGACCCAGCTGAGTCAGAGCCGCTTCAATGGCAAGATCAATGGTCTTGCCGGTAGTAATGATGGTTTTTTCCATTTTATTCCTCCGTATTTTCGGAAGTATAACGGTTGGGGTCGTAAGCGCGTCCCTTGCAATAGGGGCGCTCCGCAATGCCGGACAAAGCTGTCTTTTCCTCAACTTCCTCTTCGGTTACGATGCCCTTCTTGGCGTCATACTCCTTCTTGGCAGCAGCCTTTGCTGCCTCCGCCTCGCGCTGCTGCTTCTGCTGCAGCTTCTTCTTACTGGTATTCTGGGTAATGCCCTCAGGATTTGCGGCTCTGCGCTCAGCGCGCACCCGCTCCTTCTCAGCCTCGATGGCTTCCAGTTCCATTGCCTTCTTCAGGCGCTCGGCATCCTCCGCATCATAAATGGTGCGGTACTTCTTGGTCAGGTATACATCCACAACGGTGGACACGATGCCCTGGATGAACCAATACAGGCTCAATGCCACGGGAACGGTCAGGCCGATCCACAGAGAGAACAGGGGCATCACAATCATCATGGTCTTGTTAGACTGATTTGCCTTGGAATTCTTGGCAGTTTCCTGGTCCTGCACACCCTTTTCGTCAGTAACCAGAGAGTCGTTCAGCTTGCGGGAGATCCACATGCTGAGGATCTGACTGCCGGAAGACAGCAGAGGAATCACAACCGCGCCGATATTCATCCAAGTCCAGCCTGCAGCCGTGCCGAAAGCCTTAAAATTGGGAATAGCAGCCAGGTCGATTCCCAGGAAAGTAGAATCGAAATTCAGTGTTGCCGCACTTGCAACGCCTTCCAGCGCAGCCTTAAAGTCCTGCACCTTGGAAAGGGCCATCACCTGCTCATAACCGGCAGTGAGAGACACCTTTTCACCAATGATCTTTACAATTTCAGATGCGTTGGCATCACGCAGAATGTAGGTGATGGGGAAACGCACGACATTGTAAAGAGGGATCATGATCAGCAGGGGCAGTAAGCTCCAAAGGCAGCCGCCACCCATAGACACACCCTCTTCTTTGTACAGCGCCTGGGTAGCCTCATTGAGCTTCTGCTGATCGCCTTCATACTTTTTCTGAATTGCCTGCAGACGGGGAGTCAGGCGGGACATCTTCATTGTGCTCTTCTTGCTCTTAACGGTAGTGGGGTAAAGGATCAGCTTTACCAGAATCGCAAAGAGGATCAGAGCAATACCGTAGTTGGTAGTCAGCTGATACAGCCAGGACAGCAAATAGCCGAAAGGTACCCGGACAATATCACCTAATTTGAATGCTAAAAACATAGTATCCTCCTCTCGCCGCGGCTTGCGGCGAATCGCTTGCTCTTACTTACGGAACGGGATCTACGGGGTCGCCCTTATAAAAAGGATGACATTTGCAAAGGCGCTTTACAGCAAGCCACGAGCCCTTTGCAGCTCCGTATTTGGTGATTGCCTCGTAGGCATAGGCAGAACAGGTCGGCGTAAATCGGCAATGCGCTTGGGTGTGGGAAGAAATGGCACGTTGGTAGAAACGAATCAGGGCTAACAGAAGCTTTTTCACAGAGCTTCCTCCTCAGGCCGCAGAATGCCGGCCTTATCCGCCAGGGACAGATACGCATTGGTCAGCTTTCCAAAATCGGCGCTGATGCAGCGGCTTCTTGCCACTACCACAATGTCCCATCCGGACTGGAAGCGGTCCTCGTTGAGCCGGTAGACCTCACGCAGACGGCGGCGGACCCGGTTACGCACCACGGCGTGTCCCAGTTTCTTTCCTACCGTCAATCCTACCCGATTTTTCTGGGTATGATTCTTCCGGGCATACAGCACCAAAAGTCCGTTGGCATATCCGGCAGTACCGTAAAGCCGCCGGAAAATATGATTCAGTTTCAGTGCGCTGGAAAATTTCATAAAACACTCCCCACTTCAAGAGCTCTTTTGAAGCTCTAATCAGGAATCATCGACAAAAAGAATCATCAGGTATTCAGCGAGAGATTTTGGCGCAGTGCAAGATCGACAGCCGCAGGAATACTTTGTGTATTTCAGGGCTGGCGTAACGCCGCTATGTGCAAAAAGATCCGCTGAAGATCGATGAGTATTTTTTGAGATTATCCCCAACAAAAAAGGGAGCGTGGCGAAAGCCATTCGCCACGCACATTCTCCCGTTTCGCTATGAGCGATCACGCTGCGATTACGCTAACTTTGTTATGCTCATGCAGACAGAACCTTGCGGCCCTTAGCACGACGGCGGGCCAGAACCTTACGACCGTTGGAAGTAGCCATTCTCTGGCGGAAACCGTGAACCTTGGAACGATGGCGACGGCTGGGCTGATAGGTACGCTTCATTACAGTACACCTCCTGTCAAATCTCAATATGCTCGACAGCCAAAATTGGCCGCAGCGGAACATAATTACTGACCATAGTTGGTCATTCTAAGGTATTATAACCGAAAACGACACATAGGTCAATAACTTTTTTCCACTATTTACTTTTATTTGACTGTTTTATTCCTATCTGTTATACTACTGTATTAGGAATTGCCTTTAGGAGGAACACATTATGAGAATGCGCAGAATGAAAAACCTGATCCCCCGGATGGAAAACTGCAGCGATTACCGCGTAGCAGAGCCTGCCGCCCTGCGGGGTAACTGGCGGAGTCTGAAGCCGGACTGCACTGCCCTTTGGGTAGAGGTAGGCTGCGGCAAGGGTAAATTTACCGCGGAGACTGCGGAGGCAAACCCCAATGTGCTGCTGATTGCTGTAGAGCGCTGCCGGGAAGCTATGGTGGTGGCTATGGAAAAAGCCAAGGCCATGGGCCTTAAGAATGTGTTCTTTATCGATATGGACGTAGCCGGTATGGAGGAGATCTTTGCCACCGACGAGATCGACCGGCTGTTTATCAACTTCCCCGACCCCTGGCCCCGGAAGAAAAATGCGAAACGCAGACTGACCCACCGGGGTTTTCTGTATAAGTACTGCCGCACGGTACGACCCGACGGTGAGATCCACTTTAAGACCGACAACGCGCCGCTTTTTGAGTTCAGCGTAGAGGAGTTTGCCGCCTGCGGTCTGCAGGTCAACAACCTGACCCGGGATCTGCACAAGGACGGCATCACCGGTATTATGACCGGCTACGAAGAGAAATTCCACGCTTTGGGCACCCCCATCAACCGCTGCGAGGTGGTTTGCAAGCCCTTCCAGCTGCCCAAGGAAGAGGAAAAGCAGGAAGACTAAGAGGTGAACACTATGGCCTATCAGGCAGGTGCCTGCGATGTTGCCGTCATCGGCGCAGGTCACGCAGGTATCGAGGCAGCCCTGGCTGCCGCCCGTCTGGGACTTCACACAATACTATTTACCATCAATATGGACGCCGTAGGCAATATGCCCTGCAATCCCGCCATCGGCGGCACCGGCAAGGGCCATCTGGTCCGGGAACTGGATGCCCTGGGCGGCGAGATGGGCAAGGTGGCCGACCAGGCCTGCATCCAGTACCGCATCCTGAACCGGGGAAAGGGCCCTGCCGTGTGGTCCCTGCGTGCCCAGGCCGACCGCCGGGAGTACCAGAAGGTGATGAAGCACACCCTGGAAAAGCAGGAGAACCTGTGGGTCAAGCAGGCGGAAATTGTGGAAATTCTGGTGGAAAACGGTGCTGTCACCGGGGTAGTCACCCACACCGGCGCCACCTACGCCGTCAAGGCTGCCGTCATCGCCACCGGCACCCA
>JAZNZH010000070.1:0-57556 GCA_045594845.1 Faecousia sp. | reverse complement strand
GTCTGCCAGGCCACGACCGGGCTCGATGGGGTCCATATGGGGACCAAAAACGTGAATGCGCTTGGTTGCAGCCTTCACTCTTGCGATTTCCACCACGGGCGTGGTGAAGATAATGTCCACATCATACTTTTCAGATGCGGCATCCGCGGCAATAGCCAGGTCGATCACGTCCTGACCGTACAGATAGGACTTGGGACCAATTTCAAAGAACGGTGCTTTGATCTTGCAATTGCTCATTTGTTTACCTCCTTATCTTGTTAATATATTACTGCCAAAAGACAGGAATAGATGTTGCCTCTCCCCTATCAGACGATGGGAGAATAGAATGTGTATTCGCCAGGTTCCACGATTTGCTCCTTGCCGGCAATCACCACGGTGGCCTTTACAGCAGTGGTGATGTCGTAACGCCAGAAGCCTTCGTGTTCCGTCCAGTAAGATCGGATATAACCGCGGCGGGTCTCCAGTTCGGCTTCCAGCCACTGCAGGCGTTTGGTAGGCACAGGTGCTATCCGAACCTCTTCATAACCGGGCTTATCCTCTACCAGCTGAATACCAGCTGCAACAGTGTACACCCAGTCAGTCACAGAGCCGTAAGCATAGTGGTTGAAGGAATTCATATTGGTAGACCAGAACTCGCCGTTTTCCATAATATTGTCCCAGTGCTCCCAAATGGTTGTAGCGCCCTGACGGACAGAGAACAGCCAGGAGGGATATTCCTGACGGAGCAGCAGCGCATAGGCAAGATCGGTATAACCAAACTCAGACAGGGTGTGCAGCAGATAAGGTGTGCCCACAAAACCGGTACGGAGCATAATACCATCATCGGTGATCATCTTAGCCAGCTGATCGGCAGCAGCCTGGGGATCTTTCCCCATTCTGAAATAAGCCGCCAGAACACATTCAGTCTGGGTCTCATAGGTGGGATAATCCTCCTGGAAGGCTTCAACGATCTTCTCGTAGAGATCCTGGTATTTTGCCACATCCTTACCCAGAATTTTGCCAACTTTGATCACCAACTCGGTAGAGTAGGCATAGAACACAGCAGCAATAAACTCCAGTCTGGTAGAGCCGAGATAACTGCCTGCAGGAGCATCCAGACCCAGCCAGTCGCCATAATGCCGCTCCTGACCGATCCATCGGTATGGAACCTTAGTAACAGCGGTGATATAGTCCACCCACTTGTACATGGACTCCCACTGGTCCTCCAGGATCTTCCGGTTGCCGTATGCGAGATACACCTGCCAAGGTGCGATGGTTGCCACGTCACCCCAAGCAGCACTTGCGCAGCGGATAGGACGGACATCGGGAATCACCGGTCCGATCTCACCGTTGGGACGCTGATCGGCAGCCACATCCCCCAGCCACTTGGTGAAGAACTTTTCTACATCGAAGTTCAGGCATGCGGTTTTAGCAAAGACCTGTGCGTCACCGGTCCAACCCAGACGCTCATTTCTCTGAGGACAGTCAGTGGGAACATCCAGGAAGTTACCCTTCTGACCCCAAATAACATTGTCAAACAAACGGTTCAGCAGCAAATCGGAACTGCGAAGACGGCCGGTGCGCTTCATCTGAGAATGGAGCACCACAGCGGTAAAGTTCTCGGGTTTGACCTTGTCAATGCCACCGGGGAACTTGTTGATCCGGATATAGCGGCAACCGTAGAAAGTGAACTTAGGCTCATAGACCTGCTCACCATCACGGCAAATATAGTTGTAGTTGCACTTTGCTTTGCGGTAGTTGGCATTATAGAAATTGCCGTCGCTATCCAGCACCTCACCAAAGGAGATGTCCACCACATCGCCGGCCTTCGCGTTGACGCAGGTGCGGACAGTACCGGTGAAATTCTGGCCGAAATCGATGATTACCTCACCATTGGGGGCGTGGATAATTTCCCGGGCAATCAGTTCGTCCTGCTTACGGATCTCTTCGCCCTGCTGGGGAATTAAGGTATGCGTTGGGCCGTCAAAGCACTCCACTTCCCTATTCTGGTCAGGATTGATCCGGGCATCGTAGAACTCGCCGTCGTAGATCTCGGAGAACAGCACGGGACCCTCAGAAACAGTCCAGGACTCGTCGGTTTTAATAACCTGCTCTTCCCCGTTTTCGTATGTAATCTTCAGTTCCGCGATCAGACCCAAGGGGGTCTCTGTAATTTCAGACATCATAGGCTGGTTGGATTCCCAGTCCATCAGGTGGGTGTGATACCAGCCCTTGCCAACCATTACCTGCAGATCGTTATGATCGCAAATCAGGTCGGTAACATCGTATTCCTGCACCTGCAGACGCTTTCTGTAAGCAGTCCAACCGGGAGCCAGAATAAAGTCGCCTACCCTTTTACCGTTGATGGTTGCTTCATAAGCACCCATAGCGGTAATGGTCAGCTTAGCTTCTTTTACGCCGCTATTTGTCGTAAAGGATTTCTTATAAACGGGGGCAATTTCGCCAAACTCTTCGGCAGGCTTCAGCCATTTTGCATCGACCATAATTTTCTCCTTAATTAACAAACTAACATTTCAATGCTTTTCTTCATTCGCAGATTCTGTGAATAAGGAAAAACACTGAAATGTCCGGTGGGGACAAGCCCCACCAAACATTCGGGGTACTTCCCCGGGCCGGTTGGCCCGGGGAAGATTTTTCAATTTTTGTGGTGATTCATATCTCAGGGATTCTGAGTCATGGTATCCACGAAGCGCAACACAGGAGTTGCACCGTCTACAGTCTTCCAAACCTCAGTGTAGTTCAGGTTAGGAGCGCTGGTCATAGCCAGATCGCCCTTCAGGTCAGCCTCATTAACCTTAACAAACTTACTGGAGCCTGTATCGGTGGAGAACTTATTCTCGGCAGTATAGCTACTGATAGTAGAATAGCACTCATTTGTTGCGTAAATGTTCACTGCCTTGTTATAAGCTGTACCCTTAGCAGAAGCCATACCAATCACAGAACCGATACGGGTAGCGCTGTCATCAGCCTTGGTTACAGAACCTGCGCTCAAGGAAGTGTACATATAGATCTTGGCATTTGCGCCGGTGGAGCCGACGAAACCACCTGCACGGCAGCCGGTAGCAGATGCATTGGTCTGTGCAACAGTACCTGTAAACAGACAGTCTCTGATTGTAACATCCAGGCCGGTAACGGTATTTGCATAGCCCAGCAGACCGCCGATATAGGCGCTGTTGTTGCCGTTAGTTACAGTACCTGCCATCCAAACCTTGTCAAAGGACACAGCTGCAGCAGTATCTGCCAAACCAACCATACCGGTTCTGGCACCGCCGGAAACAGTAACAGTGCTTTCAACCTTTACATTCTGAACAGTAATACCCTCAGCAAGACCTGCCAGAACACCATTGCCACCAGTAGCGGCAGTAGACGCCATCAGGGAGTTGGCAACGATCAGATTCCTGATAACCGCATTCTCAACAGTTGCAAACAGACCACAATTGGTGTTAACAGCTGTGTTCTTGTAGTACAGACCGCTGATGGTGTGACCCTGACCGTCGAATGTGCCGGTAAAGTTAGCAATGGGAGTCCAGACATTTGCAGGGGCAGTAGTTGCCCAATCTGCAGCATTGCCGGAATTCCAGACAATATCGGCGTCCAACTTGATGGTCTTACCGGTAAAGTCCTTACCGTCGGTGTTAATCAACTGAACCAGGCCCTTCAGTTCGCCAACAGTAGAGATGGTGAACTCAGTAGCGGTGGGATCGCTGGTATACCATTCAGTAGTCAACACGGTAGGATCGATCTTCACAACCACATCAAAGGTTGCAGTCTTACCCTCGTAGTTAACAGTAATGGTCTTTGTACCGACAGTGCTGGACTCCAGAGAACTGACAGTGTAACCGGAGGTGATCACCTCGGTAGTGCTGTCGCTGTAGATGGCAGTCACAACCAGACCGGAAGTATTGATTGTTTCGCCCACAAAGTACTCAGTCTTGGTGGGAGCAACGATACTAATGCCGGTAAGCAGCTTAGACACAGTTACATCGAAGGTAGCAGTCTTGGATACAGTACCCTCAGTGTAAGTAACAGTAACCGTCTGCGTGCCAACAGTATTCTTGTCATAACCGCTCAGCTCATACTCTGTAACAGTCTTGGTAGACTCATCGTTGTAGTGTGCGGTGACAGTCATACCGCTGGTGTTCAGATCTTCACCCAAGTTGTAATCAACCTTAGTGGGAGCAGTCAGCGTAATGCCGGTCAGCTCCAGAGGTGCAGGAGTGGGTGCCACATCCTCAAAGATCTTCAGCGCGGGCAGGTGGCCGTTGATGGTGAACCAAGTGTTGGTAAAGTCGAATCCTGCCAGCTTGGTAGCAGCCTTAGCACCAAGGATTTCTGCCTTATCAACAGAATCTACGGGGAAGGTCGCGCCACCGCCACCCTTGGTGTTGGTGTGAGTCTCCTTGGTAGCATATACATTGATGTAAGTACCAGTATTGCCACCGGGATTCTGACCAGCAACAGCGCCAGTGATACCACCGACAACGCCAGTCATATTACCTGCGGACAGGCTGTTGGAAACATTAATTCTTGTGGTCCAGGGACCCTGGCCGAAGATACCACCGATATAAGCACTGGAAGCAGCCGTACCGGTCATCGTACCGGTGAACAAGCAGTCTTTGATCACGGTATCTGCACCGTTAGCCACCTGTCCGATCATACCACCAACATTGGTAGCGCCGGTGACATCGATCGTGCCGTCGAACCAGCACTTTTCGATGGTGCCGGAATTTACGCTATCCGCAAAGGCAACGATACCAACACCCTTAACACCCTTGAAGAATGCATTGGTGTAGATACCGGAAACGGTAGCGCCATTGTTCATACGACCAATTATACCTGCTCCGTTATGGAAGGAATCACCAGTGCCGTCACTCTCAAAATAAGAGTTGACAATCTTCAGATTCTTCACAGCAGCATTAGCACCATAGAGTCTTGCAAAAACTGCGGCATAGCCATTGTTCTTGCAGTAGATACCGGAAATAGTCTTACCCTGGCCATCAAAGACGCCCTTGAAGCCATTTTCATTATTGCCGGCAATTGCAGTCCAGACGTTTGCAGGAGGAGTGGTTGCCCAATCGGCTGCATTACCCTCGTTCCAAACAATATTGGTAGCCAGCTTAATAGTGACGCCCTCGAAGGAGATATCCTTATTCTGAGACAGAGTCACGAAGCCCTTGAACATGCCAAGGTTTTCGATAATGTACTCAGTCTTGGTGGCATCATACCAGTACCAGTATTCGGTTTCCTCATTGGGATCCGTGGGCTTGCGGAGGATTGTAACCTCGAAGGTTGCCGTCTTACCATTGCTGGTAACGGTAACAGTCTTGGTGCCCTCAGTGGTGGAGTCGAAGCCGGTAACAGTGTAATCATCACTGGTCAGAACAGTTTCAGAACCATCAGTATTGATAGAAGACACAACCATGCCACTCAGATCCAAAGCCTCACCGATCATGTAATAGGTCTTGGTGGGAGCAGTCAGGTACAGGCTATAAACACTGACAGAATCAAGCTTAGGAGCATAAGAAGCAAAGCTCTTCAGTACGGGAACATAGCCATTCACTGCCTGCCAGACATTAGTGTGGTCCAAAGCTGTACTGGTCTGGAACTGAGTACCAATCAGTTTTACCATAGGCAGGATCGTAATAGAACCGCTGTATGCAGTAGGCTCTCTGCTGGTACCAACCTCATAGCAGGTATCTGTTGCATAAGCATTCTGGTAGGTGGTGTAAGCAGCGCCTCTCCAGGAAGTAATACCAACAACAGAGCCTGTGTAGGTTTTATCGCCGGCAGCCTTAGTCACAGAACCTGCGCTCAAGCAATTCTGAACAGAAATCTTGACGTTCGCAGAAATACCGCCAGCAAAACCGCCTACATAGTTCTCAGCATCGGTAGATTCGTGGGTCTGCTTCACAACACCGGTGAACAGGCAGTTCTCAATAGTGATCACGAGGCCGTCAGTATTGGAGTTGTGGCCTACGAGACCGCCGATACGGGCAGTATGCATAGCGTTGGTAACAGTACCTGCCATCCAAACATTATTGAAGGACACAGGATTTGCACCATCAACATACGCAACCATACCGGTATTGGTACTGTTGGTAGCGGTGACAGTATTTGTTACCATCACGTTCTCAACGGCAACACCCTTTGCAGTACCAACCAGAATACCGTTGCTGCCGGAACCTGCAGTAGAGAGCATTGCAGAGTTAGAAACAATCAGATTCTTGATAGTTGCATTCTCCACAGTAGCGAACAGGCCTACGTTCTTGTTACCGTCAGTATTCTTGTAGTACAGGCCGCTGATGGTATGATTCTGGCCGTCGAAGGTGCCCTTGAACTGTGCGATGGGATTCCAGACATTTGCAGGAGCAGTAGAGTTCCAAGCAGCTGCATTACCAGTATTCAATGCGATGTCGGCGCCCAACTTAATGGTGATACCGGCAAAGTCAATAGTCTGGGACAGCTTTGCAAGACCCTTCAACTCACCTGCGGTGTTCAGGGTGTACTCGGTCTTCAGACCGTCATACCAAAGGGTTGTGGTTTCATCGGGAGTTGCGGGAGGCGTCTCCACGATTACGCTAAAGGTAGCAATAGCGCCCTTGTAGTTGACAGTAACGGTCTTAGTACCGGCAGTGGTAGAATCGAAGCCACTTACAGTGAAGCCATCAGTAATAACCTTAGTAGTGTAATCACTGTAGAGTGCAGTGACGACCATACCTGTCTGATTCAAAGGTGCACCAACAGCGTAAACTGTCTTGGTAGGTGCGGTTACGTTAATGCTTACAATCTCAGCGGCCTCAGAAACCTTGGGTGCCAGATCCTTGAAAATCTTCAGCACAGGTACAGAGCCCTCAACAGTAGTCCAGGTATTGGTGAAGTCGAAACCGGTGAGCTTGGAAGTAGCCAGATTGCCCTTGACATCAGCATAAGCAACCTTGGTTACGGGGAAGGTTTCACCGCCAGTACCCTTCATAGAAGCGAAGGATTCCGCAACTGCATAAACATTAGTGTAAACACTAAGGTTGTGGCCGGGGTTATTGCCAATGACAGAACCGGCAATACCGGACTTAACACCCTGCATATAACCTGCAGACAGGCAGTTGGTCATCTTGATCGTTGCATCATACGGACCAAGGCCAACCAGACCACCGATGTAGTTATCGGGCATGCCTGCGGGAGCAGTGATAGAACCAGTGAACAGGCAGTTCTCAAAAATGGTGGTCTTTTCATTTCTGACGCTAGCCATAATGCCGGCATAACCGCCCTTATCCTTAGTATGGGTATTGACGATGATATCGCCGTCGAACCAGCAATTCTTAATGGTAGGACCATCAGAATTGTGATCCTGGAAGCCGATCATACCTGCATATTTGCCGCCAACCAGAATTGCATCAGTGTAGATGTTCTCAAACTTTGCAGCCTGACCGATACGGCCAAACAGACCGGCAAAGTTATGGAAGTGGGTGGTCGTGTCGAATTCGCCGGAAATTACGCTCTCCAGATAGGAGTTCACGACGCGGACATTCTTCACAGTACCGCCGTAAACGTGACCGAACAGAGATGCATAACGGTTCTCGGTGTTCTTTGCATACAGACCGGAAATGGTGTGACCCTGGCCGTCAAAAGTACCGGCAAAGGGATTGGCATCACCGATTGCGGCCCAGGAGTACTTGGGCGCAGTAGTTGCCCAATCAGCTGCGTTGCCTTCATTGAAAACAATGTCAGCGCCCAGCTTGACAGTAATGCCCTTGAAGTTGTTGGACGCAGACAGAATAGCAAAGCCATACATCTGTTCCTTAGTAGTCAGAACATACTCCTTCTTGCTGCCGTCGAACCAGCTGTAGTCTGCCAGCTTGTTGAGCTTGGAAAGGTCAACCTTCTCCAGATCAGCAGGTGCAAAGGACTTCAGCACGGGTGTACCCTTGGTATCCACTGCCCAGTACTTATCAAAGTCCAGACCGGTGTACTCGTATGCTGCGGTGCCTGTCAGGAAATTCTCATTCAGCGCAGCGATAGAACCGGTGACAGAACCAACTACCTTCTTAGAAGTAGTACCATCTTCTTCTTTAACGGAAACGGGCTCAGCGCATCTGTTAGCCGCGATGGTCTTCCAAGAATGGGTAACCGTATACACATCCTCAAGCACCAGGCTGGAGCCGGGGTTAGCCTGAGAAACCACAGTGCCGTTACCCTGAGCAGAACTGGAATAGCCCTCAGTCTTCAGGTTCACCAAAGAGTTCTTGATGGTAAGTGTGCCGGCGTCGGCGTCTCCGTCAACACGGCCAACCATACCGCCAGCCACAGTGCCCCAAACATTGTCCATATTGATACCCTTGATGGTACCTGTCATCAGACAGTTGGTAATGGTAGCGGAGTTCTTACGCAGGCAAGCAATCATACCACCTGCGTAGGTAGAATAAGTGCTGCCGTCAGACTTCTTAACGCCAATATTCTCTTGAACAATAGTGCCGTCGAACCAGCAGTTGTTCAAAGTAAGGGGAGATTTAGGGGCGTTGGACAGGCCAACGATACCACCAGCGTGTTCGCCGTCATTCCAAACGATCGCATCGGTGTAGATGGTATCGAAGGTAGTATTAGCAGCGTAGGCTGCAATTGCACCTATGTAAGCATAAGAGCTGATTTTGCCAGCCTTATTAGTTTCATCCACCATGGTGGAACGAATCAGGGAGTTGGTCAGCTTGAGGTTCTTGATAGTGGCATCCTTAACCATACCGAACAGACCCAGACCATTGTTGGGTTCGCTGAGGTACAGACCACTAATTGTGTGACCCTGACCATCAAAAGTACCGGCAAACATAGTATTGCTATTACCGATGGGAGTCCATTCATTTGCAGGAGCAGTAGTCGCCCAGTCTGCTGCGTTACCCTCATTCAGGGTAATATCCGCATCCAGATAGATGGTCTTACCGCTAAAGGTATTACCGCCAGCCAGAATAGACAGAGCTGCCAGCTGCTTTGCAGTGCTGATGTGATACACATCTTCATCTGCATTGTACCAGCTGAAGTCTGCGACCTTCTCCAGCTTGGAGGTATCCACATACTGTGCATCCTTAGAAGCAAAGGTCTTCAGAATCGGCTGATTATTCTCTTCAACAGTCCAGTATTTCTCAAAATCAAGAGTAGTATGCTGGAATGCAGAAGCGCCAGTCAGATTTTCTTTGCTCAGAGTGACAACGCCACCCTTACCCAGTTCGGGAGATCTCCATGCTGCCACAGACTTCCAGGAATGGTTAACAGCATAAACGTTATCCAGAATCATGGGAACATTGGGATTACACTGAGAAATCACGGTACCGTTACCGGCAATGGAGCTGGGATAACCCTCAGTCTTAATATTTGACAGGGAGTCAATGATAGTCAGGCTTGCCTTGTTTTCGCCAGTCTGGTCTGCACGTCCAACCATGCCGCCACATACAGTACCCCAAGTATCATCAGGGATATTAATACCCTTAAAAGTACCGGTTACCAGACAGTGGCTGATAGTAGCGCTATTATTTCTCAGAAGGCCGAGAAGTCCACCATAAAAAGTGTGGTAAATATTGCCGCTCTTAGATCTGACTCCTGCATCCTCCTGCACAAGTGTGCCGTCGAACCAGCAGTTATTCAGGGTGATTGGCTCATTTACTTTGTTTGACAGACCCACAATGCCGCCACACATCTCACCGTCGTTCCAAACAATGGCATCAGTGTAGATGGAGTCGAAGGTAGCATTTGCGCCATAGGCAGCAACACCGCCAATATAGTTGTAGGAGGAAATGCTTTCCTTGTCCTTTGTTGCGGTAACACCGTTGGACCGGATAAAGGAATTGGTCAGCTTGAAGTTCTTAACGGTTGCATTACGAACCATGCCGAACAGGCCCAGACCATTGCCGCTACCGGTACAGTAAACACCGCTGATAGTGTGACCACGACCGTCGAAGGTGCCGCCGAACATGTTATCGGCGTTACCAATGGGAATCCATGCATTGGCAGGAGCCTTCTCAGCCCAGTCAGCAGCATTGCCCTCGTTCAGTTTAATATCCGCAGCCAGTATGATGGTCTTATCCTTAAAGGTATCACCGGATGCGATCAAAGAGAATGCTTTGAACTGTTTTGCATTGCTGAGATACAGGGTATCCTTGGGACCGTACCAGCTGTAGTCAACATACTTAGAGTAGTTGGATACATCAAGAATTTCCTCATCTTCACCCATAAAGGCCTGGAGTCTGGGATGTCCATTCAGATCCACTGCCCAATAGTTTTTGAAGTCCAGATCGGTATACCGATATGCATCGAGACCGGTAAGGTATTTCTTATCCAGAATCATTGCGGGACCCTGGAAGGTCACAGGTGCATCACGATGTCCGGTAAGACCCCAGTCACAAAGCCACTGCTTCTCCGCATCTTTCACTGCGGGAGGATTGGGAGTTCTGATAGCGTAGACATTCTTAAAGGTAACGTTAGAATCGCCTGCAATACGGCCGACAATCATACCGTTACCGTCCTTCTTACCGTCCAGAACATAGAAAGTAGCTGCACACAGGGAGTCCTCAATGTTGACGTTAGAAGTGGCGTTGGGATAACCGACCATAAGGCCTTGGTTTGAGCCCCATGCCCAGGATTCACTGGACATTTCACCAGTGTTGAGACAGTGGGACATATTCAGAGTCGTATTCCATACGCAGCCGATAAGACCGCCGCCACGCATACCGGTATTCTCGCCAACCAGCTTGATCTTGCCGTCGTACCAGCTGTTCATAATGGTGCTGGCATTACCGTTACGCATCAAACCAACAATACCACCACAGAAGTAGCCATCGCTCTTCATAATGGCGTTGGAATAAACAGTATCAAAGGTTGCACCACGGGCATATGCAGCAACAGAACCGATATAGGAATAGGTCTGATTGTTAACAGCCACGTTGTTAGTCTCAAAGTAGGAGTTTAAAACGCTCAGGTTGCGGATCGTAGCGCCATCGGTGACAGCCACGAACAGGCCGAGGCCGTTGCTAGCTGCCTTCTGATACATACCACTGATAGAGTGGCCCATACCGTCAAATGTACCCTGGAACATCACATTTGCGTTGCTCAGGCCCTTCCAAACAACATCAGGAGCATTCTCTTCCCACTCGGAAGCATCACCTTCCTGGACAACAATATCAGCGCCCAGGTAAATGGTCTTACCAGCCATGCTGTCCCACTGGGTAACAACATGCAGGCCGCGCAGCTGCTCAATCGTGCTGATGGTAGCAGTATTGCGCTTGGTGTACCAAGAGGTATCAATCATTCTCTTTACACCCTTCAGATCGGGAACCTTGTCGGCAAAGGTCTTCAGGATGGGAGTGCCATCCTCATCGACTGCCCAGAAGTTCTCGAAATCCAGGGTGGTCCAGGAATAAGCCTCGAAACCGGTTACGTACTCCGGAGTGTAGGTGTAGACATCACCAACAGTCTGGTTATAACGATAACCAACAGCATTGGTGTCATCCGCCTTCACATAGAAGCAGTGGGACAGATTGGTCTTGCCCTTACCGGCAGAACCGATCAAGCCACCGGCGCCAATCATACAGCCGGATTCGATTTTAGTGTTTGCAAAACAGTCGGTCAAATTGGTAGTACCGGAAGATGCACGACCAACAATACCGCCGATATCCATCAAACGGCCACGACCGGTGTGAGTAATAGCCTCTGCGGTATAACTACCGGTGTTCAGGCAGTGAGCAATGGAAACAACGCCGTTTTCAGGCATAATATCACCAACGATACCACCTGCGACACGGCCCTGGTCAGAAACCAGAATCATTTTACCGGCAAACCAGCAGTTAGAGATTGCAGTATCGCCGGAGAGATCAACACAGCCGATGATACCACCGTTGTTCCAGTTATCGGAATGGATGATACCGTCAACATAGATGTTCTCAAAGGTACCGCCGCCGTTAGCGGAGATAAAACCGGTACCGTGCTCACCGGAAGACTTCAGGTAAGAGTTTACGACCCGCAGGTTCATAATCTTAGCACGCTTATCGGTGAAGGAGAACAGACCCATCTCTTCGTTAAAGGAAACACCATACAGACCGCTGATGGTGTGACCCTGGCCGTCAAAGGTACCATTGAAGTTAGCAATGGGATACCACAGACGGCTGGGGGGAGTTTCACCCCAAGTGGATGCATCGCCATCGTTGATGACAATATCTGCATCCAGCTTAATTGTTTGACCCTCGAAATTATACTTGGAGGACAGGTATGCCAAATCATACAGCTGATCAGCTGTGCTGATGGTAAACTCTGTCTGCTCCTCGCTATACCAACTAACCTTAGGGTCAGCAGGAGATCCCATAAACATAGGCAGCAAGAATGCGCCTGCCGTGACGGCGGCTGCCAGGAATACTGACAGCGCCGCCACGAGGATCCATACTTTTTTCTTTTTGGTTAGAGGCTTTTTGGTTTTTTTAGACATAAAGCCACTCCTTGATTTATCCCTTCAGAGCACCAACCATGACGCCCTTTTCGAAGAACTTCTGGACGAAGGGGTAGAATACCAGCATAGGAACTGTAGATACGACGATCAATGCGTACTTCATGGAGTCAGCAGCCTCCTGCATCTTAGCCAGAATGGTGCCATCCTGGAAGTCACCGGCGTTAACCTTGGTGGAAGTCAGGATAGAACGCAGAACCAGCTGCAGGGGGAACAACTCTCTGCTACGCAGGTACAGCATGGGGGTCATGTAGGAGTTCCAGCTGCCAACCACACTGTACAGGATGATAACAGAAAGTACGGGCTTTGCCAGGGGGATGGCAATATTGGTCAGATAGTAGATGTCCGACGCGCCGTCGAGTCTTGCAGAGTCAAGAAGTTCACCGGGAATACTGGACTGGAAGTATGTTCTGACCAGGACCATGTTGGAAAGAGAAACACAGCCCAGGATGATGATACCGATTCTGGTATTCGTCAGGCCCAGATTGGAGACCAGAACGTAGGTAGGAATCAGACCGCCACCGACGAACATAATGATAATGCAGTACAGATCGAAGAACTTCTTACCGGAGAAGTCACGACGGGAAAGTGCGTATGCCAGCAGTACCGTCATAATGGTATTGATGGTGGTTTCGGTAAACACGTAGAACAAGGTGTTCATGTAACCAATGTAAACCATCTGGTTTTTGAATGTAATTTCGTAACCCGTTACAGACAGATCAACAGGCCAAAGAAGTACGCGGCCTGCGGTAACTGCGGGACCGGAGGAGAAGGATGCACTCAGGGTATAGACCACGGGGTACAGCACAACCACAACGATCAGGGAAATGATGGTGTATACGATGGTATAGAATACCTTATCGGAAAGAGCCACTCTGGAGGACTTCTTTTTCTTAAGATTCAATTCCATAAGATAATCCTCCTTAGAACAGTGCGACGTCGCCGTCAGTAGATTTTCTGGTAATCATGTTAGTAATAAACATTAAGCACCAGTTGATAATTGTGTTAAACAGGGACACTGCAGTACCATAGGAGAAGTTACGGAAGGAACTCAAACCATGTTTAAACACATAGGTAGAGATAACTTCGGACTTACCCAGGTTAATAGGAGACTGCAGCAGATAAGCCTTCTCATAGCCAACACCAACCAGAGAACCGATTCTCATAATCAGAAGCATCATGATGGTGGGAGCGATGGCAGGCAGGTCAATGTAGAAGATACGCTTGATACGGGAAGCACCGTCGATCTCTGCTGCCTCGTGCTGGTCCGGAGAAACGGAACCCAGAGCAGACATATAAATGATGGAGCTCCAGCCTAACTGCTGCCAAACACCGGACCACACGTAGATGTGACGGAAGGTGCTTTCCAGGTTACGGAAGTCTTTGGGATAGCCTTCATTACCCAATGCACGGTACAGATTACCATACAGACCATTGTAGGGGCTAAAGATCAACTGAATGATACCAATAGCAACAGTGGTGGAAATGAAGTGGGGCATATAGCTCAAGGTCTGAACCGATCTCTTATACTTCTTGCTGGGCAATGCATTCAGCATCAGCGCAAAGATAATAGGAAGCGGGAAACCTACAACAAGGCTATATACGGACAGAACAACTGTGTTCCAGAAAATCTTCAGGAAGTCAGGGTCGTCCAGGAACTTTTCGAACCATCTCAGACCAACCCAGTCACTTCCCCAGACACCGGTATTGGGCCGGTAGTCACGGAAGGACATCTGGATACCTGCCAGAGGGATATAGTTGAAGACAAACAAATATATCACAGGTGCAACAATCAGCAGATACAACTGCCAGTCACGTTTGGCATGGATCCAGAACCTCTCGAACCCATTGCGCGCAAGGCCCTGGGGCTGCGCAATGCGTCCGGCTGTATTTGTCTTAGCCATTATCTAACCTCGATTCGTAACTTATTTACCCTGCTCTCTGTTGAAAGCGCGCTGTGCAACACCCTCAAGGTCTTTTCTGCCCAGGGCATCCAGCTGTGCCTTGTATTCATTCCACTTAGCGTCGTCGTTAATATCGTTCTTGCCGGTAACAAACAGAGTCAGAGCTTCGGAGTAGTAAGACCAGTAACGGCTGTACAGATCCTCACGGATTGCGAAGTCCTCGCTGGTGTAGATCAGGTTTTGAGCCTTATTAGCGGGACGAGTGCCTGCAATGCAAACATCATTCCACAGCTCGGTCATCAGACGGTCGATCTCGGCAGCACGGGTGCCGGGGATACCCTGACCGGTAACGCCGGTGTAGTTAGCGTCGTTCATGATGCAGTTACCGTTACGGCCCCAGGTGGAGTCGCCACCGAAGAATGCGGAGTCATCATCAACATAGATGGTGGTCTTCTCGCCCTTGATGTTTAGACCTTCTTCGCCATAGTGCCAGTAAACGTCCTTCTCGCCCAAACGCATACGGGTCATAGCCTCGTCAGTGTACATCAGGTCCAGGAACTTCATAGCAGCTTCGTCAGCGCCAGTGCCTTCAGTATGCTGCATGATCCAGGAGCAGAACCTAATGGTATTCTCACCAAAAACAGTGTAGCCGCCCAGGCCGGTGCCTGCATCCTTCAGGTAAGGCAGAGCCTGATACTCATCCAGAATGGTAGTGTTAGCATCGGTGTAGATGGAGGGGTGACCCATCCAGACACCAACCTTAGCAACCTGGCTCTGGGGGGTGTTCAAGTTCACGAAGTCAGTATGGGTACCGCCGGTGTAGGACAATTCACCGATCAGGCCTTCGGAATACAGCTTTGCAATATATGCCAGACCTTCGCGGTATGCATCCTGCACGATGGGAGAATAAACCTTACCGTCATCGGTAACGTTGTAGATGTTGGCGGCGTCCCAGTAAATAAATGCATTCATCAGGTACTGAGTCAGACCACTACCGCCAGTACCGCTGCCCAGGATGGGGATCTCGTCCTGCTCACCGTTGCCGTTGGGGTCCTTCTCCTTGAAGGCCTTCAGTACAGTGTACAGCTCATCAACAGTGGTAGGAACGGACAGGTTCAGTGTCTCCAGCCACTCCTTGTTGATGAATACCATGTTGCCCAGGTTATCAACGTGCTCCAAGGCGACCAGAGGCATACCGTAGTAGCCGCCGTCATCAGGGTTAACACCCTTTTCCAGTGCGGTCTTCTTGTCGTTGTCATTAACATCCTTCAGAGCTTCCTGGAAGTTGGGGAAGTTGGTCTCCAGGTAGGGCTTCAGGTCCAGAATGTAACCATCTTCACCCAGATCGCCCAGGGTGTAGTTGGACATTTCCTGGAAGCCCCAAACTACGTCAGGCAGCTCATCGATCTTGTTTGCTGCGCAGTCCAGTGCAAACTGCTGGCAAGCTTCGGAACCGGAGGTGGAGTAGTAAACGAACTCCAGTTCAAAGCCCAGCTGCTCTTCGATCCACTTGGTGAAATCGTTTTCAGTGAAGCTGGAGATGGCAGAGTTCTGGATGATACCAACCTTCAGCACGCCGTCGAAAGTCTTCTCGACTTTCTTCTTGGGGCCGCAGGCAGCCAGCAGACCCATTGCCATAACAGCAACCAACAGAAGCGCAATAATTCTTTTCTTCATTTTGTTTTCTCCTTACATTAAATAAATCTGCAAAGCGCAATTTGCATCACACTTACTAAGTTAGGGCGCCACGCGGCACCGGGGGTTGAAATCCACCTCGTGGAAAAATCTATGCTTTGCAAAAATCACCCTTTCTCAAAATTACCATTCGTAATCCGACAGGTTTACTCGTATTTCTGAATGTTTATACATTTATATATATAATACCGTAATCGTACGGTTATTTCAGAACGTTCTCCAGACCGTCCAGGGTCTTGTGGAATTTCTCATATTCCACGGTGATGGTATCGATGTAGGTTTGAGTCTCTATGGGATACCATGTATCCAGAACTTTGTAAGAACCAAGGGTGTAGGGGAACTCCACAACCACAGTGCCGTTCAGAACGGAAACTGCTTCCTTGGCGTCACCCATCATAATGTTATTGGCGTTGATAGCCAGGTCGCCCCAACGGTTGTTGAACAGGCCCCAGCTGGGATACAGCAGAGTCTCAGCCTTGAAGTAGGTCTCAGTACCGGCGTGGATGTTGTGGCCGTGGTGGAACACTGCCATGATGTCCACATCAAAGTACTCCTGGTCGAACATCGCAGCAGCACCGTTAACGTTGTTACGCTCGGTATCGCCGTTGAGCAGGAAGGTCTGATCTTCAATGTAGAACTTCATCCACAGAGAGGAGCCGTTGATGTCGCCCTCATATTCCATAAAGGGAACTTGTTCCTGAGTGTAGGGAATATCAATGACAATATCATTGAAATAGTAGCGCTCGCCGGCGTGAGGACGGTAAACGGGAGGAACCTCACCGGCGCTGTTGCGCAGGACTGCTGCATAGCTGGTAACGGTACCCACTTCGGTGGATCCACCGTAAAGCTGTGCTGCAGTTGCATCGGAAAGTTCACTGAAGTAGACACTCTCAACAATGATTCGATCGTTGAGTGATGCATCCTTCATGATTGCCTTCAGGCCATTGGTGTGGTCATTGTGGTCATGAGAGAAGAACCATGCTTCAACCACAGGCTTCTCGCCGGCGGGAACCAAAGATTCCATATACTCAATGTTCTTCCGCATATAAGGCTGTGTGCCGGTATCACTGCAAATAAAGTGACCGTTCTTCAGCTGGACCACAAAGGCGTTGCCTTCCACCTGAAGCATGTGCAGAGTGGTCTTTGCACCTTCCTTATTACCCTCAGTGCTTGCATTCTCCTTAAACAGATGGGGGGAGAATGTTGCATCCTGCTTGACAGACAGGTAGGTCTTGTGAAGGTTGACCAGGTGGGTTACGGTAACGCTCAGATTATCCTTGGTAAAGGTGGCGGTATATACAGTGCCATTCATGCCATCGGAGCCGTTATCGTAGTACTTTTCGAATTTCTTCTTTTCCAGCAGTTCCAGATACTCCTTGTAGTTATCCAGACTGGTGCCGCTGATGTAGAGGACATAGTAACCGTCGCCGTAGTCCTCAACCTCACCGATCTTGGTGTTTTTGTAAACCATTGCGGGAATGTCCTGATACAGTTCATTATCAGTCCACTCACCGAAGGTTACGTTTCTGCCCAAGCAACCGGTCAGCGTCGCCAGCATGGAAACAAGTAAAAGTATTGCTGAGATTTTTTTGAAGATCTTCATACTTTCTACCTCGCTTCCTTTATAATAATTTTTTAATTAACTATTTAAAATCCGCTGGGTTCGGCGGATATTATTTTTGCGTTTACAGCAGGCCTGCGTCCTTTAGCCAACCCTCCTGACGCTCAACAAGACTTGCCGAGGTCTCGGGATACAAAGGCTCAAGATTTTCATACTCGCCTACCGTATAGGGGAAGGTGAAGCGCTTACCGCCATCAACATAGGACAGGACCTCTGTGCCAAACTTCTGGATTTTCAGGTTGGCATCCAGCACATCCTTAGGCCAGTAAATGGAGTAGGTGCCCCAGGTGGAATACAGCAGGGTCTCTACCTTTGCATAGTAGTTAAGGTCATCGGTGTAGATGTTCAGGCAGTGATGGTGGTGGTTCATGATGTCCACATCCATGTAATCCTCGCTGTAGGTCTGCATCACATACTGCATATTGATCAGCTCTGTGTCGCCTGCCAGCAGGAACTTCTGACCTTCGATATTGTACATCAGCCAGGTGGATGATACGTTCAGATTATCTACATAGATGTTTTCGGGTGCCTGCTCCTGGGTGTACATCACATCTACGGTAATATCATTAAAGTAGTAACGCTCACCCATATGGGGACGATAAACAGGGGTGGGTTCGCCTTTGACGTTCTTGAAATCACCTGCCAGAAGAGTTGTCTTACCAACAGTGTTCGCTGCACCGGTGATCTCTGCAATATGATCGTTGACCTGGCTCACATAAAAACCTTCCACGCGGACACGGTCATCCAAATCGTATACGCTGGATGCGCTGCCGATGAAGAACATATGGTCTTCATGCTCATGAGAGATGAACCAGGCGTCAACCACAGGAGTCTCGCCTTCAGGAACCATTTCGCACAGGACATCGGTGATCTTTCTGACATCGTTATCCTTCCAGCCACCGTCATTGAGAATGAAGTGACCGTTCTTCAGCTGGATAATATAGAAATTACCGTACTCGGGAACCTGCTGCATCGTCAGGGTTGTCTTTGCATCCGGTGCATTGTTCTTAACAGACTCTTCATCGTAAGTCAGGAAAGGAGAAACCTTAACCTCGTACTTGGTAGCAGACAGATACATCTTCATCTGCGACTGCACATAGGTCAGCGTCATGGTAATGTCGTCCTTGCGGAGCGTAGTGGTGTAGACTACATTCTCAATACCGGAGATGCCGTTGTCTACCAACACCTCATAGCCGTCGTCCTTCAGGAGCTTCAGATAATCAGTGTGAACATTCGGCATGATGCCGCTGAGTTCCAAAACATAATTGTCTGCGCCGTAGTCGCCCTGGGCGGTAATCCTCAGCTTATCAGCATCCTTCGGTGCAGGGATCTGGTTGAACACCTCCACAGTGGAAATGCCTTCCCAAGTAGCTGTCTTAGGCTCTTCAGTCTTTTTGCCGGAGCAAGCAACCAAAACCAGGGATGCAAGACACAACACAATTGCAATCAGTCTTTTCATACGTTTCCTCCTCTATATTCCAAGTGTAGCGCAATACAGGACTTAGCAGGAACATCGGAGGTGATATGCACCACCATACCGTCAGAAGCGAGCTCACCTTCCGCGCCACAAATGCTTACATTCTTGCAGGGCTTATCGAGATGTATATCAAAATCAAACAGCAGATCCTCGCCCAGGTTGCCAAAGAGCACCGCAGCACAATTTCCGGTTTCATCTAGTTTATATAATGTATAGATGTCCGGTTCGTGCCGAATGGCAGGATACGCATTGTTGATAAATTCAAGAATTTGCTGCTGCCGCGCATAGGAAGCGCTGTAGGAGCAGCTCTGTCCCAGAGTGTCTACATTGGCCAGCAGCACCAGGAAACGGGTAGTGCCGTTATCGTAGACATAAGAAGCCGGGAGGCCACTGTCGTAGCGACTCTGAATCTGGGCTGCAGGATCCACCTGACAGCTGTAGAAACCGCTACCTAAGTATCCGGGACGGAATACCTTGGGATACGTAATATTAATAGTTTGCTTCAAACCGCCGGGAAGATCGAAGATTTCCCTCGCCTGCTCACCTATGGTCTCATAAGCGCGAAGGCCTACATCCACTCCCCTGTCCATCAGGATCTTGGCGGCAGGAACATCAATGATCAAATTCTTGGGAAACTTGTCTTCCGGTATATACTGTGCGTCATCAGCAAATGCGGATGCGTACTCGGGAGCAGTAGTGGGTTCTTCGTAACAAACCGGTATGCTCAACTGAGTCAGCATTGCAATATCCGGGGCAAATACCCGGCGCATAATATCCTTCTCTGCTGCATATGTGCAATCGAAGGTGTCCGGAAGCCGCGCATGTCTGATAGTCCGCATAGGTCGGTAGATCTGCACGCCGCAGGCCTTCTTGCCTTCGAAGTGTTCCGCGATCCAGCGGTACATCGGCTCGTTGCGCTTATGGTGCTTTAAGTAACCTGTTTCGTACTCCGGAGTGGAGCAATAGTCAATTAAGTATTTCAGAGAACCCATACCTCCGCTGGCCCGTGTCGCAAGATCAAAGCACTCGGCGTAGCTTGCGGGAACATGGTAGCGGGGACGGGGATATGTATCGTTTTCGTTGAAAACCTCGATGCCGGAATCGCGGCACCAGGCTTCCTGCTGACGGGCATGTTCAATCACCATATTCAGCTTCATGCCCGGGAAGCGGTTGCGACCTATCGTGACCCAGTAGGGAGCAGATGTAAAACGAAGGAAGGGCTTTGTATCGCCCGCCAGAATCTTGCTAAGGGTAATGGCATCGGCACCTTCAATATCCCAGGAGGTGTAGCCTGCGCAGAAGCCGCAACGAATGGTAGGATCCACCTCATCGAGAGTAGCGCGAACTGCGGTGCAGAATTTCTTATGGGAATCACGCATCACCGAAAGCCAGCCGGCACGATAATGGTTGTTGCCGTAAGTAAAAATCATTTCTCCTAAACGCTTGCGGTTGTTAAGAGGCTGCTTAAGCTTCTCCTCCAGCAATTTCATATGCCGGGGGCAGAAGCAGCCAAGACCGGGTCTGACCGAAAGGCAAAGGTCATCGTCCAGCATAATCAGGTCAGGCTTCAGCACCGCGATATCCTTGATCTGCTGGCAGTAAGCTTCTACAAAGTCGGGATCTTCAGGACAGAACGCCGCATTTTCTTTGGGTTCGCTGTCCTGAGCAATAGAAGTAATCCGGGTCCAGTTCTTGGCTCTTTCTTCAACACCGCCCTTTTCACCGGCCAGAGGACCGCCGAAACCGTAGGAGTTGATCCAGACACCAACCTCGTAGCCTGCAGCTCTGAAAAATTCAATATTCTCTTTCAGTAGAAGGTATGTTTCGCTGCCGGTGCCTTTAAACAGCACGTCCTGAGAGTCCGCAAGCCAAACGCGGAAAGCGCCGCTTTGCCGGATCTGCTCCAGTGTCGCCTCTCTCGTCTCATCATTGACAATACGGCTCATTATGGGAACAGAAATCGGATAACCGTCGTTCATACCCATAGTCGTGTCTCCTTAGTCAAAGTATAGTGCCTCTTTCAGCACAGGAATGACTGCTTTTGCCATATAGTGGAAACCCACATCATTGGGGTGGGTGCCATCAACAAAGCAATCCGCAGGATCAGGTGCGCCAAAGGCGTTGGCGCCGTCGATAAAGTAAATGTTGTTGTCGCCGTTTTCTTTCGCACGACGAACCGTCTCTTTGATGATCTGGCGGCGAGTCTCCGCTTCTTCAAATTTACCGGGCCAATCATGCTCACCCATACAAACCCGGGACATGCAGATAATCGGAATGTCCGGATGGGCTTTTCGAACGATCTCATAGAAGGGATAGTGGGTATCCTGCAGCCACTGGGGAGTTGATGCATTGTGGTCATAGTCGAACACAAAAGCGCTCATTTGCAGGGTTGCAATGTACTCCGCCATAACCTTATCGCCTCTTGCGCTATCAGAGAAGCCCAGGTTAGTATGGTCCAGATTGAGGGTTCTTGCCACAATGGCAGGATAGCAAGTGCCGGGTCGGGATGCGCAGCCGCCCTGGGTCACGGAAGAACCGTAAAACACAACCGGCTTATCCAGTCTATATCCCTTGGTCTTCTTGATAACCGCATCCTCATGGATGCCGATCTCAAGCTCTGCGACACCGTTATAGAGCGGAAAATTAATAGTCACATCTCGGAGACTGCTGTCAGCAAAGTGGGTGCCGCAAGCGCGGTAGCCGTCCTTATCAACCGCACCATGCCAGAAAGGAGGTCCGAAATTCTTGAAGAAGTGGCTGGTGCCGTCTTCCTCGGTTATGTAAAGATCGAAGCCGGCTGTACCGGTCAGGGGCATATGAGGCGCGGTGTACATGGGCTTTCTCCACTTGCAGCGGATTGCCACATATTCGCTGTCTGTCACAAACCGAACACGACCGCCGCTGGTGTGGGGGTACAAGGTCAGCATATTGTCTGCAGATTTGCAACCCTCAGCAACCGCTTTCGGAATACGGGAGAATCGCTCCTCCCCTTCCGGATCGGTGATCAAACCGTATACGGTGAACCCTGGCTCAAACACATTATGCCAAACAATGCCTTCCTTGTAGGGTGTTTCCCCTACATCGAACATTGTCTTTTCTTTTACTTCAGCCATAGTTGTAACCTCCGTAAATTGTAGCAAAAATCAATCATCCGTTGTAGTACTCACTGGACTCTTCCAGATGCTTAAAGGGTTTGCGGATCAGCCACATGTTGTAGTTGGCTGCCAGTGCATACCAGATGGCAGCAAGGTAGATTACGATCTGCGGTCCCAGCAGAAGGAATAAAGCCAGCGGTAGGATGTTCACAAAAACCATCATCAAAGACCGGAAAAAATTGCTAAGTACACAGATAAAGGCATTGGTGATGGTCTCCCGCACAGTATTCTCAAATCGGGACATTAACGCAAAAGCCCAGGAGCCGACCGCCACTACCAAAACCGCAACGCCTATGGCGATGCAGCCAATCACTTTAAAGCCGGGTGACTGGAATGTAAAACTGGCCACAATGCTGATGCCTAAAATCCAGCCAACCACAACAAAGATCAACCACATTGCTGTAGATTGCCAGAAGTTCGCTTTGAAGCTGTGCCAGAAATCTTTCAGAACACTGTCCTCTCCCCTGCGCTGCTTACCCACGCAATAGTACATCGCTGTAGTGGCCGCGCCTATTGTCACAACCGGAAGAGAGAACAACACCGTCAGCAGATTCAGTACAATCCAATCCCAGAGATTGGAGAGCATCCGCATCATCGGTGAATTGATGTTAAAAATGCTTGCCATAGGGTCCTCCGAAGTCATACTTAAAAACACCGCATTTTTCGAAAATGGGCATAGTAAGGTCAAAGATATAGTTCTCCATATATGATATACTATAATATAAAAAAAAGCAATACTTTTTTTGTGTTTTTTTCTCAAAGCGACCTTTAAAAAAGTGGCTCTTTTCAGTCATTTTGTACTGATTTCGGATATGC
The DNA here is from genome assembly GCA_045594845.1 of Faecousia sp. Taxonomy (GTDB): domain Bacteria; phylum Bacillota; class Clostridia; order Oscillospirales; family Oscillospiraceae; genus Faecousia. The sequence continues at coordinate 34,413 of JAZNZH010000070.1, read as the reverse complement.
CCGAAAAACAGAAAAAAAGGCACGTTTTACGTGCCGTTTTCTTCGATTATTTCCGTTTATTTGTGAACAGAAGCAATACTGCTCCTCCGATTGAAAATGCCGTCATTAACAGAAATCCCACACGAATACCAAATGAGTCAGAGACTACACCCATCAGCAGCGGTGACAGTGTACTGCCTACAGAACCGGAAGAACTCATAATTCCGGATACCGCACCGGAGTGTTCCGGGAACTGACGGGTTGCCAGCGCCACCAATCCGGACCAGATAGGCGCACTTGCAATACCGATCATAAAACACAGCAGCAAAGACGCATAGGCAACGCTACAGAAACTCAATCCTGCAAACAAAGCTGCCGTAATCAAAAAATGGACACTCATTGTCCGATTCAGTTTTTTCGGTTTGAGCCGTAGGATAAACCGTGCAATGGTCATGCCGCACCAATACAGACTGATGGCATATGCGCCCAAATCTTTTCTGTGGAAATCTTTTGTAAAATAGCTCTCAGTAAAATTGCCGATTCCCTTTTCAATGCCGATATACAGCATCATCGCTGCCATAAAGCACAGCAGGATTACGGAACCGAAAACAGGCATTTTCTTCTCTTTTTTCTGCTGCTTGTCTGCAGATTGCTGAGCAGGGAATTTTGTAACAATCAGTAATGCGAACATCACCGCAAAAGCTGTGCCGCTGACGACGAACAAGGAACGCCAATTCGCACCGGTAGCTGTCATCAGCCAACGGACAAGCACAGGTCCCAACACCGCACCTGCGGACAAAAAGCCCTGTGAAATATTGATATTACGGGCAGACTCCTCCGGATTCAGATCCGCAAGCACTGCTGTAGAAACACTTTCACACACACTGTGTCCAATACCAACCATTGTGACGCCGATCAGGTAGATCAGCATACCGGGAGCGCCGGCACAAATGCCGCAGCCCACAGTAAAAACCGTCACAAAACTCAGCAGGATCTTCTTCTTGCCGACCTTGTCGGAAATTGCGCCCATCAGGATCGGAAAGAACAGAGAAAACACATGAGGAATAGAGATCAGGATGCCGATGCCGGTGCCTTGTTTATCTCCACCGGATACAAAATCCGCAGAGATATCCGAAATCACATACTGCAGACCGCCCATATAAAAACCATAGATCAGCAGCAGCACAGAAAGCAACAAAAGCAGACGGCGCGGCCGTATGCTATTCATAAGCTTACAGACCCTTTCCGTTCAGTCTTTCACCCACAGCTCCGCCGGGATGGATCAGCGCAAACTGTTCAGCACGGTAGCCGGTCTCTTCAATAACTGCTGCCTGCAAAGCATGGAAGATCATACAAAGTGCAGTGGTGGAAGTGGTACCCTGGGCGTTCCACTTATCAGTCTCACGGTTGACATGCTGCTTCAGAACCACATCTGCAGCCTTAGCCAAAGGAGACTCCAGATTCTCGGTAACGGTAATGATCTTAACACCCTTTGCCTTGCAGATGTCAACAATGGGCAGAAGCTCGCCGGTCTTGCCGCCGCGGGAAGCGAAGATCATCACATCGCCTTCCTGCAAAAAGCCGGTGGCACCGTGGACAGCTTCAGCGGGGCTGATGAATCTTGCGGGACGCTCGATGCAGCACATCAAATGTGCAAAATGCTGGCAAATAATGCCGGAATGGCCGCAGCCTGCAGCGCCGATTCGGGTGGCAGTGCTCAGCAAATCAACAGCCTTGCCAAACTGCTCGGGGTCGATATGTGCCTTCATTTCACCGATACAAGCCTGCTCGATATCATAAGCAGCATATACAGCGTTAAGAGATTCGGGTTTCATATGTACATTCCTCCTATAGATAATTTCACAAAAAACAAGACCCCCTTCCGGCAAATTACCGGAAGGGCAGGTCTAAAGTTATACAACTTACTTTTCGACGATCTCCAGGATCTCCATGGGGCAGGCCTTAACACAGATACCGCAGGCGATGCACTTGGTGGTAGTTGCACCTTCGGGCGCAACCATTACCTTCATGGGGCAGACCTCTGCGCACTTGCCGCAGGAGGTGCAGAGCTTCTTGTTGATTATGTACACGCCCTTGGGGTTCTGGGTGATGGCGCCGGCCTCACAAGCCTTGGCACACTTGCCACACTGGATGCAGGTCATGGGCTTGGCAGTATTGCCCTTTGCCACAATCTGAATGCAGGACAGGTCAGGATCGAAAGTTTTATAAAAAGCATTGGAGCAGGCCTGAACGCACTCTAAGCACGCCATACACTCTGTGCCTTTTTTAACAGCAAGTCTCTTCATAAGAAAGGTACACTCCTTAATCTCTGATTTCTCTCCCATTATACAGGATGCCAACAAAAATATCAATGACAATTTTCGAAAAAGACGCACAAATATTTTCCGCAAAAACACGAGTATTTCCGAAACTTTTGGAGACAATACCAAATGCATTCATTATTTGCAGGAGGAAAACATTATGAAAAAATATATTGCCCTGACATTGGCCGTCGTAGTTACACTGTGTCTGTGGGGCTGCGGCAGAAGAGAGCCGGAGCCTACTCCCAGCACTCAGACACCTGACACCACAACCAACAGCGAACAACCCACCGACATCACACCGGATCCCACTATGGACACCAATATTCCTGATCCTACTATGGATACCAACATTCCCGATCCTACTGTGGATTCCAATTCCACCGAAGACGGTTCTCTCATCGACGATATCACCGAGATGACCAAAGGCGGTTGATTTTCCCATCCGTTTAACCGTAACTTCCGGGCATACTAAGGGTGAAGGGAGTGTGAGACAAATGAAAACATGGGCTGTAACTATGGGTATCGGCGCCGCTATGGGTGCTGTTGCTGTTCTCATGATGCCGAAAACCAACCTCACCCGTCAGGTGGCTGAAAAGACTGCTGACAAGCTGGAGAATGCCGCGGGAAAAATCACCGGCAAAATGACCCAAACCATTAACTGAAAAAACTGTCTCAGGGCAGGCGTCCTGAGACAGTTTTTTATTTTACCATATCGGGGTTGTAGTACCGGCTCATTACCATAGAAACGAATTCATCATCGGCAACCACAATGTGATCGGCAAGAATCACATCCACCGGTGCCAGTGCCTCCGCGACCCGTCTTGTGGTCTGAATATCCTCCACAGAGGGAACCGCGAGTCCGCCTGGGTGGTTATGGGCCAAAACTACAGAGGACGCGTTGGCATCCAGGGCGATTTCCACAATTCTGCGTATGGGAATACCGGCAGAATTTACGCTTCCCTCACCAACTTTTCGACAGCATATTACCTTGCTTTTCGCATCCAGACAAAGCAGAAAAACAGTCTCATTCTGCCGGCCGTGGAATCTGGGCAAAAGGTATGCACCGCAATCCTCAAGAGTCTTGAGCACATTGTCTTCTTCCTTGCGTTGTGTTTGGCAGTAGCGCTCTAACTGGGACAGTAATGACAGGAATGTTACAGCATTGTCGCCAATGCCCTTGATCTTTTTCAGTTCTTGGGGCTTTGCATTGATTACATTGTTCAGATTACCAAAATGATCAATGAGCTCGTGGGCAATGGGATTGGTATCTTTCCTGGGAATGCAGTAGAACAGCACAAATTCCAGCGCATTGATATCGTTAAAATTATCCAGTCCTTCTTTTAAAAAACGATCCCGCAGTCGGGCACGGTGATTGGCGTGGTCAGACATATTTTCACCCCTTGTAAGGATTTTTCTTGCTATTTTGTGTTTTATTCGTTAGAATAGACCCAACGAAGCATTTGTCGAATTTTGTCGATAACATCACAGGAAAGGAGGCGCTGCATATGGAGCAAACAGATCATACCGCAATTCTTGATCTGGTCAAGCAACCGGCGTTCTGTGTCCGGGGCGGTAAAATCATCGCCTGCAACAGCAGCGCCAAAAACCGTCAGATCTCTGAAGGTCAGGATGTGGTGACACTCACAGGCGAACACAGCCAGACATATCAAGATTTTAACGGTGGACTTTTGTATCTGCAGATCACTGTGGATGATGTTAAGTACGACGCTACGGTAACACGCACTCCGGAGGGCGACATTTTCCTGCTGGATACCGTCTTTTCCAACGATGCCCTGCAGGCTATGGCCCTTGCTTCACAGCATCTCCGCAGCCAGCTGGGTTCCGTGATGGCCCAGGCTGCCGACCGGCTCACCGATCAGGAGCAGGACAGCGGAATCATAAAAGGATTGTACCGGTTACAGAGAATGCTCTGCAACATGTCCGACATCCCTCTGTACCGCAGCAAAGCCGCCCCCTCAGAAATGTTGGAACTGAGTTCTGCTGTATATGAGATTACAGAAAAAGCTGCCGGTCTATTGGCAGAAGCAGGCTACAAAGTGCAGTACATCGGCGTGCCGGATCCTGTCTTTGCATTAGGCGACTATGAGATGCTGGAACGGGCAATTTTCAACCTGCTTTCCAACGCCGCAAAGTATGCACCTGAGGGCAGTACACTCAAGGTCTCATTGAGTAAAAACAATAAGACTGCGCTGATCAGCGTGGAGGATGCAGGCCAGGGCATTTCCCCGGAATTATATGCTACGCTGTTCTCCCGCTATCTGCGGGAGCCGTCCGCAACTGATGGACACAACGGCATTGGTTTAGGTATGTCTTTAGTGCAATCTGTTGCCGCACATCACGGCGGTACGGTCTTGGTAACCAAGCCCGAAAACGGCGGCACAAAGGTCACATTATCCCTTTCTCTGCAGACTCCAAAAGAGGCGCAAGTTCGCTCGCCCATTGTCCGTCTGACTGATTATGCAGGCGGTAACGATCACGGTCTTTTAGAGCTTTCAGACGTTCTTCCCGCAAAATTGTATGTACAATAAATAGTTTCCTTTTTTCCGGTCTGCTGTGCGCAGACCGGATTTTTTATGCTTATAAATACGGTTTTAGATATTTCCCGGTGTAGCTCTTCGGAACCTGTGCTACCTGCTCCGGTGTGCCGGAAGCCACCACATAACCGCCCTCGTCTCCGCCCTCGGGCCCCAGGTCAATAATATAGTCGGCAGTCTTGATCACATCCAGGTTGTGCTCGATCACGAGCACTGTATTGCCGGCATTCACCAGCTGCTGCAGCACTTCAATCAACTTGTGCACATCTGCTGCGTGCAGACCGGTGGTGGGTTCATCCAGGATATAGATTGTCCGTCCTGTAGAGACTCTTGCCAACTCTGTTGCCAGCTTGACACGCTGTGCTTCGCCACCGGAAAGCGTGGTGCTGGACTGTCCTAATTTCACATATCCAAGGCCCACATCAACCAGTGTTTGCGCCTTTCGACGAATCTTCGGCAGATTCTCAAAAAAGGTTACTGCCTCGTCTGCAGTCATATCCAAAACCTGGGCGATATTCTTGCCCTTATACTGCACTTCCAGTGTCTCACGATTGTATCTCTGACCGCGGCATACCTCACAGGGAACATATACATCTGCCAGAAAGTGCATCTCAATTTTCACCAGTCCGTCGCCGTTACAGGCCTCGCAACGGCCACCCTTTACATTAAAAGAGAAGCGGCCGGGACCGTAACCCCGCATCTTGGCATCGTTGGTGGAGGCAAACAGATCGCGGATATCGTTAAACAGGCCGGTATAGGTTGCGGGATTAGATCTGGGCGTTCTGCCGATAGGGCTCTGATCAATATCAATCACCTTGTCCAGATACTCCAGACCCTCCACACAGCGGCAGGTGCCAGGGCGGGTTCTTGCGTGATTTAATCTGCCTAAAAGGGTCTTATTCAGCACCTCTCCAACCAGACTGGATTTGCCGGACCCCGACACACCTGTAACGCAAGTGAGCGTGCCCAGAGGAATCTCAACATCGATATTTTTCAGGTTGTTTTCCGCAGCGCCGCAGACCTTTAAAACACCGCCGTTACCGGTTCTTCTTGAGGTGGGTACAGGGATCTTCTTAACACCGGAAAGATACTGGCCCGTAATGGATTTCTCGCACTTGCAGATATCTTCCAAGGTGCCGGTTGCAACGATTTCACCGCCGTTAGCGCCGGCGCCAGGACCTACATCCACAATATAGTCTGCCGCCCGCATAGTGTCATCATCATGCTCCACAACGATCAGGGTGTTACCCAGATCCCGCAGGCGTTTTAAGGTCATCAAAAGCTTATCGTTATCCCGCTGGTGCAGTCCGATAGACGGCTCATCCAGAATATACAAAACACCCATCAGTGAAGAGCCGATTTGGGTCGCGAGACGGATGCGCTGACTTTCACCGCCGGAGAGGGTGGATGCAGCGCGGGAAAGGGTCAAATACTGCAGGCCAACATCCATCAAAAACCGCAGTCTTGCCTTGATTTCACGGACGATTTGAGCAGCCACAATGGCCATATTGCCACTTAGCTGCAGTTCTTCCATAAATGCCAGTTCTTTAGCGATGCTCATACGGCAGAAATCCATGATGCCGATACCGCCAACTGTTACCGCCCTGGCAATGGGGCTAAGTCGGTCGCCGCCGCAGGAGGGGCACGGCGCGGTAGCCATACACTCCTCCAGCTCTTTTCTTGCAAAATCCGACTGGGTCTCCCGATATCGACGGGAAATATTGTTCAAAATGCCCTCAAAAGGCTGCTCCAACACACCCATACCGTTGCCTCGGTTATAGGTCATACGAAGCTTTTCACCCTTGGTGCCGTATAGGATTACATCCATTGCTTCAGGAGAAAGGGTGTTGACGGGCGCAGTCAGAGAAAAATGATATTTCTGCGCCAAAGCCTCAAAATACATGCGAAAAATGGAGTCTGTTCTTGCGCTGTTCCAACCACTGACCTGGATCGCACCGTCGAAGATAGACTTTGTTTTGTCCGGAATCACCAGATTCTCATCTGCTACTAATTTAAAGCCGAGGCCGGTACATTCCGGGCAGGCGCCGGCAGGGTTATTAAAGGAAAACATCCGGGGTTCCAGTTCCGTCAGGCTGATACCGCAATCCTCACAGGCATAGTTCTGAGAAAAGCTCAGTTCCTCATTGGTATCCGGCAAGGAAATAACCACAAGACCACCGGAATGGCTGCAGGCAGTCTCCACGGAGTCGGCAATTCTGCGGCGCTGTCCGTCCCGGATCACCAGACGGTCCACAACCAGTTCGATGGTGTGTTTCTTGTTTTTCTCGCAGGTAATCTCTTCGTTGAGATCATACAAAATCCCGTCCACCCGGACTCGGGCAAAACCGGACTTGCGGGCATCTTCAAAGACCTTTTGATGCTCGCCTTTTTTACCCCGGACAATAGGAGACAACACCAAAAAGCGTGTTCCCTCCTCCATTGCCATCACTTTATCAACGATCTGATCCACCGTCTGCCGGCTAATCTCTTTGCCGCATTTTGGACAATGGGGTACGCCTACACGGGCCCACAGAAGGCGCAGATAGTCGTAGATTTCCGTTACGGTTCCCACCGTGGACCGGGGGTTCTTGGAAGTAGTCTTCTGATCAATGGAAATTGCGGGAGACAAGCCGTCGATAGCATCTACATCAGGTTTATCCATCTGCCCCAAAAACTGACGGGCGTAGGAACTTAAACTCTCTACATAACGCCGCTGGCCCTCTGCATATATCGTATCGAAAGCAAGACTGGATTTGCCGGAACCGGACAGGCCTGTAAACACCACAAGCTTATCTCTGGGAATGGTCAGATCAATGTTTTTCAGGTTATTTTCCCTGGCGCCCCGGATATGAATCTTGTCGTTCACAGCGATCTCCCCTTTCGTAAAATTCTTCCCGATATTATACCACAATCCGCCGCTTTTCTCAAGAGGAAATGTGCGGCAAATTTTACAGTGGCGGCCATATAGAAGTTTTGCTTTACTTTCAATGAAAAAATACCTGTAAATTTAGTGGTATTTATTGCAGTTCGGTGTTGAATTTCCCAAACAGGAATGCTATAATTATTTCCAGAATAGCCCATAATGCGTATTTGGGCAGAAATAGATGAAGCGAGGTATGTTTTGATGATTGCGTATGGAGACAACATTAAGATTTTCTGCGGTAACTCCAACCCCGAGTTCGCAAAGACCGTTTGCGAGAAATTAGGTCTGGAATTGGGCCGCGGCGTGGTCAAGACCTTCTCCGACGGCGAAGTTTCCGTTTCTCTCGAGGAAACCGTCCGCGGTGCAGATGTGTTCCTGATCCAGTCCACCTGCAAGCCTGTCAACAATCACCTGATGGAGCTGCTGGTTATGATCGATGCCTGCCGCCGTGCTTCCGCCGGCCGCATCACCGCTGTGATCCCCTATTTCGGCTATGCCCGCCAGGACCGTAAGGCTAAGAGCCGCGATCCCATCTCTGCAAAGCTGGTTGCCAACATGCTCACCGCTGCCGGTGCTGACCGCGTCCTGACTATGGACCTGCACGCCGCTCAGATCCAGGGTTTCTTCGATATCCCTGTGGATCATCTGCTGGGCAACCCCACCTTTGTCAAGTACTATCTCGATAAGTTCCCCGAAGATAAGTACAATCACGACGATTTCGTTGTGGTCTCCCCCGACGTTGGCTCCGTTGCCCGCGCCCGTGCTTTTGCAGCTAAGGTGCATATGGGTCTGGCCATCGTGGACAAGCGCCGTCAGAAGGCCAACGTCTGCGAGGTTATGAATGTCATCGGCGATGTTAAGGGCAAGACCTGCATTATGTACGACGATATGGTCGATACTGCCGGTTCTCTGTGCAATGCTGCACAGGCTTTGGTGGAAGTCGGCGGTGCAAAGGCTGTTTACGCCTGCGCTACCCACGGCGTCCTGTCCGGTCCTGCTTTCCAGCGTATCCAGGACAGCCCCATTGTGGAAATGGTCATTCACAACACCATTCCCCTGCCTGAGAACTGCCCCTGTGACAAGATCAAGCAGCTGGATGTTGCTCCCATCTTTGCCCGGGCAATTTCTCACATCCACGGCGGCACCTCCATTGCCGATCTGTTCTGATGTTCGGAAGAAACAAAGACGCCTGGCTCATCGTTGGTCTGGGAAATCCCGGCCAGCAATACGCCGGCACCCGGCATAACTGCGGTTTTCGTGCCATAGATATTCTTGCGAAAGATCTTGGCGGCAAGATCGATAAAGGCAAGTTTCAAGGTCTGTACGGTCAGGTCTCTGTGAATGGTACGAAGGTGTATCTGCTCAAGCCCCAGACTTATATGAATCTATCAGGCAAGTCTGTGGCGCAAATGGCAAATTATTTCCACGTTCCACCGCAGAAGATCATTGTCCTCTTTGACGATATTTCCCTGCCCCCCGGCAGACTGCGCATCCGCTCCGACGGATCTGCCGGCGGCCATAACGGCATCAAATCCATCATTGCCGACCTGGGCAGTCAAGACTTTCCCAGAGTAAAAATCGGCGTCGGCGCCAAGCCCCATGACCAGCAGGATCTGGCGGACTGGGTGCTGTCCAATTTCTCCGCGCAGGAGGAAAAGGATCTTGCCTTTGCCCTGCAAAATGCGGCAGATGCTGCCCGATGCATTGTTGAAAAAGGCGTATATGAGGCAGCTAACCGTTTTAACGGCAGCCGCCCGGAATAAAATACTGTCGAAAAAGCACGGAAAGGGGGTCTATTTCCCCCTTTCCGCGTTTGTACGTGGGCAAAAAACGGAGGTGATCCTATGATTTTGGAAGCCCTGCACCAAATACCGGAATATAAGTCCTTATTAGACTGTGTGAAATCCGGTCATACTGCCGCAGTTACCGGCGTAGGTCAGATCAACCGAAGCCATTTGATCGCCGGTCTGTATAAGCACACCCAGCGGCCGGTGGTTGCTGTATGTGCGGATGATATGACTGCAAAACGGTTGCAGGAAGAACTGTCCGCATTTAGTGGCATCACAGTCCCTAACTTGCCCTCAAGGGATTTTACTTTCCACGACAGTTCCGCTTTCTCCAAGGTTTGGGAGCAGGAGCGTCTGCGGCAACTATCCTTACTTCTCGCCGGAAAAACCGGTCTGCAGGTAATGAGTTGGGAAGCTCTGTGCCTGCGCACACTGCCCCCGGAAACCCTGAACCGCAATATCTTTACACTCAAAATCGGCGAAAACCACTCCGTTGACTCCTTGCTGGAGATCCTCGCCGCATCCGGCTACAGCCGTTGCAGTATGGTGGAAGGACCCGGTCAATTTGCCCTGCGCGGCGGCATTTTAGATGTGTTCTCTCCCGGTGAGGAGCGTCCTGTCCGCTGCGAATTCTTCGGTGACGAAGTAGACACATTGGGCTATTTCGATCCAGAAACCCAGCGCCGTACGGAAAATGTGGATAAAATCTCCCTCTACCCCGTTTCTGAAACCCAGCCCGGGCTTCATCCGGAGGGTATTGCCGGCTTGTGCCAGGACATCCAGCAGCTGATCAACAGACAGAAACGGAGAAAAACGCCCAATGAGGCTTTGATCAAGACCTTGGAAAAAGATTTAGAGACCATTCAAAACGGCGCTACCTGCCATGCAGCAGACCGTTATATGTCTCTGATTTATCCGGAATTCACCTCTGCAGCCAGCTATATTCCCAAGGATGCCATTGTGGTTCTCTGTGACCAGGCCGGTATTCACCGCAGCGCCCGCACCCGCATGAAGGATATGGGCTTGATGCTGGACAGTCTGTTGGAAAGCGGTACTGTCGCCGGTGAACTGTGCGATTTTTTGTGGCAATGGGAGGATTTCTGCGACCTACTGCAGCAAAAAACCACTGTATATATGGATTCCTTTGGCGGCGCGGCATATCCCGAATCGAAATTACCCGACCTTTTGCTGCCTATGACCACAAAGCAGCTGCCCGGCTACGGCGGAAGTCTGGACGCGGCAGTCAGTGACCTGCATCACTACCGAAAACTCGAATTTGCATCCCTTGTGCTCTGCGGCAGTCGTCGGAGAGCGGAACTGCTCCAGGAAATGCTGGAAGAAAAGGGTTTAAAAAGCTATATCTGCATCCCCCTTACCACTCTTCCCCAACCCGGTCATATTCTCCTGGGTGACACCACGCTGCCCTACGGTATGGAATACCCCAGTGCAAAACTTGCCATTCTAACCGAGGGTCAGCTGATTGCCAAGAGCGCCCCGAAAAAAACAAAGAAAAAAGCCGCTACCAACCGGCAAAAGCTCAATTCCTTTACCGATCTTTCTCCCGGAGACCTTGTTGTTCACGAGAACTACGGTATCGGCCGTTTTGTGGCAATGGAGCAAATCCGGGTGGATGGTGTCATTAAGGACTACGTGAAGATCGCCTACCAGGGTAGTGATACCCTGTTTGTCCCTGCTACACAACTGGATCTTGTCAGTAAGTACATCGGCGGCGGTAGCGACAACGAGAATGTCCGACTCAACAAGATCGGCACCGATACCTGGCAAAAGACCAAAACAAGAGCCCGCTCCGCTGCCAAGGATATGGCCAAGGAGCTGATCGCGCTCTATGCAGCCCGCCGGCGTCAGGAAGGCTTTGCCTTTGCGGCGGATTCCCCTTGGCAAAAGGAGTTTGAAGATAACTTTCCCTACCCCGAAACCGACGACCAACTCCGCTGTATCCAGGAGATCAAGGGTGATATGGAATCCCCCATGCCCATGGACCGGCTTTTGTGCGGAGATGTAGGCTTCGGTAAGACCGAAGTGGCGCTTCGTGCGGTTATGAAAGCCGTAATGGACGGCAAACAGGCCGCCATTTTAGTGCCTACCACCGTCCTTGCCCAGCAGCATTATCAGACCGCCGTTGCCCGTTTCCGGGGCTTCCCAGTAAATATTGATGTGCTGAGCCGTTTCCGCACCCCCACACAGCAGAAAAAGACCCTGCAGAATCTCCGCGCCGGTCAGGTGGATCTGATCATCGGTACCCATAAGCTGCTGCAAAAAAGTGTGGAATTCAAAGATCTCGGCCTGCTTATCGTAGACGAAGAGCAGCGATTCGGTGTCTCCCACAAGGAACGGCTCAAGGAGATCTCCAAAGGCGTTGATGTGCTGACCTTGTCCGCCACACCCATCCCCCGCACATTAAATATGGCTCTGTCCGGCATTCGGGATATGTCCACTCTGGAAGAGCCGCCTGCTGACCGTTACCCTGTACAGACCTATGTAATTGAGCACAGCAATGCTCTGGTGGATGACGCCATCCGTCGGGAGCTGGCCCGGGGCGGGCAAGTATACTATCTGCACAACAAGGTAGAAACCATTGACCGTTGCGCCTCTGCCCTGCTCAAGCGGATCCCCGGTATCAGTATCGGTGTAGCCCACGGTAAAATGACAGAGGACGCCCTCAGTGATGTGATGCAGGCAATGACCGACGGCCAGATTCAGGTGCTTGTGTGTACCACCATTATTGAGACCGGTCTGGATATCCCCAATGTGAATACTCTGATCATTGAAAACGCGGATCGATTCGGCCTTTCTCAGCTCCATCAGCTCCGCGGTCGTGTTGGCCGTTCAACCCGTCACGCCTCTGCCTATCTGACATACCGACCGGACAAAAACCTGACGGAAATCGCAGAAAAACGCTTATCCGCAGTCCGTGATTTTGCCGAATTTGGCTCCGGTTTCAAAATCGCTATGCGTGACCTGGAAATTCGAGGTGCAGGCAATCTGCTGGGCGCAGAGCAATCCGGCCATATGATGAGTGTGGGCTACGATATGTACCTTAAGCTTCTGGATGAAGCGGTGCTGGAAGAAAAGGGCGAAGCTCCCAACCAGCCCGATTGTACTGCTGACCTGAACATTACTGCCAACGTAGACAAAAACTATGTATCCCGGGGCGAGGAACGGATGGATCTGTACCGTCGCATGGCAGCTGTCCGCTGTCAGGAGGATGCCGACGATCTGCTGGATGAAATTGTGGACCGCTACGGTGAACCTCCCAAGGGCGTTCTCAATCTGGTGGGTGTTGCCTTGCTTCGTGCCAACGCCCGGAAGATTGGCATTACCGATATCCGGCAGAAGGGCAGCGAGATCCTGTTCACCCTCACAAATCTCCACCTGGAGGCTGTCAGCGCCCTGTGCGCCGACAAAGATTATCAAAAGCGCGTGCAATTCATTGCTTCAGCAAAGGAGCCTACACTCCGTCTGCGACTTGCAGCCGGCATTGACAGTCTGAAACAGGCAGATGTATTTGTGAACCGTTTCGCGGAATATATTGGAAACGCTTGATTTCTCCGGTAAGTGTGCTAAAATAATGTTATTATCTTTAAAGGAGTGCTCTAATTTATGAGTACAAAGAATAAACGCGACACCGCAAAGGGTGTTGACCTTGATAAATCCTTTTACGATACCGCCAACAAAATGAACGGCGGAAAGTATAACGCCAAGAAAAACAAAAAGAAAAACGGACTGATTGCCCTGTTTACAGCTATCGGCGCATTGCTGCTGTGCCTTGTGTGTGTTTTCTTGTATTTGGGCGGCTTTGTGGGAAACGCAACGCTCTCTGAAAACATCACCATTGCCGGTGTGAATGTGTCTGGAATGAACCGCAAAACTGCACTGAGCACCATCACAAAAGCGGTAGAGACCAAGTATGCCAACCAACCGCTGGAGGTGACTGTTGGCAATAACACCGTGATTCTTAAGCCGGAAACCGCCAAAGTTTCACTGGATGCAAACAAAGCTGTTACCATGGCATTTTTGACACGGCACAACAAAGGCGCATTCGACGTTTCTTCCTATCTCACCGTCAACGAAGAGGCCATTCGAAAGGCCCTGGCGCCCCTGGAAGAACCATATATGGATGTCGCATTTAAGGAAAGCTCCTACAAGGTGATCGGTGACAAACCTGCTCTGGACGAGGACCACGTAAAAGACCCGGTACAGCAGGTGGAAATCTACACCGGTATGCCCTCCTTTAATTACAATGCAGACGATCTTTATGACGCCGTTCTGCAGGCCTACAGCAATAACGAAACCACCGCGAAGTACTCGGTTCCCACCAAGTTTCCCTCTGCCATAGATCTTGCAACCATTCACAACACGCTTTACAGCGCACCGGTGGATGCCGTTATGGACTCCAAGACCTTTGATGTTTCGCCCCACGAATACGGCTACGGTCTGGATGTCGCGGCTGTGGAAAAGCTGCTCAACGAGACTCCCTACGGCGAGACCGTTACGGTCTCCTGCATCCGTATAGCTCCGAAAAAAACCAAAGAATCTGTTGCTTCCATCCTGTATAAGGATGTACTGGGTACATATAAAGCCGTTTCCAGCAGCCAGCCCTACACCCGGGATGTAAACCTAAAGCTGTCCTGCGAAGCCATTAACGGCGTAGTTCTTCTGCCCGGTGATGTATTTAGCTACAACGCAACCTTGGGTGAACGCACCCCTGAAAAGGGCTACAAACAAGCCGCAGGCTATATGGGCGCTGAGATCGTGCAAAGCTACGGTGGCGGTATCTGTCAGGCTTCCTCTTCCCTGTATTACTGCGCAATGATCGCCGATCTGGAGATCGTAGAGCGGCACAACCACGGTTATATTTCCGCTTACATGCCCTTTGGTATGGATGCTACCGTTGACTGGGCCGGTCCTGACCTAAAGATTAAGAATACTACGGAATATCCCATTCGCATTGAAGCCTACGCGGAGGGCGGCACCGTAGTGGTCACTCTGATAGGTACCGACACCAAGGACTATTACGTGAAAATGGACTACGAAGTCCTCAGCGTTGATAAGTACGAGGTGAAATATCAAGAGATCCCCAGTGATAATAACCCCAAAGGCTACAAAGACGGTTATGTCATTAACGACCCCTATACCGGTTATAAAATCAAGACATACCGCTGCAGATACAACAAAGAGACCGACGAACTCATCAGCCGTGATTTTGAAGTGCAGTCCGGCTATATCAAGCGGGATAAACTAATTGCAAAAATCGTAACTCCCGCTCCGGATCCCGCACCTGTCCCTCCTGCCCCCACTCCCGATAATAATATGGAACAGGGCACCGGCATTACTCCCGATGAATAACAAAAAGAGCAAGGATGCGTAACATCCTTGCTCTTTTATTTTAGATATTTGCCAATCTCTTCAGTTCAGAAACCAGATCGAGCTGTTCCCAAGGAAGATTCTTCACGCCAAAGTGACCCTCAAGAGCGGTTTTGCCGTAGATGGGTCTGCGCAGATCCAGCTTGCGGATAATCCCTGCAGGAGTCAGATCGCACACCTTACGAAGCAGTTCGGTCATCGTGCGGTCATCGATCACGCCGGTGCCGTAGCTGTCCACAAATACGGAAACAGGTTCTGCCACACCGATGGCATATGCCAGCTGCACCTGTACCTGCTTGGCAAAACCGGCTGCCACCAGGTTCTTAGCCATATAGCGGGCCATATATGCACCGCTTCTGTCCACCTTGGTAGGATCCTTGCCGGAGAATGCGCCGCCGCCGTGGGAGAAGTAACCACCGTAGGTATCCACAATGATCTTACGGCCGGTAAGACCGGTGTCGCCGTTGGGACCGCCGATCACAAAGTTGCCGGTAGGATTGATGTGGATATTGGCAACATTGGCGATATCGAAGCCGTAGGCCTTCAGGACGGGGGCGATCACGCCGTCGCGGATATATCTGCGCAGTTCACCGATCTCAAAGTCAGCGCTGTGCATAATGGAAACAACTACAGTATCAATACCCTTGACATTGCCCTCTTCGTCCAGCTCCACAGAAACCTGGGTCTTGCCGTCGGGACGGAGCAGATCGTTGCTGCGGACACACTGAGTCAGGCGGTTGGCCAGAGCCCGGGACAGTGCAGCAGGCAGAGGCATCAGTTCAGGGGTCTGGGTACAGGCACCGCCGAACATCATACCCTGGTCACCGGCGCCGCCAACCTCATCGTTGGTGCCCATGGCAATATCCGCGGACTGGGTATGGACTTTACAGAGGATCTCCACGGTATCGGCATCAAAACCGGCATCCGGCCAGGTATAGCCGATGGTGCGGATGGTATCACGGGCGATCTTCTCATAATCCACCTGTGCTTTGGTGGTGATTTCGCCGCAGATCAGGCAGAAGTCAGTAGTAACAGTGGTCTCACAGGCTACACGGGAGCCAGGATCCTGAGCAAGGCAGGCGTCCAGGATGGCGTCGGAGATGCTGTCGGCAATCTTATCGGGATGGCCACAGGTCACACATTCAGATGTAAACAGTCTTTTTTCCATTTTTGTCTTCCTTCCATAAAAAATCCGCACACCGAAGACCCGATGTGCGTAATATCGAATCCTCATCTTTCGTTGCCGCCGGATTTGGCACCTTGAATTAACAGGTTGCCGGGTTTCATCGGGCCGTTCCCTCCACCGCTCTTGATAAGGCTGTATGCAGTTTTCTGTGCTATTGTACATTATTCCGCCGAAAAGTCAAGCCCTTCTTTCTATTTTGTCGAAAATTATTTACATTTGCGCCATAGACAATTGTATGAAAAACTGGTATGATATGGATAATTTATACAGGAGATGAAAGATTTGAAAAAATTGCGTTCTAAATTTGACCGTTTTTGCTATCGCCACAGTAACTGGGGCATTCCCAACCTGATGCTGTATGTGGTCATCGGCTCTGCCATTGTATTTGTTATGAGTTTGGTGAACGGCGGCGATGCGCTTTACGACCTGCTTTGCTTCAACAAAGCCAAAATCCTGCAGGGACAGGTTTGGCGCCTGTTTACTTTTGTGTTCACCTATTCCCTTGGCGGCGGTTTTCTGACACCGATTATGCTCTTCTTTTTCTACTTTATGGGCAACCACATCGAAAGGCAAATGGGTACGTTCCGCTTTAATCTTTTCTACTTTAGCGGCGTGATCCTAATGGATATCTTCGCTATGGTTTTCTTTCCTGCCTACGCACGGCAGGAACAGGTTCTGCCTATCCTTACGGTCTACTCCGCAATGGCCTATTACCACCATCTGAGTCTGTTGCTGGCTTTTGCCACATTGAACCCGGACAGCCAGTTCCTGATTATGTTTATCATCCCCATCAAGGCCTGGGTCATGGGTCTTATTTACCTGATCCTGTTATCCATAGAAGTCTTTAATGCTTCCTTCCCGGTGATGTGCTTCCCCCACAATCTTTTCCCCCTGGTAGCAGTTGCCAACTATTTCCTGTTCTTCGGCAGTGATATCCGGAACCTATTCCCAAAAAGAAGCAAACAACGCCGGGCGCAATACGCTACCGTACAAAAGCAGCCGAAAAAGCAGGCAGAACCCCAATATCAGCACCGCTGTGTGATCTGCGGCAGGACCGATGTGTCCCATCCGGAATTGGAGTTCCGCTACTGCTCTAAATGCAACGGCTATTTCTGCTACTGCGAGGATCATATCAACAATCATACCCACGTGGAATAAAGGAGACTTTATGAAACGCTTTATCGCCGCGCTACTGATGCTGGGGCTACTATGTATCCCCCTGTCAGGGTGCAAAAAGAGTAAAAAACAGGTGGCGCTGTGTGTCCCCCAGAACACCGCTGTGGACACCCAGTATCTGACATCCTCTCTGGAAAAATTGGGCTATCAGGTCACTGTGTTTGAAGAGAAGAAGGATCAGCAAAATCAAATCCTACTGATCCATCAACTCTATACCGGTAACTACGCGCTGATCATTGCCGAACCCCTGATCTCCTCTTCTGTAAAAGAAATTCTTGACTCCAAAGAACGAAAAAACACTCCGGTTATCTTTCTGAATTACTACGGCGAAATTCCTCAATCCGGTGAAAATGTATGCTTTATCACCGGAGACCCCGATGCCCTTGGCCTTGCCCAGGCATCAAGCTTTGCAGAACTTCCCGATCACGGTGACCTGAACGGTGACGGCACGGTGTGCTATGCCATTTTAGCCGGCGAAGAAGAAAACGAAGAGGTCTCCCAACAATGCGCAAGCATCGAAAAATCCCTCTTTGGCGCTTCCCGCCTGGAAACCCGTCGGTGCGCGAACCCCTCTGAAGCCGCCAGCAGCGCCTGTGGCGGACTTTTATCTACCTACGGCAGAGACCTGGAAGTAATCGTTTGTACCGATGCAGAGCTTTCTGCTGCCGCTGTAGCCGCCGTAGCAGAGGCCGGTCGACAACCGGGCCAGGATCTGTATGTGATTGGTGCCGGAGAATCCCCGGATAGCATCAAACTGTTACAGGACAAGATCCTTTCCGTCACGGTTGCACCGGAGCGGACAGAAAACGGCAATCAAATTGTTCAGGTGGCAGAGCAGATCCTAAATGGTGACAAATTTAAGGACCACTATTCCCTCACTTATTCCCCATTGATTTCGTAAACAAAGAGCCTGCAGATCGATTCTGCAGGCTCTTTTCTTATTCAACACTCTTACAGGACACCAGAGACACACCAGTTCCTAAAAGATTCTCTACCAGGACCTGGCCCACCTTTACAGGCGCAGAAACCGCCAAAGCATCGATGACTTTCATTGCTTCGAAGATCAGTGCTTTGGGGATAGCTGCATCAGTCTTCACCGGCAGGCGGCTGGACTGAGCGTTTTCCAGCTTAACGGTGGAGGTCACCACACGCACCGGGTTGCACAGTTCTGCCTTGCCATAGTCGACACCGCGGTCGCATTTGTTACCGGTAACGGCATAACCGTTTTGCTCATCCACCTTCAGGTGGCAACCGTTGGGACAAACAATGCAAATCAATTCTTTCACAGTGCCACCTCCTCGCAGGAAACTGTCAGGTCATTGCCCTTGGCCTTTTCTAAAAGCACCTTGGGCAGAGAGATATGCTCCATCTCACCGGGCGCCATATGGCTGCGGGAGAACTTTGCCACCACTTCACCGCCGGAGGTCACCAAAATACGGCTGTCATGGAAGCCGCGGTTTACGCGGAAAGAGATCTCCGTGTTCCTCTGCACATTCTCCAGACGGATCTGCTGAGGCACAGTATAGGTAACACAATTGCCGCATGCAGTGGTCAGGACTTCTCCAGTTGCCTTGTTGGAATTTTGTACGTAGTCGGCTGCGCTGCGGCCGGCTTTCTGCGCTTCTGCAGTCACGAAGTCCACCAGGTCGTGAACATGCACCACATTGCCGCAGGCAAAGATACCGGGAACGGATGTTTCCATATTCTCATGAACTGCTGGACCGTTGGTGCGTCTGTCCATAGTAATACCTGCCTTGCGGGTCAGCTCATTTTCGGGGATCAGACCCACAGACAAAAGCAGCGTATCGCAATCAAATACCATTTCCGTACCGGGAATGGGTCTGCGCATTTCATCCACCTTGGAAACTACCACCTGCTCTACGCGATTTTTGCCACGGATGTCGGTGATGGTATGGGAAAGGTACAAAGGAATATCGTAATCGTCCAGGCACTGAACAATGTTTCGGTTCAGGCCGGAGGAATAAGGCATCAGCTCAACACAGGCCAGCACCTTTGCGCCCTCCAAAGTCATACGACGAGCCATAATCAGGCCGATATCACCGGAACCCAGGATCACAATGCGCTTACCCACCATATAGCCTTCCATATTCACATAGCGCTGCGCCGCACCGGCAGTGAAAATACCGGCGCAACGGGTACCGGGAATAGAGATCGCACCTCTGGTGCGCTCACGGCAGCCCATTGCCAAAATTACAGCCTGTGCCTGAATCGTCTGCAAGCCCTGAGAATTCACAGCAATCACAGTCTTTTCCGGTGTAATGTCCAGCGCCATAGTGTCAGACATTACCGTAACGGAGGTCTCTTTTACCATCTCCACGAAACGACTGGCATACTCGGGGCCGGTGAGTTCTTCCTTAAAATGGTGCAGACCAAAACCGTTATGAATACACTGGTTCAAAATGCCGCCCAGTTCCCGGTCTCGCTCCAGGATCAGAATGTCCCGCAGACCTGCATCATAGGCTGCGCAGGCTGCTGCCAGGCCGGCGGGGCCGCCGCCAACCACAACCAACTGATAGGTTTTCATCAGGCCTCGCCCCCTTTCGTTCTGCCGGTGAGGATATAAGTTCCGGGTTGATCCATCTGGATAGATTCCAAAGGCAGCCCCAGCTCTCTTGCCAGGATCTCCTGGACTCGGGGTCCGCAGAAACCACCCTGGCATCGACCCATACCTGCGCCAACCCGGCGCTTGACGCCGTTGATAGTGGTGGGAGGAATGGGAGAATGGATCGCCGCAACAATCTCTCCTTCAGTGACCGTCTCACAACGGCAGATCACACGGCCGTAGCGGGGATCCTCCTGAATGATACGGTCTCTTTCTTCGTTAGTCAATTCGTTGAAACGGATATGCTTACGGGTATCATCATAGTCAGTCTTTTCTGTCAGATCTGTTTTACTCTTGAGCCACTGCAGCATCTCCAGAGCAATGGCAGGCGCTGCGGTAAGTCCGGGACTCTTGATACCTGCCAGATGATACAGACCGGGAGCAAACTCGCTTTCTTCTAGGATAAAATCATCCTTGGCGTGGTTTGCACGAATACCGGTAAAGTTCCGGATATTATCACGGAAAGAAACAGAGGGAACAGATAGCACTGCCTTTTCACGAACAAAGGCCAGACCGTCAGCAGTATTAAGTGTGTTCTCGTTATCGCTGACATTTTCGGCGCTGGGTCCGACGATCAGATTGCCATGTACGGTGGGAGACACCAGAACGCCCTTGCCGTTTTCATTGGGACACTGGAAGATCACAGAATTGACACGGCTACCCTCAGACTTATCCAGCAGATAATACTCACCCTTATTGGGCTGGATTTTAAAAGGCGCAGGGCCGACCATTTCCGCAACATCCTGACAGTGAACACCGGCGGCATTGAGCACATAGCGGGTTTGGAATATGCCCTTGTCGGTGGTTACGATAAATGCGTCATGGTTCTTCTCAATTGCAGTGACGGTGTGCTCCAGGAATAGCTCTACGCCGTTTTTGACCGCCGTTTCTGCCATTGCAAGAGCAAGTTCCCAAGGAGAAACAATACCGGCAGAAGGTGCCCAGAGGGATGCCACAACCGTATCCGCCAGATTGGGCTCCATCGCCCGGGCTTCCTCACCAGTGAGGATCTTTTGACCGGGAACACCGTTTGCCTCGCCCCGACGGAACAGTTCTTTCAAAGTTTCGGTCTCTTTTTCGTTAAAAGCAAGTACATGACTACCTACCTGCTTATAGGGTACGTCCAGCTTTTTGCATAGCGCACCCATCATCGCATTACCTTCCACATTCAGCCGCGCCATACGGGTACTTGAATGGGGGTCATAACCGGCATGCACGATGGCGGAATTCGCCTTTGTGGTGCCGTTGGCAACATCATTGCTCTTATCCAACAACGCCACCTTCAGCTGATACTTAGACAATGTGTAGGCGCAGGCGGCGCCAATCACACCGCTGCCCACAATCAACACATCAAACATACATATTTCCTCCTAACCGCATAAAAAGGTGTCTTACGACACCTTCGCAACTCCTGTTTGCATTATTCTATCAAACGCAACCGTAGGTTGTCAAGCATTTCACGATCTTTTTACAATTTGCGTATAAAACACCAACAAAGGGAAATACTCCCTAACGGAGGTGTTCAAATGAACAACAAAAAATTTAAAAACTTTGGCGCAAAGGGCTACTACATAGCCCTGATCCTGTGCGCCGCCGCAATCGGGATCTCCGGTTATTTGTATTATCGAAATACGGACACAAAAACTCCGTCTGCACAGCAATCTCCCACAGATGATGCCAACAGCGATATTCCTGTAGCAGCAACGGATCCGACCCAGGGTACTGCGGATCCCACAGATCCCACTGCCCCTATCTCTATTTCCACTGTCTCTCCCCTGTCCGGTGAGACCATCGGGGAATACGCTATGGACTGCCTGAGCTACAACGCCACCACCAGAGACTGGCGAACCCACGATGGCGTTGACATTGCCGCCAACGCCGGCGCAGATGTTTGCGCCGCTGCAAACGGTACTGTTTACACCGTCTATAACGACGATGCACTGGGACAGACTGTTGTAATCCGTCACGACGGAGGTTATGTGACCACTTACTCCAGCCTTGACCCCAAAAGCGGCATCAAAGCCGGCAAAGCTGTCCGCAAGGGTGAGACCATCGGCACTGTTTCCAACAATTCTCTGATGGAAACAGCACTGGGTGACCATCTGCATTTCAGCGTATCGTGCAACGGCGAAAGTATCGACCCGGTTGATTTTCTCAAAATGAAATAACAAAAACCCCAAACCGTTTGGTTTGGGGTTATATTATTTTGCTTTTACATCCAGGTGGTATTCAATGACACCGCCTGCATCGTGTTCGATCTCGATATTGTAAGTCAGATCCACAGTGCCGCCGTTTTCATCCAGGGAATATGCCACCCGGCTGGCGCATACCGTCAGCATCAGAGCGCCAAACTCCATCTGATAAAGAGAATCGTGGCTGATGCCCTCCCGGAATATCATCTGGGATTCCAGACGACCGGTACGGGTCAGAGTGATCACCCCTGGCTGCAGCAGGAAATGGGTAGTTGCCCCCTCCAAGCCGGTAAGCTCCGATTCTTCGTAAGTGATTTCAAAGCCGTCTTCCAGAGTTTCCAGATAACCCTCTGTCACCAACTCAATGGTCTCCGGTTCCTGGCCCATATATCCCTGCTTGCCGCAAATGGATAAAATTACTTTTTTACGCACTTTAAGCCTCCATTGCCAGTTTCAACAGTTCGTCCAAAAGCTGCATAAACGGAATACCGCTGGCATCAAACAGCTTGGGGTACATAGAAATGGAAGTAAAGCCGGGCAGCGTATTGATCTCATTGAAAATAATATCGTTGCCCACAAAGGTCACGAAAAAGTCCACACGGCTCAAGCCTTTGCAGCCGATTGCCTGATAAACCTTGACAGCATTCTCCCGCACCTGCTCTGCCACATCCTCGGGGATACGGGCAGGAATGTAGGCAACAGAGGTATCGGTTACATACTTTGCCTCATAATCATAGAAATCGGCACCGGAGTCAATCTCACCGCAGATGGATGCCACCGGGTTTTCGTTACCCAGCACAGCAACCTCCACCTCACGGCCGGCGATAAACTCTTCCACCAGGATCTTATCATCAAATGCGCCGGCAGCAACCAATGCGTTGCGCAAGGCATCCCGGTCAGCCGCTTTGCTGACACCCACGGAAGAGCCTGTACCGGCGGGCTTAACAAAAACAGGATAGGTAAACCGATCCTCCACCTGGGTGACAATGGCGTCCATACGCTCTGACAGTTCACTGCTGCGAACCAGCAGCCAAGCTGCCTGGGGAACACCGGCATTATCTGCTACAAGCTTGGTCAGGGTCTTATCCATTGCCACGGCAGACGCAGAAACATGGGGGCCTACATAAGGAATGCCAGCCATCTGCAGCAGACCCTGCATTGCGCCGTCCTCGCCGTTCTCGCCATGAAGCACGGGGTATACCACGTGGATCTTCACATTTTCCACACCGGTCTCACGGAAGATGGTAAGGCCCTTACCTCTTGCGGGGGAAATCTCTGCAGGACAGTTCTCCGGGCAATTCAGCCAGTTGCTGCCAGGCAGCATAGAATAGTCCTCGCTGCCGAAAAGGATCCACTGACCCTCTTTGGTAATACCTACAGGGTAGATTTTGTACTTTTCCTTATCCAGGTTATTCAGTACTGCTTCAGCAGAGCGCAGAGACACATCGTGCTCCGGGCTGATGCCGCCGAAGAGAATACAAACATTCAACTTTTCCAAGAGGTTCTCCCCCATTCATTCATCATTCAAAAGGGCTTCGCCGGCACGAAAGATATCGCCTGCACCCACAGTCAGCACCACGTCTCCCGGCTGAACAGCCTTGCGCAGGAAAGCGGTAACCTCCGGCAAGGTCTCACAGTAAACCGCGCCGGGAATCTTCTCAACCAGATCTTTAGAGGAAATACCGGTCGTGTTGCGCTCTCTGGCTGCATAGATCTCTGCCACAACCGGAACATCCACACGGCTCATCTGCTCTATAAATTCGTTAAACAGCGCCTTGGTGCGGGTATAGGTATGGGGCTGGAACGCCAGCACGATCCGCTTACAGTCCATCGAACGCACCGCATCAATGGTTGCCGCCAATTCATCGGGATGATGGGCATAATCATCATAGACCTCTGCGCCGTTGTAAGTACCCTTATGCTGCATCCGGCGTTCAGCACCACTAAAGGTAGCAAGGCCATGGGAAACTGCATCACCGGGAATGCCCAGCATCCATGCCGCACCGGCTGCCGCCAGGGCATTGACCGCATTATGCCGACCCAGGACCTGCAGATCCAAATGGCAATAGAACCGGCCGTCACACACCACATCCAGGTGGCGCCAATCGGTGCAGATATTCTCGGCATGTACAGTATTTCTCTCATGGAGACCAAAGGTGATATAATCCATTCCCTCCAGCGCCTGCACCACATGGGGATCATCGCCGTTGGCAATTACGCCGTTTGTGGACAGCTGGGCAAAAGCGCGGAAAGACTTTTGAATATCCGCCAGATCCTTGAAATAGTCCAGATGATCGGCTTCAATATTTAAAACCACAGCCAGTGTAGGTTGGAAATTCAGGAAGGAATCGCAATACTCGCAGCTTTCCAGCAAAATGGCATCACCGTTGCCTACCCGGTGTCCGGCTCTCAACAGAGGCAGATATCCGCCGATCATAACCGTGGGATCCCATGCAGCCTCCATAAGAATATGGGTCAGCATAGAGGTAGTGGTAGTCTTGCCGTGGGTGCCGGAAACGCAGATAGCGTGCTTATATTCCTGCATAATCACACCCCAGGCCTGCGCCCGTTCAAACATGGGAATACCCCGGCTGCGGCAGGCTGCAATCTCAGGATTGTCGTTATGGGCCGCCGCTGTGCGGATTACACAGTCTGCTCCCAGGACATTCTCTGCCTGATGGCCTATAGTAACCGGAATGCCCTTACGGATCAGCTCATCAGTAGAAGCAGAAGCGGTCATATCCGAGCCGGTTACGGTCAGACCCATTTCCTTAAGCACCAGGCCTAAGGGACGCATAGAAACACCGCCGATACCTACCAGATGTACGTGCTTACCGGGAACCAGATACTGTTTCAACTCTTCATTTCTATTTTTCAATGGGTTCATCCTCCCAAACGAAACTTTCCCTTTTTAACTTTTATATTATATAACACATTTCCCCGCTTTACAACTGCCAAATTTACCAAAAATGTCCGGATCTTCATCCGGACATTTTCAGGCAATCTCCGTCATCATCCCCATCACGATGGACCTTCGATTCCGTTTTACCGGAACGGATCACCGGCGGGCGTGGATCAGCCACTTCCCAGGGTATCGGTTTTTTCTCCTCATTGCGTTTCAATCAGCATCCCTCCCCGTATAGTATGGTTCAGGATCTCTGTACCATTCATTTTCTACTTGACGCAAATGTTTGAAGCGATTATGATAGTTGAAACGACATTTTATAAAAAATTCTTCTCCTATACACACTTTATTCATAAGCAGTGCGTATAATATAGGTAACCCACACCGGAGGTATATATATGAACGAAAACGAAATGGACCTGAACTCTGTCACTCCGACACCGGAGGAGTCCCCGGAGCAGACTGAAAACACAGAAGAAATAAACTGCAACCGCCCTGAGCAAGTATTTGCCGCTCCCATCCCTGTGCCGCCAGTGACTCCCATTCTGGACGAATTCTCCGACCCAGAGCCTAAGCCTGAGAAAAAGAAGCGGACGGTATCTTTGGGCGCATTTATTGCCATCACATTGGTGTTGGCAATTCTGTTGGGCGGCTGCAGCACCTTCCTATATATGCTATACCGCTACTGCAGCGACCTGGAGGACAACCAGGATGCATTGAGCAGCTACTGCGAAGATCTGGAATCTGAGCAGGCACAAAATGAAAATCAAATGACTGCCCTGCAGGCAAAACTGGATGCTTTATCGGGCAAGGACAGCACCACAGACGCAGGCATTCATCTCACCCCCAGTCAGATCTATGCCACAAACGTAGATGCTGTGGTTTCTGTTTCCTGCCTCGTAAACACCGGCTTTACCAGCGGCTACTCTACCGGTTCCGGTTTCCTGATTACAGAAGACGGCTATGTGCTGACCAATGCCCACGTTGTAGAGCAGGCATCAGAAATCCACATTATGACTTACGACGGTCGGGAAATTGCCGCAAAGTTGATCGGCAAGGATTCCCTGAACGATGTGGCGCTTTTGAAGGTGGAAGGCAATAACTTCCCCCACGTAACCCTGGGCAGCAGTGCCAACGTTACTGTTGGTGAACAGGTTGCTGCTATCGGCAACCCGCTTGGCTCTCTCTCCTTCTCCCTTACTGTCGGTTATGTCAGCGCCAAGGATCGCATAGTAAATACCGAAGGCACATCCACCAATATGATCCAGTCAGATGTAGCTATCAATTCCGGTAATTCGGGCGGTCCTTTGTTTAATATGGCCGGTCAGGTGATCGGCATTACCTCCGCAAAATACTCCGGAGAAAGTTCCTCCGGTGCCACTATTGAAGGTATCAGCTTTGCAATTCCTATCGACGATGTTTTGACACTTCTGCCGGAACTGGAAGAAAACGGCACCATTTCCTATGCATACCTGGGTGTATCTGTTCGGGATGTATATGCAAACAAGGAAACCGGCACACCTGCCGGCGCTGAGGTTGCAGAAACCTTTGATGGTTTTACCGCGCAAAAGTCCGGAATCCTGGCTGGTGATATCATTGTAAAAGTGGATGAGCACAGCGTTACTAACGTGGGCACCTTAACTATGGCTCTGCGTAACTACAAGCCCGGTGACAACGTAAAAGTGGTAGTCTACCGTGACGGAACACAGGTAACTGTGTCTGTTGTTTTGGATGCTCGCCCTGAAGAATAACTCTCTTTTCTACAATTTTTTAAAAAAAGCTTTATTTTTCACAAAATCTGTTATATAATGTGTGAGTTACACTTATAAACGGAGGTGTTTTACTGTGAGTGAAAAGCAGAACAACGATATGTTGCCTGAAGAAATCGCACAACTCTTGGAAGAAGTTGAAGACGAAACTGTAAATTCCGCGGAAACCGAGCAGGATGATGACGACGGTGCAGTTGCCCCCCTGCCCTCCAATAAAGCTAAAATTACCCGCAAAAGCCTGCTGATTGCCGGCTGCTCTCTGTTAGCCCTGATCCTGGCTCTGGGCTTGGTGTTCATCATTTTTGCAGGTAATAAGCTAAAGCTTATCGACCGTGACAGCGACTGGACCAAGCCCAATGAAGACGAAATCAGCGACTATTTGGATGGTGAAAAGGAATCCGTACCGGATGATGCTCTTGTGATTGATCCAGATGATATCCAGTGGGGTGACATTCCCAATCCTCTGGAAAAGAACGACGGCATCGTCAACATTCTTCTGATCGGTATTGACCGCCGACCCGGCGAAAAATACTCCCGATCCGATTCCATGATCCTGTGTACCTTGAATAAACACAACAGCACACTGACTATGACCTCCTTTATGCGAGATATGTATGTAAAGATCCCCGGCTACAGTCCTAACCGGATCAACGTTGCATATTTCCTGGGCGGTATGGATCTTCTGAACGAAACTATCAAACTGAATTTCGGTGTTCAGGTGGATGCCAACGTGGAAGTGGATATGGAAGGCTTTGCCACTTGCATTGACCATATGGGCGGTGTAGATGTGGAACTGACTCAGGCTGAGATCAACGAAATGAACAGACGGCATCTGCGGGAAAACCCCGGTGCTTCTGCTTGGAATCTGAAAGCCGGTATAAACAGTCTCAACGGTAAACAGGCTTTGACTCATGCCCGTGACCGTTACACAGGCAACGGTGACTTCTCCCGCACTTCACGTCAGCGGAAAATTATGATCGCGGCTCTGGAAAAAGCTAAGACCATGAATTTAACCCAGATCAATGGTCTGCTAAACAAATTCCTTCCTAATTTGTCAACCAATATGACTGACAAAGAAATCATGGGTTATACTATGGCTGTGGTTTCTATGTTTGATAAACTGGAAGTTGAGCAGTTACAGATCCCTGCTAACGACGCCTGCTACGGCGCTTGGGTAGACAGCATGAGTGTTCTGATTCCTGATTTGGAAAAGAATCACAAGCTCCTGGCTGAGATTATGAAAGCTAAATAATACGCAAAACCCGGAACCAATACGGTTCCGGGTTTTCTGATCATAAAAAGGGTCAGGCCTATTGCCTGACCCTTTCATATTTAGATCTCATCCTCGTCGATGTCGAACTCCAAAGTTTCACCGCAGTTGGGGCAGATCATGCTGCCCTGTTCCAAGGTCTCCTCATCAAAGTCGATGATCTCACCGCAAACACACTCCACCTCGTAGATGGTGCTGTCCTCGTCGCCATAGTCGAAGCCTTCGTCGTCGAAATCGTCCTCGTCTACATCGTAGTCATCGTCATATTCGTCATCGTAATCCTCGTCATCCCAGTCCTCATCCTCTTCGTCCAGGATAAAGTCTTCGATGGCATCCAGATCCTCTTCGATTTCGTCCAGCTCGTCAGAGATAGCGATGGTGGTATCTTCCACATCGGTGAGCTTCTTGGTCACATCACCCAGCAGCTCCACGATAGCGGCGATCATCTTGCCTTCGGGCTCTTCGGTGTCCAGATTCAGACCGTCCATCAGGCCCTTAAGATATGCAGCCTTCTCGGAAATAGTCATAGTATAACTCCTTAATTAAGCCTTGGAACGGCCCAGGTATTCACCGGTGGTGGTGTCGATGTTGATCTTGTCGCCCTCGTTAATGAACAGAGGTACCTTGATCTCAGCGCCGGTCTCCAGCGTAGCGGGTTTCAGGGTGTTGGTAGCGGTGTTGCCGGCAAAGCCAGGCTCGGTAGCGGTAACCACCAGGTCCACAAAGCGGGGAGCTTCCAGGCCGAACACGTTACCCTTGTAGCTCATAACGGTGCAGGTATCGTTCTCCTTGACAAAACGGAAAGTGTCATCCAGAACGCTCTTCTCGATGGGTACCAGCTCATAAGACTCGGGATCCATGAAGTAGTACAGATCACCATCGTTGTAGGAGTACTCCATCTTCTTGCGCTCAATGTAAGCGGTGGGGTACTTATCGTTGGGGTTAAAGGTGGTTTCAGTCACGCCACCGGTGATGACATTCTTCATCTTCACACGAACGAATGCGGCGCCCTTGCCGGGCTTAACGTGCTGGAACTCGATGATCTGCATTACCTTGCCGTCCATATCGAAGGTAATACCGTTTCTAAAATCGCTGACAGAAATCATTTCTATATCCTCCTATGTTGTTTAGAAATCAACGCATAGATTTACGCATATATTCTAACCGATTTATTCCGCTATTGCAAGGGGAAAACCAAATATTTTTAGACAATGATCAGGTTTTTGGGGCTCTTTGTGATGTTTTCATGACCTTCAGGAGTGAAGATCACCACATCCTCGATCCGGACGCCGAATTTACCGGGCAGATAAATGCCAGGCTCAGCCGATGCGATCATATTGGGCTCCATCACCATCTTGCCGGTGGGTCCGCAGCCGGGCATCTCGTGAACCTCAAGACCCACGCCGTGGCCATAGCCGTGACCGAAGAATTCACCGTAACCGGCATCAGCGATCACCTTGCGGGCTGCGCCGTCAATGTCGCCGCCGGTAACGCCGGGCTTGGATGCAGCAAGGCCTGCCAGCTGGGCAGCAAGAACAGTCTCATAAACCTTACGCATCTCATCGGTGGCATAGGCAACTGCAACAGTACGGGTCATATCCGCATGGTAGCCCTGGTACATAGCGCCAAAGTCCATAGTGATAAAATCGCCCTCGCAGATCACACGATCACCGGCAACGCCGTGAGGCAGACTGGTGTTGGGACCGGAAACCACGATAGGATCGAAGGACAGGCCGTCAGAGCCGTTTTTCAGCAAGCAATAGATTAACTCTGCCTGAAGCTGCTTTTCCGTCATACCGGGCTGGATGCGCTCCAGAACCTGGCTAAATGCAATATCAGTAATTTCTTGAGCTTTCTTCAAGCGATCCAGTTCCCACTGTTCTTTCACTGCGCGGAAGGCATAGATTTTCTCGTTGAAAGGCACCAGCTTTGCGTTCAGCTTTTCTTCGTAGGTCATCAGTTCGCCCACGGTCAGGTAAGATTCCTCGTAACCCAAGGTTGTCACACCAAAATCCGCAATGGCATCGTTCAGACGCTTGGAATAGGGATTCTCCCGATTAACCTCCAGCACCTCGAAGCCCTTAATGCCGTTCTGGGCAGCTTCAATGTAGCGGCTGTCGGTAAAATAACGGCAGCCGGCCTTGGTAACAATGGCCACACCCTCGGAGATATCATACTCTGCGCCGTAATGGCGGCTGTACTGGCTGGTGAGCAGCAGGCCGTTCACCTCGTCATTGAGCAGGGACAAATACTTATCAATGTTGTTCATAAGAAATTCTCCTTTTTCTTGCGAAAAATATAAATGGCAGTTCCGCCACATGGCGAAGCTTCAGCCAGAAATTATGATTGTCGATGGCAGGAATCAAAACAGAGGTTACACCGTTGAGATTGGCGCCAAGGGTGTCGGTGTAGATCTGATCTCCCACCAAGGCGCATTCTGCGGGATCTGCATTATATTGCTTAAGACATCTCCCGATTCCTTTGCCGAAAGGTTTGGCAGCATGGGTGATCACCGGAATGCCGTAGGGTTCGCAAAAAGTCTTCACCCGGTCCCTTTTGGTATTGGAAACGATACACAGCTGAATATCGGACGCCTGCATTTGGCGCAGCCAAATGTCCATCTCCTCCGTAGGGATACAGGTAGTGTACGGTACAATAGTATTATCGAAATCCAGCATCAGCAAGCGGATTCCATTTTCCTGCAGAAAAGCAGGTGAAAGTGCTGTCAGTTTCGGCGCGATTACTTTCGGAAGCAGCGACAAGTGCATAACTTACCTCTTCCCTTCATAGATTTTAGCGTATTATATCACGAAAGGCAGGGTTTGTCTATGGGCTGTCCTTTATATCTTGCTATGACAGCGGCAGAATTTTATGCCGCCTCTCCCCTGCCGTCCCACCCGGCCTGGATGGCCTGTCATTTCTCCCCCTACGGACAGGGGCTTTCCAATTTCCCGCAACGCTTTCCTGAGGGTGGGATGCTAATCTTGAATGACCTGATCCCGGTAGCAGACCACAGCGCTGACAGAATTGCCGGGGAGCTGCGTGAATTGGTGGAGCAGTTTGGTATTGAGCGGCTGCTTTTAGATCTGCAAAGGCCCGGAAACGATCAAACGAAGCAAATCGTAAAACATATCGCAAGCACTCTCCCCTGCAGTATTGGGATCTCTCATCATTATGCCTTGGCAGGTTGCCCCGTTTTTGTTCCGCCCGGTGCCATCGACACATCTATGGAGCAATATCTGTACAGATGGAAAGGCTATGAGATCTGGATAGAAGTGACCACAGAACCCCTTTGCCTGGAGATAAACCATAGCGGATGTACAGAAGCTAATTGGGATATCACCTCAGATAAACCGGAGCATTGGGATGATAATCTGTGCTGTCATTACCGGATCAGCACCACAACCGATCGCGCACAGTTTCTTCTCTATCGTACTCCGGAGGATATACAAAAGTTTGCAGATTCTCTTTCGCCGCTGGGTGTCGTGTGCGGTGTAGGACTGTATCAGGAATTTAACAAAAAGAAAACCGCCCTACATCTGTAGGGCGGTTAAGCACGTATTACGAGGGAAAATTAATAGAACTTTCTCTTGTTCTTACGGGCAGCTTCAGACTTCTGCTTACGCTTCAGGCTGGGGCTGACGTAGTGCTCGCGTTTCTTAACTTCAGCGATAACGCCTTCCTTGGCACAGCTGCGCTTAAAACGACGCAGAGCGCTCTCCAGGGACTCGTTTTCCTTTACGCGAATTTCAGACATTGTTTTCCCTCCCTCCGATGGCATCCGGCTAAATCCAGGATGCATTCAGGGCCATAACGGCTTTTCCATTATAAGCTCTCCAAGCCCAATTGTCAAGCAGGATTTCTCCCTTTTCAGGGTAATTTTGAGAAAATTATCCTTATTTCACAATCAGGTTGACCAGCTTATTTTTCACAACGATGGTCTTAAAGATGGTACCGCCGTTTTTCTCCAGGAATCGGGCGATCTTTTCATCGGCCAACACATTGGCGACCACAGTATCGTTATCCAGATCAGCGGCCATCTGCACCGTGCCGCGCATCTTGCCGTTGACCTGCACTGCGATGGTGACCTCATTATCCTTACACTTTTCCTCATCATAAACAGGCCAGGGCTCATATGCGATAGTATTATCATGACCCAGTATCTGCCAAATTTCCTCACCTACATGGGGAGTGATGCAGGAAAGCATCTTAATAAAGCCCTCGGCATACTCTCTGGGACAGGTGCCGTTCTTGTATACATCATTCACAAAGACCATCATCTGGGCAATAGCAGTATTGAAACCCAGTACCTCAAAGTCACCGGTGACCTTCTTGACGGTCTGGTGGTAAACCTTGGTCAGCTTTCCGTCATCGGCATCTGTAATATTTGCGCTTTCTGTGAAGAAATTCCAAACACGGTTAATGAACTTCTTTGCACCGGCAACACCGGTGGTGCTCCAGGGCTTAGAAACCTCCAGGGGTCCCATAAACATTTCGTACAGACGCAGAGTATCCGCACCGTACTCCCGAACAACGTCACTGGGATTGACCACAAATTCCGGAAAACGCTTGCCCATCTTAATGCCGTTTTCACCCAGGATCATACCCTGGTGCACCAGCTTCTTGAAGGGCTCCTTGACCGGGCACAGTCCCTGATCATAGAGGAAGCGGTTCCAGATACGGGAATAGATCAAGTGGCCCACAGCGTGCTCAGGACCGCCGATGTACAGATCAACAGGCATCCAGTGCTCCAACAGCTTGGGATCACAGAATTCCTTGTCGTTGTTGGGATCGATGTAGCGCATAAAGTACCAAGAGGAGCCGGCAGAACCGGGCATAGTGGAAGTCTCACGGATACCCTTGATGCCGTTATTGTCGTACTGCTTCCACTCCTTGGCATTCTCCAGAGGTGCCTGACCGCCGCGACCCTTATAGTCCTCCAGGACAGGCAACACCAGAGGCAACTCCTCATCAGGCAGGAACACAGTTTCGCCGTCTTCTGTGTATACACAGGGAACAGGCTCGCCCCAGTAGCGCTGACGGGCAAAGATCCACTCACGGAAGTGGTAGTTATTCTTTCGGCGGGCAACGCCGGCCTTTTCCAGCTTTGCGGTGATAGCCTCCTTGGCCTCTTCAACGGTCAAGCCGGTAAACTCTTCGGAATTGACCAGCTTGCAGCCCTTACCCAGGTAATCCTGCTTTTCGAATGCGCACTCGGTCACATCCCGGCCGTCAATAACCTGGATCATAGGAATGTTGTGGGCTACCGCATACTCAAAGTCACGCTGATCGTGGCTGGGAACTGCCATAACAGCGCCAGTGCCGTAGTTACCAAGGACAAAGTCACCAATGAACACAGGGACTTCCTTGCCATTGACAGGGTTGATGGCGCAGATGCCCTTCAAGGGGCAGCCGGTCTTAGTTTTGGTAGCATCGGTACGGTCGATCTCACTCTTAGCGGCAGCCGCCTTAATGTAAGCCTCCACCTCATCACGATTCTCGATGCGGTCCATCAGGGACTGGACGATCTTGCCGTCGGGAGCCAGCACCATAAAGGTGATGCCATAGATGGTCTCAATACAGGTGGTGTAGATGGAGAACTCACCGCCGCCCACCAGCTTAAAGTCAACCTCAACACCGGTAGACTTGCCGATCCAGTTGCGCTGGATCTCCTTGGTGGATTCGGGCCAGTCGATCTCGTCCAGGCCTTCCAGAAGCTTTTCGGCAAAGGCAGGCTGGTCAATGACCCACTGCATCATCATCTTCTTCACAACGGGATAACCGCCGCGCTCACTCTTGCCGTCGATAACTTCGTCATTGGCAAGCACAGTGCCCAACTCTTCACACCAGTTCACAGGCATTTCGATACGCTTTGCATAGCCTGCTTCCCAGAGCTTCTTGAAGATCCACTGGGTCCACTTATAGAATTCGGGGTCAGAGGTGGCCAGCACCTTTGACCAGTCGTAGTCGAAGCCCAGCTCCTTCAGCTGACCGGAGAAGGTCTCGATGTTCTTCTGGGTAAAGCCGTTGGGGTGGTTGCCGGTATCCACAGCATACTGCTCTGCGGGCAGACCGAAGGAGTCATAACCCATAGGGTGCAGCACGTTGTAGCCTTGCATACGCTTCATACGGGACATAATGTCCGTAGCGGTATAGCCTTCGGGGTGACCGGCGTGGAGACCCACACCGGAGGGGTACGGGAACATATCCAGCACATAGTACTTAGGCTTGGAGAAATCCCACACATCGGTGTGGAAAGTATTGTTCTCTTCCCAGTATTTATGCCACTTTTTCTCAATTTTACTGAATTCGTAATTCATTGGGCGCTACCTTCTTTCA
>JAZNZH010000069.1:0-9635 GCA_045594845.1 Faecousia sp. | reverse complement strand
GCATAAAAAAGGGACACCCGAGGGTGTCCCTTTTTTATGATTTTATGTCAGTCTCCCAGTCTGATGTTGATACCGCCGCCGGAGTTGGAGTTATTTTCAGAAATGTTCAGATAGGGGGTCAGGCGCTGGGCCGTATTGATCACCGGCATAGACTGGATGTACACCTTACCCGGTCCGGTAATGCGGGTATGGAACAAACCCTCGCCACCAAGAAAAATATTCTTAGCGCCCTTGACAGTTTCGATGTCCATAGTGCAGCTTTCGCTCATAGCAGCCAGGTATCCGGTGTCCACGATAATGCTCTGCCCTGCCGCCAGGTCATACTCCTTACAGTAGCCGTCGATCTCCAAAAATACCGTGCCGCTGCCGTTGATCCGCTGCATAATAAAGCCTTCACCGCCGAATAAGCCTTTGCCCAATCTGCGCTGCAGGTAGACAGACAGCTCCAGCCCCTTTTCCATGGCCAAAAAGCCCCGCTTTTGCACAATGATGCCGTTGCCCGGTGTGACCTGGTAAGGAATAATGCTACCGGGAAAGCTGGAGGCAAAGGCGATCATGCCTGCGCCGCCCTGTGCGGTGTACTCATTCAAAAAGATAGATTCTCCGGAGAGCATTCTTCCGAACATCTTCTTCAGACCCCCGCCGGCAGTGGTGTCCATTTTCATATTGGGGGACATCCAGCTCATTGCGCCATTTTCAGAGCAAAGTGTCTGGCCTGCCTCAGGATAACAAATAACCACAGGCAGATTGCCGCCCTCGATTTCATATTTCATCATAGCATTATCATCCTTTCCGTTTTTTTACCACAGGCTTGTGGGATACAACTTCAGTATAGTATATTTGAGAGAATCCGTCAATTAATTAAATCATCTGACAAATATAACCCCCGGGGTTGCAAAAAGCAACCTCGGGGGTTTTATTACAGACGGCCGGCGCTGCCAAAGGTGCGCAGCTTATCACGGATCACATCTTTCATCATCTTGCGGGCATCGCTGAAGGAAATAAACGGCCAGGTGGCGGGATTCTCCACAGAATTGAGCTTATCCTTCAGGCCTTTGTTCATAGCGGTTACCACATCGGAGTAGATGTTGATCTTGGTAATGCCGTGGCGGATAGCCCGCTGCATCTGCTCGTCCGGTGTACCGCTGCCGCCGTGGAGCACCAAAGGTCTGTCGCAGACAGCGGTGATCTCGTCCAGCCGGTCGATCCGCAGCTCAGGTGTTTTCTGATACACGCCGTGGGCAGTACCGATGGCTACCGCCAGCGCATCCACATCGGTGATCTCTACGAATTTGGTCACTTCCGCAGGCACGGTCAGGCTCTCGCCGGGGTCGGTATCGGTACCGGTTTCGCTGATAGAGCCCACACTGCCGTTGCCCACGTGACCTAATTCTGCCTCCACGGTAACGCCGTGGGCGTGGGCATATTTTGCCACCTGAGCGGTGTTTCTTGCGTTGCTCTCAAAATCCAGCACAGAGCCGTCATACATCACAGAACTAAAACCTGCGTCAATGGCTTTCTGAATAAAACCAAAATCCGTTGCGTGATCCAGATGGAGACACACAGGAATATTGAAATATTTTGCTGCGGACTGGATCATAGATGCCAGCAGATTCATATCCCGACCTTGCAGGTCTACACCCAGCGCCATCAGTAGCGCAGGAGAGCGCTCCTCTTCGCAGGTCTCCAGCACCGCCTTCACCATATCGTAATTGCTTACATCGAACGCAGGCAGCGCATAATGGTTGACGCGGGCATCTTCCAGCATTTCTTTCATTGAAACAAGCATTTTTCTGCCTCCTTTGTCTTTGCAAAGACATTATATTGCCCTGCTTAACTTTTGTCAAATTTAAATGATAATTTGTTGCAGATGTGGGAATTCACTGTAACGCAGTATTCTCCATTCCACGAGGAAACCCTGGTGGAATCTCAAAAACGGGACGGCTGTTATGCCGTCCCGTTTTTTGTATACCGTTCCTGTCTGCGTTATCTGCAGAAAGTGTTATAAAAATCAAGCGCCTCAATATTCTGCAACGAATTCGTAGCTCTGCGCTGCTCTTGCAGAATTTCTGTAAGCTGATCGTGAATCATCGCTGTCTGCAGCTCTTTTTGCTGGAGCAGCTGATGGCCCTGCTCTTCCAACATCCATCTGTGCATCTGTTCCTCATAGAGGTTCATCGCTTCTTTCAGGGTATCAGCACGGCCGGTTCTTACTACGCGCTCCATAAACGCCGCAGCCAACTGAGTTCTGTAGATATCCGGCAGAAAATCCAACACCCGGATATTTCTCTTTTCAAAAACTTGTCTTTCATCCATCAACTGATCAATGGTCTTTTCGTTATTGGCTCTAAGCTCGCCGTTTTTTGCCTGCCATTCCTGCCGGGCTTTCTGCTGGATCTTCCGGGTTCGGGCTCTGCAGAATCCCAACTTATAAATAAGTACTGCGCCAACTGTCAGCATAATAACCAAAATGCCCAACAATGTACCGATCATCACGCCCAACTCCTCATAAGGCTTACCGACAGTCATTACAACGCTGGCAATGATGCTTGCAAGAAACAGAAAAACACCTGTAAAAATGATAATCAATATACCTGGTGCAGCGCGAAAGCCTTTCTTCTTAATTTTGTCGTAATCGATATCCATATCAATGTTTTCGTCCATGAGTTTCAGGACTGCATCATCGTATCTGTCCAGCATTGCATAATACTCACATGCCTGAATCAGTTGATTGTGTAAATTTTCCATACTTTATCCTTTCTCGCTATTCTTTCCGTGTTATACCTATGTATTTCTGTATATCGGTTTTTTAGTCGCCCAGCTTGATATTGATGCCGCCTTCGATTTCGTACTTAATCATATCGTTATCGCCCTTTTTACGATTGATGACACAAGCTTGCTGGGTACACCTTTAGTATAGTATAAATTTGGAAATCCGTCAATCCATTTCAACCGTTGACTTTTGCACTGTTATGGGGATTTTCATGCATAAAAACCGTCCTTTTTGGGGATGGTAATCTCACCACAAGAAGGAGGAATGACTATGCCCCAAAACGATGTGCCTGTCGGATTTGGATTTTATTTGAATCAGAACACCGCAGCGATGAACCGCTATGCTCAGCTTTCCCACACAGAAAAGCAGGCGATCCTGGACAGAGCCCAGTGCGCCACCAACAAAGAGGAGATGTATGCCCTGGTGGCATCCCTGGCAAACGGTATCCTGTCATAATCGCAAAAAGAACGTGGGGCAGCCGGATGGCTGCCCCAACACATTTACCATAGCACACAGCTTTGCAAGTTGTCAACATATTTTATTTCATTTTCCTTGCATTCTACCTTTTGCACTAATGACATATTTATACTTTATGCAATTTTACATCTTGCAACTTGCAAAGTTGTGTGCTATTATATAGACACAAAGAGGTGATACCAATGATCTGATACACCTTAGATCCTGATGAAAAACAGGATCGAAAGACGGACTTTCCAAACTAAGCTTCCGATCACATAAAACCCAAAAGCAAAAATTTTTGAATTTACAAACGGAAGGAATTCAAAAAAACAGACCGCAATGACCAATCCCCTGCAAATACTCTGAATCGCACATATCCCAAGCTAAAGTACGAATGACCCTGAGGCAAAAGATACGAGCAAAAGAGAAATCAAAAAAAGTAGTTGACAACAAAAAGGTCTGTGAAAAAGTAACATAGAGAAAGTCGCGTCTATCCCGCAGAAAGAGAGGTAACCAATGATGTTAGATAATAAGAGTTCAGAGAAGTAACCCTCAACAGTCTTTCCGGTCAAGAGACTTGTTGAGGGTTATTTCTTTTTTATGCTTCCTTGCTGCGGCAAGGGTTTTTTTATTTGACTTTGCTCATAAAATGGTGTAGCCTATTGGTAAAAGGAGGCGGTTTTATGAAACGCTTGTTGGCAGTCATTATGGTACTGGCACTTTTACTTTGCGGTTGCAGCAGCGGTGGCGGCGGTATTCTGACCTCCCTCGATACCCCCGCAAACAACCTTGACACAAATCCCAGGATATATCCGACATATGAAAACCTCAACACGCAGGAGAAAGCTATCTGGGAGGAAATCCGGGCTGCATTGGCTGAGCACAAAACCGATCGGATCGTGGTAGGCGCTTACAAAAGCGAAACGCTAAGGGATCTGGCCAAGGATCGGATGAATCACTTTATGCGGGAACTGGCCTACACCTACCCGGACTATTTCTGGATTAACCTCAGCTCCTTCAAGTATTTTATGACCACCACCGCTCTTGGCTACTACGAGCTGTCCATTGAACCGGGGTACATTATGGATGCCGAAGAGGCACAACAGAAAAAGCCCGCTTATGACAACGCAGTGAATACCATTGTGGAGGCCGCCAAAGAGTTCGACGATCCGTTTGAGAAAGTTCTGTATGTCTATGATACCATTATGGCCGGCGCAAGCTACGATCACGACCTGGCAGCCAGCGATGAATCCGCAGAACTTGGACGCTCCGCCTACGGTTGTCTGGTAGACGGCAAAACCGTATGCAGCGGCTACGCCCTGGCTTTCCGATCCATTATGGAAAAGCTGGGCATTGAATGCGGCGTGGAATTCAACAGCTACAGCAGCTATGTCCTGTCAAAAGATGGACACGTGTGGAATTACTGCAAACTGGACGATGAGTACTACTATTTCGACCTGACTTGGGACGACACAGGCTTTGACAGTGAGGACTACGCCGATGTGCTCCCCTACTCCCATCTTTATTTCGGCATCAACGCTGAAGAATTGGCCGCTTCCACCTACGATATCGACCCCGATGCCCCCATCCCGGAATGCACCGGCACAAAGTATAACTACTTTGTCTACAAAGGCCTGAGTTTCCCGGAATACGACTACGAAACCGTAAAGCCTGTGATCCAGCAGAACAGCTCTGAAAAGTTCGTGACCTTGCGGTTTGACA
Source organism: Faecousia sp. (assembly GCA_045594845.1). GTDB lineage: Bacteria > Bacillota > Clostridia > Oscillospirales > Oscillospiraceae > Faecousia. The sequence goes on along the minus strand of JAZNZH010000069.1, from coordinate 4,681 downwards.
GTTATTATGAATTGGAGCAGGCGAAAATCGACCTGATCGACAACCAGAAGATCTTTGAGGTTCTCCCCGATCTGGAGACTCTCTCCTACATCACCTGCAAAACCGACCACCACCTGATGCTGATCTTCTAAAAGCAACACCCCGATGCAATGCATCGGGGTGTTTTTTATGCCTTGATGCGATACTGTCCGGGGCTGATTCCGTATTGCTTTTTAAAAATCTTACAGAAATGGGAATAGGTACAAAAATCTACTTGCTCAGCAACAGGCAGCAAGCAGATAACGCAAATGCAAAAAACTGCAAAATCTTGCACCGCCGACCGATGAGATCATACCTGTCAAGGCCCGGGACGCACCGGTATCGTTTGGGATCCGGAGCATGCAGGCGCTATAGTCGCTTCTTCCCAAATAAGAAATCAGCTATGTCAGCCATGTGATCAAGATAATCAGCGCGGATCTTCTTCGTTCATTCTTATCCACAACAATCTCTCCATGCTTTTCTACACGTCATAGTATAGGCTCAAAGAGAAATGTCTATTGCTTTTTTACACCAAAAGATTTCCTATTTTCCGTATTCGACGCTTTTCTTGCTTTCCCCCTTCAGCTATGGTATACTTAGGAAAAGGATACAAAAACTTTGATGAAGATTAGGAGTGAAAAAATGAAGAGATTTGCCATTATTTTGGTTATATGCCTCATCCTACCTTGGCTGGTTGCATGCAGCGGTTCTTCTTCATCCTTTGAAAGCGAAAAAGCGCTGATAGATCACCTGGAAGGCTTTTGGCGTATTCGCGACATCGACGAAGACTCTTATCTCTTAATTGAAAACGGGGAAATCCGTTTCTTCAGTGAGCAGACCTTTACTTCTGCCTTAAACACATACATAACCGATACCATAAAAAACAAAGGTCATTCGCTTCTGTCCACAATGTCCGCAGCGGATATTGTGGCTACTCTTGAAACGATGGATATTGCAGACACCCCATATAGCAGTGTAACTTTTGATGCCAAAAAAGGCAAAGCCATTATCGACAAAGGAGAGGGCTTTACAACGCAAATCGTTGTCCAGGGATCCCAAGTGACCATACAGGACTCTTCCAGAAGTTCCTTCCCTATGGAAAAAGTTTCTGACACTTTGACTCTTTCCAGTGACCGATTCCTGACTCTTTGCAACAACTACATCAGCGAAACTTCTTTCTCCGCAAACGATTTTATGTTCTCCCCTGCTAAACTTCTTGAGTTTGTAAAAACCAAATTCCCCGAAGCCAATAATTGGCCTCTCACCAGTGACTCTGACGGCTCCCGTATCTACACCTCCAACGGAAAACTGTCCGGTTATACCGGCGCTTATATTCTCGACAGCGAATCTGTGTTCTTTACTTACAACAGATGGGGCAAGAGTAGCCCGGAATTTATGCTCTGGTACGATATGAACGCAGACTGTCAATTCATCCTGTCTGACGATTTCTTCCGTGATTATAACTCCGCTTTAGAGTATGTATCCTGCGTAATGCGCTCATTCCCCGGTAGTATATCCCCCACCCAACTATGGGATCTGTTCAGCTCCAAGCATAACGTTTCCTATGAAGGCACGCGATATTTTGATCAGACGCATAATAACATCGGCTATTATATCAACCAGAATACCACCGGAGCCGTTACCTTCCGCATTACCTTCCCGGAATCTATCGAGCTTTCTTCTATTATCAATTCTGCTACTCCCCCCGCCACACAAACTACACCCACTACGACCGACCCCACCCAGCCGGAGTCTACTGACCCGAAACCTACCGAACCTACACCTACCGAGCCTACACCTACCGAGCCTACGCAAAAAGAGTGTTCCCACAGCTACACCGAACCCACCTGTACTGCCCCAGCAACTTGTAAGCTCTGTGGAAAAACAAACGGCTATCCTATAGATCATAATTTTGTGCCAACCACCTGCACAAACCCCTACGCCTGCTCTTTCTGCGGTGAAGTTCTCCAATTAAGCAAAACCGAACACCAATGGAAAAAAGCAACATGTACACAGCCGCAAACCTGTTCTGCTTGTGGTGAAATCCAAGGCGAGGCTTTAGGTCACTTCATGGGCTTGACAAAATGTTCTGGTTGTGACTACACTGATTACAGTACTATCACAAAAACATATCCAACCGTGACTGCATACGATAGCCGGTCTGGTGACGCACTGGTAGTTACCGATGTATCAGTCAACAACTCCGGTATCCTATCTTTTACCTTTAATGGCACCAGCTATTCCATTCAACTCGTAGAACGCGTCTATGATTCTATGACATATTTTGACTGTTATCAAAACGGAAACATACTCCCCAGCGCCGAATGTCGCATTGGTGACGACTCCTACTACAATATGCTGCATTTCGAATGGGATGGTGTTGAAGGACACCGCCTGTATTTCCATACCCCAAAAAATTCCTAAAAAAGAGCAAGGCAGTAAGCCTTTCTCTTTTTATTTAGTCTAAGTAACGGCAGGCGGCCATTGCTGCAATGGCGCCGTCGGCAGATGCGGTCACTACCTGGCGGATCCGCTTGGAGCGGCAGTCGCCGGCAACAAACACACCTTCCGTTGCGGTGGTACAGGACTCATCCGTATCGAAGTAGCCCCAATCGTTCAGCTTTGCGTGCTCAGCGAAGGGCTCGTTCTCCGGCTGAAGACCCACGGCCAGGAAGGCGCCGTCCACGGAGATCCGGCTCTCTGCGCCGGTTTCTTCGTTGCGCAGACGCAGACCGGAAAGTGCGCCATCGGTGCTTTCATAACCTACTACCACGGTGCTGAAGATTGCCTCCACATTGTCTTTGAGCAGCAGAGCATCGCTCAGCTTCTTCTCGCCGGTAAAGTCACTGAGGTTCTGCACCACGGTGACCTTTTTGCAAACCTCGGACAGAAGCAGTGCTTCCTGCAGAGCGGAGTTGCCGCCGCCAATCATAGCCACTTCCTGACCGGCATAAAACGCGCCGTCGCAGACTGCGCAGAAGGAAATGCCGTTGCCGATGAGCTCATTCTCACCGTCGAGGCCCAGAGTGCGGTGCTTAACACCCACAGCCAGGATCACAGTCTTGCCCTCATAAACGCTCTCTTCCTCGGTATGAACGTAGAAAATACCATCACGCTTTTCTACCTTGACCACTTTTTCCAGCTCCACATCGGCGCCCAATGCCATAGTCTGATCCGTCAGGGCATCGGCAAACTCGGTGCCGCTGATCACCTTAGTGCCGGGAATATTCTCTACCTTGGGAGAATATGCGATTTGCCCGCCAAAACCGTTCTTCTCGATAACCAGCACGGTCTTGCCGGCACGGAGGCCGTAAATAGCAGCAGTCAGGCCGGCGGGGCCGCCGCCTACTACGATAATATCATACATAATCATTAACCTCTTTTACTGGAGATTGCCACACCAGTGTGCGCACTGGTTCGCAATGACCGTTTTTTATAAGCAGTCAAAGGGTCGGGCTATGCCCGACCCTTTTTTGTTTTACAGAGATGCCAGATACTTCTTGATCTCGGGGACGCTGTAGTAGTTGACGTGGTTCTCACCATCGGTGATCACCAGGGTGGGAGCACCCTTGACGCCGTACTTCTTGCACAGATCCACGTTTTCATCAGCAATCAGCTTCTCATATGCCACACCGGCCTTATTGAGCTGGGTCTCAGCTACACGGCAGTTGGGGCAGGTCACGCGGGAGAACAGGATTGCCTTTGCACCAGTAGCAATCTCAGCCTTGGGAGCCTCGCAAGCGCAGGTCTCTTCCACAGGGGCAGCTACAGGAGCAACGGTGGTCTTCAGAGTGGAGGTGCCGATGTTGTAAACCTTACGGTCCTTGTACTCCTGGCTCTTGCCGTCGTTCCAGTTCTGGATAGGACGGTAGTAACCGGTGATACGGCTGTAAACCTCAGTCTTCTTGCCACAGTGGGGGCAGATATACTGCTCGCCAACCAGGTAGCCGTGCTCAGAGCAGACAGAGTAGGTGGGGCTCATGGTGTAGTAGGGCAGCTTGAAGTTCTCAGCGATCTTGCGGACCAGATCAGCTGCAGCCTTCCAGTCAGGCAGCTTCTCGCCCAAGAAGGCGTGGAAGACAGTACCGGAGGTGTAGCGGGTCTGCAGCTCGTCCTGGATCTCCAGCGCGGAGAAGATGTCCTCGGTGTAGCCGACAGGCAGGTGGGAGGAGTTGGTGTAGTAAGGAGTGCCGTTCTCATTAGCGGTAATGATGTCGGGATACTGCTCCTTATCGTGCTTAGCAAAGCGGTAGGTGGTGGACTCGGCGGGAGTAGCTTCCAGGTTGTACAGGTCGCCGTAAGCTTCCTGGTAGTCGGAAAGACGCTCACGCATATGATCCAGCACTTCCTGCGCAAACTTCTGAGTCTTTTCGTTGGTCAGGTCTGCACGGAGCCACTTGGCATTCAGGCCCACTTCGTTCATACCGATCAGACCGATGGTGGAGAAGTGATTGCTGAAGGTGCCCAGGTAACGCTTGGTGTAGGGATACAGACCGTTCTCCATCAGCTGAGTGATGACCTCGCGCTTGGTGCGCAGGGAACGGGCAGCGATATCCATCAGCTTGTCCAGGCGCTTGTAGAAGTCAGCCTCGTCGGCAGCCAGATAAGCGATACGGGGCAGGTTGATGGTAACAACACCGATAGAACCGGTGGACTCACCGGA
>JAZNZH010000068.1:0-13014 GCA_045594845.1 Faecousia sp. | reverse complement strand
AGTCCAGGCAATCGCAGGAGGAGTAGTGCCCCAGGTGGAAGCATCGCCCTCGTTCATCACGATATCTGCGCCCAGCTTCACAGTCTTACCTGCGAAGGTGTTGGTGGCGGACAGATAAGCCAAGCCGTTGAGCTGTGCTGCGGTGGTGATCACGTACTCAGTCTCATTTGCATCGTACCAGGAGATATCGATATCGTCGCTGGTAGCCATAAACTTAAGAACAGGAGCAGCGCCTCTCTGAGCGCTCCATGCATCTGCGGTGAACAGACCGCTCAGGTTCGTAAATGCATCTGTGCCATTGATGCTTGTGGTTGCCGTATCCACCTGGGTAACGGTACCTGCGGTGAAGCTCTGGTCCGGACGGATCAGCTGTGCGTTTGCCGCCTTGGTGGCATAAACACCGGAGGTGACAGTTTTAGCAGCGGTCCAGGACTTGGAAGCGATTACGGAACCGATGTACAAAGTGCCTGTGCTGGTTACAATACCCACACTGCCGGTAACCAGAGAAGCAGACAGAGTGGAGACGGGGTTGGGCTGCGTACAGCCAACCAGACCGCCGACAAAGGAACTGCCCTGGGCAGTGCCGTTCATGACGCCGTCAAAATGAGTGTTCGTCAGATTCAGTTTGACGGTTGCGGTATTTTCATTGAGACCAACGATACCGCCGGCAAATACGTTAGCGGTCCACTGGGGATTGAAATGTGCGCCGCTATATGCATTATTGATGGTCAGCACGCCGTGGTTGTAGCCAACGACACCGCCCTGGTTGTTTGCTGCCCACAGGTTGACGTCCTTGCCAATCACAACATTCTCAATGGTGCTGGTGCCATATGTAGCAGCAACCAGGCCGGCAGATACACCGCCGCCGCTGCCGCCACGGAAGGTGCTGCGGGAGACCTTCACATTCCGGATCGTTGCGTCCTTAATGGCGGAGAACACACCGGCATAACCGGTGACCTTATCCACCATACCGGAAATGGTATGACCCTGGCCGTCGAAGGTGCCGGCAAAGGGAACAGAAGTAGAGCCAACGGTAGGAGTCGCCTCAACGCCTTCCAGATAAGGCAGACCGGAACCAGAGCTGATCAGCTTGTCGCCTGCGACACCGGGGTTGAAGGTAATGTCACCGGTGAGCTTGACCGTCTTGCCGGCAAAGTTGTTGGTCTTGGACAGCTCGGCAAATGCAGCAAACTCAGCGGCATTGGAGATGTACAAAGTATCTGCGCTGTTCTTATACCAAGCCTTATCCGCAGGAACTTCAGTCCGGCCTGCTGCCACGTTGGCAGCAACGCCCATCTCAACCGCCTTATTGGAAGTCTGGATATGGTCAACCTTGGTGCCGTCAAGGGTGATCCAGAAAGGCGTTGCCTTATAGTTGTCCGCCTGGTCCTTGATGCCGGTAATGGTCAGGGAGAACATATGGCTACCGGTCTGATGGAAGTAACCGGGAGTCAGGGAGCCGCCCTCCAGAGCCGCGGACAGAGTTTTATACACAATCACTGCGCCGTGGGTGTAGGTCTTGGAGGAGCCTTCCTTATTCAGCAGGAAGCCAACCTGGTTATAGTTCAGGCTGTCAACTGCTGCCACGAAACGCATAGCGGAAGATGCAGTGGTATAGTCAGTAGTAGTACTGACCTGCGCCACAGCCTTCAGCAGTCTCTCAGGAACAAACTTGGCGTATGCGCTACCATTCTTGATGCCGCTGTCCAAGGGTGTCTGATTCACTGCGTCCGTAAACCAACCCGCAAAAACATAACCTTGCTTTGCAGGATAGTCGGTATACACAGAGGTCTTGCTGAACTTGCCATTGTTGTTGGCATTATGTACCTCTGTATTACCACGGTAATGGCTGATATCTGCGACAAAGTCGAAGACAGCCTCAGTGGGTTCTGCAGCGGAACTCGCTGCGGACGCCTTGACACTCAGGTCAAAGGCAGGAAGGAAACTTACGACCATTGCCAGCACAAGCACGGCCGAAAGGATCCGCCGGATTCTCAATTTCATTTGAAAAACCCCTTTCTCCATAGTCCAATTTAGTTAGTGGGTACAATCCCACAAATACTCTTCTACATTATATAAAAAAATTACGCAAAAGTCAACGAGTTGTTTTCCGTATTTTTCAACAAAATCCACCTTATATTTTCGGCTTCCCCAAGGTTTTGTGGTGATTTATCACAATTTAGTAGACATAATTCTCCCCCTTGGGCGCAAAGCGCAAAAAAGGCCGGAGAAACGGTCTGTTTCTCCGGCGGTTTTTTACTTATCTTTTTCGTGCTGGGTGCCAAAGTAAAAAGACACCACCATGGACACCACGATCATCACGTTGTCTCCGGGTAGTCTGCCGCTGAGGGCCAGGGCTGCAAACACCCCGATCACCACCAGCGTCACAATGGTTTTTACTTTTAAAAGCCGCGCCAGCTGGGTCTTCAGTTCTTTCATGGTTTCTCCTTTGTTTCCAAATCTGCGATCCGGTGGTTCAGCACCTTGATCTGCTCCTCCACCACCGGCATCCGTCGGGCAAAACCGTTATGTTCCCGCACTTCCCGGGTCAGTTCGTCGATCTTGGTATCGGTGACCGCCTGACTGATCCGCACCGCGTTTTCATTTTTCTTGGCAGTGGCAAGGCAGGTGACGATCACACCGGCAAGAGACAGTCCACCGGTGATCAAAGCCACAGTAATTGCTTCACTCATTGGTACGCCTCCCCTACTCCAGTCCTAGCAGCTTTCGCCAGGTTTTATTGCCGGCGGTGATAATGCCGTCGCGCCAGCAGTCGTTATCCTGCTGGAAGGCAAGCACCGCTGCCCGGAACTTTGGGCCGATCACACCGTCGGCCTCACCTACCTGAGAATATCCCAGCGCTGCCAAGCGTTTTTGCACCGGCTCCACCACCGGATGGGTGACGTTTTTCTCTACGGAAAGCGTCACGGTTTTCCCCAACGTCTCCGGTCCGACAATGCCGTCAACCGCTGCACCGACAGCTGCCTGCACTTCTCGGATAAAGGTCTCCATAGGATAATTCTCCGGCACTGCGGTGGCATCCTTTTTTTCAAGTCCTGCCACTTGGGCTATGGCTGCCATAGTGGCATAGGCCATCTTCCGGGAGTATTCCTCCTGCAGGATCACCGGCGCATCCAGCTTACTGTCCATAAAGCCGTACTCCATCAGCACACAAGGCGCCTGGGTATAGCGCAGCACATAAAAGCCTGCGGTGGCCTTAGGCAGCGCCCGGTTGCCCCGCAGGCCGCCGGCTGCCAGACAGGCATCGTAAATAGCATCGCGGTAGGCTGCGCCTGCTTTGCTCTGAGGATAGGAAAAGGCCACGACACCACCGGCATTGGTCAAATTTGCTCCGGCATTATGGTGGATAGAAAGGCAAAAATCCGCACCGAAGGCATTGGCCTTCTGACAACGGGCAGAAAGCCCCACATCCACCTGTCCGGTGGGGTCGTCGGTGCGCAAAAGCTCCACTCCCTCATACTGCTTTGCAGCCTCCGCAAAATGCCGTGCCACCCGGTCGTTGAGTACCCATTCCCGGGTCTCATTGGGATCCAGCTGCTTTGCCACCTTGTTACCGGGGGTATGCCGAAAATGCCCGGCTCCGTAAGCAATTCTAAAACTCATCCGGCACTTCCTCCTCCGAAATCTCCTGCCACACGGTGTAATCTGCATCCTCAGGAAGCACCACAGTCTTGGCATAGGTTTGGCCGTTTGTCAGAACGCAGGACTCCCCTGCTGTCAGGATTCTCTGACTGACGATTTGTGTTTTCATTTTTGTCCTCCTTTAATACGCAAGCGTCCAATTTTTTGCGGTAACAGCCGCCTTTTGGGCATCGGTCAGCGCGCTGCCGACGGTGTTGTGCAAAGTAAGTATCTGGGTGGTCTGTCCGGTAAGATCTTTCAGGCAATCCAGCACCTTCTGCACACTCTCTGCTGACAGAAATTCCGCAGCAGACAGGCTGAAATTCACATCGATACTGCCCTCAATATTCAGATTCTGCAGCGCAGAACAGCCGTTAAAAATACCGGTACAGTCTGTTACGCCGTCCAGCACCAGGCAGGAGATCGTCTCCAGCTTTGTGCAGCGGTAGAATGTCTCCTGTGCCGGGATTCCGGTGATGATTACCGGCACCGAAATACAGGTCATACGGGCATTAGAAAACACTGAACGTCCGTTGGTGCTGCCATTTCTGCAGATAATAGGGTATTTAGGTTGAAAAGTAGCATCGTTCCAACCGTCCTGCGCAAAACGCTGGTAATAATTGACCCGTTCCCCGTTTTGCTGATATACATCCCAAAAAGCATCATAAAAAGCGTCAGAAAGATTCAATATCTCGTCGGCCAATTCACCGGAACGCAGCAGCTCGGTTTTTCCGGATTTCTTCCGCACTGCATTACAGATATCCCGGTAGTGGACGCCGGGCATCAGCACATAGTCCGTCATGCTCCCACCTCTGAAACATCTGTCAGCTGTTCGGCGCACCAAACACCCGCCTGAGAAACCCGGAGGAATTTACCGGCGTCCTGATATGTAACCTGGGGGATCGCTTCCGCGATCCCCTCTTCCATATGGTTCAGGTGGTGGGCGGTGAGGATAGTGCCGTCGGTGAAATTCTGTTTAACATACGCCATCTTCCGGCACCTCCCTCACGGTGTACACGCCGTCCACTGCCTCTCTTTTGGCAATTTGCAGATTCTCTTCACTATAACTGATGCGCACCTGCAATGTCTTTGTACCGCAAACATAGGCATATTCGATCACCTTCATGCAGTTCCCCCCTTCGTATAGCACATCCACAAATTCACATTGCCCATTTTTTCTGCCGTTCCTCTGGCCCGAAGGACCACATTGTTGACACTATGGAAAGCAATTGTATAGAGTGCTACGCCTGTGCTGGAATCGATATAAGGAAGTTTTTCCTGAACGAAGCCCGTTTCATCGTCATTTCCAACCTCTTTTAGAACCGTAGCATTCCAGGCAATAACATTTTCTACCCTGGCACCGGCATCGCACCATTTTATGCTCGCTGAACCGGCAGAGCCTGCAGGCAATTGGCCTAGATCCAGCAGCTTTTCATACACAGGTTTACCCTTATGGCGTCTTGCAGTGCGGTACTCCTCCCCCAGCAGCATAGGAGGATTGAGCCACTCTGTTTCCCCCTCCACAACCCGGTAGTAGCAACCGGGATAGTCTATGGATTCCAATGCTTTTTTGTGTAAAGCAGCAAAAGCGTCCGCAGGAGTGGGGTCTTCCACATCGGGACACAAAGATGCCGCCAGGATATCCGGCAGCACCGCAGCCTTGCTGTAGGGTGTGCCCTCTGTCACGGGGTGATCATCCCGGGTCAGGGTAATGATAAATGGCTCTGCCGCAGAGAGTTTCTGCTGCTCCTGAGGCGTGATCACTGCCTTATATTGACCCGGCGCACCGGGTACTCTGTCTTTCATATTCCGTTCTCCTCTCCGGCAAACAACTCGCCGCTCATTTGATAGGTTTGCAGGACACTCCGGATTTTTTCCTGCGCTTTTTGCAGCGCCTGTTCAATTCGGTTAGCGCCCTGCCAGTCTAAATTCTCCATACTTTCCGGCAGCTCCGCAGACAGATCTAAATGCTCTGACACACTGCGGACATTGCCCAGATACCTTTTCATTGTCTCCCGGGTAGGGACATTTCGGGTTTGATACCATCGGGTAAACACCGATAGCTGCAGATGGATATCCAGCAATTCCATTTGTCTGCACAGTTCCTGGACCATCCGTTCCACCCGGTCCAGATCCCCGGGGGAATAGCGCCCCTTATCGTTCCCAACCAGCACATCCTCCCGGGTTCTGTCTGTCACCAGGTTCATAGGCATACCTCCTTTTCCCCTGCGTACAGCATACCGGCATATCCCACCGCGATCTGGGGAGAGAACTGCTCTCCCAACACTGTAATCCGAGCGGTTTGTCCGCCTGGGGTCAATTCATTTTCCATGGCGGTGATATAGCCCTGCACAATGCCGCCGAAGGGATCTTTCAGCGCCACCTGCTGACCGACAAACTGCCCGTCCACCACCACAGTCTGGGTCAGAGTCTGCTGCAGCGTGTAGATTTTTTCCAATCGATCCAAAAGCGCCTGGACATTCCGGCTGTGGATCAATGTAGCCTGCTCCACCTTGCGCACCTGATCCCGGTTCACGCCCTCAGTGGGGTTGTATCTGCGGCTGTAGCGCACAGTGGTGTGGATATAAGGACAGGCCTTTACCGTAACCTCTCCGGCTGCGGACAGGCGGATGTGATTCACGCCTTGCTCCAAAAGAGTACCGCCGGTGACCCGGTAGCTGTGATAAGGCTCCTGGAATGTGAGCAAAATATCCGACCCTTGAAGGTACTCCTCATCCATCAGGATTACCTCCTCCTGACTGGGGGCATAACGGTGGGCTACTGCCTCCAGCCGGCTGACGCCGGGCACGATCTCCACCTCTCCGTCCAGAAACTGTGTTTCTGCCCGGAAGCTGCCGGTGATCTGCCGTTGTGGCGCGCAAAGGCGGATCCCCCGGCTTCCCCAGGTGCTCACCAGAGCGCCTACCGCAAAGGCCGCCTGCTGCAACGCCTGCCGGCGGGTGCACACCGGCAGATATCCGGTTACGGTTGCGCTTTTCAGAGACTCGTCCACCTGGAATTCGATTCCCTGGAGGATCTGCGCCAGCAGGTCTTCCAACAATACATTCTCATACATACCCCCCAGGAAAGTATCCTCCAGCTGTCCCACCAAGGAACGGCATTGGAAAATATACCGATGGGTATCCCTCCGGGTGCAGCTTTCGATCCGGTGATCCGCCAGCAGTTGACCGTCCCGGAACAGCACCATTTGCTGTCCCTGCCGGGGTGTGAGGCCCCTCTGCAGCGGATCCCGGAGCTCTACAGTCATAGCGTCCACAGTCAACGCATCCAGCGTAGGGTCTGCCTCGTTGACCAGTCGCACCGCCTCCAGATCTCCGTGAGAAAACACCTGCATATACCCCAGGTATAGTCTGCTGAGCTTAGCATAACGCCCGGGGGCATCCGTCTCCAGAAGCCGGACAGTCAGTCGGTCAAAGCGCTGTCCCTGCAAGGGAATAAAACACCGGGGACTGTCGGGATAAACCATCTGACTTAGTACCGTTTCCTGTCCTCGGTACAGGTTGAGTTCCAATTTTGCGCACCATTGTTCCTCCCTGGGTGCAAACACAAATGTGATTCCCGGCACAGTGTGGATTTTCGGCAATATCACCTCCATACAAGGCGGTGTTTCCACACCGGCATGCCGGCTGCTTAATGTAAAGCCACCCAGGGAACCCGCCCCAAGGCAGCCGGACTGCAGGCCGCTGAAGGCCGTACTCCAAACAGCGGTTTTCTCCGTCTCGCTGACCAGCCTGCGCTTGCCGTCCAAGGGCCAGCCAAACAACTCCGAGGTAGCGAAAAGCAGGTTGTTTTCCAATTGGGGCAAGGCAGTAAGATCAGAAGAATTCTGGACATTTTCCCCGGAAAACATCAGGTTTTTATCCATTTCCTGATCAACATCCAAATAATGTACTTCAATCATCAGGGCACCACCTTTGGTCCCATTGCAATAAAGTTTACGGAGATCTCGCCCCAGAAATTACCTCTGTTTCCCACCCGGACGAGATCCTGCTCACCGCCGGTGATGTACATCTTTTGGGTTAGGGTGCTCTGGCCGTAAGGGAAACGGCACTGGTGACTTTTCTGAGGTTTGGAGATCACCTCCCAAAACTTTTCCAGATCCTGGCTGTCTCCTAAGGGCGCCACAGTCATAGAGTAGTTATAAAAGGTGCCGATGGGCTCCCGGTACATTTGACCGTCCATAGTGCGGCCGGCTTTTTCCGTATCCAGCACCGTAAATTTTCGGGTCAGCTTCAGTACATGGACCCGATAGCCCACGCCGTCGATCATAAACAGGTCCCGACTGTCCATCACATCACCTCCTTCGTGATCATCGTTCCGCCGACACGCAGGTTTTCTTTCGCGATCACCGGTCGCAGCACCCGTCCCAGCTGGGCCAGGTCACCGGTAAACCGGATCACCACATCTCCCCGACCCATCACCTCGGACACCGCCTGCTTGATAGTCTCTAGGGGTGCTTCCACATTGGTGCCGTTTTTCTGGTCGCCCACCACCGCCAGGAAAGGCTTGTTGGCAGGCAGCACTGCACCCCGGGCCAGATGGGGAATCTGAGGCACGCTCAGAGGCTTTATCTGCTGACCGGTTCCCGTTCCCAGTTTGGTAAACACCTGATTAAAGCCGCCGGTGACTCTGGTCAGCATTTTATTGGTGTCCCGGATTACAGGGTTGGCAACATTGGATACGAACCAGTTATCTAATGTTGCCCAGGTCTTCTGAATGCCCAGCATGGTGGTATTGGAAACACGGGTACAATTTTGAAAGCTGTCAGAAAGCATTCGAACCTGCTGGGTCAGATTTTGAATTCCCTGATACGTCTTGGGCTTTTCCTCCAAGACTTTGGTTGCCTTCTGCCATTGGTACACCGATGTGGCTGCCGTATTCCAGGCACCGGACATCCGCGCCACCGTAGAGGTTACCGCCTCTGTTCTTTTGCGCACCAGTTCTCCGGCGTGCTCTGTCTGCCGGAAAATACCGGTGATCCGCTCAAATACGCTGGCCGCCTGCTTTGCCGGTGCAAAGAGCTTGCTCAGCACCGCAGGTAATTTGCTCAGTACAGTCAAAAACGTAGTAAATGCCGGCATCTTAGACACCAACGAAAGCAAGGCGTTCGCCCCCGCTCCCACCACGATTTCGGTGACGGTTTTGGTCTCGGTCTGCGTGGTGGTGCCGCCACCGCCACCGGAGGAGGGCATCTTCAGCACATTCACCTCATCGAAGGCAGCCAAAGCTTTACCGATGGTTTTGGTCATAGCCGCAATGCTGCGTTCCTGCTGGGCAGTGGCATCCTTCAGCATATCTTTCAGAGCCCGGAGAAACGCTTGCATATCGTTCTTTTCCAGCCTGCTCAGAAGATCTTTGTTGTTTATTTTTTGGCTCATTGTTTCACTCCCTCCCTAAAGGGCCGTCAGAAGACGGCCCTTCGGTCTGCTGCAGAAGCTGCTCCAAACGGGCTCGCTCCTGCTGCTCCTGCCGGGAATACCGGGGCAGCATATCTACCGCCTCCCGGTTTTCCCGGTAAAAAGTCTTTTCCCAAGGTTCCAGCGCCTGCCCCCGGCGAAGCTTTCGCCGCAGCGCCACCACCGCAGAAAGTCTGCCCTCTCCCACGGTGTGAAACCACCCTAAGAAGGTCCACCAGTGCAGATACGGCAGGGCGCGGATCTCCTGCCCTGCCACCCGGTTCACCTCCGCCACGATCATGGTGGCGTCCTGCTGCCAGCTGATCAGCTTTTCTCCGTCCAGCAGGTCAGCAGACAGGATAACTCTGCTCTCGCCCCGCTGGAACTCGCCGTTGAGCTGGGCTTCATTGCGGTCGATATTGCGGATCAGACCGGTCGCCGCCGCATACACCGCAACGCCGTCGGCAGAGCCGTCCACGCAGTTGAGCATCGGGGTCTTCATCACTACCAGGCCCAGGCCCATAGGCGCTTCGTACCGATGGCTGGAAGCCAATCCGGCATAGGCAGGATGGTCAGAAAGCGCCACCTCTCCGCCCAAACTCTGGGCATTGAGAGAGCGGAACAGATGATTTTCGATGGTCAAATAACCCTCATTATCCACCGTTCTGCGCTCCAGCAGAGTGTAGTAGTGCTTTCCCAGGGTGCTGCGTTCCACAGTACCCACATCCGTGGGTTCTCCCAGGGCATTGCGGCGGAACACCAGGATGTTGTTCCGGGGGATCAGGGTAAAGGAAAAGCCGTCAGGCTCCGGATTAGGCTTTAAAAAGCACTCGCCGCCCACCAGCATCATCTGCAATGCGTGGAAACGGTAGGGCGCCACCGCCTGAGCCACCGCCTTGGCAAATTCCGTATCTGCCGCCACCTGATATTCCCCGAACACAGTCTTTACGATCTTGCTGACCACCGTATAGGCAATGCGCTGACTGGGGTCGCCGTCGCCGCTTTCACCATAATAGAGGGAAAACCACTCCTCGATGGCCTTTCGCATGGCAGAACTGGTCTTGTCCTCCACGCCAAAGCCACTTTCGTAATCATAGATACTCATGCTTCCCCTCCCCGGTTATAAATGCTGATCCGTTTACCCGCCCGGATCCCCAGCTGCAGGCCCTGGATATAGGCATCCTTTTGCTCCACAAGCTGGGAAAGCTTTTCATTTTCTTTGCGCAGCCTGCGGTTTTCGGCCAGCACCGTTTCCTTTGCCCACATGGGCAAAAAATGATCACACAGCCATTTCTTCATTGTCGTCTCCTTCCAAAATTCTTCTGACATTTCTGTCTCTTCGCAAAACCGTGGAGCAGAAATAGCGGATGTCGTCCATTGCATGGTCGTTCTCCTTGCAGGGCACATCCCCCTTTTCCTGCCAGCTGTACAGTCCGAATTCCCGGATGGTATCTGTACAGGTTTTGCTGATCTGCAAAACACCTGCCTGCAGACATCTTGCCACCAACTGAATGCCGGACAGCACCTCATTTCTGGCTTTGCGTACCGAAAACGCTCCGTGGGCACGGATCGTTGCAATAAAAGAAGCCGCCGAAGGGTCTACGATCACCTGTTCCACAGGTAACCCCTTCGCCAGCTTTACGATTTGCTGATAATATTCTTCGTCTGTCATCTGTTTTCCCGATTCTCTTCCGTTGTGGTAAAATTCCCGGAGCCGCACCGCTTTGCCGTCGTTAACGCACCAAAGACCGGCAGAAAAGGGGTTCATGGTGCCATAATCCACAGAAATGTAGTAACGTCCGTGGGTCGGCAGCTCCTCTACGATCCTTTCAGGCGGCAAGCGGTATACAAGTCCCTCTGCCACGCACCACTGACCCAGCACATACCGGCGGTAAAACACTCCGGTGTACATCCGGCTGTACCGGCTGCGCACCGTCGGAGAAAGGCCGGGGTTATCGTCCATAGTAAAATGGAGGTGCAGCATATTCTTCTGTCGGCTGTTTTGGATCCACTCCTTATAGAACCAGTGTTCCGGTCCTTCCGGATTGCAGGAAAACCACAGCTTTGACCCCTCCACGGAGCACCGTGCGCAGACCTGTTCCACAAAGGAGCGGGGCATCAGCACCGCCTCATCCAGCAGCGCGCCTGCCAGGGTAATACCCTGCACCAGTTGATAGGCACTCTCATCTTTGCCGCCAAAGAGATAGTAGGTATTGGTATTCCCCCGACGGTCAGTAACGGTCAGCTTATTCTCGCTGCGACATTCCTGCACTTCCAGTACACCGCCCAGCCATTGCTGCAGGTGGATCACCACGTTGCGACGCAAGGAGGAAACGGTTTTGCCGCACAACGCAAAAATGCACCCGGAAAAGCTTGCCATGGACCACAAGAAAAATCCGTCCACCAGACAAACCGTCTTTCCCGAGCGCACCGCGCCGTCGCATATAATACCGTCATAGTTCTTTAGATTCGGTCGGTTCCACCAACTCATCGCCAGCAGCTGCCGCTTGCTGAATTTCCGGTATATCACGCAGATCCACCTCCTCCCGGGTGGCCTCTATGATACATTCCAACAGATTGCATCCCTCAGGCTGTTCCTCATTTTCCGTACCGCTGAACATCCCCAGGTGCTTTCCTATCAGCTCCAGAGCCTTGAGTTTATCGTAGAATTTTACCTTCCAGCCACCGGTACCTTTTTCAATGGATGCGATGGCCGCGCCGCTTAATGTTTCCCATTCCCGGAGGGTCAATGTGCCATCCCGGATCTCCAGATAATCGGGGACTCTGGCAAATCCGATCAAGGCCAACTCTTGCAAAATCGTGCCGGGGCTGACCTCCGGCTTTCGCTTTTCCATAGTTTGTGTGACGCATTCCCCCTTTTTTGTGGTTTTTGTGCCCGCTTTGTCTGTTCCCGGTATATATATGATACCACGGATTTTGGCAAAAATCTTCCCGCCAAATTCCCATTTTTATTTTTTATAAAATCCAGAAACCCGTTGGGGCAGTAAGGCTTTTTGCGATTTTGCAGAAAAATACCTTGTGGGAAAGTCGGTTTCCTCACTTTTTCCTTCAAAAAGTTATAAAAACACTTGACTTTTCCCCTTTTCCTTGTTAAAATAGTCCAGCCGCATTGAATGGGCTCAAGTTGGTGCGCCTTTTGCACCCGCCCTAAGAGCGAGTCTACACAATATAAAGTAGGTGAAAAAGAAATGAAAGCAGTTATCGTTACCGGCGGTAAGCAGTACACCGTCTCCGAGGGTGATGTCCTGTACATCGAGAAGCTGGAGGCTGAAAACGAGACTACCGTGAAGTTCGACCAGGTCCTGGCTGTTCTGGACGGCGACAACTCCAAGATCGGCGCTCCCGTTGTTGAGGGTGCTTGCGTGGAGGCTAAGGTCCTGAAGACCGGCAAGGCTAAGAAGATCATCGTCTTCAAGTACAAGGCCAAGAAGAACGAGAAGAAGAAGCAGGGTCATCGTCAGCCCTACACCAAGGTGGAGATCACCAAGATCGCTCTGTAATTATGACAAGATGCGAATTTTTTACTGAGGACGACAGAATCACCGGATTCTCCGTCTCCGGTCACAGCGGCTACAGCGAAGCAGGCAGTGATATCGTCTGCGCCGCCATCAGCGCCGTGGTGACCATGGCAGAGGCTACCATCAACGATGTTTGCGGTGCCAAAGCCAAGGTTCGGGTCAACGAGGAAGATGCCCGCATCACTCTGACCCTCCCCGCTTCCTGCGATGAAGAGGAGTCCGTTCAGGCAGTCCTCTCCGGCATGATGCTGACTTTGATCAGCCTGCGGGAAGATTATCCTGATTATATCGAAGTTTTGGAGGTGTAATACCATGCTGAAGATTGGTATTCAGTTTTTCGCTCACCATAAGGGCGGCGGTTCTACCAAGAACGGTCGTGATTCCGAGGCTAAGCGTCTGGGCGTAAAGCGTGCTGA
>JAZNZH010000067.1:0-2405 GCA_045594845.1 Faecousia sp. | reverse complement strand
ACCACGGTGACACCCTGACGGTTCAGCTCGCTGAGGAAATCCATGATTTCTGTATAATGCTTCAGGTCCTGCCCTGCGGTAGGCTCATCCAGAAGGATCATTTCCGGTTTCAGCACCAGAATGGAAGCAATGGTGACGCGCTTTTTCTGACCGTAGCTCAGAGCGGATACCGGCCAGTTGCGGAAAGGATACAAACCGCAGATTTTCAAGGCTTCTTCCACTCGGGGGCGGATTTCTTCTTCCGCTACGCCACAGTTCCGAAGGCCCAACGCAACCTCATCAAAAATCTGAACCTTGGAGATCATCTGGTTGGGATTCTGCATAACATAGCCGATGTGGTCAGCCCGCTCCTTGATTGAGAGGGTGTTCAGGTCCACACCTTTCAATTCCAGAATGCCGCTCTGTGCTTTTTCGAAACCGCAAACCACTTTGGAGAAAGTAGATTTACCGGCACCGTTGGTACCGACGATACTGAGCATCTCGCCCTTATGGACGATGGCGTTGATGCCGCGCAGAGCATGGTGGCCGCTATCGTATGTGAAATCCAGATTCTCCACCCGCAGAAGGGCTTCACGCTCGGGTGCGGCTACAGACTCAGGCTGCTTGTCAAACCATGCCTGAACCAGAGCCTTCTGCTGCTCGGACAGCTTCAGCTCCGGCAGGTAAGAAGGCCGCATATCCGGCATCAATTCCACACCGGCATATTTCAGCGCAGTAACATACAGTGGTTCCCGGATACCCTTGTCTTGGAGCAGCCGGGAGCAAAGCAAAGCATCCGGATTACCATCATACTGAATCCGTCCGTCACCCATGACGATCACACGGTCAACAGGACAGTACAGAACATCTTCCACACGGTGTTCAATGATGATCACCGCACAGCCGGTACGCTTCTGGATCTCGTCGATCAAAACGATGGCCTGCTTGCCGGTGGCAGGGTCCAGGTTGGCAAGGGGTTCGTCAAACAGCAGAACATCCACCTGACCGACCATAACACCGCCGAGACCCACACGTTGTTTCTGGCCGCCGGAGATTTCGTGGGGCGCATGGTTCAGGACCCGCTTAACGTCCACAAGCTCTGCGATCCGCTCCACTTCCTTATGCATTTCCCCGGTGGGGATGCAGTCATTTTCCAGAGCAAAGGCAATGTCCTCCGCAACAGTCAGACCGATAAATTGACCGTCAGAGTCCTGCAAAACCGTACCAACGATTTTAGACAGACCAAACAAGCCAAGGTCCGATGCATTTTGTCCGCCAACGGTCAGCTTGCCCGTGGCTTTTCCCGGGTAGGAATTGGGAACGAGACCGTTGATACAATGTGCCAGGGTGGATTTTCCGCAGCCGGAGGGGCCTGCGATCAAAACCTTCTCCCCCTTGCGAATCTTTAAATTAATATCATAGAGGGTTGGCTCCGCCTGGGCGGTATACTGAAACCCAAAATTCTCAAAAGAGATAATAACTTCGTTATCCATTGGATTTTCCTCCTATGATTAAAGGCAGGCACATGGCCTGCCTTTAAAAAAGTGCGCAATTACTCCTTGGTCAGGCTGCCGGCCTTGGTCTTGGTAGCTGCATAAGCAACGCACAGCAGGCTGCCAACAATGGCAGTGGTGGTTGCATTGGAAATGCCGGAAACCAGGCCCTGGGCAAAGAGCTTATCCAGAGGCTCGTTGTAGATCAAGATGTCCAATACAGGAGCCACAGCACCCCAGCAGATGACATGAGAAACGATCTGGCCAATGTTGAACTTAATCAGGCCCTTCTTGCCCATTTCAGCCTCATCCATCTTCAGCAGCTTGGCAGAGAAGCCAACCAGCAGGCCGAAAACGCCGGAAGCGATGACCCAGCTCCACCATACGCCCCAGCCATAGCTGAAGTCGATAAGAGCATGACCAATAAAGCCGATCAGGGCACCAGCCACGGGGCCGTAGACCACGGACATGAAAGCCAGCAGGCCATACTGAACGCAGATGTTAACATTGGGAACGGGGCTGGGAATGGCGACAAAGCGGCCCAGAACAAAGAACAGCGCAGCGCCGATACCAATGGCAACAATGGATTTTACGGAAAACTTTTTCATGGTTTATACCTCCATAATCTTTCTATTTCAGGCAAACGCCAAAAATACAGTTTAGAAAAAGCCCTTGAAAGGCTCGATGCGGATCCGCCAGGAATTGCCGGTACCAACATTGTAAGCTCTGGCAAAGGAGCCCTGGTTAATCGCCACAGCAACACAGTCCAGACTGTTTACATAGGCCAGCGCTTCCCCCCCATAGACATCAGCAAAGCTCTTGCCAAAGAGAATAATATTGCGGTAGACACAGCGGGTGTCATTTTCGATGGTAATGCTTACACGCTCACCGTACTTGATTCCGGTCTCCAGAAACAGGGTCCGTGGAATATTG
>JAZNZH010000066.1:0-77967 GCA_045594845.1 Faecousia sp. | reverse complement strand
GGAATCTCAGCCCAGATCACAAGACCGCGCTCATCACACAGATCGTAGAAGTACTGATCGTGCTGATAGTGGGCAAGGCGGATGGTGGTGCAGCCAACTTCACAGATCAGGTCCATATCCTCTTCGTGGTGCTCAGGCAGCAGTGCGTTGCCAATGCCCCAGCGGTCCTGGTGACGGGAGACGCCCCGCAGGGGATACTCCTCGCCGTTAAGGATAAAGCCGTTTTCCGGATGGATCTCAAAGGTGCGGCAACCGAAACGGGTGCAGACATTGTCGATCACTTCGCCGTTTTCCATCAGTTCTGCCTCGCAGCAGTACAGGTAGGGATCCTTGCGGCCGTGCCACAGATGGACATTTTTAATGGTGAAGCTTGCCTTTGTATCACCGGATTCGGCGGTGTAAAGCTCTTTTTCGTCCTTGTCGTAAATGGTGTACTTCACGGTCTGACCTTCTTTGTGGTTGGTCAGGAACACTTCCACTGCCACATCGGCGTTTGCGCCGTTGACGGTGGGGGTCACCATAATGCCGGGGCCGCCGTAATAGTCCAGGTCAAAGTGGCTTTCACTGACGCAGACCAGGTTCACATCCCGGTAGATGCCGCCGTAGAAGGTAAAGTCAGCCATCTGGGGATAAACGTGCTCGTTGGCAGCGTTGTCCACAGCAATCAAAAGCTGGCTCTCGTCCTGCAGCGCATCGGTTAGATCTACTCTCCAGGTGGAGTAACCACCGTCGTGGTGGGCAAGGGCTTTGCCGTCTACCAGCACATCGGCGGAGGAGTTGGCGCCCCGGATCTCCAGGTAGTAGCGGTCAGCCTTGGGCAGGTCTGCCTTTACGATGGTCTTAGTATAATGTGCAGTACCGCGGAAATAGTCGTTACCGCCGTCCTGGCCGTCGATGGCGTTCCAGGAGTGGGGCAGATCCACGGTCTCCCAAGCGGCTTCAACGCCTTCGATCTGCTTTGCGAAGGACCACTTGGCATTCAAATTTACAATTTGTCTCATATAGAGAACCTCCGATTTGAAAATAGGGAGTTATTCGGCGCTGTGCCGCTCAGCCAGCTCCTGGTTCATCTTGGTCAGGGTCTTCTTGTCCAGATTGTAGACAAGGCCCAGGCCGATGAACTGCATCACAGCAGAAGCCAGGAACAGGACAGCCACCAGGGTGCGAAGGTCAATTGCAAAGTCCCAGGACAGCTTGGTAACATCGATGAATGCAGCGCCGGTCTCGGGATCGATGGCGTTGTTTCTGTAGCCCATACCCTGCATAATGATCAGAGCCACAGCGGGACCAACACCCTGTGCCAGCTTACGGAAGAAGGAATGCAGAGAGTAGACAACGCCCTCTTCGCGCTTGCCGGTCTTCCACTCGTTATAGTCAATGGCATCGCCCATCATTGCCCAGGACACGGTGGAATAAATGCCCAGACCCAGGCTGTAAACCAGCTGGCAGAGCACATAAATGAGCAGGTCCAGATTGGTGTTGTTGGGGGTGATGACAAACAGACCCAGGCCGCCGATGATGGAGCAGATAGCGCCAACAACGGACAGTTCCTTCTTGCCGTATTTGGTAACCATCTTACGGGCAAGGGGGGTGAACAGAACGATGGGGATCATAGCAAACAGCTGTACAATGCCGGAGATCTCGGTGTTCTTAAAGTAAATCTGGAAGGTAACGGAAACAGCAGTTGCAGCGCCCTGCATACCGATGAACATACCCATAGCAGCCAGGGTAGCGCCCACAGCGGGACGGTTGTGCAAGAAGTTGCCCATAGCCTTGAACACATTGAACTTCTCCTGCTTTTCGTGAGCAGCAACCTTTGTCTCCACACGGATCTCGGTGTTGCGGATCATAAACTGGAAGCAGATGAAGCCCAGAATGCCCATCACCAGAGCAGCAACGAAAACCATGTTGCCGTTGAGGGACTCGTCAGCATTGTAGATCAGGAAGGGCAGGATCACCATGGGCAGCATATTGCCAACCATAGAGCCGATGGATCTCCAGGCAGAAAGAGAAGCTCTGTCTGCAGGGTCGTTGGAGATCAGGGAAAGCAGACTGCCGTAGGGAACGTTTGCGATGGTGTAGAAGGCGTCCCAAATCACATAGCCGGCAATAAAGATAATGAACTTAGCCCAAACCGGTGCGCCGGGGAAGGGCAGGAAACAGCAAGCGCCGCCAACAATCAGGCCGATGGAGCCGACCAGAATATACTGCAGGAATTTGTTGCGCTTATATTGCTTTTTGTCTGCGTCGATCATAGAACCGATCAGGGGGTCGTTGACGGCATCCCAAACCTGCACAATGATCAGCAGCAGGGAATACCAGGCACTCATACCCATAACCTGGGTCCAGAACAGCGCCATAGTGCCTTTCAGGGCAAAACTCATGTTACAGCCCAGGTCGCCGGCAGCGTATGCTAAGCAGTCGCGCATACCGAATTTGCGATGGCCGTTGGCATCTAAAACGGGTTGTTTTTTTGCCATAAAAATATCCTCCTTTAATTGTGCGGACATAGCCGAACTATCATAATGATTATAAAGGATTTTTTTGAAGTTTAACAGACACAAAATGACACTTTTGTGACACCCGGTTGAAATTTATAAAGGCTGCTTTTGGCGAATTTACACAACAGAGGTTGCGAAAATGGAATTTTGTGCTATACTTGTTAGTATCAAGGAAGAGGAGGGGAGCCTGTGTACAAGATCTGCCGGACTGAGCAGTCCACTCGACGCCAGCGGGAGCTGGAAAATGCCCTTTTGCAGCTGATGTGCAAGCGGCGCTACGAGGATATTACCGTCAGTGATCTGTGTACGACTATGCAGATTCCCCGCAAGTCTTTTTACCGCTACTTTGCCAGTAAGGACGGCGCCCTGTATGCCCTGATTGATCACACATTAGGCGATTTTTATGTGTCCGATTTTTACGGCGGTATGGCAAAAGCGGGGGCGGAGATCGACCTGGAGCGGTTTTTTGCCTTTTGGTATGAAAAGCGCACCCTGCTGGATGCCCTTTCTGCCAGTGGCCTTAGCGGTATTTTAATGCAACGTGCCAACAGCTTTGCTATGGGAGAGGGACATATGCCCCGGCAGTTTAAGCGCTTGGAGCCGGAAATGCGGGAGGCGGCTATGGCCTTTGCGGTCAGCGGTCTGATGTCCATGATCCTCCAGTGGCACAGCCAAAAATTCCGGATTTCCTCTAAGGAAATGTCCCGGCTTGCAATTTCTATGCTGACCCATCCGCTGATTTCAAAATGACACCGGTTTTGTGGAAAATGCGCAAAAACCGGTGTTTATTTTTTATACGCCGGTGACACACTTGGGTCGTTTTGTGTCTTGTAATTTTTCCATGTTTAGGGGTATAATATCATTGAAAAAATATGCCAACAGGAGGCATGCTATGAAGCCCTTTTTGTGCGATGATTTTCTGTTGAAAACACAGACCGCAAAGCAACTCTATCATACCGCCGCAAAGACCCTGCCGATTATTGACTATCACTGTCACGTTAGTCCCCAGGAGATCTTTGAAGACCGGCATTTTTCCAATATCACCCAGGTCTGGCTGGGAGGCGACCATTATAAGTGGCGTTTAATGCGCAGCAACGGTGTGGACGAGTATTATATCACCGGCGCTGCCCCGGATCGGGAGAAATTCCAAAAGTTTGCCGAGACCCTGCCGAAGGCTATCGGCAACCCAATGTACCACTGGTGTCACCTGGAACTGAAAAACTATTTTGGTTTCCAGGGCGTCCTGAACGCCGATACCGCTGAGACTGTCTGGCAGATCGCCAATGAAAAATTGACGCAGCCGGATATGGGTGTCCGGGGGTTGATCACCAAGAGTAATGTAGCATTTATCGGCACCACCGACGATCCTATTGATGATCTGCAATGGCATCAAAAGCTGAAAGCAGATCCCACGTTTTCCGCTACGGTGGCGCCCACTTTCCGACCGGATAAGGCGCTGAACGCGGAAAAGCCGGATTGGAAGAATTATCTCAGCCGGCTTGCTCAGGTGTCCGGTGTGAAGGTTACCGATCTTGCGTCCCTGAAGAAAGCGCTCAAAAACCGGATCGACTATTTTGATATCTGCGGCTGTCGGGCCAGTGATCACGGCCTGGATTATATGGTGTTCCGCAAAGGGGATGCCCAGGGCGTGATGGCAAAGGCTTTAGCCGGTAATACACTGAGTGTGGAAGAAACAGAGGTTCTGAAAACGGATCTGCTTGTGTTTTGCGCGAAGTGCTATCACGAAAAGGGCTGGGTGCTGCAGCTGCACTACAACTGCCTGCGCAATCCCAATTCCGCAATGCTGAAAGCGCTGGGTCCGGACACCGGATTCGACTGTATCGGCCCCCACAACGGCAGCAGTGCTCTTGCAAAGCTGCTGGACGCGCTTTATGCAGATAAGGCGCTCCCCAAAACGGTGATCTACAGTCTGGATGCCGGCGACAATGCTTTTATCGATACTTTGATGGGTGCATTCCAAGGAGAAGTACCCGGTAAGATCCAGCACGGCAGCGCCTGGTGGTTCAACGATAACAAGACCGGCATGCAGGAGCAGCTGACAAGCCTTGCCAATCTGAGCCTGCTGGGTAATTTCATCGGTATGCTCACCGATTCCCGGAGCTTTTTGTCCTACACCCGCCACGAGTATTTCCGCAGAATACTGTGCGATCTCATAGGCACCTGGGTGGAAAACGGAGAGTATCCGGCAGATGAAAAAGCATTAACGCAGATCGTTTCCGGTATCTGCTATGAAAACGCAAAACGTTATTTTAACATATAGGAGGAAAGAGATATGCCAATGCAAATGGGTTTCCGTTGGTACGGAGAGGGCAACGACAAGATAAAGCTTTCTGATATTAAACAGATTCCCGGCGTTACCAGCATTGTCTGGGCGCTACATCATAAAATGCCCGGTGAGATCTGGGAGGAAGAGGAGATCGCCGAGGTAAAGCGTCAGCTGGACGAGTACGGGTTCTGCATCGATGTGGTGGAATCCGTCAATGTCCACGATGACATTAAGATCGGCAAACCCACCCGGGATTTGTACATTGAAAATTATAAGACCACCATCCGCAACCTGGCAAAGTACGGTGTCAAGGTGATCTGCTACAACTTTATGCCGATTTTCGACTGGACCCGCTCCAATCTGTTCCACGAGATCGGCGACGGTTCTACCGCTTTGTTCTATGAAAAGGGTATGATCCAGGACGACTACAACGCCATGGCAAAGTACATCCTGGACTTTACCGAGAAGTACAATATGTCCTTCCCCGGCTGGGAGCCTGAGCGTATGGCAAAGCTGGATCAGTTGTTCAAGGACTATGCCCATGTGGATCATGAGACTCTTTGGGCGAACCTGAAATACTTCCTGGAGGCTATCATGCCTACCTGCGAGGAATGCGATGTAAAGATGGCCATCCATATGGATGATCCCCCCTGGGACATCTTCGGTCTGCCCCGTCTGCTGATCAACGAGCCCAATATTGACCGATTCCTGAAGATGGTGGACAATCCCTACAACTGCCTGACCCTTTGCTCCGGAAGTCTGAATGCCGACCCCAACAACAATGTGGCAGACATTGTCCGCAAGCATTGCGACCGGATCGCTTTTGCCCACATCCGCAATGTTAAGCACTTTGAAAACGGTGATTTCTCCGAAGCCTCCCACCGGGATCGCGACGGTGATACCGGTATTCTCGATATCCTGAAGGCCTACCACGATTGCGGCTTTGAGGGTTACATCCGTCCCGACCACGGCCGTCATCTGTGGGATGAGGGTCCCGGCAATGTCCGCCCCGGCTACGGTTTGTATGACCGCGCTTTGGGTATTATGTATATGCTGGGTGTCTGGGATATGCTGGACAAAATGGCAAATAAATAACTGGAGGTAACGAAAATGATGAATCTTCCCTTGAATGTAGATTTTACCGGCAAGGTGGTCGTAGTCACCGGCGCAGGCGGTGTTCTGTGCGGCGATATGGCCCGTGCCTATGCCCAGGCCGGCGCTAAGGTAGCAGCGCTGGATCTGAACGAAGAAGCTGTGAAGAAGCTGGCTGATGAGCTCACCGCTGAGGGTTTTACCTGTGTGGGTTATAAGGCAAACGTACTGGATGCAGAGGCGTTGGAGGAAGTCCACCAGGCAGTTCTGAAGGACCTGGGTCCCTGTGACATTCTGGTGAACGGTGCCGGCGGCAACAATCCCCGGGCAACCTGCGATAATGAGTATCAGCACGAGGCAAAAGAAGGCAGCAAGACTTTCTTCGATCTGGATGCAGGCGGTGTGGACTTTGTGTTCAAGCTGAATTTCCAGGGCACTTTGTTGCCCACCCAGACCTTTGCTAAGGATATGGTGGCACGCAAGGCCGGCAACATTCTGAACATTTCTTCTATGAACGCCTATATCCCTCTGACCAAGATCCCTGCTTACTCTGCCGCCAAGGCAGGCATTTCCAACTTCACCCAGTGGCTGGCAACCCACTTTGCCGGCACCGGCATTCGCTGCAATGCCATCGCTCCCGGCTTCCTGGTGTCCAATCAGAACCGCGCGCTGCTGTTCAACGAGGACGGCACTCCCACTGCCCGTTCCGCCAAGATCCTCAACGGCACTCCTATGGGCCGTTTCGTGGACTCTGCCGAACTGCTGGGCGGCGTGTTCTTCCTGACCGACGATAAGGCAGCTTCTGCCATCACCGGTGTGGTTCTACCCATCGACTGTGGCTTTGCTGCATACTCTGGCGTGTAAGAGGTGGTAATATGGAAAAGTTTGTACCCGTAGTTGTCATTAAAGAGCTGGGCGAGACCGATAAGATCCTCACCGCTCTGAAGAATAACGGCATCAACACCGCGGAGATCACTTTCCGCACCGCCTGCGCTGCAGAAGCGATCGCTTATGCCTGCAAGCATTATCCCGAAATGAGCATCGGTGCAGGTACCGTTATCAATGCCCAACAGTGCCGCGCTGCCCTGGATGCCGGCGCCCAGTTTATTGTCTCTCCCGGCCTGAGTGTGGCTGTGGCAGAGGTCTGTAAGGAGAACAACGTTCCTTACTATCCCGGATGTGTGACCCCTACCGAGATCATGCAGGCGCTGGATCTGGGCATCACCACTGTTAAGTTCTTCCCCGCCAATGTCTACGGCGGTCTGAAGGCGCTGAAGGCGCTGTCCGCACCCTTCCCCCAGGTGAAGTTTATTCCCACCGGCGGCGTGGACAGAAGTAATATTGACGAATTCCTGGCTTTTGACAAGATCGCAGCCATCGGCGGTAGTTTCTTTGTTAAGGAAGCACTGGACAAGATGGAGAATATGTAATGAAAAGAAAATTAGGCATCAATGCCCACTGCCTTAAGGGGATTTCCGAGCGGGACGCTCTGCCCCTGATTAAGAAGGCAGGTTTCGACAGTGTGTTTATTGCCAGCTGGCAGCAGGAGCCGGTAAGGAAGCTGAAGGAAAGAGCAGATGAATTAGGTCTTGAGCTGGAGTTTATCCATGCTCCCTTTGGCAAGATCAACGATATGTGGCTGTCGGAAGAAGATCCTTATATTTTGGAAGCGATGATGCAGACCATCGATTCTGCATCGGCGAACAATATTCCGATTGTGATTATCCACGTCTCTTCCGGTTGGAAACCACCGTTCACAGAGGTAGGACTTGACCGATACGACCGGCTTGTGCAGCACGCCAAGGAAAAGGGCGTGAAGGTTGCTTTTGAGAACCTGCGGGTGACAGGTAATGTGGCGTACTTTACAGAGCTCTATTATGACAATGATGCGGTTGGCTTCTGCTACGACTGCGGCCACGAGCATTGCTACACCAAGACCGTTTGCTGGCCGGATATCTACACCACGCAGATCTGTTGTACCCACATCCACGACAACTTCAGCCGTCCGCTGGAGGACAGAACCTGCAATCCGGACACGCACCTGCTGCCCTTTGACGGTACTTACGATTATGAGAAAATGATGCGCAAGCTGGACGAGTACGGCTATACCGGCAATCTGACTCTGGAAGTCACCCAGGATAAGGAAGAGTACCGGCACCTCACAGCAGAGGAGTTCCTGCAGACCTGCTACGAACGCCTCCTGCGTATCTCCCAAATGTAATAAAAAAGGACATCCTCAGGATGTCCTTTTTTGTTGGCAGAAAGATTTCCCGGGAGGAACGGTATGTTCCTCCCGGGATTGTTGTTTTTGATTACTTTGCGGTAATATTATAGGGCTTGCCGTAGGAGATATAGTCTCCGTAGCGAGCATTGCAGCGGTATTCATAAGTTACACCAGCCTCGGTGGTCTCATCCCAGTTGATCAATTCTGTAGTCTTGTAGACCACGATCTCCCACTTGCCATATACCTCGTTTTCCGCATCGATCACTTCTCGGCGCTCGATCCGGTAGCTGGTGGCACGGGGGTTTTCCCGGATCTGTAACCGGACACGTCCGGAATACGCACCCAGACTCAGGGTGGTATTGCCAAGGCGCATAATACGCACTTCTTCAGATGCCATGCTGGACAAGCCATCCTTGTTGGCTACGATGACATAACGGTAAGTCTCGCCAACAACGGTTGTCGTATCTGTCCAGGTGACGGTATCTGCACCCACGATGGTCTTTCTGTACTGCTCGCTCCACACACCGTCTACTCTGCGGTAACGGTAGATGAAGTACTTGGATGCAGCTGCATTCTTGACCCAGGTCAGATTCTCACCGCAGGTGCCGCTATCAACGGCAGTCGCAGCGCTGGCGCGGATGGGCAGCATTTCACCGCAGGACAGCAACAGCGCCACTGCCAGCAAAAATGCGCAAATTCGTTTCAAAAATTTTATCGGGGTACCTCCTGATATAAGGATATAGGCTAACTCGTCCATCATAGCAGAACAAGTGTCTTTTTACAAGAGACATATGGCAAAAAGGCGTTAAAAATGCACAGAAATTTCCCAACACCTTCAATTGTCCGCCGCAGGTGTAAAATAAGCAAAGAAAGGACGCCACCGGCGTCCTTTTTGTTTGCGTTGAAAACACCACCGGCTGTGGCAAGCCTCCATCTGATGAGGGAGGTGGATTCGCCGTTAGGCGAAGACGGAGGGAGAGAATCAAGAATAGAAAATGCTCTTTGCTTCGCAAAATCCAGCCCCCTCGTCAGAAAGGACCTCGAGGGCATTCATAATCGCGTTTGCTGTGGTAGTTATATGCGCTAAGGTGATAAAGCATACCACCGGCACACGGCCGGTGGTTATGATTTTTTAGCCCAGAGGGATCTCGTACTGAGTGAGCATATGCTCGCCGATCTGGAGCATGGTTTTCTCCATACTGAGCTTTACCTCTATGGGGGGATTATACAGTTTCAATGAGCGGTCAAATTCATTTCTGGAGTTCAGCCAGCTCTTGCCGTAGATCAGGTTGCTGTCGCACTCGAAAGTGAATGCGCCCTTGTAGCCGATCTTCACCAGCGCGCTGAGCACTTCGTCGTAGTTCACTGTGCCCTGATAAGGCATCATATGGTTGTCGTCCTCGCCCAGATTGTCGGAAATGTGGATGCCTGCCAGCAGATCGCCCAGCGCCACGATGTGCGCATACTGACCGCCTTCCAGGTTGGCGTGGCCGGTATCCCAGCAGACCTTAAACTGGGGGTGATCCAGCAGTTTAATGAATGCCTTGAGCTCTTCTGCGGTATCCATACAGTAGCGGTCACGCAGGGATTTGGAGCTGTTTTCAAGCAGCATATTTACGCCGGTTTTTTCCAGGGTGGGAATAAACTCGCCGAAGAATTCTTTGTTCCGGGTATCGAATTCTTCCTTTTCCATTTCCTTGCCGTCACCGGGGTGGATCACGATATTGGGGATACCCAGCACCTGACAAACCTCAATGCCGCGCGTGACCTTCTTCACCGCATCGTCATAGGCTTGCTGGTCGGAGAAGGGGTTGGCGCCGTAGGCGTGGGCCTGCACAAAGGTCATACCCTTTTCTGCAGCATAGGCCTTGATTTCCTCAGCATAGGTCTTCCAGTCACTGCCTATAAAGGGTTCCATATCGGCGTTGCCGTAAAGGCTCAGGTCGATGTACCGGAAGCCGGACTCGGCCAGATAATCGATCCGCTTTTTCAGGTCTCTGGTATATTCGCTGAAGTCGCCGGTGGTGGTAGCGATCTGCATACCGCCGTCAACATACTTGCTTTTTTCTTCCTTTTTGCAGCCAACACACAGGGCGCAAACCAGCGCAATGCTCAAAATAATAGCAAACAAACGCTTCATAAGATTCTCTCCTTATTCTTTTTTTGGATAGTTATTAAATTGCCGAAAACAAGGGAAATTATCGTTTTAAGGCTTTGCGTAGCACCGGAACGATCAGCAGCGCCACTCCACCGCCAATGATAGCGGTGACCAGCTGGGGCCAGGCAAACATAGTAGGCAGCATCTTCAGCATGGGGGGTGCCAGCACCACGGTGTTGCCGATTTTCTTACCCAGCAATGCCCCGGCGGCCACGCCGCAAATCACCTTTACCACCAGCAGATACAGTACTCCAAATTTTACGCCTGCGGCAGCTATCAGCGCTACCGGTTGCCGCCAGAGTTGCTTGTCAGCAATGAGCCGCAGCAGCACGACATAGCAAGTGTTGCCGATCATAATCGGCAGCACAGTTACAAAATTGGGGGCAATGCCCAGCAAAAACGCACACACAGGGCTGATGAGCGCAACGGTAATGCCGCTGACCATACCCACGAAAAGAACGGTGATGGCCAAAACGGCATTGACGCAGGAACCGGTGACCAACTGACCAAAGGGCTTGGTCACAGCCTGCAGGGTAACCAGCAGCGCCAGCATCACGGCAGTTTCCGTGACCCAGCGAATCTTCTTATTCATAATCAACCTCCTGTGGGTAACGATCTAATAACCCCACCAGTATAACACAAAACCCAGAAAAACGAAAGAGAAAAAGGGCGTTCTTTTTCTTTAGTGCCCGAGGCGGGACAGCGGCGCCACAAGCGTCATATCATTCGTTTCCCCGCAGAGCGGGAAAACTTATTCATTTTGCTGCGGCGCCTTTTCCCCAGCAAAACCGCTTCTCTGGGTTTCGCCGGGGACCCCGTTATTAAGCGGGTTCTCGCAGACACCTGCGAACAAAAAGAAAAAGCAGACCATTCGGTCTGCTTTTCTTTTTGGTGCGCGAGGCGGGACTTGAACCCGCATGCCCGGAATGAGCACTAGAACCTGAATCTAGCGAGTCTACCAATTCCACCACTCGCGCATATCACGCCAAGCTTTTGCTCAACGCTCGAATATATTAACACGCGGTGCAAAATTTGTCAATATGTTTTTTCGCATTTCTCTAAATAATTTTCCCTAAAAAATAAGGCTGCAGACATTATGCCTGCAGCCTTATTTTATTTACTGTTACGCACCTGCATAAACAGCTTTTCCACGTGCCGTGAAGTGTCCACAGGCAGGAAGCTGTAGGAGGTGCCCCGCTTGAGGATCTCCTCATCGGGATAGACTACCGGGCTTTCGGCCAGAGTCTCATCCATAAACTGACGAGCCTCAGTGATGGGAGAGCCGTACCAGATATAGTCCATATTGGCGCCGGAGATCTCCGGTTCGCACATAAAGTTGATAAACAGTTCTGCGGCCTTCTGATTCTGGCAGCAGGTGGGAACACACATCGCATCCACGAAGGAGTTGAAACCCTGGGTTTGCGGCAGGTAGAACTGCAGGTTTTCGTTTTCCTGCATCATACTCATACAGTCGCCGGCGTAGTAGGGGGCGATGTAGGCTACCTCTTCCTGCATAGCGGCATAGATCTGATCCATTACATACTGCTGGACCAGGGGCTTCTGCTTTGTCAGCAGCTCCGCGCATTCTTGCAGTTCAGTTTCGTCGGTGGTGTTCACACTGTAGCCCAGCAAATACTGGGCGATGCCGAAGGCATCCCGGGAATTGTCGAACATCAGGATCTTGCCTGCGTATTTTTCATTCCACAGCAGCTCCCAACCGGTCACATCCGCAGGATCCACATACTTTATGTTATACAAAATACCCACCGTACCCCAGGTGTAGGGAACGGAGTACTTGCCTTCGGGGTCGTAGTCGGGATTTTTGAACCGATCATCCACTTTTTCAAAATTGGGGATGTTGTCGAAATTCAGCTCCATCAACTGCCCCTCGGCAGCCAGCCGGGCGATCATATAGTCCGACGGGATGATCACGTCAACAGGCGTGCCGCCGGCAGAGAGCTTGGAGTAGAGGGATTCGTTGGAGTCGTAAGTGGAGTACCGCACATCGATGTGGGGATACCGCTTTTCGAACTCTGCGATCACATCCAGCGTGCCGTCGGAGCCGTCGGCAATGTTCTGACCCCAGTTGGAGACGTACAGCACGGTTTTACGCCGCGCCTGGTAAATTCCCAATCCCACAACAAACAGCAGGCAGGCAGCCACCACGGCGGCGATAGCCCGCTTTGCCCAGCGGGGCAGGGGGATTTCTTTTTTCTCACGGGGCGGCTTGCGGTCAGCCCGGATCTGCAGCAGGTTCATAGTCACCATCAGCACAAAAATCAGACCGAACAGCAAAGTGAACATGGCATACAGCTTAGGCTGGATGGGTTTTTTGGTGTAGCTGTAGATTTCCACCGGCAGGGTGATAAAGTCGTTACCGGAGACAAAGTAGCTGATAACGAAATCGTCCAGACTCATGGTAAAGGCCATGATTGCGCCGGCCACCACGCCGGGCATGATCTCCGGAAGGGTTACCTTAAAGAAGGACTGCGCCGGGGTACAACCCAGGTCCATAGCCGCGTCGGTGAGGGCCGGGTTCATCTGCTGGAGTTTGGGCATCACGTTCAAAATGACATAGGGCAGATTGAAGGTGATATGTGCCAGCAGCAATGTCCAGAAATTCAGGGCGTCCCGCTGACCCAGCATTTTGCTGCCCACAAAAACGAACAGCAAACTCAGGGAGATACCGGTAACGATATCCGGGTTCGTCATGGGAATGTTGGTCAGGCTCATGACGAACTTGCGCATTTTCGGCTTCATCCGGTAGATACCCACTGCAGCCAAAGTACCGAAAGCGGTGGAAATACCGCTGGCCAGCACGGAGATCAGGATGGAGTTGCCCAGCAGGGACAAAAGGTCCCGATCCCGGAACAGCTCTGCATACTGCCGCAAGGTAAAGCCGTCAAATTGGGAGATGCTCTTGCTGGTATTAAAGGATGCTACCATCAGCACCAGCATAGGCACATACAAGAATGCGAAGATCAGGATAGTGAGAAAACGGTTGGCTTTTTTCATACCACCACACCGCCTTCCTCGTCAGCGCCCATCCGGCTCATAAGACCGGTGCAAAGGAACACGATCAGCATCAGCAGCAGACTCAGGGCGGCGCCCAGGTTGGGGTTATTGCCCTGCTTAAAGAGCCGCTCAATTACGTCGCCGATGAGCATTGTGCCGGGGCTGCCCAGCTTCTGAGAGATGTAGAAGGTGGACACCGCAGGTACGAATACCATGGTAAAACCGGACAGGATTCCGGGTATAGAAAGGGGGAGAACCACCCGTCCGAAAACCTGAAAACCGTTGCAGCCCAAGTCTTCTGCTGCTTCCACCAAACGGCGGTCGATCTTGACGATGATGGCATACAGAGGCAGGATCATATAGGGCAGGTAGTTATACACCATACCCAAAATCACCGCGCCGGAGGTGCGGATCAGGGGCAGAGGGCCGATGCCAATCTTCCCCAGAATGGTGTTGATAATGCCGTTATCCTGCAGCAGGCCTACCCAGGCCAGGGTGCGGAGCAAAAAGCTCATACACATCGGCAGCATTACCAGCATATAAAGAATTTTTTGCGCCACAGGGCCTCTGTGGGCGATATAGTAGGCGACGGGATAGCCTAAAAGCAGGCAGATTACCGCAGCAATCAGCGCATAGGCGATGGACTGCCACATCACAGGGGCGTAGGCAGCCAGTTCTTTGAGGTTCTGCAAAGTCAGCGCGCCGGTGTTGGGATCAGTCAGCGCATAGTAACCGACCACACCTAAGGGGATCAGGGTGAAGATCACCATGAACAGGATATAGGGGGCGCTGAGCAGAACGGACTTATTGCTCTTCTTCATTCTCGGCGTCCTCCGTCAGCTCGTCGTACTCAGCAGAGTAGGAGCTGTAGTCACCAAACATACCGGAATATTCACTCTTTTTCATAATGTGAATATCCTCCGGGTTCAGACGGATACCGATGGTCTCACCCACACCGTGGAAATCCGTGGTCTGGATCAGCCATTTGAAGCCGTGGAAGTCCACGATGATGTCGTAGTTCAGACCCTTGAAGGTAGTGCTGGAAACTACGCCCTTCAGGTGTCCCTCAGCCACGGGAACGATGTCGATGTCCTCGGGACGGATGACCACGTCCACAGGGGTATTGGTGCCAAAACCGGCGTCCACGCAGTCAAAGGTACGGCCAAAGAATCGAACCTTATAGTCCTGGAGCATCACGCCGTCCAGGATGTTACTTTCGCCGATAAAGTCCGCTACGAAGGCGTTCTTGGGTTCATTATAAATATCTTCAGGCTTGCCGATCTGCTGGATGCGGCCCTTATCCATAACCACCACGGTGTCGCTCATGGAAAGGGCTTCTTCCTGGTCGTGGGTGACATAGATAAAGGTGATACCCATGGCCTGCTGGATCCGCTTCAGTTCGTTCTGCATATCCTTACGCAGGCGCAGGTCCAGAGCTGCCAGGGGTTCATCCAGAAGCAGGACCTTGGGGCGGTTGACCAGCGCACGGGCAATGGCAACACGCTGCTGCTGACCGCCGGAGAGGCTGTCAATATTGCGGTGCTCATAGCCCTTGAGACCCACGACCTCCAGCATATCCTGTACCCGTTCCTGGATCTCGCTCTTAGGCAGCTTCGCCACCTTCAGACCGAAGGCGATATTGTCAAAAACATTCAGGTGAGGGAACAGGGCATAGCGCTGAAAAACGGTGTTGATCTGGCGCTTATAGGGCGGAATATCGTTGATCTCTTTGCCGTCAAACAGCACCTTACCGGAGGTGGGCGTAAGGAAACCGCCGATGATCCGCAGCGTGGTGGTCTTACCGCAGCCGGAGGGTCCCAGCAGCGTTAAAAATTCACGATCGTTAAAGTAGAGATTGATGCCGTCTAAAATACGTTCCCCGTCAAACTCCATGGTCAAATCCTGGAGCCGGATGAGCTCTTGAGACATTATCCTCCCCCGTTTCTTTTTAGAGATTTTTGTCGATTATAACACATAATATTTGTACCTTAAAATCCCCCTCTTGTCAATGTATTTTTGTATTCCCTTTTGGTGCAAAAAGTGTTATACTAATAAAAAACACGAGGGGAGGCAGCTTATGGAATTTTTACCCATATCCCGGCAGGAAATGCTGGATCGTGGCTGGCAGCAGTGCGACTTTGTATATGTGATCGGTGACGCGTATGTGGACCATCCCTCTTTCGGCCACGCCATTATCAGCCGCCTGTTGGAAAATGCCGGTTATACTGTGGGTATCATCTCCCAGCCGGACTGGAAAAATGCAAAATCCATCGATGTTTTCGGCCGTCCCCGGTTAGGCTTTTTGGTCTCCGGCGGCAATATGGATTCTATGGTGAACCACTATAGTGTGGCAAAGCGTCGGAGAAAGACCGACTCCTTTACCCCCGGTGGCGTGATGGGCAAGCGCCCGGACTATGCCACCGTGGTCTATTGCAACCTGATCCGCCAGACCTATCGAGATGTTCCCATTCTTATCGGCGGTATTGAAGCCTCCCTGCGCCGGCTTTCTCACTACGATTACTGGTCTGAGAGCATGAAGCGCTCCATCCTGCTGGACAGTCAGGCAGACCTTCTGATGTACGGTATGGGCGAAAGGAGCATCATCGAGATTGCTGATGCACTGAATGCCGGTATGGATGTAAAGGACATCACCTATATCGACGGTACAGTGTTCCGCACCATGGAGCTGGATGACAGTTTTCCCACCTTGGTGCTGCCCACCTATGAAGAACTGAAAAAAGACCCCCGCAAATATGCCGAGAGCTTCCGTACCCAGTATTATAACTGCGACCCCTTTACCGCAAAGCGCCTGGCAGAGCCCTGCGGCCGGGAGCTTGTGGTACAGAACCCGCCCCAAAAGCCGCTGACTACGGAGGAAATGGACAAGGTTTATGATCTGCCTTACTGCCGTACTTACCATCCCAGTTATCAAAAGGCCGGTGGCGTACCTGCCATTGAGGAGGTTAAATTCAGCCTGGTGAGCAACCGGGGCTGCTTTGGCGCCTGTTCTTTCTGCGCTCTGACTTTCCACCAGGGTCGAATTATACAGACTCGTAGCCACGAGTCTATCCTGAAAGAAGCGGAGCTGATGATCAAGGATCCGGACTTTAAGGGGTATATCCACGATGTAGGCGGTCCTACCGCCAATTTCCGTTATCCTGCCTGCGAAAAACAGCTTAATAAGGGCGCGTGTCAGGGTAAGCAATGTCTCTATCCTACTCCGTGTAAGAATATGCGGGCAGATCACTCGGATTATGTGGCGCTGCTGCGGAAACTCCGCAAGCTTCCCGGTGTGAAGAAAGTCTTTGTCCGCAGCGGCATCCGGTTTGATTACCTGCTGGCAGACAGAAAAGATACATTCTTTAAAGAACTGGTGCAGCATCATATTTCCGGTCAGTTGAAAGTGGCGCCGGAGCATGTATCCGATAAGGTTCTGGACCGGATGGGCAAACCTCGTAACCAGGTCTATAAACGGTTTACCGAGAAGTATTTCGCCCTGAATAAGCAGTTCGGCATGAACCAGTATCTGGTGCCGTACCTGATGAGCAGCCATCCCGGTTCTACCATGAAAGAGGCGGTGGAACTGGCGGAGTACATCCGGGATATGGGCTACAATCCGGAACAGGTGCAGGATTTCTATCCCACACCCTCTACGCTGTCCACAGTGATGTATTACACCGGCATTGACCCCCGGACTATGGATAAGGTCTATGTCCCCACAGACCCTCACGAAAAGGCTATGCAACGGGCGCTGATCCAGTATCGGGATCCCAAAAATTATTATCTTGTGAAAGAAGCGCTGCTGAAGGCCCACAGAGAAGACCTGATCGGGTCCGGTCCCAAGTGCCTGATCCGGGCGGTTCCTCCCAGACCTCAGAGTAAGCGCATGCCCCCTCCCAAGTTACCCCCCAAACCCACAGGCAGACGGCCTGCTCCCAAGGGAAAAAAGCCCCAACCCGGCAAAAAACGCCGCTGACGGTCATCGCGAGGCTACACTGCAGATGTGGCAATCTCCATTCTAAAACGCCAATGAGAGGATAGAATTATGAATACTTTGGAAGCTATTGCAAAAAGAAAATCCACAAGAAGCTACCGCCCGGAGAACATCCCGGAAGAAGCGCTGCAAAAGATACTGAAAGCAGGCTGCGCAGCCCCCGTGGCAATGGCGCGGTATGATTCTCTCCATATTACCGTAGTGCAGACCCAGGTACTGCTGGATCGGATCAATGCAGTCACAGCCGATATGATCGAGCAGCTGATGGGCACCCGAAAGAATACGGATTTCGGCGCAAAGACTTTGGTGTTTGTGTCCTCCACCCCCATCCACCGACCCGGTACGGAATGTGCCAATGTGGGTATCGTGGTGGAAAATATGGTGCTGGCAGCTACCGATCTGGGCATCGACAGCGTAATCCTTGGCGGTGCCCCCGCCGCAGTGGCACAGGATCCTGTGCTTATGAAAGATTTGGGGATTCCTGAGGGCTT
Organism: Faecousia sp.; assembly: GCA_045594845.1. Lineage (GTDB taxonomy): Bacteria > Bacillota > Clostridia > Oscillospirales > Oscillospiraceae > Faecousia. Next base: position 60,205 of record JAZNZH010000066.1, on the reverse strand, counting down.
TCACCCGATTCTCGGCATCTTCTTCGGTTACGGTGCGGAGGAAACCCCGGTAAAGGAACACACCATTTCTGTCAACCGCGTTTAATCAAACAAAAAGCCCCAGGTGATGATCACCTGGGGCTTTTTTATGTACTTATTTGTAGATAATGGACTCTGCGTAGCGGGTAGCGATGACACCCTCGGGCTCGCCGGTCTTCTTGGACTCGGACAGAATGTGCTCGATGGAGTTGTAGATGTTGTCAACTTTAGCCAGCACAGCATCCTTATTGTAGGGGCCGTCAACCTCAGCTGCTGCGTTGATAACACCGCCGCCGTTGATGACAAAGTCGGGAGCGTAGTAGATGCCGCGAGCCTTCAGTGCCAGGCCGGAAGCATCGTCCAGGATCTGGTTGTTTGCGCCGCCGGCAACAGCCTTACACTTCAGCTGGGGAATCGTGGTGGGGTTCAGAATAGCGCCCATAGCGTTGGGAGAGAAGATGTCGCACTCCTGTGCGTAGATCTCTTCGGTGGGGACGATCACAGCGCCGAACTCTTCCATAGCCTTCTCAGCCATAGCCTTGTTGGAGCGGTTAGCAATGATCAGCTTTGCGCCGCTTTCGTGGAGGTGACGGCACAGGTCATAGCCTACCTTGCCCAGACCCTGCACAGCAATGGTCAGGCCTTCCAGATCGTCACGACCCAGGGCAACCTTAGCGGTAGCCTTGATGCCCTGCCATACGCCGCGGGCGGTGAAGGGGGAGGGGTCGCCGGAGTTCATAGGCAGACCGCAGATGTGGTTGGTCTTGCGCAGCATAACCATAGCGTCGTCGCAGGTGGTGTTCACGTCCTCAGCGGTGATGTAGTCGCCGCCCAGGTTGTTCACAGCCTCACCGAAGGCTTCGAACATAGCCTCGGTTTTCTGAGAGGGGTCAGCAATGATAACGCCCTTACCGCCGCCGTGGGGCAGACCGGCAACTGCGTTCTTGTGGCTCATACCGCGGCTCAGACGCAGCACGTCAAACAGAGCATCGTCATAAGATGCGTAGGGGAACAGACGGCAGCCGCCGATGGCGGGGCCCAGGTTGGTGTTGTGCACAGCGATGATAGCCTTCAGACCGGCCTTCTCGTTGTTGATGAACAGTACCTTTTCGTGGCGGAAGTTCACCATTTCAGTCATAGCATTCATAATATGTTTCCTCCTTGATGAAAAATTGGTTATGTGAGTGCGGATCACTGCCGATACAGTTCCGGACGGCGGTCTGCAAAAACATTGATAGAATTACGGATATTGGAAAGCTGGGAAAGATCCAAATGGGCGCTGATTGCGGTTTCGGCTTTGTCTGCCATAGCCAGCACCTTACCGACGGGATCCACAATCATGCTGTGGCCGCCGAATACAGTGCCGTCTGCTCTGCCGCAGCTGTTGCAGCAGGCAAGGAACGTTTGATTTTCAATGGCTCGCGCTGCACATAAGGTCTGCAAATGAGGGATGCGTTCCATGGGCCACTGGGATACAACAAACAGACAGTCTGTTCCTTCTACCGCCATAGAGCGGCACAGTTCCGGGAAACGCAGGTCGTAGCAGATGATCACACCGCAGGGAACCCCGTCCAGTGTGAAACGGCAAATGTTTTCACCCGGGGTGAAGAACCGATCCTCTTCCATAGGGGAGAAAAGGTGTGTTTTATCATAGGACGCGATACATTTTCCATCTCGGTCGAACACGTAGCAGGTGTTATAAACCATGCCGCCACGCAGATCGGCTACAGAACCGGCTACGATATTCACCCGGTGCTTTTTCGCCAGCGCGCCAATGACCTGCTTTACCTGTGCGCCTTCCCGGTCGGAAAGATCGGGGAGGTTTTCTTTTGGGAAAAAGCCGGTATTCCACAGCTCCGGCAGCACCAGAACATCGGGTTTGTCACCCATTGCAGATTCGATCAGTTCCGCAGCCCGGCGGAAGTTCTCTTCCGGCCGGCAGAATTGCATATCCATTTGGATACAGGTTGTTTTCATGCTTTATAATCCTTACCTAAAGTCAGGGCTTTCATATTCAGGTCGATCAGGGCTGCCTTCTTGGGAGGCACCAGCTTGTTGACCACAGCATCGGTGCCGGTGAAATCCAGATTGGGGTTGTTCTCCAGCAGATGACCCATAATGATCATATTGGCAAGGGTGGCAACACCTGCGTCTTTTGCCATCTGAGTGGCGGGGATGTAGAATACCTGCACATCGGTGCGTTCCACTTTAGCGGCGATCAAAGTGCTGTCCACATAGATCTGACCGCCGGGAACCACGGTGTCCACGTATTTCTGCAGGGAAGGCAGGTTCATTGCAATCAGCACATCCGGTGCGGTGACGATGGGAGAACCCACGGGAGCATCGGACAGGATCACGTTGCAGTTGGCAGTGCCGCCGCGCATTTCAGGACCGTAGGAGGGCAGCCAGGAGACCTGCTTATCTTCCAGCAGACCCTTATAGGCCAGGAACTTACCGGCAAACAGGATGCCCTGTCCGCCGAAACCGGCAATGAGGAGTTGGGTGGTCTTCATATCACTTTTCCTCCTTTGCGGCAGTTCTGTCCTTGTAAACGCCGATGGGGTAGTAGGGGAGCATATCGCTTTCTACCCACTCCAGAGCCTGCTGAGGTGTCATACCCCAGTTGGTGGGGCAGGCGGAAACCACTTCCACCAGGCTGAAGCCCTTACCCTCGATCTGATTCTGGAATGCCTTTTTAATGGCCTTTTTGGCGTTCTTCACGTTCTTTACGTTGTTCACAGCCACACGGGTAATGTACTCAGGACCCTCCAGGGTAGCCAGCATCTCGCACACACGGATGGGCCAGCCGCAGTGATTTACGTCACGGCCGTAGGGGGAGGTCTGGGTCACCTGACCGGGAAGGCTGGTGGGTGCCATCTGACCGCCGGTCATACCGTAAATGGCGTTATTCACAAAGATCACAGTGATGTTTTCGTTTCGGGCAGCGGAATGGACGGTCTCGGCCATACCGATGGATGCCAGGTCACCGTCGCCCTGATAGGTAAAGACGATGTTTTCCGGACGGCAGCGCTTGATACCGGTAGCGGTAGCGGGGGCGCGGCCATGGGCAGCCTCGATCATATCGCAGGCAAAGTAGTCATAAGCCATAACTGCGCAGCCAACGGGGGCAACGCCGATGGTCTTACCCTCGATACCCAGCTCGTCAATGGCTTCAGCCACCAGACGGTGGATAATGCCGTGAGGGCAGCCGGGGCAGTAGTGGAGAGGCGCATCGGTCAGGCTTTTGGGTTTTTCAAATACGGTTGCCATACTCAGCACTCTCCTTTCTGCATCTTACAGATGGCATCCAGCACCTCATCGGGGCTGGGGATCATACCGCCACAGCGGTTGCACAGGGAAACGGGACGCTTACACTCTGTTGCCAGGCGGATATCTTCAATCATCTGACCCATGCTCAGCTCCACAGACAAGAATGCCTTGCACTTATCTGCGGCCTGACGCAGAGCCTTGGTGGGGAAGGGCCAAAGGGTGATAGGACGGATCAGACCCACCTTGATACCCTTTTCTCTTGCGGCAACCACCGCATTTTTTGCCACACGGGAAGCGATACCGAAGGCCACAACGCAGTACTCGGCGTCGTCCATCATATATTCTTCCCACATGGGCTCATTTTCTTCCACAATTTTATAACGCTCGTAGCGCTCAAAATTCTTCTTTTCCAGTTCGTCAGCCTTCAGGTACAGAGAGTTGACGATGTTGTGCTTTCTTTCACAGTTGGTGCCGGTGAGAGCCCAGGGCTTTTCGAAGGTCTCTACCTCGGCATCTTCAAAGGAGATGGGCTCCATCATCTGACCGATGGTGCCGTCTGCCAGGATCATAGCGGTCATCAGATACTTATCCGCCAGGTTGAAACCCTTGATGGTAAGCGATGCCATTTCCTGCACGGAAGCAGGTGCCAGCACGATCATCCGGTAGTCACCGTGACCGCCGCCCTTGGTGGCCTGGAAATAGTCGGACTGGGAGGGCTGAATGCCACCCAGACCGGGGCCGCCACGCTGCACGTTCACTACCAGCGCAGGCACATCGGAACCGGCGATATAGCTGAGGCCTTCAGACTTCAGGGAAATTCCGGGGCTGGAAGAAGAGGTCATAACACGGGTGCCGGTAGCGGCAGCGCCGTAGGCCATGTTAATGGAAGCAATCTCACTTTCCGCCTGCAGAAACACACCGCCGATTTTGGGCAATTTCTTTGCCATATAAGCAGCAATCTCCGTCTGGGGAGTGATGGGATAGCCGAAGTAGTGGCGGCAACCGGCGCGAATCGCAGCTTCTGCGATGGCCTCGTTACCCTTCATAAGTACTCTTTCTGCCATTATTTACGCCTCCTTACTTTTCCACGGTGATGATGCAGTCCGGGCACATAGTTGCGCAGAAAGCGCAGGCAATGCACTTGTCAGGCTGGGTCATAACCGCAGGAGAATAACCTTTTTTGTTGATCTGATCGGATGCAATGGTCAGGCAGCCCTTAGGGCAGGCGTTGACGCACAGACCGCAGCCCTTACACAGATCGGTCAAAAATGTAACTTTTGCCATATGTATTCCTCCTTAACCCCAGAGAGGTCGGTTTCCCGGCTTCTGAGAGGGCAAATCAAAATATTTTTCCTGCAGTTGCAGGGCAAAGAGATTCTCGACGGAATCTTCCAATTTTTTCGCAACCTCTATTGTAGCAGTTTGTATAAAAATTGGCAACCCACTAATTGCAGAAAGTTCCCGGATAAATTCCTGGGAATTTAGCACCGTTTCCGGTGTGGTCTCGGTGCCTAAATTGGAATTGTTGATGATGCAGGTAAACGGGAGATTGCAGGCGCTTTCGATCTCACGCATGATGGTGAGTGCATCCTCGGCTGTGCGGGTCAGGGGGCGGTAACAGTTGGCAACAAAAGCCATACGGTAATCGTTTTCTTCCTTAATGAAAGGGGTGAACCGACCCAAAGCATATGCGCCCCGGTCATCGCCGCCGATGTCCATAATGCCGTAGATATTTTTGTCCTGCACCAGGCGGTAGCTTTCCGCCGGCAGAGCCGGCAGATCCACATTGGTGTTGGCAAACTGGGGGGAGATCAGTTCCACCCCGGCCTGCTCTAAAACAGACGCGCTGTCTTTGGTGCGAAAGTAGGGATTGACGATGTCCAAGTCCGCAATACAGACCTTTTTCCCGCTTTTCGCTAAATGCAGGGCATAGTTTACGGCGATATTGGTTTTTCCGCTGCCGTAGTGTCCGGCAAACAAAGTCAGGCGTTTGTGTTCCATAAATTACAACTGCTTTCTGATAATCTTACCACTTACGGTCTTGGGCAGGGACTCCTTAAACTCCACGATTCGGGGATATTTATAGGGAGCTGTGCGCTTTTTGACGTAATCCTGGATCTCCTTGCGGAGCTGATCGGTGCCACGGAAGTCCTTGACCAGCACGATGGAGGCCTTGACAACCTGACCTCTGACTTCGTCCGGAGCAGCGGAAACGCCGCATTCCAGAACATAGGGCAGCTCCATAATGACATTTTCAATTTCGAAAGGTCCGATCCGGTAACCGGAGGACTTGATCACATCGTCCACACGGCCCACATACCAGTAGAAGCCGTCCTCATCCTTCCAGGCCAAGTCGCCGGTGTGATAGAAGCCGTCCCGCCAGGTCTCTGCGGTGATCTCGGGATTGCCCTCGTAGGCATAAGCCAGGCCGCAGGGCAGGCCCTTGGAAATGTCGATACAGATCTCACCGTTTTCACCGGTAGCGACTTCGTTACCGTCGCTGTCCAGAAGCTTAACGTTATAAAGGGGTACGGGTTTACCCATTGCGCCGAACTTGTGGCTGTCACCGGAAAGGTTACCGATGATCAGGGTGCTTTCAGATTGGCCGAAGCCTTCCATGATCTTAAGACCGGTAGACAGTTCAAACTGACGGAACACCTCCGGATTCAGCGCCTCACCTGCGGTGGATGCGTGCTGGATAGAGGACAGATCGTACTTGCTCAGGTCCTGCTTGATCAGCATCCGGTACATAGTGGGAGGTGCGCAGAAGGTAGTGATTTGATATTTTGCAAACAACGGCAGGATCTTCTCTGCGTCAAAGCGGTCAAAGTCATAGACGAAGATGCCGGCCTCACACAGCCACTGACCGTAGATCTTACCCCAGGAGGACTTGGCCCAGCCGGTGTCGGAAATGGTCAGGTGCAGGCCGTCGGGACGCACCCGATGCCAGTATTTTGCGGTGATAAAGTGACCCAGGGGGTACTTATAATTATGCGCGGTGAGCTTGGGATAGCCGGAAGTGCCGGAGGTGAAGAACATCAGCATGGGATCGCTGCCGCAGGGGGCATCCTCACTTCTTGCAAAGTGGGAACTGAAGATGGCATATTCCTCGTTAAAGTTGTGCCAGCCTTCCCGGCTGCCGTTTACCAGGATCTTATGCTTCAGGTTCGGGCATTTGGCAGCAGCCTCATCCACTGCGTCGGCCACATTGCCGTCGGCGGTGCACAGGATGGCGCTGACATTACCGGCCTGGAAGCGGTAGGTAAAGTCTTTTTCCAGCAGCTGGTTGGTGGCGGGGATGGCCACAGCGCCCAACTTGTGCAGACCCAGTACTGCGAACCAGTACTGATAATGACGCTTCAAGACCAGCATCACCCGGTCGCCCCGTTTGATGCCCAGACTTTTAAAGTAGTTAGCCGCTCTTGCGGATTCTTTCTTCATATCCCGGAAAGTAAAGCGCCGCTCGGTCATGTCCTCGCTAACATGGAGCATTGCCAGTTTATCCGGCTTGTTGCGGCCCAAAGTATCCACCACATCAAAGGCGAAGTTAAACTTCTCCTGATTCTGGAAATCGATGGCGGTGAGCTTGCCGTTTTCTACAGTGGGGGTGATGAAGTCCCGGTATACCCGGCGCTTTTTCTCCTCTGTGGGAGCGATGGCTTCGGTGACGGTGGCCACGGCGGCAACCTGCTCACCCTCACGGGCAGCGGAGTTGTTCAGCACGATGGCATAGAAGGCGCAGTCCTCACCGTTCACAGCGATCATGCCGTGGGGGGTGGAGGAATCGTAGTAAATACAGTCGCCGGGATGCAGCACTTCACAGTGAGAGCCGATCTGGATCTTCATATGACCCCGGATCACAATGTCGCATTCCTGACCTTCGTGGGTCACCAGTTCAATGGGCTCATTCTGCGCGCCTTCCCGATAGGCGACCTCCATGTAAAGGGGCAGAGCAATACGGTTGCGGAAGCCGGCAGCCAGGTTGAAGCCCACCATATTGTGGGCTTCCTCGATCCGCTGACCCTGACCTTTCCGGGTCAGAGAGTAGGATTGCAGTTTGGGGCTGTGGCCTTCCAGCAGGTCACTCATATCCACGCCCAGGATCAGCACGCATCGGTAAAGGAATGCGATGCTCAGATTCCGGTCGCCGGATTCGTGGGCGATGTATTCTTCTGTAGTCAGGTCGGTCTTTGCGGCCATCTCTTCCACAGTCAGACCGTTGGCCTCACGCAGTTCTCTGATACGGCCGGCCACCTCCCGGGTCTTCAGGTCGGCGGCGTGTTTGGTGTTTTCCATAGGTTACCTCGATTATAGCTGATTGCGGATGATCTTGCCGCTGATGGTCTTGGGCAGTTCCGTGCGGAATTCCACGATACGGGGGTACTTGTAGGGTGCGGTGTGGTGCTTGACATAGGTCTGAATTTCTTTCTTCAGTTCCTCGGTGCCTTCGGTACCGGGAACCAGTACGATGCAGGCCTTGACCACCTGACCTCTTACCTCGTCGGGGGCAGCGCAAACGCCGCATTCCAAAACATAGGGCAGCTCCATAATGGTGGACTCAATCTCGAAGGGTCCGATCCGGTAACCGGAGGACTTGATCACATCGTCGGCGCGGCCCACATACCAGTAGTAGCCGTCCTCGTCCCGCCAGGCCAGGTCACCGGTGTGGTACATACCGTCGTGCCAGACCGCGTCGGTTTTTTCCTGATCCCGGTAGTAGCCCAGGAACACGCCGCAGGTGGGCTTGGGGTCGGTGCGGATGACGATCTCACCGTTGACACCGTCGGGCACGCTGTTGCCGTCGGGATCCACCAGATCGATGCCGTAGCCGGGAACGGGTTTACCCATAGCGCCGGGCTTGAGCTGAGTGCCCATCAGGTTTGCGATACCCAGGGTCATTTCTGTCTGACCGAAGCCCTCTGCGATCTTCAGGCCGGTGGCCTTTTCGAACTGATAGAATACCTCCGGGTTCAGCGCCTCACCGGCGGTGGTGGCGTGATGGATGGAGGAAAGGTCAAAGCGGGAAAGATCCTGCTTGATCAGCATACGGTACATAGTAGGCGGTGCGCAGAAAGTAGTAATGTTGTATTTTGCAAACATGGGAAGGATCTTTTCTGCGTCGAACCGGTCAAAGTCGTAAGTAAATACGGCACCCTCACAAAGCCATTGGCCGTAAAGCTTGCCCCAAAGAGCCTTGCCCCAGCCAGTCTCGGAGATGGTAAAGTGCAGGCCGTCCCGCTCGCACAGATGCCAGTACTTGGCGGTTACATAGTGGCCAAGGGCATACTTGTAGGAGTGCATTGCGATCTTGGGATAGCCGGTGGTGCCGGAGGTGAAGAACATCAGCATAGGATCGTCACCGCAGGGAGCGTCTTCTGCCCGGACATAGCGGCGGCTGAAGAGGTTGTATTCTTCGTCATAGTTGTGCCAGCCCTCCCGGCTGCCACCGACCAGAATCTTGGTCAGGTGCTTGCCGGAAACACCTTCTGCCAGCTCAATCTGGTGTGCGGTGTCACCGTCGGCGGTACAAAGTACAGCGCTCACATCTGCCGCCTGGAAGCGGTATGTAAAGTCGTGCTCCATCAGCTGATTGGTAGCGGGGATCGCAATGGCGCCCAGCTTGTGCAGACCCAGGATAGCGAACCAGAACTGATAGTGGCGCTTGAGCACCAGCATCACCCGGTCGCCCCGCTTGATACCAAGACTCTTAAAGTAGTTGGCGCTCTGGGAGGAGGCGTCCTTGATGTCCTTGAAAGTAAAACGACGCTCGGTCATATCGTTTGCCACGTGGAGCATTGCCAGCTTTTCTGGTTCTCTGCGGGCGATGGCATCCACAGTGTCAAATGCAAAGTTGTAGGTGTCTGCGTCCATATAACGCAGGTCGGTCAGAGCGCCCCGCTCATCCTCTGTGGTCTGGATGAATTTCTCGCACAACAGCCGGTGAGCGGACCTGGCCTGATGGCTCTGACCGATGTACAGGGGCTGGTCGGTGGTGTCACTGGCCATGATCATCGCCAGGAACACACAGTCCTGACCGTCAATGGCGATCATGCCGTGAGGGGTAGAGGACTTATAGAAGATGGAGTCGCCTTCCCGGAGGACTTCCTCGTGATCGCCCACCTTGATGCGCATAGCACCCTTGATCACCAGGTCAAATTCCTGACCGGTGTGGGTGGCGGTGTGGATGGGCAGATCCTGCAACTCGGGGGAGTACTGGTAGGTAACCCAATAGGGCGTTGCCAGTTTGCTGCGGAACATAGGCGCCATATCCTGAATGGTGATGCCGTCTTCGCTGGCGGTGACCAGACCACGGCCCTTACGAGTCACGGTGTAGCCGGAAAGCTTTGCGCTGTGGCCTTCCAGCAGGTCGGTGATTTCCAAACCGAATACCTTGGCACACTTATGAATAAAAGAGAAGGGCAGATCAATGCTGCCGGTCTCATAAACTCGGTAGGTTTCCTCGGCAACCTCTGTCAGGTCTGCCATTTTCTGCATGCTGTAACCTAAGATCTCGCGCATTTCACGAATACGCAGAGCAATCTCCATCAGCTGATTACTGGTAGATTGATTTGTCATAGCTATGCCTCCTTAAACAAAATAAAAACCCGTCTCAAAAACTTGAGACGAGCAAAGTTCTACCCGCGGTACCACTCAAATTGCGACCATAAGCCGCCGCTTCGCGTTCTGACAAACGCTATCCCGTAACGTGGGAAAACGGAGGCGGTCTACTGGTTGTTGTCTTTGGGCGCCCCGGCTCGGAAGGGATGGGTCTTGTGGACTTAAAACCGTTGGCTTGCACCGTCCGCCAACTCTCTGCAGGTCCTCGGTCCGACCGTCTTCGTCAGTGCCTTTTTCGTATTGTAGATACTTTAACATGTACGCGGGCAAAAGTCAAATGTTTTTCTGTGCAAAACAAAGAAAAATGAATACTTTATAAAAAATATATAGAAATGCCGTTGACAAACGGCAATAAATGTGCTTAAATAACAACAATATTTTGAAAAGACACTGACGGAAAACTCGTTGTTTCCAATGTCTGATCCAGAGAGCCGGCGGTTTGGTGCGAGCCGGTGAGGGCGGAACGTACGATCTGATTCCCGAGTCGGTCTTGTAAAAGGAGCGTTTGCTCTGAGTAATGAGACACGTATGCCTGCGTTAAAGGATAGCGCTTAGATGAGCGTGAAGAGATCTCACGTTGAGATAATCAGGGTGGTACCGCGAATGTAAATTCGTCCCTGAAGCCGATGGGCTTCGGGGATTTTTCTTTTATACTGCGAAGGAGTTGTTTATTATGCAGAACATTCGAATCAGTGATGTGACTATGAAACAGACAGCAGAGGGCTTCTCTCTGTCTTTTAAGGAGAAGATCGAGCTTTCCAAAATGCTGGATAAGGCCGGCGTGGATGTGATCGAGATCGAGGGCATCTCCAATCCCCGTACCGACGCACTGCGCATTAAGTCCGTTGCGACAGCTGTGCAAAACAGCATTGTGGCTGTGCCTGTGGGGCTGAATGCCGACGGCGTGGAGGCTGTGTGGAGTGCTTTACAGCTGGCAAAGAAGCCCCGCTTGCAGGTCTGCGCTCCCGTCAGCTCTGTACAGATGGAGTATCTGTACCATAAAAAACCCGACGCAATGCGTCAGATGATCTGCGATACTATCACCGCCTGCAAAGCGGTCTGCAACGATGTGGAATTTGTGGCAGAGGATGCCACCCGGGCAGAGGGCGCCTACCTTGCAAGCGTCCTGAGCGCTGCCGCACAGGCCGGTGCTACCACCGTTACCCTTTGCGATACTGCCGGCACTATGCTGCCCGGAGAATTTGCCCGGTTTATTCAGAGTTTGAATCTGAATAACATTTGCGTTGGTGTTTCCTGCGTCAACACCCTGTCTATGGCGGATGCCTGCGTTATTGCTGCAGCAGGGGAAAAGGTGGCAGAACTGAAAGTAGCCGCATATCCTCTCAATGCCGCAAGCCTGCAGAATGTGGCCCGTGTTTTGGCAGCCAAGGGGGATGCAATGGGCGTTTGCTGTAATGTGGAGGTGACCCGGCTGAGCCGCACTGTGGAGCAGATTGCAAGAATGTGCCAGACCGGCAAATTGGCAGCAGATACTGCAAACGGCGAGGATACCGGCGTGTGGCTTACTGCCCACGATTCCGTTTCTGCTGTGTTGGCGGCAGCCCAACAGCTGGGCTATGATCTCTCTGAGGAGGACGGCCAAAAGGTCTATGATGCATTCGCACAGATTGCTGCCAAGAAAGAGCAGGTCAGCATCCGTGAGCTGGATGCCATTATTGCATCTGCCGCTATGCAGGTGCCTTCCACCTATAAGCTGGATACCTATTTGATCTCTGCCGGCAATGCCATTGCTGCCACCGCCCATATGAAGCTACTGAAGAACGACGCGCCTTTAGAGGGTGTATGCCTGGGCGACGGCCCCATTGACGCAGCTTTTCAGGCCATTGAGAGAATTACCGGACGCCATTACGAACTGGATGATTTCCAGATCCAGGCAGTTACCGAGGGCCGGGAAGCTATGGGTCAGACCATCGTCAAGCTCCGCAGCCAGGGTAAGGTCTACTCCGGCCGGGGTATTTCCACAGATATTGTGGGCGCCAGTATCCATGCTTACCTCAGCGCCCTGAACAAGATCGTTTACGAGGAGGAAGAACTGTGAATCTCTCGTTTTCCACCCGCGGCTGGCCGGGATTTAGCTGGGATGAGATGATCGAAACTGCGCTGGATATGGGTTTTTCCGGCGTGGAGGTCTACAATCTTCCCAAGTTTTCCGCCCTTTGTGACCGCAGCGGCCCTTTCCATAAGTATCAGACCGCAGCTACGGTGCGGCGGCTGAAAGAACTGGAGCTCAAGATCCCTTGCTTCGATACCTCTTGCGACTTGACTGCAGACGATACCGCGGTGCAGACCCTGTCCGACCTTTTGGAGACCGCCCATAACTGCCGTGTGCCTTATGTGGTGGCCTGCGCTCTTTCGGATAATGAGCAAAAGGTCAAGGCGTCTTTGGAGTTTTTGCTTGAAAAGGCGCGAAAGCTGGAGGTCACCATCCTGCTGAAAACCAGCGGTATCTATGCGGACACCATGCGTCTGCGCAATATGCTGGATGAGTTTGCCTGTGACGAGCTGGGCGCACTGTGGGATGTGCACCATCCTTATCGGGATATGAAGGAGACTGCAGACACCACTATCAAAAATCTGGGTTACTATATTCGCCATGTCCATATGCGTGATAGCGATGACAATGGCACCTATCAGCTGATCGGTGAGGGCACTATGCCCATCGACGACGTAATGCGGGCTCTTTCCTCCGTAAATTACGACGGCTTTATCTCTCTGGAATGGAAACCGGAGTGGCTGGAGGATCTGCAGGATCCGGAAGTCATATTCCCGTATTATGTAAACTATATGTCCCGGTTCCAATCCACCCGGGGTCACAAGAAATCTCTCTATTTCAACCACGACGGCTCCGGTCAGTACATCTGGAAAAAGGACGAACTCATCGACCTGACCTTCTCTCAGGTGCTGGATCGGGTGGCAGAAGAGTTCCCGGATCAGTACTGCTTTAAGTACACCACTCTGGACTATACCCGCACTTATTCCCAGTTCCGGGAGGATGTGGACCGCTTTGCAAGAGCGTTGGTGAGTATGGGCGTGAAAGCCGGCAGCAAGGTGGCGGTTTGGGCTACCAACGTACCGGCCTGGTATATTACTTTCTGGGCAACTGTGAAGCTGGGCGCAGTACTGGTAACGGTGAATACTGCCTATAAAATCCACGAAGCAGAGTATCTTTTACGTCAGTCCGATACTCACACCTTGGTGATGATCGAGGACTGTCTGGATTCTAACTATAAGGCCATTATCAATGAACTTTGCCCGGAGATCGCAAAGACAAAAGCAGGGGAGTCCCTGCACTGCAAGCGCCTGCCTTTTTTGCGCAATGTGATCACTGTGGGATTCAAGCAGCCCGGCTGCCTGACCTTTGAGGAAGCCATGGCCCGCAGTGAGCTTGTAAGCCGGGAGCAGGTGGCAAGAATGGCCGCTGCGGTAAAGCCCAGCGATGTTTGCAATATGCAGTACACCTCCGGCACCACCGGATTCCCCAAGGGAGTTATGTTAACCCACTATAACGTGGTCAACAACGGCAAATGTATCGGTGACCGGATGGGTCTTTCCACCGCAGACCGAATGATGATCCAGGTGCCCATGTTCCACTGTTTCGGCATGACGCTTTCCATGACATCCTCTATGACCCACGGCGCTACCATGTGTCCCATGCCGTATTTTTCCGCAAAATCTTCCCTTGCCTGCATCAATCAGGAGAAGATCACCTGTTTCAACGGCGTGCCCACCATGTTTATCGCAATGTTCAACCACCCCGACTACCGCAGCACCGATTTTAGCCATATGCGTACCGGCATTATGGCAGGCGCAGGTTGCCCTCCCGAGCTGATGCGCCGGGCAGCCCAGCCGGACGAAATGAATATGTACGGCATCGTCAGCGTTTACGGTCAGACGGAGTGCGCCCCGGGTAACACCATGAGCGCCTGGACGGATTCTCTGGAAACCCGTACCGATACTGTGGGTTATGCATTCCCCCATGTGCGCTGCAAGATCGTAGATCCGGAGACCGGTGAGGAAGTACCCGACGGCGTCAACGGCGAGTTCTGCGCCAAGGGCTATAATACTATGAAGGGCTATTATAAAATGCCCCAGGCTACCAAGCAAACGGTGGATGCCGACGGCTGGCTCCATTCCGGAGATCTGGCCTGCAGAGACAGTGCAGGTAACTACCGCATTACCGCCCGGTTAAAGCAACTGCACCTCCGCGGTTGTGAGAACATCTATCCCAAGGAGATCGAAGAATTCATTTACACCCACCCCGGTGTCAAGGATGTGCAGGTCATCGGCGTACCGGACAAGAAGTACGGCGAGGAGATATTAGCCAGCATTGTGCTGAAAAATCCCGGTTCTGTGACTGTGGAGGAGATGCACACATTTATCGCGGCAAGTATGGCCCGGCACAAAGTGCCCAAGTACATTGAGTTTACTGACGGCTTCCCCATGAATGCCGCCGGCAAGGTCCTCAAGTATAAAATGAGGGAGGAAGCAGCCAAGCGCCTGGGTCTGGAAGGTGACGGTACCGACACCGCAAAGCAGCTGGAAAAGTAAAATAACAACCGCCCCTCGACTTGAGGGGCGGTTCTGTTATCTTCTGAGAGCAGCGATGAATTTAAGGATTTTTTCTAAAGTCAGCTGCCGCTGTCTTTCTTCCATGCGGCTGACGATAGCTGCCATTTTCTGACACCAGTCGGTGGCAGAGAAATGCACATCGGTGTTCAGGGTGATGTAGGGGCAGGAGGGAAGCCTACGGCTGCCGAAACGGCGGGCAAAGCTCCGGTCCACACCCAATGCAATGGCCATAGGCGCAACGGTGTGATAGAAGTCTGGCTGGGCGGTAATGATCCGGTCCAGCTCATCGGCGCGAATAGAACGCAGATAGCGCCGCAGACCCAGCACCTGCCCCATGGAGTACCGGCCGTCCTCTGTACGCCGACCGCCAAAGTACAGCAGAAAACTGCAGAGCAGTTGGGCGGACACAAGACCCGCGCCCAATCCGAACTGACCAACCAGCAGGGAGATCAGCAACCAAATGCCGATGTGAATCAGACTTTCGTAGGTGTATCTGCGTTTGCGCAGGAAGATGCCTTCGCAGAACCGCTGCATCCGCATACCGCTAAACAGGGCCAGGGCGCCGAACAAAACACCCAGGAACCACTGCAGCACGCTGCCGGTGACCATAGAGATACCCAGGCCAACGCCAACGAACAGCGCCGCAATGGCGAAGATCCAGCGCAGGAAAACGGGGTTGCCGGATCTTTTGTGGAAATAATTGGGCATATTGGGTCTACGGGCAGCCAGTTCACTGCAGAGAGTGGCGTAGTGAAGGCTTCCGGTGTCCACACTTTGACGACCCCGGAAAAGCCGGGCAAAACACTTGCGCTCATAGCTGCTGCGCTCGTTGCCCATTTCCATCTGCTTGTAGAGAACCACCTTATCGGAGATGGCGTCAATGATCAGATAACCCATTTGCGCCCAGGAAAAGACCATCATACTCAGATCGGTGCCGGTGCCGCAAAGGATGCTGCCCAGTTCGCCGGCGGTACAGCCCTCCGGGGCTGAGGCACTCTTCATATAAGTAGGGGGCAGACACCGCAGGAAAATCAGCCAGAAGATCAGACCAAGGCCGAGACAGATCCAAATAGCGGTGACACAGAAGGCAAGACTGGGAGGTGCGATCCGGTTTTGGGGGAACATTTCCTCGGTGACCCGCAGAATCATCTCCAAAGACTCGTGGTCTTTCATATTGGTCAGGGCAGTGCCGCTGATGGTGCTGCCCTTGTATTCGGTCACTTTCAGGTACTGTTCCACGTTGGATTGGTGATAGCCGCTGGAAAAGGCGGGCTTTGCGGTGTTTTTGCCAGGCAGGGTCACGGAAAACTCGTAACCGTCAATGGGGTAGGCAAAGCCGGAAAGCATAGGCAGCCGCAGTTCCAGACCGTTTTCTGTATCTTGCACGCAGTCGTGGAGTTCGTAAGTAATGGAGAGGGGGAAAACACCGGAGCTGTTGTACACATCGGAAAGATCCAGATGCAGGCTATTACCCACAGTTTTACCGGAGACTCGCTTGGAGCCGTTGACATAGATTCGGGAGGCATCTGCCGGAATGGGGAAAACCAATCCGTCTACGCTGTCCACGTGGATAGTTGCGGTCAAGGTAAACTGGCAGCTGCCGTCACTGGTAATAACAGCATTGCTTTTCGCATCTTCCAGACCGGTGGCAAAACCGGTGACCGCAAGACTGAAAATTGCTAAAAGCGCAAGGATCACACAACAAAAACGGCGCATTTCACTGCCTCCTTTCCCTGAAAATCCAACAAGTCCACAAACTTGCCCATAATATGCTGATACTATACCATTTCCGCGTTAAATTTTCAAGAGTAAAACAAAAAACCGCCGAGGCTCCCCTCGGCGGCTTTTTTATTAGCAATAGAAATCCTTGATCTTCTTGGAACGGCTGGGGTGGCGGAGCTTGCGGATAGCCTTGTTCTCAATCTGGCGGATACGCTCACGGGTAACGCCGAAGATCTGACCCACCTCTTCCAGAGTGTGGCTCCGGCCGTCGAACATACCGAACCGCATCCGGAGCACGTCGGCTTCCCGGTCGGTGAGGGTGTCCAGCACTTCCTTCAGGGCCTCAGCCAGCAGCGCGTTGGAGGTGGCATCTGCGGGGCCGGGGGTGTTTACATCTTCCACAAAGGAGCCGATGGAGGTGTCTTCTTCATCACCTACGGGGGTATCCAGGCTCAGGGTGTCCGCTGCGGTGCGGTTTGCCTCGATGATCTTTTCCACAGGCAGGTTCAGTTCCTTGGCGATCTCCTCCACGGTGGGCTCACGGCCCAACTCCTGCACCAGCTTGCGGTTGCAGCGGGTGGCCTTGTTGATCACTTCTACCATATGCACCGGAACACGGATGGTTCGGGCCTGATCGGCAATGGCGCGGGTGATGGCCTGCCGGATCCACCAGGTGGCATATGTAGAGAACTTGTTTCCCTTTGTCCAGTCAAATTTATCCACAGCGCGGATCAGACCGGTATTGCCTTCCTGGATCAGGTCCAGAATGTGCAGACCTCTGCCGCCGTATTTCTTGGCGATGGAGACCACCAGACGCAGGTTGGCTTCCGTCAGCTTGTTCTTGGCGTTCTGGTCGCCCTCGGCAACGGCCTTTGCCAGCTCTACTTCCTCTTCAGCACTGAGCAGGGGGATCTGACCAATCTCCTTGAGGTACATACGCACCGGGTCGTCCAGATTATACTCGGCGGCCAGGTCTACGGGATTGACCAGGTCTTCCTCTTCCACGGTGCTCAGGTCGATGTCGTCTTCCATATCATCGCTCAGCACCATATCCATATCGTCGCCCAGCTCCAGATCCAGGTCGTTGCTGACGATCTGGATGTTCATAGCCTCGAAGCTGTCGTAGATCTCTTCGATCCGCTCAGCGGACAGATCGAAGCCGTCCAGCTGGGCGCTGAGGTCCTCAGAACGGATCATACCGTCCTTGCGGCCCTGGGCAATCAGTGCCTGTATAGTGGCCTGCAGTTCTTCAGGGGTCTTGGGGGTCTTTTTTGCTGCGCTCATTAAAATATCCCTCTCTTTTTCATATTTTGTAAGACTATACCTTGATTCCGGGATATTGACAAGGGTTTTTACAAAAAATTTTTGCTAATCGGAAAGAAATTTGTGTTTTTGTGGTGTCGGTAGCCAGTATTCCCCCAAAATCACAAAAAGATACAGTTTACTTTTCTCCCCAAATTCGGTATAATTAATTGAATAAGTAAACTCTCTTTTGAGGTGCAAATATGACAGAACTTTCGAAAATCAGAAACTTTTCCATTATTGCCCATATCGACCACGGCAAATCCACCCTGGCAGACCGGCTGCTGGAGGAGTGCGACGCTATTGACCGCCGAATCCGTGCCGAGCAGATGCTGGACTCCATGGAGTTGGAAAAGGAGCGTGGCATTACCATTAAGGCAACTGCCGCGACCCTGACCTATACTGCCGATGACGGGGAGACCTATGCCTTGAATCTGATCGATACCCCGGGCCATGTGGACTTTAACTATGAGGTCAGCCGCAGTCTGGCAGCCTGCGAGGGCGCTATTCTGGTGGTGGATGCGTCCCAGGGCGTGGAGGCCCAGACCCTGGCCAATACTTACCTTGCCATCGATGCGGGCCTGGAGGTGCTGCCGGTGATCAATAAGATCGACCTGCCCTCTGCCCGTCCTGCGGAGGTCAAGGCCGAGGTGGAGGATATTATCGGCATTCCTGCGGAGGATTCTCCCGAAATTTCTGCCAAAAACGGCATCAATATCCATTCCGTTCTGGAAATGATCGTCAAGGATGTGCCTGCGCCTTCCGGCAATCGGGAAGCCCCCCTGCAGGCGCTGATTTTCGACAGCGTGTACGATTCCTACCGGGGCGTTATCGTGTATGTCCGGGTAAAGGAGGGCACTGTCCGACCCGGCCAGGATATCCGTATGATGGCCACCGGCGCTACCTACAAGGTGGTGGAGGTGGGTACTATGAGTCCCAACGGCCTGATCCCCAGAGAGGCGCTGGGTGCCGGCGAGGTTGGCTACATCACTGCGTCTATCAAGACGGTGGCAGATACCCAGGTGGGTGATACCATCACTACGGTGGAAAACGGTGCGCCTGCACCTCTGCCCGGCTACCGGCCTGTGCAGCCTATGGTGTTCTCCGGTGTGTACCCGGCAGACGGCGCTAAGTATCAGGATCTTCGGGAAGCCCTGGAAAAGCTGAAACTCAATGACGCATCTTTTGCCTATGAGCTGGAAAGCTCCATTGCCCTGGGCTTTGGTTTCCGCTGTGGTTTTTTGGGCCTTTTGCATATGGAGATCATTCAGGAACGCCTGGAGCGGGAGTACAACCTGGACCTGATCACCACCGCACCCAATGTTGTCTACCGCATCACCAAGACCAACGGCGAGACGCTGATGGTCTATACCCCTCTGGACTATCCCGATCCTATGGAGATCCAGCTGGCGGAAGAGCCTTTTGCTAAGGTCAATCTGATTGCGCCCCAGGAATATGTGGGCAATATTATGGAGCTTGCCCAGCAGCGCCGTGGTGAATTTAAGGACATGGTCTACCTGGATGCCAACCGGGTGGAGCTGCACTATGAAATGCCCCTCAACGAGATCATTTACGATTTCTTCGATGCCTTGAAGTCCCGAACCCGTGGCTACGGCAGTCTGGACTATGAACTGATTGGCTACCGTCCCAGCCGCCTGGTAAAGCTGGACATCCTGCTTAACGGCGATGTGGTGGACGCATTGAGCTTCATTCTCTTTGCGGATAATGCCTATCCCCGGGCCCGCAAGATTTGTGAAAAGCTGAAGGAGAACATCCCCAGAGCCCAGTTCGAGATCCCGGTACAGGCAGCCATCGGCGGTAAGATCATTGCCCGCGAGACCATTAAGGCTCTGCGTAAGGACGTTTTGGCCAAGTGCTACGGCGGTGATATTACCCGTAAGAAGAAGCTGCTTGAGAAGCAGAAGGAAGGCAAGAAACGGATGCGTACCTTCGGTACGGTTTCCGTTCCCTCCGAGGCCTTTATGGCAGTGCTGAAGCTGGACGAGGACTGATTCAGTTGACAATTGACAGTTGACAGCTGTCAACTTTAAGGAGAAACTATGTCTATTTTTGCAACAAGATCCCGCACCCCTTTGGGTATCTATATCCATGTGCCTTTTTGCCGGAGCAAGTGTCAGTACTGTGATTTCTACTCCCTGACTGAACGCACGGATAAACTGGTGGACGGATACCTGGAAGCGGTGTGTAAGCACATCCGGGAGGCCGGCGCTTTGGCACCGGACTATGTGGTGGATACTGTCTATTTCGGCGGCGGCACACCCAGTTTTTTGGGCGCAGAGGGACTTTCCCTGATTCTCAGCGCAGTCAGAAAGGCTTTTCGGGTGGCAGGCGATGCGGAAATTACTTTTGAAGCAAATCCCGATTCCGTGTCGGACCGGCTGCTGAAGCGACTTCATGGCGAGGGTTTCAACCGGGTCAGCCTGGGTATCCAGTGCGATAAGGATGATATCCTGAAGAAATTGGGCAGACCCCACAATTATCTCCAGGCGGTAGGCGCTGTGGAGCGGATCCGCAAGCACCGCTTTAAGAATCTTTCCGTTGACCTGATGTACGGCCTGCCGGGACAGACCCTGGAGGGCTGGAAGCAGACCCTGGAAAATGTCCTGAGTTTGCGTCCGGAACATATCAGCTGTTACGGACTGAAAGTAGAGGAGGGAACACCTCTTTGCCAGTTCCAGGAGCACTACAACCTGCCCGATGACGACACCCAGGCGGATATGTACCTGGAGGGCATCGATATCCTCCGCAAATACGGCTACCGGCAGTATGAGATCTCCAATTTTTGCCGCAAGGGTCTTGTATCCAAACACAATCTGAAATACTGGCAGGGCGGCGAGTATTTAGGTTTCGGTCCCAACGCCAGTTCCGATTTCGGTGGCCGCCGCTTTACGGCTATCCGGGATCTGCAGGGTTATATCGACGGCATTATCAACGGCGGTCAGGTGATGCAGGAGGTGGAGGAGATCTCCAACCGGGAACGGGCCAGAGAGTATCTGATGCTCAGTCTGCGCACCTCCTACGGCATTAACCGGGCAACCTATGAAAGCCGTTACCGCCTGTCCTTTACCCCTGTGGAAAAGGCGCTGATGCAGTTTAAGGAACGCCGGTTGGCAGCCAAAATGCATGACGGTCGTTGGCGTCTCACACCGGAGGGCTTCCTGCTTTCCAACACTATTATCAATGAATTGCTGACGGTGCAGGAAAACAGCGCGTCTTTGCGCAGAATAAGAGAACGATAAAGGAGCAATTATGAGAGGAATTCCATCTCTGATCACAGATATTCGTAAAAAAGTTTTCACAGAGGTGGCAGCGATGGCCTACAGCGGCGGTGACTACCAGAAGGCTGAGGAGCTGCCCTATGTGATCGTGCCCGGCGACCAGCCCCTGCACAGAGAGTCTATCTTTCTGGAGCGGGCCATTGCCGGTGAGCGTGTGCGTCTGGCGATGGGCCTGAGCCTGCAGCCGGTGCAGACCCGTCGGCTGATCACCGAGGGTATGGACAGCGCAGCTATTGCGGAGCAGTACTATGAGCCCCCGCTGATCAACGTGATTTCCTACGCCTGTCACGCCTGTCCTACGGATCAGTACCGGGTCACGGAGCATTGCCAGAACTGTTTGGCAGCCTCCTGCCGGGAAGTCTGTCCCAAGGACGCCATCTCTTTCGTCAACGGCAGAAGCTACATTGATCCCGATAAGTGCATTCGCTGCGGCAAATGCGCCAAGGCCTGCCCCTATCACGCTATTTTGCATTTACAAAGACCCTGCCAGGCAGCTTGCGGTATGGATGCCATCGTTTCCGATGAGCACGGCCGCGCCACCATCAATCAGGATAAATGCGTCTCCTGCGGTATGTGTCTGGTAAGCTGCCCCTTTGGCGCGATTGTGGATAAGGGCCAGATCTTCCAGGTGATCCAGTCCATCTTAAAGGGCGATCAGGTGATCGCAATCGTAGCCCCTGCCTTTGCCGGCCAGTTCGGTAAACACGCCACCCCGGAGCGGTTTACCCAGGCAATGAAGATGCTGGGCTTTGACCGGGTAGCGGAAGTGGCCATCGGCGCAGATATCTGCACCATTGAAGAAGCCAAGGACTTTGTGGAAAAAGTGCCGAACCAGCAGAATTATATGGCAACCTCCTGCTGTCCTGCCTGGCATTCCATGATCTATAAGCTGTTCCCCAGCGAGACCGATAAGATCTCCATGACCCTGACCCCCATGGTCTTCACTGCAAGACTGATGAAGCAGAAATACCCCGGCTGCAAGGTGGTTTTTGTAGGCCCTTGCGCAGCGAAGAAGCTGGAAGCTATCCGCAGTGATATTCGTTCCGACGTGGATTTTGTGCTGACCTTCGAGGAGCTACAGGGTATGTTCCAGGCTAAGAAGATCGATTTTGCACAGGTGGAGGACGGAGAGGAGCTGTCCCAGGCCACCTCCGCAGGCAGAGGTTTTGCTGTGTCCGGCGGTGTGGCCAAGGCGGTGGCTGACCTGATCCACCAGACCGATCCCGAAGCGGAAGTGAAAACCGCCCGGGCAGAAGGCCTGCGGGAGTGCAGACAGCTGATGAATATGGCAAAAGCCGGTAAGTTTAACGGTTATCTGCTGGAGGGCATGGCTTGCCCCGGTGGCTGTGTTGCCGGCGCAGGCACCATCCTACCGGTGGACTTGGCAACCAAGATCATCGGCCGCTACCAGAACGAGGCAGAAAAAGAAAGCCCCCTGGAAAGTAAATACCGGGACACCGGCGAGAAATTGGACTAAAGGAAAACGGACTTGTGAGTGATCACAAGTCCGTTTTTGTTATGGTACGGTATGCGGTTTCTGCGGCAGAAAGTTCCATATTGCAGCGGATCTTCCACAGACGGCAGCTTCGTAAAAGCTGATCCAGAAGATCCAGAGTCTCCACCACTGCTTCTGTTTTTGTGGGGAGAATCACCTGATGAACGATTTTTTGCAATGCTTCCTCCCGGGAAAGCGGCGCGCAGGTGTTTTGCGCCGCCCGTTCCAAAAAACACAGATCGGTGAGAACCACACTGTCCTTTTGGTAGAGATTTTCCTTGCCTGCCCAAGGCGTGCCAAAGGCCTCCGGGCGGTTTGAGAGGAACCGGACAATGGGTTTATCTCCGTTAATGACTTCCACCTGCTGGCCCAGCAGCTGCTGCCAAAGGGCGGTATGGGTGGATTTTCCTGTGCCGCTGGGGGCAAGGAAGGCAATGCCCTCTTCACCAACGCGGATCACGGAGCTGTGGAGAAAAATGCCCCGGAATGCCGGCATTTGCAGGCAAAGCTTGCGGTAGATGGAAATACTTTCCACATACCCTGAGGAAAAGCGGTTGTCCATCTCCTGCATTTCGTTGTCCAGCTCTTCCTGGGAAACCGCAACGGTGATATCAGGGGTCAGTGCGTCATCGCACCGAAAGGGTGCGCATTGCTTTTCCAGGTAGGAATACCGGTTGCGGATATCCACCACCAAACCGGCCAAAAGATAGTTTGCCATAGTTTAGCTCATTCCATTTTCATAGATGTTCACATCGCCGATTTCGCCCACCTGGAAGTAAACGTCCAGCACAGATCGGGCAATGGTAGCCAGAGTAGAGCCGTGGCCGCCCCGTTCTACATATACCGCGATGGCGATCTGGGGATCGTCCACAGGGGCATAGCAAACGAAGGCGCCGTGGTCGGAAGCGTCGCTGGAGATGGAGAGGTCGTGCTGTGCAGTACCGGTCTTTGCGGCTACCGGGATGGGATAGTTGGCAAACGTGGTGTAAGCAGTACCCCAGTCACTGCTGGTAACCAGGTGCATACCCTCGGAATATGCCTGATAAGCCTCGTCGGAGATCTCCATAGTGCTCAGCAGGGTCTTTTCGTTGGAGGCGATCAGCTCCTGATAATCGGAGGAGACCACCCGACTCATAAAGGTTGCGCTGTAACGGTTGCCCCGGTTGGCGAGGGTCGCAGCATATACGCCCAGCTGAATGGGGGTGAACCGGTTTTCGGACTGACCGATGGCAGCCAGGATCTGGTCACCCAGGTACCAGTTGCGGTCGTCGCCTTTATGCAGCTCTGCTTTGGTCTCGGGGTTGGCCCGGTGACCCACATACTCCGGCAATTCCACACCGGTCTTTTCACCCAGGCCAAAACCCTTTGCGGTGGCATCGATCTGGGAAATGGACATCTTGGAGCCCAGATCATAGAAGAAATAGTTGCAAGAATGCATCAGTGCCTGGGCGGCGTTGATGGTGCCGTGGGACCAGCCGCTCCAATAGGAAAGGCAGTAAACAGTAAAGTCGGTACCGGAAAGAGTGAACTTGCCTCGGTCATAGGTGGTGGTCTCAGAGTCGATGACCTTGTTGTTGATGGCAGCTGTGACCATTACCATCTTGTAGGTAGAGCCGGGGGGATAAGTACCCAGCAGCGCCCGGTTATACAGGGGCTTATAGGGGTCCTTGGTAATTTCTTCGTAGTTTTCAAAAAAGGTGGACAGATCATAGGTGGGGTAGCTGGCGCAGGTAAGGATCTGGCCGGTTTTTACATCAATGGCCACCACCGCGCCGCCCTCGGCATCGGTACCGTCGGGGAGCGTACCGTCGGCATAGGGTTCTTGGTTCCGCAGACCCTCAATCACCGAGGCCATCTGATCTTCGGCGGCCATTTGCAGATTGATGTCGATGGATACTTCCACATTGGAGCCGGCCTTGGGTTCTACCACATACCGGGTGGAGATCAGGGTGCCGTCCAGGGCCACCACATCTTCCCGAAGTCCGTCCACGCCGTGGAGGTACTCCTCATACACAGCCTCCAGGCCGTCCTGACCTACTTCGTTATCCATGGAGTAGCCGTCTATTTTTTCGTACTTTTCCCACTGGGAGGGGGTCATAGCGCCCACATAGCCCAGAACGTGGGCAGCATAGCGGGTGTTGTATTCCCGGACGGTGGAGGCTTCCACGTTCATACCGGGGATGCTCAGTTCCACAACGGCGGAAAGTTCTTCGTCGGTGGCGTCTGTCAGTAGCACATAGTTGGGCAGAGATGTGCAGTTACGCAGGGTCAGCTCATAGTAAAGACCCAGTACCTGCCGGGCTTCCTCATCGGTCCACTGAGTGGGCAGATTGTAGCGAAGCCGTAATTTCTCAATCAGTACCGGCGCGGTGATATCCGAGTCAAGACCCTCCAGATATTCCAGGAATGTCTGGAAATAGTTCTGATAGGCGGAGTTGTACTCATTCAGTGTGTAGGTAAAGGGTCGCTCCTTGGAGACAGGGAAGTGCTCATTATACTCAATGCCCTGTTCCTGGCAGCGCTTTGCCAGCTGATACAGATAGTCGGTGGTGCCGTTAGCGGACAGCAGCACGTAGTGGTTAATAGCCAGGTCATAACTGGCGCGGTTGCTCACCAACACATTACCGTTTTTGTCCAGAATGTCGCCCCGGGCAGCTTTGACTCGGGTGTAGGTGGTA
This sequence comes from Faecousia sp., assembly GCA_045594845.1. Classification (GTDB taxonomy): domain Bacteria; phylum Bacillota; class Clostridia; order Oscillospirales; family Oscillospiraceae; genus Faecousia. The sequence continues at coordinate 35,213 of JAZNZH010000066.1, read as the reverse complement.
AAGGTGGTGGAGTTGTCGGTTTTGCCGCCGGTATCGATAATCTGGATCTTATAGAGAAAGCCGGAGAAAAGGGCAGTCACAATAAGAAAGAATGCTAAAATCCAGGCAGCGCGTCTGCGGTTTATTCTCTCCATGGTTCACCTCCGATGGATGCGATCCGCAGAAACAGCGGGTACAGAATGGGAATGCTCAGGCAGGTAAGGGCTGCGCTGATGCAAAATGCCAAAATCCGGCCGGGGGCGGTCAGACCTAAAAACAGACCGATGACGCAGACCAGAATCTCATATAAAAACACAGCGGGAACTGTGCATATAAGGGCAGCGAAAAAGCCTTTTTGCAGGTATGCCTGGCGGAACCAGGCGGCGATAATGGCCAAAAAAGTCAGTACTCCCATAGCATATACGCCGGGGGCTGTGCCGGAGAACAGGTACAGACAGGCGGCGCAGAGCGTAAAGACGCAGCCACCCTCCAGGCCTTCCAAAAGGCAGATCAGGATCACGGCGCAGGGGACCAGCTCTGTGGTTGCGCCCCACAGCTGAAACCGACACAGGATCACATCCTGCAGCAGGGATAAAACCAGCAGTGTAATGGAATATAGAACCCATCGCAGCACCACTTTGCGCTGCTGACGGGTCAGATACAGCCGGTCAAGAATGCCTAATCTTGGCTTATCCGGCTGAAATTCGTTTTTCTTTGCCATGCTACTCACCCAACATTATACTCAGTTACGATAAAGATCTGCTCCAGAGACCGCACATCGGCGGCAGGCTCCAAAAGGGCGTACTTTGCCACACCGGTGTCGTCGAAGCCGGCGTCCACCACATGGCCGATGATCAGATTGCGGGGATACACGGTAGAACCGGTGGTGACCACCTGGTCCCGGTTGCGGATGGTGGCGGAGCTGGGCAGATAGTTCATGCGCAGCAGGCCGTCCAGACCGGTGGAATAGCCGCCTTGCACCATGCCGTTGGAGCTGGAGGAGGGGATGGTGGCACTGATCTCCAGAGAGGAGTCCAGCACAGATTTGACGACTGCGTAATTAGCGCCTACCTCGCTGACAAGACCTACCAACTCGCCGTTGGCGGTGATAGCGCACATGCCCTCTTTGATACCGGAGCTGGTACCCCGGTTGATGGTGAAGGTGTTGGTCCAGTCGTTGGAACTCCAGGAGATAATATAGCCGTCGGTAAGCTTAAAGTCCTCGTAAGTGTTCTGCAGACCCAAAGCGGCACGAAGCCGTTCATTTTCCCGGGCAATGGCATCGGCATCCCGGATGTCCTGGGAGACCTGGGACAGTTCTTCCTTCAGAGCGGTATTTTCCGCCTGCAGCGCCTCATACCGGAACATATAGTCGTAAAGATCTTCGGCCCGGTCAGCTAACTTGCTGACACCGGCGCGAAGGGGCGCCAGCATACCCTGCACCAAACGGTTGGGGACATTAACGCCGGTGAGGCTGCTGAGGGTAGCCAGGATTGCTGCCAGCAGTATTGCTACCAGCAGAACGATCCGCACCCGGCGGGACATGAGTTTTTTCATAGGGTTTCCTCCAAAATTTCGGGGAGAAGTTTTCTGAGAATCTGGCCAAGTCTGCATACCGGCAGACCTACCACATTAAAGTAGTCGCCGTGGATCTTCTCCACGAACAGGGCAGCACCGCCCTGAATGCCGTAACTACCTGCCTTGTCATTTGGCTCTTTGGTAGCAATATATTGCAGAATCTCCGCATCCTCCAGATGGCGGAAATATACGTCCGTCACCTCAGTGCATACATGCTTTTCGTCACCGCGCAGAACTGCAAGACCGGTCATTACCTGGTGGGTCTTTCCGGAGAGCAGCCGCAGCATACGCAGGGCGTCTGCTTCATCGGCGGGCTTGCCCAGAATTTTGCCGTCGCAGACCACTATGGTGTCTGCGGCAATGACCACATCTTCGCCGGCGCGGGGAATTGCCTCAGCCTTTCTCAGGGATACGGCGGCAACCGCATCGAAAGGAGAGAGGGTCGGGTCCATAGTCTCGTCTGCGTTGGCTACCTGCACGGTAAAGGGCAAACGGAAAAGACCCATCAGCTCCCGGCGGCGGGGAGATTGGGATGCGAGTATGATCTGCATAAATAATCCTTCTTAATCCAGTCCGCGGAAGTACAGACCTCTGGTGCAGGCACCGGGGTCGAACTGACCGCCGTTACGCCAGGCGTTGAGAACCCGGTCCACTTCGTTGGGGTTTTCGGTAGTAAAGTACATTCTGGTGGCCCACAGACCCAGTTTTCCAAGGGAGTCCATTTTGTCCAGCCAGTAGAGCTTTTTGCTGTTGAGAAGCACGGTGCGGCAGGAGTTGCCGTCCCGGATCAGGGGGAATTCCGCGCCGGTCTTATCCTTGAGCTTTGCCGGTGCCAGCTGGCAGGAGCACTGACCGGTCCGACCCCGGATCAGACAGTTTTCCGTGACCATCAGGGGCATTCTGCCGTAACTGAGGATCTCACAGGGGATGGGCTTGTGGAGATCCCGGATTTGGGGTAGTGTCATTTCAAAGCTGAGGCAAGCGGATTTCAGCTCCAGCTCTTTGACCACCTCGGTGGCTACGGAGTTAAAGAGATTCAGTCCAAAGTCGCCCCGGACTGCCATACCGCATTGCCGCACGGGAATGATGTGGCCTAAATTGCCCACCAGCACCTGCCGTACGCCTAAGGCTTTTACAGTCATCAGGTCGCGGTGGAATTTATCCAATTCCCCATCGTGAAGGATGCGGGGAGCCACTGCGCATACCCGGCACTGAGCGGTCAGCATAGTGCAAACCTCCGTGTTTTCCGCCAGCAAATGCAGGGGAACATAGAGCAGCGCAGGGTTCATTTGCAGCATAGTCTCGGTGATCTGCTCCAGATTGGTGACCTGAACCGTAAGCTTGGGTGCTTGACGGCTGCCACTGTGACGGGCGATGGGGGCAGGCCGGCCCAAGGTGGGGAGATCTCTCCGGGCCCGTTGGGCGGTGAGCAGGTTCAGCACATCCCGGCGCATGGCGTTGATAGCGGCGGCGGAAAGAGTCATACCCGGCAGCAGATGGGATTGTACCCGGGTGCACAGGTAGGGCGTGCCGCCGGTTTTTGCCAGGCGCATAGCCAGCATTTCTTCCGTCAGTTCTGCGGCACGGGCAGGTTCAGGGGCGGGACCCTGAAGGGTACAGACACGGCCGTCGGGATCGCTGACGGTGATGGAGGTCTCCTCCCGGTTCATGGTAAATTGGAAAGTAATGGGAACCAGGGGGTTCTCTGTGTTTTCGTAGGTCTGCCGAACAGGCTTCATCCAGCTTTCCGGCTCGTTGTTATCGGTTCTGTGACCGAACATATCCTTGCCGGTGCGCCCCTGATAGTAGCCGTCGGTAAAGCCCTGGCGGTTAAAGGCAGTGTGCAGCAGCTGCATCATTTGAGGCGTTACCCGACTTTTGTCCAGGGCTGTGCGGTATACCGAGGTGACGGCAGCCACATATTCCGGGCGCTTCATACGGCCCTCCAGCTTAATGGAGACCACACCCATAGCTTCCAGGTGCTGCAGATAATGCACCAAACAATTGTCCTTCAGACTCAGGGGATACTTGTCTTCCCAGCGGTCGTAGCCGTAGGTTTGGCGGCAAGGCTGGGCGCAGCGACCCCGATTGCCGGAGCGGCCGCCGATGGCAGCGGACATATAGCACTGACCGGAGTAGCACATACACAGAGCGCCGTGGGCGAACACTTCGATTTCAATGGGACTGTGGCCGCAGATGTAGGCGATCTCCTCCCGACTCAGTTCCCGGCTTAAGACTACCCGATCCAAACCCCAGGCGGCGCAAAGTTGTACGCCGGGCAGGGAATGCACGGACATCTGCGTAGAGCCGTGGAGGGGGATGTGGGGGGCAATCTGCTTACACAGGCGGATGATACCCAGATCCTGCACAATAAAGGCATCCACACCGGCGTTGGCTGCGTGGCGGATCAGTTCGATGGCTTCCGGAGTCTCCTTGTCGGAAACCAGCGTGTTCAGGGTCAGATGGACCGCAACACCCCGGACGTGGCAATATTTCACAGCCTCAGTCAGCGCCTGAGGGGTAAAGTTTTTTGCGCTTTGCCGCGCATTAAAAGTGCCGCTGCCTAAGTAGACCGCGTTGGCGCCGTTCTGTACGGCGGCACGCAGCGCCTCCATAGATCCGGCAGGTGCTAACAGTTCCAGCATAGTTGTTTCTCTCCAAATGATATACTTATACACATTATAACATAAAGACCTCGGGGATTCTACCCCAAGGTCTCATATTTTTATGAAATTTTTCTGGCGAAAGACAAGTGAATAAAAAGACGGAAAAAGGACTTGCTGCGGCGAATAGGGTAGAGATGGAGGTGTAGTTTATGATTGCTGCCGTCTGGTTGCTGCTGAGCAGCCTGATGACATCCCTGCAGCTTTCCACCGGGAGCTTCCCCAAACCCCTGACCCGGGAGGAAGAGCAACACTACCTGCAACTATCTGCCCAAGGAGATCTGGAGGCAAGAAACATCCTGATTGAGCGCAACCTGCGGCTGGTGGCGCATATTATGAAAAAGTATTACGCCCAGGGGGCGGAGCAGGAGGATCTGATCTCCATTGGTACCATTGGCTTGATTAAGGGGATCACCACTTTTGATATGACCAAGGGGGCGCGACTGGCCACTTATGCCGCACGATGTGTGGAAAATGAGATTTTGATGTACTTCCGTTCCCAGAGAAAATCCAGCCAAGATGTATCCTTGTCCGATTACATAGAGACCGGCACCGACGGAGCGGCGCTGGAGCTGATGGATGTGGTGGGTGAGGAGCAAGATCTGCTGGAACAGATCGCCGGAAAAGAGCTAAAAAGGCAAGCCCGCAAGGCGGTACAGACCTGCCTGACGCCCCAGGAGCGGCAGGTAATCGAACTGCGGTACGGCCTGGATGGGGGAGAGCCTATGCGCCAACGGGAGGTGGCCAATATCACCGGCATCAGCCGCAGTTATGTAAGCCGCATCGAGAAAAAGGCGCTTTTGAAGCTCCGGCAGGCTCTGGAATAAGAAAAACCCTGGGAAACCGAGGTTTTTTTCTGTGTGTATGTATTGACAAATGATTGCACAGATGTATAATTGTATACAAAAATAATGGATACGAAAATCCAAATACCCAAGAAGCGAGGAAACCCCTATGTTAGAAATTTCCAATAAGACCAATCTGCTGGAAAAGAAGTCCTATAAGTACTCCCTGCAGGATGTGGCAGAGCCCAATCTGCAGAGGGAGGTCTACTCCATGGGCGAGACTCCCAAGGTTGCCTTTAACCACCGCCGTGTGCCGCTGAATATGCCGGAGGAGATCTGGATCACCGACACCTCTTTGCGTGACGGTCAGCAGTCTGTAGAGCCTTACACTGTGGATCAGATCGTACAGATCTATAAGCTTTTGTCCAAGCTCGGTGGCCCCTTTGGCATCATCCGTCAGACGGAGTTTTTTGTTTACAGCCAGAAGGATCGCAAAGCTATTGAAAAGTGTATGGAGCTGGATCTGAAATTCCCGGAGATCACCACATGGATCCGGGCCAGCAAAGAGGACTTTAAGCTGGTTAAGGATCTGGGTATCAAGGAGACCGGTATTCTGGTCAGCTGCAGCGACTATCACATTTTTAAGAAAATGAAGATGACCCGCTCTCAGGCCATGGAGCATTACCTGGCTGCGGTGAAGGATGCCTTTGACACCGGCATTATGCCCCGGTGTCACCTGGAGGATATCACCCGGGCGGACTTCTATGGCTTCGTAGTGCCTTTTGTCAACGAGCTGCAGGCCCTGTCCCGTGAGGCGGGTATCCCTGTGAAGATCCGGGCCTGCGACACTATGGGTTACGGCGTGCCCTACACCGAAGCGGCACTGCCCCGAAGCGTTGCCGGTATTATCTATGGCCTGCAGCACTATTCCGATGTCCCCAGCAGCCTGCTGGAGTGGCACGGCCACAACGATTTTTATAAAGCGGTTGCCAACGCCTCCACTGCCTGGCTCTACGGCGCATCCGCAGTCAACTGTTCTCTGTTGGGTATCGGCGAACGTACCGGCAATATCCCCCTGGAAGCAATGGTCTTTGAGTATGCTTCCCTGCGAGGCTCTATGGATGGTATGGATCCCACAGTGATCACCGAGATCGCGGAGTATTTCCAGAAGGAGATCGGCTATCCTATCCCGGATATGACCCCCTTTGTGGGCCGGAACTTCAACGTGACCCGTGCCGGCATCCATGCCGACGGCCTGATGAAAGACCAGGAGATCTACACCATATTCGATACGGAAAAGCTCTTGAACCGGCCTGCCACGGTGCAGATCGGCAAAGCGTCCGGTCTGGCGGGCATTGCCTACTGGATCAATCAAAATTTCCGTCTCACCGGAGAGGATAAGCTGGATAAGCGGGATCCTTTGGTGGTGGCAATGAAGGAATGGATCGACGCAGAGTACGAGGACGGCCGGCAGACAGTGCTGTCCAACAAAGAATTGGAACAGAAGATCCAGGAACTGGCTCCCGGCCGTTTCTGAGAAAAGAGGAATAGAAAATGAAGACATTTCATACCACATCTCTGGCAGATCAGGTGTTTGAAAAGCTGGAAAATGATATTATCCACGGCGTATATCCCAAGGGCGAGATCCTAACAGAAATGAAGCTGGCTGAACAGCTGGGGGTCAGCCGTACTCCCATCCGGGAGGCGCTGCGCCGACTGGAGCAGGAGCATCTGATTGAGGAAAGCGGCAAAGGCTCTGTGGTGATCGGCATTTCTTCTGAGGATCTGCTGGATATTATGAATATCCGGGAGCATATCGAGGGCCTGTCCGCCTACTATGCCTGCAAAAATCTCACCGAGGAAGCAAAGCAGGAGCTGCAGCACATTGTGGATCTGCAGGACTTCTATTTTGCTAAGTGGGATCCTGAACATCTGCGTCAGGAAGATGATGCTTTCCACGATGCTATCTGCGAGCTCAGCGGCCGCACGGTGATCCGGGATACTCTGGCACCTCTGCACCGCAAGACCCGCCGCTACCGCCGTGGCGTAATGGGCAATAAGACCCGGGCGGAGAAGAGCCTGCAGGAGCATCACAAGATCCTGGATGCTATCCTGTCCGGAGACCCGGAGCAGGCGAGAGCGGCGATGGAAAACCATATCCGTATGGTGCTGGCACATTTAGGGGGAGGTCAATGATATGGGACTGACAATTGCACAAAAGATCATTAAGAGCCATCTGCTCAGCGGTGATATGACTCCCGGCAGTGAAGTTGCGCTGCGGATTGACCAGACTTTGACCCAGGACGCCACCGGCACCATGGCATATTTGGAACTGGAGACTATGGGTATTCCCAGAGTCAAGACCGAGCTGAGCGTTGCATATGTGGATCATAACACCCTCCAGTCCGGCTTTGAAAATGCCGACGACCACCGGTATCTGCAGACTGTGGCTGCCAAGTATGGCGTACATTTCTCCCGCCCCGGCAACGGCATCTGCCACCAGGTGCATTTGGAGCGGTTCGGCAAGCCCGGCAAGACCCTCATCGGCTCCGACAGCCATACTCCCACCGGTGGTGGCATCGGCATGCTGGCCTTCGGTGCAGGCGGACTGGATGTGGCTGTGGCAATGGGCGGCGGTGCTTACTACATCAATATGCCGAAAATGTTCAAGGTGGAGCTTACCGGTAAGCTCAATCCTTACGTTACCGCTAAGGATGTGAGTCTGGAGCTGCTGCGGATTCTGTCTGTCAAGGGCGGCGTAGGCGCTATTATCGAGTGGGGCGGTGAGGGTATCCGGACCCTGTCTGTGCCCGAGCGGGCTACCATCACCAATATGGGTACCGAGCTGGGCGCGACTACTTCCATCTTCCCCTCCGATGAGACCACCCGGGCATTTTTGAAAGCACAGGGCAGGGAAGAGGATTACATTCCTCTGGCAAGTGATGCCGATGCAGTTTACGACCGGATCATCGAAATCGATCTGTCTGCCCTTAAGCCTATGATCGCCTGTCCCCACAGCCCCGATAATGTGGTGTCTGTGGAGAGTCTGAAGGGCACAAAGGTTGACCAGGTTTGTATCGGTTCCTGCACCAATTCCTCTCTCTACGATATGCTGAAGGTGGCAGCAATGCTCAAGGGCAAAACCATCCATCCCACCGTCAGTCTTTCCATTTCTCCCGGCTCCAAGCAGGTGCTGCGGATGCTTAGCGACTGCGGCGCGTTGTCCCATATTCTTGCCAGCGGCGCAAGAGTGCTGGAGTGTGCCTGCGGCCCCTGTATCGGTATGGGTTTCTCTCCCAATTCCGGCGGTGTGAGCCTGCGTACCTTTAACCGTAACTTCCTGGGCAGATCCGGCACAAAAGATGGCCAGGTCTACCTGGTCTCTCCCGAGACTGCCGTAGCAGCAGCGCTCACCGGCTACATTACCGACCCCAGCACCTTTGAGCCTATGGAGCCTGTGGTGATGCCCACAGAATTCACCGTTGACGACAGCGCCGTGCTGGCGCCGCTCAGCCCTGAGGCGGCGGCAAGTGCCGAGGTGCTCCGCGGCCCCAATATCAAGGAATTCCCCAAGAGTAAGCCCTTCGATAACGATCTGACAGCAGAGCTGGTGCTGAAGGTGGGCGACAACATCACTACCGACCATATTATGCCTGCAGGCGCCAAGATCCTGCCTTACCGTTCCAACATTCCCTTCCTGTCTCAGTTCTGCTTCCAGGTCTGCGACCCGGATTTTGCGGAGCGGGCCAAGGCAGCCGGTGACGGTGTGGTGATCGGCGGCAGCAACTACGGCCAGGGTTCTTGCCGTGAGCATGCGGCGCTGGTGCCTATGTATCTGGGTATTCGCTGCGTCATTGCTAAGAGCTTTGCCCGTATCCACGTGGCAAACCTGATCAATGCCGGTATCCTGCCCCTGACTTTTGAAAACAGTGAGGATTACGACGCCCTGATTCAGGGCGCAAAGCTGACCTTCAGCAACCTGCACCAGGGTATCCGCACCGGTACTGTCACTGTCAGCGACGAGACCGGCAAGACCTATACCCTTAAGGGTGAATTCACCGACCGTCAGCAGAAGATCCTGCTGTGCGGCGGCCTGCTGAACTACACAAAGGAGAATGCGTGATGAATGATATCCAGCTGGCCTGCCAGCATTTTGAGAAGCTTCTGCAGGAGCAGATCGCGCGCCTGCAGTCTATGGATAAGCCCGTAAAGGACTTTGCGAAAATGGAAACTGTCACTATTGGCATTGCCCCCGGCGACGGTATCGGTCCCATTATTATGGAGCAGGCAGTCAGAGTTTTGCGCCATTTGCTGGCCGATGAGATCGCCTCCGGTAAGGTGGTGCTCAAAGAGATCGAGGGCCTGACTATCGAGAACCGCCTGGCGCTGAACCAGCCTGTTCCGGCAGATACTTTAGCACAGATCAAAGCTTGTGATGTGCTGCTCAAAGGCCCTACCACCACCCCTATGGGCGGCAAGATGGAAAGCGCCAATGTGACTCTGCGCCGGGAATTGGATCTGTACGCCAATGTCCGGCCTGTGTGTATCCCCGAAGAGGGCATCGATTGGATGTTCTACCGGGAAAATACCGAGGGTGAATATGTCCTGGGCAGTAAGGGTGTAGATCTGCCGGGTATGGCGGTGGACTTCAAGGTCACCACCGACCTGGGCACCCGCCGGATTGCCCGCGCCGCTTTTGAGTATGCAAAGAATAACGGCAAGACCCGTCTGTCCATCGTTACCAAGGCAAACATTATGAAGAAGACCGACGGCAAGTTCACTGCCATCTGCCACGAGGTGGCTAAGGACTATCCCGAGATCACGGTGGACGATTGGTACATCGATATTATGACCGCCAATCTGGTCAATAAGGATATCCGCAATACCTTCCAGGTGATGCTGCTGCCCAACCTCTACGGTGACATTATCACCGACGAGGCAGCTCAGATCCAGGGAGGCATCGGCACTGCCGGCAGCGCCAATATGGGCGATCAGTATGCCATGTTCGAGGCCATCCACGGCTCTGCACCCCGTATGCTGGAGGAAGGCCTGGGCAACTACGCCAACCCTGCCAGTATCCTGAAAGCAGAGGCAATGCTCCTGCGTCACATCTGCAGACCGGCTCTTGCCGAAAAGCTGGAAAAGGCTTTGGAGACCTGCCCTGTTACCGTCACCGGCACCAAGGCAGGTGCTACCTGCCAGGACTACGGCGATGCCATTATGGCACTTCTGTAATACAAAAAGAGCGCCGGAAATCCCGACGCTCTTTTTTTGGAGGAAAGCAGACAAAAAAGAAGTAACCCTTAACTGATTTTGTTTTTCATCAGTTAAGGGTTACTTCTCTTCTATCTTGGTATCTAACATCATTGGTTAACCTCTCTTTCTGCAGGATCGACATGCAACTTCATTTCTTTTTCACATTCCTAACAATACTTTTCATCATTTCTTTTGCTTTAAGTAAGCTTACCTGTTTGTTGGAATATTTAATTGAATTTGAAGTTGTGTCTTTTACCTACGTGTACATTGGTATCACCTCTTCTTGACTATAAAATAGCACAAAGAAACGGTGTTTGCAAGATGTAAAGTTGTATAAAATAACTAAAAAATAACTGTGCAACCCGGAGAAAAGCCGGCTGAACCCTTGACAACAGGGGGGAGGCTGTGTTAATATAAATTTGTTCGGCGGCCCGTTTGGGCCGCCGTTTTTTGTCATATTACAGCCGGGGTGCGTTTGCAAGCAGGTACTCTTCTGCTTCGGTGCACCATTGACCGCCGTTACGCTCTACGATTTCCGCAAGCGCAGCGTAAAGAGCGTTGTCCTTACCCAGCTCCTTCAGGTCGCTGATAGCGATGAGGGGCAGATCTAACTCGTTGTAGCAAACCTTCTTGGCGCCGTTGGGAGTGGCCATACCGAACAGTGTGTCGGAAGCGGCGTTCAGGCCCAGAATGTGGGATACCAGGGATCCTGCGTGAATTTTACCGGTCTCGATCAGCTTGATCACGTCGGTCATATCCTGAGGGATGCTGCCTGCAGTGCCTACAACATGGATGCCATCGTAGTGAACGCGGTACAGATTCATGCTGCCCATCATATGGTGATCCACGGGACCTGCAAAGAAGTTGATACAGCCGTCGTCCCGACAGATAGCTTCGGCCATAGTGAACAGCTCAGGCACGGGAACCATAACGAACACATCGTCAAAACCGCCTTCGGAGATCTCACGCAGGTATGCTACGGGATCTTCCATACCGGAGGTGTTTACATAGCGCAGGTCAACTCCCTTGCTGGCGGCGTACTCGGTGCTGCACTGGGCATTTGCAAAAGCCAGACGCTCAGCGGACAAGTCAGTGACTACGGTCTGCTTGACACCGGCGTAGCCGATCGCCAGCTCCACGCAGCCGATACCCATAGGACCGGCGCCGCCCAAAATGGCAACTCGGCCGTTTTTCTTAGCGCCATCGAAGCGCTCGTAGGTTTCGTAGTCAGTATGGTACAGACCCTTGTAACCCCGGATGCAGCAAGCCAGTGCTTCTACCAGAGAACCCTCAAAGTAGCTGTCACCTTCATAAGGCAGCAGGCAGCCCCGCTCCAACACAACTTTAGGTACAACAGCGTACTGGGTGTTACCGCCGATGTAGGGATAGGAGTAGCCGGGATCATAACCGGTGGGCAGCTTCAGAGCGGGCTGAATAACGATCTTCTGCCCCACTTTCCATTGATCCTTGGCGTTATGGCCGACCTGAACGATCTGGCCGCACATTTCGTGGCCTACAATAATGGGATTTTCAGCAATATCGTTGGGAACGCGCTTGTGATTTGCGCCCTGCTTAATGGCCTTGTAGGTGGAGAGACATACGGAGTCGCTGACTACCCGGATCAGTACTTCGTCGGCGGTGATTTCCGGCAGATCGAAGTTCTCCAGGCGGATGTCGTTTACACCGTACAGTCTGAGAGCTTTGGTTTGCATAGTGACACACTCCTGATTTTGTAATTTATCTTGCGTAATTTTATTATATGTGCTATCCTAAAAAAGTCAACTTGCGCCGTAGATTATTAAAAATAATCGTTTTAACGCACAAAATAATCACAAATAATCAGGGAGGCGGTTATATGCTCATTAGCGAGCGCCACCAGCAGATCATTTTTGCGCTGCAGCAGAACCCTGCAATTACTGTCCGGGAGCTATCGGAGCAGCTGCATTTTTCTGAGCCCACTATTCGCCGGGATTTGACAGAACTGCATAAAAAAGGCATTATTACCAAGCGCTACGGCGGTGCGATCCTGAACGAGGGCGCAGCGGACCGTGAGATCCCCTTTGTCTTGCGTCAGCACGAGCGCAGTCAGGCAAAAGCGCGATTGGGATATCTGGCCACCCAGTACGTCCGGGACGGTATGGTGATTATGCTGGACGGCTCTACCAGTGCCTACCACCTGGTGCCGTATCTTGCCAAATATAAGGATATCATTGTGATCACCAGTGGCGCCAAAACCGCAGTGGCATTGGCAGAACTGAAAGTGCCGGTGTTCTGTACGGGTGGCAGAATGCGCACCAACTCCTTTTCCTATATCGGGCAGGAAGCGGAGGATACCGTCCGCCGCTATAATGCGGATGTGATGTTCTTTTCCTGCCACGGTCTGTCTCCCGAAGGAATGATGACCGACCTGTCCATCGAGGAGGCCAACCTGCGCCGGGTGATGTTCAGCAAAAGTAAAAAGCGGTATCTTTTGTGCGACAGCAGCAAATTGGATAAGACTTATTTTTATGATATGGGCAGCATCAGTGAGTTGGATGGCGTTATTTGTGATACACCGCTACCTTCCCAGCTGCAAGAACTGCTGAATGATGAATAAAAAGTCCAACACCTTTGGGTGTTGGACTTTTTGTATTAGTCGGTTGTGTCGCAGTAGAGGGCAGGGGGGAAGGGGTGCTCCTCCAAAAGGGGATCCTTTTCTCCGTTGTTCTTCCAGATCAGCTCCATAACGCTCTTCATAATTACGGCATCACAGGCCTGCACCGGGGCGTTGCCGAAAAATCCGTCAGTGATGGCGCCGTAATAGCGGAACGGCGTGTCATATTTTTGAAAGCGCAGGCAGATGTCCGGATGGTAGGAGGTGTAGTGCAATCGCATTTTTCGTTCTACGATCTCTCCGTTTTTGCGCTTGAGCTTTACTGTGTATTTTTTATCAGTAAGGCGGTCGGGAACCCCCAGCCGCTCCTCTACCGTGTGGAGGAAGGTGTTGCTGGTTTGGGAAACGCCGATGAGCAGCACATATCCACCGTGGTCAAAGAGCTTTCCGCAACAGGTCTCCGGGGCGGTGCCGGAGTCCACAAGAGTTTCGCTGGCTATATATTTCTGTACTTTTTCCCGATCACCAAATACCACAACAGAATGGGTGGGGTTTTCCGTGCGGATACCCCGGTGGTCTGCGGCGGCTAAATCAGCCAGAGCGCCGGTGCAGGTGGTGGGGTCGTTCATATCCAGGGCAATGTCCTTAACTCCCAAATTCATCCAGGTGTGGGTGGGAATGCAAAGCAGACCGTCATCGCCGGTAAAATATTCAATAAGAGCATCCAAAATCGTCTGCGCTCCGCCTTCCACATTGCCAATGAGCCGCAGAGCGGAATGCACCATCACCACCCGGTCGCGGGGAATATGCAGATCGGTAAGCTGACACAGCAGGTCGGCTTTTGTGTAGGTTTTCTGGAACTGTTTCATAGCGCCTCCGGGATTGTCTGTTTTCTAAATTTATACTATAAAACCGCAGGAAAAGCAAGGGTATAAGACTTCGTTCCATATTCCAGCCAACAAAAAACCACACCTCAAAGGTGTGGTTTTTTTGGCAGGGGCACAAGGACTTGAACCCTGAGCCTACGGTTTTGGAGGCGGTAGCAAACACGGGAAAACCCCTGTATTTTCAGCACTTTTTTATTCGCGCCACAATTTTTGCCACAACACCGCAGGAAAAATAGGAGCAAATAGGAAGAATAGGAGAGCCCCCCGGCCAACGCCGTGGGGCTCTCTTATTTGCTCAATGATAATCATTCATCATTAAATATCAGTTGGAAGAACACACTAAATGAGCCGTTGCCAGTTCCCGATATTGTCATAACACAGTAGGGTGCACCAGGTACAGAGTAGGTGATTTGTATGCTGGCATTATTGTTGGCAACATCTTGGAAAATGCTGTCTGGAACTTGGTCTAATGTACTGGCTCTGAACTGTGCTTCTCCATTTTTCTCATTGAAAAATCTTACTAAAATCGAAGTAACATTGCAGTTAAGAGCAGTACGAGTGTCGGAGACAGTTTTGGTAATGGCCTCTTTTCCAGTAGTGTCTACATAGGGAGAAGAGCCGTTAAATTTTGCTAATTTCAGCACGGCATACTTGTTAGGAACGGGTGCTGTACTAATTTCGCCTGTAAGACCTCCCAAAGACAGAACATTTACAGACTTGCCAGTACTGGAAGAAACGGCAAACTTATATCTTCCATCATCAGAGTCGACAGAAGTATGATTGTAGTCGTGGGTATATTGGCGGACTGCCGTTTCAAAAGCAGTACCAGTTTCGCTGACAGATTTATCCGCAGCATCCGATTTCAGCCCCTTAGGGGGAATTACCTTTGTTTCGTACTCTGTACAGTTCTTGCAAGTCCGTCGGGACTCACCCTCTGTTGTGGCGGTGGCTTCTGTGTTGGTTGTCCATTCGCCCCATGCGTGACCATTCGCCTTAATGTCCTCTGTGTAGGACTTGCCACAACCGCTGCAAGTGAAGGTCTTGACACCCTTTTGGGTACAGGTGGCTGCTTTGGTTATGGTAGAGGTATAACTGTGGGTATGGCTGGGTTGTGTTGTGGGAGGCGTAGTAGTGGGTGGCTCGGTAGTGGGAGGTGTAGTGGTGGGAGGTTCGGTGCTCTCCGTCGTCTCTCCGCCCGTAGTGCTCTCAGTTGTGCCTTGTGTGCTGTCCTGAGTGCCATCTGTGGGGTCGTTGGTGCTTTCCGTGGTGTTGGTGGTTGCTCCCGTGCTTTCGCCTGTGGGGGTGGTGTTGTCGTCTCCTCCGCAAGCGGTCAATGTAAAGAGCATAGACAGAGCGAGGAGCAGTGCAAACAGTCTTTTCATATCTTTCTTCCTCCAAGTAAAAAAGGGTGCACAACCGAAGTCGTACACCCCGAAAAATGCCGCTCCGATTGCTGCGACACAATTTCCTCACACTTTGCACAAGTATGCGAAAAAGAGCATGCATTTTTACCAAAAGGAAAAATGCACACTTATGCAAAAGTGCTGAATAATGAAATTGTGTCGCAGACATATCTTACCACAGAATTTTGTCGGTTGCAATACAAAACTGCAATCTTCATTAGGATAATAGTGCTTATATTAATCTTATTATTAATAATCATGATTATATAAGCATTATAATCCTCATTTGGGTTCTAGATCAATCATATGAGTCATCTGTCTTTAACAAGAGTGATTGGAATGGTTTGGATTGTAAAGAGTGATGACTATATAGAATGATTATGCTTGTTTTGAATGCCGATTGATAATGATTGTAAAAATACTTGCTTTAAAAGAAAAAGCATTCCATACTTAAATTGTCATTAGACATTACATTTTATGAAGGAGGAATATATAAACGAAGGTACACACAAACATATGAAGGTGGAATTTTAAGAGAACGACCCACAAGGTCAACCCCATCACCTTTTCCGCACTGATTGACTGACTGGAAATGTTCAAAGCGGAAAGGTGATATTGTCAACCGTAGGCTCCTTTGTTGCTTTTGTGGGGCTGGTTGATTTCTGCTCGCTGTGGGCAGGTTTGGACGGTGAGGAAATGTCCTATCGTCTTTTCGGTGGAGTGGTACACACATTCCGCTTTTTCTGAACTTCGCAACTTGTCAGCATTAACGAGTTCGGACACGAACTCGACAATGCTGACAACAACAAACTACGAAAGGGGTGGTTGCGTGAGCAAGCACAGGTCGCTTTTTTACCAGTTTCAGTCTGCCATAGACCAGAGTTGCTTTTCTAAGCATTTTGACAAGCATGCCTACAAGAACCGCAAAGACCAAGCCCCACAGGGGTGGCGAGTCTTTGGGTTCAGTAGTCGGACAAACCTGCTCGATACTGCTCACAGTCTAAGTAAGTATATCAAAGAGCATTACCCCGACATTCGGCAGGTCAAGCAGATAACAGGCAGCATTTGCCAAGAGTGGCTGGATAGTCGGACAAAAAATGGTTGTGCACTGACAACAGTGAAGGCCTATCAATCGAATCTCACTAAACTGTCCAAGGTCATAAACCACCACTTCGGACTGCACACCTCATTTGAGGTCAAGGTCAATGCCGAACTTATCCCCGACAGGACAAGCCCACGGGAATTTGCTTTGACCGCTGACGAGATTGACCGTATCAAGCAGTCAATCACAAAGCCCTCCAATTCAAGCAATTTTTTCGTGTTTAGTACCTTTACGGCAACGAGGGTCAACCAAGTGGAAACACTACGGGTGTGCGATTTGTCGCTGCACCATGACAAAGAACAAGACAAATACTTTGTCAAAACCCGTTTCCTCGGCGATAAAGGCGGCAGAGACCGAGAAATAATAACCGAGGGCAAAGAGTTCTATACCTTTTGCCGCACCCTTGTGGTCGGCAAAGAAAAAACGGCCTCCTTGTTCGGAAACATAAAGGCCGACAGTGCCAATCGCTGGTTAAATCGCAGGCTCAAAAAACTCAATATTGCTATTCCGCAGAGCAAGTGCATAGGAGGACAAAAGGTAATGAAGAGTGGCAACCACAGTGTTCGCAAGAGTTCTATACAAGCATACTATGACCGACAGTACCGATTTTACATCGACCAAGGACATTTACCTGCAAAGGCAGCCAAAATCGCTCAGGGCGATGTGTGTCTGAGATTGGGGCACTCTCGAAACCGCGCGGATATTGTTAATATCTACTTGAGGTCGGCTTCGTAAAAAATTTTTGCTTTTTTCTTGACAAACAGAAAAATATCATTATTCTTTGTCATGTAAGGTTCACTTACGTTCTCTATTTTTTATAATTTATGGTGGAATTTAATACTTATGAAGGCGGAATATGCCCCATTTAGGGGTGTATTCCGCCTTTTTTCATCAAAATCTATAAGAAAGGAGACGGCTGTATGAAAAACCCAGTAAAGATTTATAGCAAGCCCGACGAGGAATTTGTGATGATAAGCGGTTTTGTCAAGAGCGTTACCGACCAAGGCAAGTATTCTTCCGTGTCTTTTAAGGTTGACAGCGAAATTAGCGGTGTAACCAGTTTAATCGCTGTTATGTGCTTTGACAACAAGTGCGGTATCAACCACAAGGAACTGGTCGCCAACAGCAAAGGCAGATTTATGACTGTCTTTGCAGTGGCTCGTCCTTACAAGGACGGCACAAGTTTTGTAGCAAGGGCCATTTCGATTGCTCCACACGAGTTTTCTGAATAGGTCAGCAATAAAGACTATGAACAATTTGTAAAGTTTTTGTGAATGTGCAAAAAGTAAGTTTTGAACAAACTACCCCTCTGAGGCTGTGTGCGTGTAATTCGGCTCGAAATTAAAAACTCAGAACTTTTTTCGTTCATAATTGGCATTTTACCGCATTTTAGCGGCATTGACCAAACTTTTCGTATGTGGTATAATTGGAGCACAAAGCAAAAGCGCGCTTTAACTTTACGATTGTTAACCCTAATTCTTACGAAAGGAGTAGTCCCTATGGATGATGCATTGACATTGACTGTGGAAGATGTGAAAAGGCACCTGCACATTGGCAACGATAAGGTTTACACACTGTTCAGACAAAAGTCCTTCCCGTCCTTTAAGGTTGACGGCAAGTACCTTGTTAGGCGAGACGAGTTTGAAAAGTGGCTTAATAATATTCAGAAATTACCCGACCGTAACTATAAGTTTGAACATTAAGGAGATTATATATGATTATTCCAATCGATTTTCTGGAAGAAATGAAGTACAAGAAATGCACAGTGACGAAAAAGAGGGACGGCAGATTATTCTGCCGTGTCCCGATTGCTTACGAACTGGACGAGGACGGCAACAAGAAAAGGTACATCTATAAGGAGATATACGGCATTGACGGTAATGACATTGCCATCAAGCGAGCAATATTCATTGACGAGCAGATAGCAGCGACCAAGGAGAAGAAAGCAACAAACGAGTTGTTCTCTGCTCAAATGAAAGAATGGCTGTATGGAGAGAAGTACGGCACCGTCAAAGCAACAAGTTTTGATAGACTGGAAGGTATCCTTCTCTATCAAATTACCCCCGCTTTGCTGACACTGCCACATTATCGGTTGGCCGACATCGACAGCAAAGACATCAAGGCCATAATGAAATACAATCTCGAAAAGGGGTACAGTTATTCAACCCTGTTGAAGATATATCGTTTTTTGAGTGAGTTTTTCAACTACCATGTGAATGGTGGCACTCTTGACCGCAGCCCTGTACGGCAGGTCAAGATGTACAAGAAAGCCTATGTCAAAGACAAGCAAGCGGAAATCCGTGGAAAGCGAGAGGAATTACGAAAGCGAGCCGAAGACAACGAGCAACTGACGGAGGAAGAAATCGCGTATATGAACTCGTCCATCAAATGTGAGGACAAGGAAGAAATGCGGTTTCTTGACGATGAAGAGATTGCCCGATTGAAGGCCGCAGCAGTTAAGACCTTTGGCAATGGCAAGCCTTGTTTAAGACAAGCAGAATTCTTTATCTTTATGATGAATACTGGACTACGTGCTGGCGAGGCACTGGCGCTGAAATACAGCGACTTTAACTATGCCAAGCGGACAGTGCTCATTAGGAAGAATATCACCTCTACAAAGGCAAGGGATGCCAACGGACAGGCCACTGGTGGGCGAACCGTCAGCAGTGGCGAAACCAAATCCAAGCGGAGTACCGCAGTGCTCAGCATTAACCAAACGGCAGTTGACATTATACAGCGATTACAGGCGGCAGAGCCTGAGGGGTACAATGGGTATATCATTCACAATGGTGAAAAGACCATAGAGCCCCAAGCATTGGAAAAGCGGTTCTACAATCTGTTGCGACTGGCACAGATTGAGAAAACCAGTCTGCATACCTTGCGCCATACCTGTGCATCCAAACTGTATGAACTGTCGAACGGAGATACTCAGTTTGTGTCTGAGATGTTACGGCACGAAAGCGCCAGTTTTACGGCAAAAGTGTACATTCACCTTGAGCAAAAATACAAGAGCAATCGCATAAATAACTTTGCGATATAAACCGTTAAGGCATCCAGTGGGATGCCTTTTTTAGTGCCACAAACTGCCACAAAAACTGCCACAAAACAAGCGTAAAAATAGGAGAAAATAGGAAAAATAGGAGTCACCAAAGCGGTAAACTCCTAACAAGCACATAAAACATAAAACCCCGAAAATGCTTGAAAACTAAGCACTTTCGGGTGTTTTAATGGCAGGGGCACTAGGACTTGAACCCAGAGCCTACGGTTTTGGAGACCGCCGCTCTACCAATTGAGCTATACCCCTATATATAAATGCCGTCAGGCCGAAAACTCTGGTGGGCCCTCAGGGACTTGAACCCGGGACTATCCGGTTATGAGCCGGAGGCTCTGACCAACTGAGCTAAGGGCCCATAAATGCCGCAACTTTGTGCTGCGGGTGTTATTATAGCACCCCCGGGGGGATATGTCAAGGCTATTTTCCGGGTCTTTTTTCCCTGTTTGGGACATACGCTTATGTAGACGGATAAGGAGGCCTGACTATGGAAAATATCTATGCAAGCATTGCCCAACGCACCGGGGGCAACATCTATATCGGCGTGGTAGGACCGGTGCGCACCGGCAAATCCACCCTCATTAAAAGGATTATGGAGGAACTGGTGATCCCGGGGATCGAAGACCCTTACCGCAAGGAGCGGGCCAGGGATGAACTGCCCCAAAGCGGCTCCGGCAAGACCATTATGACCAGCGAACCGAAATTCGTGCCGGAGGAGGCGGTGGAGATATCTCCCGACGGTACGACTCGGCTGCGGGTGCGGATGATCGATTCGGTGGGTTATATGGTGGACGGCGCGGTGGGCGCTACTGAGGACGGTCAGCCCCGCATGGTGACAACGCCTTGGTACGATTACGAGATCCCTATGACCGAGGCGGCGGAATTGGGCACCAAAAAGGTGATGGAGGAGCATTGCTCCATCGGTCTGGTGGTGACCACCGACGGCACAGTCACTGATATTCCCCGGCAGGACTATGAAACCGCGGAGACCCGCGCCATTCGGGATATGCAGGCCACAGGCAAACCCTTTTTGGTGCTGATCAATTCCCGTTATCCGGAGGGAGAACCGGCTCGGGCGTTGCAGAATCGGTTGCGCAGCGAGTTCGGGGTGGAGGCAATGGTGGCGGATTGTCAGGTGCTGGATACAGACGGAATTGCCGACATCTTTGAAAAGCTGCTGTTTGCTTTCCCGATGAAACAGCTGGCGGTATGGCTGCCCCGGTGGATGGACTCCCTGGAACTGGATCACCCGGTGAAGGCGGCGCTGTACGAAGCATTGGTTCAGCGGGCACAGGAGATCCAGCTGTTGGGGCAGGCGGAGGCTACCTTGCAGGACTTGAAAGATTTAGAGGGTGTCATGGATTTCCGCATCCGTTCCATTGATCTGGGCAGCGGCAGTGTCAATTGCGCCTTGACATTCCCGGAGACCTTGTTCTACGAGATCCTTTCTGAAAAAGTGGGAATGCCTATTGCCAATGACGCAGAACTGATGACCTTACTTACGGAGCTTGCCGCCGTGAAAAAGGAACACGATAAGATCAGTGACGCCTTAGCAGCGGTAAAGGCCACCGGCTACGGCATCGTCAATCCTGCTGCCGAGGAGATCACTCTCCAAACACCGGAATTGGTGAAAAAGGGCGGCGCATTTGGGGTGAAAATGAAAGCGGAAGCTCCTTCTATCCATATGATCCGGGTAGATATTGACACGGAGATCAGTCCTATGGTGGGAGATGAGCGCCAGTCTCAGGATCTGATCAATTATCTTTCCGGGGAGTCGCCGGAAAAACTCTGGCAGAGCAATATTTTCGGCAAGTCTGTCTACGATCTGATACAGGAGGGGCTTGCAGGAAAATTGATCCGCACACCGGAAGATGTCCGGGGCAAGTTCCGGGGCACATTGACCCGCATCGTCAACGAAGGTGCCACGGGACTTATCTGCCTGATATTGTAGTAAAAACACCCTTAACCGGACAGGTTAAGGGTGTTTTTATATTTAGAAAGTTGCGACATCCGGGTCGGCAGGCACAGCCGGACACAGATTCAGCGCCCGTAAAACCGGTCCGATCTCGCCGTGATAAATGGGGTGCTTTTCTGCAGTGATTGTGGCGGTGACCATCACCCATTCCCGGGAGTCCGGGTGTTCGTTACTTGGCAGATAGCAAGGCAGACCGCAGAATTGAATGTCGTCCTCACAGCAGGTCATCACGAACCGACCGGGGGCAAACATATCGTCCTTAAACCGCCGCAATGCCGCAGCCTGCGCCTTAAAATATACAGTTTTGCCCTGGTATTTTTCCGGCTCTTCGTTGAGATCTCGATACCAGATGGCGTAATCTTCGTCTGCAATGCTGATTACTGATGCGTTCAGATCAAAGGGCAGGGGATCTTCCAACTCATCAAATACGGTAGTACCGTCGGTATAGTCGTACAGGATGTCCATCCGGCGATTGGCTGCCCGCACCAGTTTATGCAGGGGCAGGGTGTCCGCGCCGGGTTGAAGGCGGTTAAACACCACCATCTGGCCGCCGGTAAGCTTGTCCATCACCAGGTTGCGCATATTGGCGTTGTAGGACAAAAACGTAGTGGCGTCGGCAAACATTACCTCCTGGGCAATGGCCCATTCCGGGGGAAAGCGGCTGTAGATATCGCCCACCAGCTGCATGCCGTTCAGTTCTGCAACCACACGCTCTGCCCGGCATTCCTTTGCCAGTGCCCGCAGTTCCTTTTCTGTGACGGTCTGTTGATCCAGCACATGGAGAAATACATTCTGATGGGGGAACAGAGAGAAGTCGAATTCCTCCTCGCCCTCTTCAAATATCAAAAGCAGTGTGCGTTCTCCGGCATTAAACCGGGGATCCTCCAAGGTCTCCTGAATAAACTTGGTTTTGCCGGCATCCAGGAAACCTGTAAAAACATAAACGGGAATCTGCACCATACTTATACTCCGAACACGGCAGCGACGCCAGCCTCATCCAACTGTGCGCCGATGACGCAGAGCTTGCCGGTCACGGCAGCAGAACCGCTGCGGATCTCTGCCTCACCCGGGACGTAGTCAAAGTGGATCCAACGGCCGTCGGTGGCAGGAATGATGCCCTTAGCACGCAGTACGATGCCGTACTTACCGCTGTTCAGTGCCTCCAAAGCAGCCTTCAGTTCTTCCACAGTAAACTTCTTGGGGGTTTCCACGCCCCAGGAGGTAAACACCTCGTCGGCGTGATGATCGTGGTGATGATGACCGCAGCCACAGGAGTGACCCTCCTCGTGGTGATGATGCTCACCATGGCCACCGCAGCAGCAATGATGTTCTTCCTCGTGGTCGTGGTGGTGACCGCAGCCGCAGGAGTGACCTTCTTCGTGATGATGCTCACCGTGGCCGCCGCAGCAGTGATGTTCTTCCTCGTGATCGTGATGATGACCGCAGCCGCAGTGGTGCGCTTCTTCCATCTCTTTGAGCTCTGCTGCCAGAGAGGTGGTGCCGTCCATTGCATCCACCAGCTGGGCAGCGGACAGTTCGTTCCAGGGGGTGGTGATCATAGCGGCGTGGGGGTTCAGTTCCTTGAGAAGATGCACCGCGTTGTGCAGCTTTTCTTCCGGGATCATCTGGGTGCGGGAAAGCACCAGGGTAGAAGCGGTTGCTACCTGATTGTTATAGAATTCACCGAAATTCTTGCTGTAGATCTTCACCTTGCCGGCATCAACCACCGTCACAGCGTGACCCATAGCTACATCGCCACCGGCAACCTTCTGCGCAGCAGCCAGCACATCGGAGAGCTTACCAACGCCGGAGGGCTCGATAAGGATCCGGTCTGGGTGATAGGTCTCGATGACCTGACGCAGGGCTTTGTCAAAATCGCCAACTAAGCTGCAGCAGATGCATCCGGAATTCATTTCGGTCACTTCGATACCGGCATCCTGCATAAAGCCGCCGTCGATGCCAATCTCACCGAATTCGTTCTCGATCAGCACCAGTTTCTGACCCTGATAGGCCTCACTGATCATTTTCTTGATAAGGGTAGTCTTGCCGGCACCCAGAAAGCCGGAATAAATATCAATAACAGTCATAGTAAACACCTTTCTTTTGTAAATCTAACCCATATTATACCACCAAAAAAAGCACCTTGCAACCCCTTCGACAGTATCCCCTTGTATCCGGCAAAACCGGTGGGATATTCTATAAAAGGTGCAATACTTTCCCCGTATGCGACTGCGCCGCCTGTTCCGGGGATTCTCCCTCCCCGGGGCAGGTAAGAAAAAACCCGTCGAGTTGTCTCGACGGGTTTTTTATTACTTAGTCCACCAAACGGAAGGCTTTTTTCAGATCTTCCACTTCGTCGTCGGTGATATGAACGATATCGCCGATTTCCTTGGAAAGGATGATGGAGTGGGCAGTAGATTCCATAACTTCCAGACGGTCAAAGGCCTGCAACAGACTCTCGCCGGTGACAATGACGCAGTCATTGTCGATCATTACCGCAGGATTGCTGGGAACAAATTCCTTAGCCATATCCTCGGGTTTTTGGTAGAAGTCGGTGTAGTTCAGCTTCTTTACATCCCGGAGCAGAATATAGCTTTCCGGAATGGTACGGGCAT
Source organism: Faecousia sp. (assembly GCA_045594845.1). Lineage (GTDB taxonomy): Bacteria > Bacillota > Clostridia > Oscillospirales > Oscillospiraceae > Faecousia. Next base: position 11,325 of record JAZNZH010000066.1, on the reverse strand, counting down.
CGAAGGTGGCATCGGTTACCGCAAAGGCCATAGCGTGCACAGGATGTGCCAGCAGGATAGCCTTAATCTCCGGATGGGCTTCGTAGATCTTCTGATGGAAATCCACAGCCCGGGAGGGAGTTTTGCCCAGCTCCTTCATACCGGCCTTCACCCGCACCAGATCATCTTCTTCCAGATAAGCCCGGTCAAAATTAAAGGGGGTGATCAGGAAGCTGCCGTCAGCAAGGCGGACGGAGTAAGTTCCGTGGGTGGCGGTGAACAGGCCCATCTGATAGGAACGGCGGATCAGAGTGATCATATCCCGGCGTGCAGCCAGTTCCTCGGAGGAGTGGCTGTTGGGGATAAAGTCGTCCATCTTGGTGTGATGGGTGGTTTCACTGATACGGTAGGCTTCATTAGGCAGGGTGCGGATTTTGCCGATTTTGCTGGCAAGACCTTCCAGGGTGGCGGTGTAGTTCAAAGTCTCGAACCGCTGGAAGGCGGTAAACATATCGGGAGCGCCCACACATACGCCGTGGTTTTCCAGAATCACAATATCGCAACCGTCACCAAAGACCTTACCGATGTTGTCGCCCAGTTCATCGCTGCCGGGAACGGCATAAGTAGCAATGCGCACATCGGGACATACTCTGCGAACAGAGGGGATCAGATCCAGGCTGGGGCAGCGGCGGACAATGGAGAAAGCTACCAGGGCAGAGGGATGTGCGTGGAGCACAGCCTTCAGGTCGGGACGCATTTTGTAGACAGATGCATGGAAAGGCAGCTCGGAGGAGGGCTTGTGCGGGCCGATCACTGTGCCGTCAGGTTTGACGCACACAATGTCTTTGCGGGTCAGAGTGCCTTTGTCAACACCTGCAGGGGTGATCCAAATGGCACCGTCATCGTCCATAATGGACAGATTGCCACCGGAGGTGGTGGTCATACCCTTATCGTAGATCCGCTGCATAAACATGACCAACTGGTCAGCAGGGTGGATATAATTGATGTTCATATAATACTCCTTACATCATAGCCAGAAGCCGCTGGTAAGCCTTCTCCCAGGCGTCGGTGTGGTTGGGAGCGTAGGTCTCCACGGCCTCGGAGTTGCGGACTACCTGCCGCAGCTCTTCCAAAGAACCGATCTCACCCAGAGCCATAGCCTGGCTCAGCAGGTTGCCGATGGCAGCGCCTTCCACAGGGCCGGTGACAACGGGACGGTCGATGGAGTCAGCCACCAGCTGGTTCAGGAACTTATTGTTACAGCCACCGCCTACAATATTCAGTGTGTCGATGCGCTGACCCTTCATTCCTTCCAGATGCTCCAGAGCCCAGCGGTACTTCAGTGCCAGGGACTCGTAGATGCAGCGGGCAATTTCGCCCACAGTCTGGGGGACTTTCTGACCGGTCTTGCGGCAGAATGCCTGGATCTTCTCCACCATACGGCCGCCGGCAAAGAACTCACTGTAGTCGGGATCAATGAGGCTTGCAAAGGGTTCAGCTTCTTTTGCCTGGAGAACGATGTCGTTCCAGCTGAGTTGCATACCGGCCTTCTGCCAGTCTCTGCGGCATTCCTGAATCAGCCACAGACCCATAATGTTCTTCAGGGGACGGAAACCGCCCTGAATAGTGCCTTCGTTGGAGAAGTTGGCATCCCGGACAGCATCCGACAGCAGAGGCTCATCGGTTTCCACACCGAACAGAGACCAGGTGCCGGAGGAACAGAATGCGAAGCTGCCGGTGCCGGGAATGGCGGCAACCGCAGAAGCGGTATCGTGGGTACCCACGGCGGCAAAGTTTGCCTGATTCAGACCAAATTCCGCAGCTAACTCCGGGCGCAGATTGCCGCGCAGGGAGCTTGCCGGCTGGATCTCGGTGAAAATATGCTTAGGCAGACCCAGTGCTTCAATGGTCTCCCAGTCCCAGTCCCGGGTAGCGGGGCAGTAGAGCATAGTGGAGGTGGCATTGGTATACTCGGTCTTCATCTCACCGGTGAGGAAATAGCCCAAAAGGTCCGGCAGCATCAGCATAGTCTGCGCCTGCTCCAGAGCCACATCGCCCTGGCGCTTGCGGCGGTACAGTTGATAGACGGTGTTGAAGTTCAAATTGGCGATACCGGTGCGGGAGAAAAGAGTGGGGAAGTCCACGATCTTCCAGGTTTCCTGGAAGTCCTCATCCACACTGTAGCGGTACGCCCGGGGGTTACCCAGCAGGTGACCGTTTCTGTCCAGCAGGCCGTAGTCCACAGCCCAGGTGTCAATGCCGAAGCAGTCCAGGTCGCCCACATTTGCCTGCTTAAAGGCCTGAAAACCCAGCTTCAGCTGGTTGAAGAGGTACGGCAGATCCCAGTAATAGACACCGTTCATCTCCACATAGTTGTTTTCAAACCGATGCAGCTCCCGCATGGTCAGTTTGCCGTTTTCCAGTTGACCCAAAATGGCGCGGCCATTGCTGGCGCCCAGGTCAAAGGCGAGCAGATTCTTCATAAATTATCCTTTCTTGCCTGCCAGGGACTTGCGGTACTTCTCGCTCTCCCAGTTGGCAATGAAGTTCTTGGCAGCCTCACCCATGGTAGACAGCTCGTAGCCGTTGGCTTTGATAGCTTCCATAATAAAGAACACGGCGCTGAGGGTCTCAGTCAGGGTCATAGCCTTGCTCTCGGGCATGCGCAGCAGCATCTCACCGGTCTCGGTGGAGGCAACACACTGGCCGTCAGCAATCTCGTCGGTGTCCATAAAGAAGGTGTCGATCAGGAACACCATCTGGTCGGGGTACAGGGGCTCTTCCATCAGCTGCTTGTGAGAGTAAGCGCAGTTTTTCAGCTGGTTTTTCAGGTACTCGGTGTCAGCCAGGAAGTAACCGGCAGGCAGCTTGCGGATGGCAATAGCGGGGAATGCGTCACCGGTCATCTTGAAGGCGGCAGCCAGACGCTCGTTGGCATCTGCGTGGATTGCCAGGCACTTGTCGGCATCGTCATCGTGCACGATGATACCGTGGTTCTGCATCAGAATCACAGCGGGAACCTTGCCGGTTTCCTTTTCCACGCGAGCCAGCTCGTCCCGGATTGCGAAGGTCAGGTTTGCGCCGGGATCGGTATAGGGAACCCAACCCCAGGAGTAGTCAGCACCCTGGAAAGCTTTCTTTGCGATCTCACAGCAGGAGGTGGAGCAGCAAGCCAGGTTGGCATACACACTGTGGGTGTGCAGCACAAAGGTCTTCAGGATGGAGTGGAAGCCGGCTTCCACAGAGGGACGCAGAGCGTCCAGACCCTCGATGGTCTTAACGTTTTCCTTAGCGCAGGCAGAACCCTGCTTTTCTACGTCTTCCAGATCAGCAGGCTCGTTGCCATAGTAGAAAGCGCGCAGTGCTTCGTAGTCCATAACTGCGTAAGCCTTGTCGGGACGGATGTCCTTCAGGCAGTAGCCGGAAGCTTTGATGGCCATCAGGCCGTCAGCCAGCTTTACGGAAGTGTTGCCACCGCCACCCTGGACATAGTCAGCCCGGGCACCGGCAGTCTGAGAAAGCTTGGAGAAAGCGGCCAGTCGCTCTTCATTCTTCTTGAAAAACATAGTATTTTCCTCCTTAGCGTGCAGACAGAACGTCTTTTTCGTGCTTCTTTACGGTGTCCAGCCAATCCTTGCCAACGGGAACACCGGACTTCAGGCAGTAGTAGTCCCAGATAGCGCCGAAGGGCAGAGTCTTGCGCTCTTCCATGAGAGCCAGACGGCTGGTCAGGTCGCCGGTATACTCAGCATTCTGAATGTCAGCAATGGGGGCCAGGCAGGAAGAAAGCAGAGCCTTACGGGCGTTGCGCATACCGATTGCCCAGCAAGCCAGACGGTTGATGGAAGCATCAAAGTAGTCCAGGCCGATGAATACCCGATCCTGGTAGTTATTATGTACGATCTCGTCCATGATCTTCTGCAGCTCATCGTCCAGGATCACAACGTGGTCAGAGTCCCAACGGACAGGACGGGAAACGTGCAGGATAGCATTGTTCACGAAGCCCAGGCAGGCGGACAGCTTTGCGCTGATCACCTCGGTGGGGTGGAAGTGGCCGGCATCCAGAGTGTATGCAAGGCCGTTCTTTACAGCGTAGCCGTAGGAATACTCGTGGCTTGCAACGGTGTAGCTCTCCACACCGATACCGAACACCTTGGATTCCAGACCGCACACAACGTGCTCACGGTCAGTGAAGGTGCTGAAGATCTCGTCCAGAGACTCGGTCATCAGGTCGCGGTGCTTCTTGGTGTCCACACAGATATCCTTGTAGCCGTCGGGCATCCAGTAGTTGATAGCGCAAACTTTTCCGGTCTTCTTGTAGAATTCCTGACCGATCTCGTGGCAGCGCTTGCCGTGCTCCACCCAGAACTTACGCACATCGGGGTTGTAGCTGGACAGGGAAAAGTCACCGTCCATATTGGGGTGGGAGAAGAAGGTGGGGTTGAAGTCCAGACCCATATCCAGCTCGTTGGCCAGGTCGACCCAGCCCATGAACTCGTCCACAGTGTACTCGTCGCGGTCGATCTTCTTGCCGTTCTTTTCAGCATAGCAGGCGTGCATATTCAGGTTCACAGCGCCGGGGATCATGCTCTTTGCGAAACGAATGTCGTCGCGCAGCTGATCGGGGGTAGTAGCGCGGCCGGGGTAGTTGCCAGTGGTGGCGATACCGCCGGTGAGTTCACCGACACCGTCAAAGCCGATGACATCGTCGCCCTGCCAGCAGTGCATGGATACAGGAATCTTGTCAGCCTTTGCAATGGCGGCATCCACATCCACGCCTACGGCAGCATACTGTGCCTTGGCATACTCGTAGCCCTTCAGAATCAACTCTTCGTTCATGGGGAATCCTCCTTAAATGTATAAAATATTAAAATATTGTTTCGGGAAAACGGACAAGAAACTGCACATTCCTCTTCCATTTTACACTATTATATGATATATTCAGGGTAAGATGTTTTTGTAGATTGCGACGAAATATAAAAATCTTGCTCTTTTGCAAACGGGGGAGGAGAAAAATGGCACAAATCCTGGACTATCGCATTGATATGGGGAAGGACTCCCAGTGGGAGATCATCACCGCTGACCCTGCCGCCAAGCAAAACTTATTATACCTGCAGGAGGCTGGCCTGTTTTACTCCGGCAAGGAGTACTACACCACCCGAGAGGGTTTGGATTCCTATCTTCTGAAGCTGACATTGGGCGGTAAAGGCACGCTGGAATATGAGGGGAAAAGCTATACTATGGGTGCCGGAGACTTTTTCTGGATCGATTGCCGCAAGCCCCAGTGGTACCGCACCGCCAGCGACCACTGGAATGTAATTTGGATCCAGTTCTACGGCGCAAACGCCGCTCAGTATTATGAAATGTTCCAATCGTTGAATAAGGGCTCTGTGGTGGGACATCTACCGTCGGACAGCAATGTGCAGGCGCTGTTGGAACGGCTATTAAAGCTGTATCGGGAGTATACCGCGGACCTGACGGTGGATATTCGCAGTGCAGGACTGATCAGCCGCGTGCTTTCCGGCTGCCTGGAAGCGGTGGTCAGCGGACAGAACCAGCCGGATTTGCCCCCGGTGATCACCAATATTCGGGCATACCTGCTGGAAAAATATGACCAGCCTGTCACCCTGGACACCTTAGCCAGGGAGTTTTCTGTCAGTAAGTTCCATTTGCAGCGACAGTTCTCCAAATTTGTGGGTATGAGTCCTGCGGAATTCCAGCAAAAGATCCGTATGGTCAAGGCAAAGGAATTTTTGCGTACCACTACCTGGCCGGTAAGTATGATTGCGGAAAAGGTGGGCATCGAGAGTACCAGTTATTTCATTTCGGCTTTCCGCAAGCAGGAGGGTACGACTCCGTTAAAGTACCGCGCAGCCTGGTCCAATAATCAGATATTATAATGTAGAGGCTATGGTGACCCGCGTCGACTGGAATCAGGGCGACATGGATTCGAATGCCCGGTGTCAAAAAAGAAAAAGCAGATACCCGGATGGGTATCTGCTTTTCTTGGTGACCCGCCGGAGATTCGAACTCCGGACCCATTGCTTAAAAGGCAATTGCTCTGCCAACTGAGCTAGCGGGTCATTGGCTGGGATGGCAGGATTTGAACCTACGAATGCCAGAGTCAAAGTCTGGTGCCTTACCGCTTGGCGACATCCCAATGTGATCTGCGCAAGGCGCCAGAGCGCCTGGCACACGCCGTATTATAGCACGGCATTTTTGCTTTTGCAACCACTTTTTCTAAAATATGGTGAGAGTTTGCGGAAAAAGTTTTCCCGAACCTCTTGTAAATTATTCCTTTTTGGCGTATACTCATATAATATTCCAAAATTAAGAGAGGAAGGTACCTATGGAACTGATTTCTATTCGCGAGCTGTACAAGAACACTGCCGCCTATGCCGATCAGACTGTCGAGATCGGCGGTTGGGTGCGAAATCGTCGCCCCAGCAAGCAGTTCGGCTTCATTATGCTGAATGACGGCACCTATTTCAACCCTGTGCAGGTCGTTTATAATGATACAATTGAAAACTTCCAGGAAATTTCCAAAATCAATATTGGCGCAGCCCTGATTATTAAGGGCACTGTGGTGCTGACCCCGGACTCCAAGCAGCCCTTCGAGATCCAGGCACAGACCATTACTGTGGAGGGCGCATCCACCGGTGATTATCCTTTGCAGCCCAAGCGCCACTCTATGGAATTCCTGCGCACCATCACCCACCTGCGCCCCCGGACCAACACCTTCCAGGCTGTGTTCCGTGTCCGCAGCCTGGCAGCAATGGCTATCCACCAGTTTTTCCAGGATCGGGACTTTGTGTATGTCCACACTCCTTTGATCACCGGCTCTGACTGTGAGGGTGCAGGCGAGATGTTCCAGGTCACTACTTTGAACCTGAATGACATTCCCAAGACTGAAGACGGCAAGGTGGATTTTTCCCAGGACTTCTACGGCAAGCCCACCAACCTGACGGTTTCCGGCCAGCTCAACGGCGAGACCTTCGCTATGGCCTTTAAGAATATCTACACCTTCGGCCCCACTTTCCGTGCCGAGAACTCCAACACCACCCGTCACGCATCCGAGTTCTGGATGATCGAGCCGGAAATTGCTTTTGCAGATCTGTCCGACGATATGCGTCTTGCCGAGGATATGATCAAGTATATCATTTCCTATGTGCTGGAGCGGGCTCCCGAGGAGATGGCATTCTTCAACCAGTTTGTGGATCAAGGTCTGATAGAGCGTCTCAATCATGTAATGAACTCTGATTTCGGCCGTGTTACCTACACTGAGGCTATCGAAATTCTGGAGAAGCACAATAGCGAATTCCAGTATCCCGTCCATTGGGGCAGCGACCTGCAGACCGAGCACGAGCGCTATCTTACCGAGGTGGTGTTCAAGAAACCCGTTTTTGTCACCGATTACCCCAAGGATATCAAGGCTTTCTATATGAAACTCAATCCCGATGGCAAGACTGTGACGGCTATGGACTGTCTGGTGCCCGGCATCGGCGAGATCATCGGCGGCTCTCAGCGTGAGGACGATTACGAGATTCTCAAGAGCCGTATCGAGGAGTTGGGTATGAATCCCGAGGACTACGACTTCTATATGGATCTGCGCAAGTACGGTTCCGCCCGTCACGCCGGTTTCGGCCTGGGCTTTGAGCGTTGCGTGATGTACCTGACCGGTATGGGCAACATCCGCGATGTTCTGCCCTTCCCCAGAACTGTAGGCAACTGCGAACTGTAAAGAAAAAGCACCGAGATCACTCTCGGTGCTTTTTTGTTTAAAAATTGGAAACAACCCCATAATCACCGTATAAATTCGAAATTTACCGGCTATATGTTCCGGTTTTTCTCGCATCCTAACATTGTGGTGATGAGAAAATGAGAAAAAAAGTGTTTTTAATTTTACTGATTATATCGGTAGCTTTGGGGGTGCTGGGGTGCAGCAAGGCGGTGGTGCCGGGGGTGGTGGTACGGGCAGATGTGACCTACCAGCACCAGGGACAAACACTGTACCGCTGCTATACCCAACCGGATAAACTCAGCGGCCTGATGGCCCATCTGCGTCAGCCGGGCTTCCGGGGGTATGCCGATGTGGATCCGGAACGACTGGCGGGGGACAAATGCCGTATTGAACTGACCCGCTTTGACGGCACGAAGGCTATCATATTGCAAAATGCCAACCGCTACCGCAGTACAGACTACCGCCGCTGGGAAAAAGTGGATGAAAAGAAGGCGGAAAAATTGTATCCGTTTTTACTGGAATCTCCTGGGGATGTCAGCGGAACATAGGGGTGGAAAGGTACCGGTCGCCGGTATCCGGAAGCAGCACGACAATGTTCTTGCCTGTGTTTTCCGGCTTTTTAGCCAGAGTGATGGCGGCGTGAAGAGCTGCGCCGGAGGAAATGCCTGCCAAAATACCCTCGGTTTTACCTAAAAGACGACCTGCGGCATAAGCCTCTTCTTCTGTGACCGTCAGCACATTATCTAATATACTTTGATCCAGTACAGAGGGAATAAAGTTTGCGCCTATGCCCTGCAGTCCGTGGGAGCCAGCCACGCCTTTGGTCAGCAGGGGAGATGCAGCAGGTTCTACGCCGATGATCTGCACATCTTTTTTTTGCTCCTTCAGATAGCGACCCACACCGGTGACAGTACCGCCGGTGCCGATGCCGGCTACGAAAATGTCCACATTGCCATGGGTATCGCGCCAGATTTCCGGGCCGGTGGTCTCGTAGTGAGCTTTGGGGTTGGCGGGGTTATTGAACTGATCGGGGATAAATGCCCCGGGGATAGTTTTGGCCAATTCTTCTGCTTTGCGGATAGAGCCGGCCATACCGTCTTTGCCGGGTGTCAGCACCAATTCCGCGCCATAGGCGGTCATCAGCAACTGGCGTTCCATGCTCATACTGTCAGGCATTACGATGATGGTCCGGTAACCTCTGGTAGCAGCCACCGCAGCAAGACCGATACCGGTGTTGCCGGAGGTGGGCTCAATGATCACCGAACCCGGACGCAGGTTTCCTGTTTCCTCTGCAGCGCAGATCATGGATAGCGCCACCCGATCCTTGGCAGAGCCTGCCGGGTTGAAACCTTCCACTTTAGCAAAAAGACGGCTGTAAAGACCCTCTTTTTTTGTGATGGCAGTCAGCTCCACCAGAGGAGTGTTGCCGATGAGATCAGAAATGCGGGACATAAAATCCCTCCTAATAGATGATGTAAAAATTATACGCCCCAATGCCTTTGTGTGTCAATAGGAACATTGACAATCCCCTGCGCATATGGTATAAATGCGTCAAAAGAGGAGGTGACCGCTGTGCAATTTGAGCAGAAAATTGAAAATGTGGTGGACGCCATTTTGGAGGATTACCGGAGCGGTCGGGAGATCGATAAGATCGACTTTTTGATCCGTCCGGATAAGGACAGTATTATCGATATTATCGAAAAGCTCCGCCGGATTGTTTTCCCCGGCTATTTTCGGGATAAGAGCTACCGCATTTATAACGCAAAGCACAATCTCTCTATGCTGATCGAAGATGTGATGTTCCACCTGAATCGTCAGCTGAGCCTGGTGTACCAGTCTGTGGGAGAGGCAGAATCCCAGGCACAGGCCCATGCCCAGGAGGTTTCTCTGGCCTTTTTCAAGGAGATCCCCGCAGTCCGCGCTGTGGTGCAGACTGATTTGCAGGCAGCTTATGACGGAGACCCTGCTGCTACCGGATATGGTGAAATTATCTTCTCCTACCCGGGTTTATATGCCATTACCGTGTACCGGCTTGCCAATGTCCTGTACGGGCTGGGTGTTCCTATGCTTCCCAGAATTATGACGGAATATGCCCACAGTGTTACGGGTATTGACATTCACCCCGGCGCCACGATCGGCAAGTTTTTCTTTATTGACCACGGTACCGGTGTGGTGGTGGGCGAGACTACAGTTATCGGTGATAATGTGAAGATCTATCAGGGCGTGACCTTGGGCGCTCTTTCCACCCGGGGCGGTCAAAGCCTGCGGGGCAAGCGCAGACACCCCACTATCGAGGACAATGTGACTATTTATGCCGGCGCTTCCGTACTGGGTGGCGATACTGTCATCGGCCGGGACAGCGTCATCGGCTCCAATGTGTTTATTACAAAGTCCATTGCCCCCTGCACTACGGTGACTACCAAGAACCAGGAATTGCAGTATAAACGCAGCAGTTGCTGCGACGGCTTTCCGGAAGGCTGAGGAGGATATTATGATCAGAAATCCCCAATTTATTATGCGCAGTGTAGTGGGTAAACAGGTGATCGTCCCAGTAGAAGAGGCGGCTATTGCCTACCACGGAATGCTGGCGGTAAACACCACCGGCGCGATTGTTTGGGAACTGCTGGAGTCTCCCCAGACGGAAGACACCCTCGCTGATGCGCTGACAGAAAGATATGAGGTTGCCCGGGAGATCGCCCTGGCGGATGTGCGGCATTTCTTGGTAAAGCTCCGCAGAGTGGGTGCAATTATGGAATAAGAAAACGGCGTGGATCACCACGCCGTTTTTTAGTTCAGCAAAAATACGCCTAAGTTTAGATAACCGGCAAAAGTGACCCACAGTATGTAGGGGATCAGCAGATCGCCTGCAGTTTCGTCCAATTTGGAAAAAGTCAGCATTGTCAGGTAGATCAGCACCCACATCCCCACCAGGATGAAAAATGCCACCAAATACCAATGCAAACCGAAAAACACCGGTGACCACAGGAAATTCAGCGCCAGCTGCGCCCAATAAAGGCGCATAGCCTTACGGATCTGTTCCGGTTCTTTGCCGGATACCTGCACCCGGTAAGCGGCATAGCCCATCAGCAGATACAGGATCGTCCATACAATGGGGAAGATCCAGCCCGGCGGTGACAGGGGTGGCTGATTCATAGTCTTAAAATCACCCATTCCTCCGCTGATCAAAGCGGATAATCCGCCTACGCCTATGGGAATGGCTAAGTTGATAAGCAATCGTTTCCAGTTCAGTTTCATAGAGATCCCTCCTAAGGCTACTTTATGACAGCAGGGGAGAGATTATCCATCGAAAAAACGGTTGCAACCCGTAAAAACCTAAGGTATAACATAAGTATCACAAGGAAAGGCGGTATCCCTATGGGCGCAAAGGTATATTTCACCCGGGTCATCACCCCGGAATCCGTTCTGAATCTCTATAAGACTTTGGGTAAGATCCTTCCCGGCAAGGTGGCGCTGAAGGTCCATTCCGGCGAGCCGGGTAATCAGAATTTCCTCCGTCCGGAGTTTTGGAAGCCGGTGGCAGACTATGTAGGCGGCAACGTGGTGGAGTGCAATACTGCCTATGAGGGCGCACGAAACACCACCCA
>JAZNZH010000065.1:0-10563 GCA_045594845.1 Faecousia sp. | reverse complement strand
TGGCGGAGCGCATCTGGCGGGCAAATTCAAACTTGGGAATGTGGATCTTCTCGCCTTTGTCCAGCATGGCGAAGTGGCGGTTCAGGAGATCCATATCCAGGCAGAGGGGGGATTCATAGTCGATCTGTCCCTCGGGGTTGCGGGGGGCGGTTTCGGGAACCACGGTCTGGAAGTAATTGTCCATGGCAATGGCATAGGAGTGAATTCCCATCTCCTCAAGCGTCGCCTCGATCTTCTTCGCGGTGGTGGTCTTGCCGCTGCCGGACGGGCCAGAGAGCAGCACGATGCGGGATCTCTTGCGGTTTTCCGCAATCTGAAGCGCGGCGGTTTCAATCTTCTTGTTGTAAGCTGCATCACATTCTTCCACAAACCCCTTGGGGTCGCTGCGGACGGCTTCATTGATCTTAGTAAGCGAATATGCCATATCGGTTCCTCCTTATCTGTGGTTGTAAAACTCTCTGACTGCTTTCTGATTTTCTGCGATTTTTTCTGCTCTGTCGATATACTCTTTGGGATATTTCAGGTTGAATACCCGCTCAATGCGGTTTTTCGCGGGATCGACCAGCTTGGTGGAGCCGCCTGCACCCAGACTCAATATGGTATGCAGTTCCTCCATAATATAGATGTTGTACCAGCCGGTTCCGCCATCCTTGCACCAGCCCACATTCTCAAAGCTGCCGGACATATATTTCTGCCGGTAGAGATAGTAAGGCTTGTAGCCAAGAGACCGGAGGGTGGTGTTGGCGTACTCCACCATTTTCGCCACTTCTGCACCGTCGGGGAGAGAGACTCTGCGTTCAAACAGATCTGCGCCCTTTTTCAGAGCCAAAGTGTGAACGGTGATGTTGGCGGGGTTCAGTGCGGCAACCTGATCCAGACTGCGGCAGAATCCCTCGTAAGAGTCCTGGGGCAGCCCGGCAATCAGATCCATATTGATGGCGGTGTAGCCGGCATTTACCGCTTCGTGATAGCGGGTGACAAGGTCGGCAGCGGTATGGGGACGGCCGCAGGCCCGGAGCACATGGTCTTCCATGCTCTGGGGGTTGATGCTCATCCGGTCAGCGCCCAAAGTGCGGATGATGCGCAGCTTTTCGGCGCTGAGGGTATCCGGTCGGCCGCCTTCCACAGTAAATTCAATGCACTCTGACAGGTCAAAGCAGCGGCTGACCTGGGTCATCAGGGTCTCCATCTGGGCCACTGTCAGGGTGGTGGGTGTGCCGCCGCCTATGTAAATGGTACGAATCTTTTTGCCGGATGTTTCCAAAAGTTTTCCGGTGAGTTCCATCTCCCGGTACAGGGAGGAAAGATAGTCCTCCATCAGCTCTGTGCGTTTGCCGATGCTGCGGCTGACAAAGCTGCAGTAGGTGCAGCGGGTGGGGCAGAAGGGGATGCCGATGTAAAGGGAAATATGGCGGTCCTTCTGCAAATGATACGCCCGAACGGTAGACGCAGAGCAGTCAAGAGCAAGACGGATCCGTTCCGGAGTGACAAAGTAGGTGTCCCGCAAAAGCTTTGCGGCAGAACGCCTTGTGCCGCCTTCCAAAAGCTGGCGGGTGGAGATTTTTGTGGGACGGACACCGGCTAAAGCACCCCAGGCCGGGGGTGCTTCCAAATGGGAAAGGGCGGCGTCATAATAGCTCTGCTGCAAGATCTGCCGACGCAGACGCACAGTCTCTGCGCCCGCTCTCAGCCGGCGGATGCCCCGGGAAACCTTACCGGCATTTTCAATGACGGTGACGGCGGTGAGCCAGGTCTTTCCTCGGTGGAGCGTGGAGACGGTATTGCCATCCCAGGTGTCACCAAACAGGGACATTTGCAGTTGTTCTATGGCATAGCGGTCATCGTGACCGCAAAGTGTCAAATTCATAAAAATCCTCTTATTTCAGGAAGGGATTATACTGTCTTTCCCGGGACAGGGTGGTCTCCTCTGCGTGGCCGGGAAGCACCCGGAAATCACCGGGCAGTGCTGCAAGGCGCTGCAAAGAGCGCAGGATCTCGGAAGTGCTGCCGCCGGGGAAATCCGTACGGCCGCAAGAGCCTGCAAACAGAGTGTCGCCGGAGAAAAGCACATCCTGGCACATTAGGCAAACCGAGCCGGGGGTGTGTCCTGGGGTGGCGATGACCTGCAGAGTCAGGCCGGCGGTGGTGATCAGGTCGGTGTCATCGTAGGTGTCGGTGTAATAGAGCTTACCGGCAGTGATCATAGGGGGCAAAGATAGGTCCTTTTCGCACAAATAGACCCGGCAGCCGGTGGCGGCAGCCAGATCCTTCACAGCGCCTACATGGTCAAAATGGCCGTGGGTCAATAAGACTGTTTCGATGGTTTTGCCGTGATCGGCGGCGAATTTCAGCACGGTTTGCGGCATATAGCCGGGGTCGATCACGGCGCAGGCGGAGGCATCGTCCTCCCAGATAAAATAGCAGTTGGTCTGATAATCGCCCAAGGGCAGACAGTGGATTTGCATACAGTTAACCTCTTCTGGGGGCGTCCAGCAGCTGCTGGGTGTCCAAAATCAGGGTCACCGGGCCGTCGTTGACGGAGGCGACCTTCATATCCGCGCCAAATTCGCCGTGCTGAGGCGTGAAGCCCAGGGCGGCGCATTCGGAAAGGAACATTTCGTACAGCCGGTTGCCCAGTTCCGGGCCGGCGGCGTCGGTAAAGCTGGGACGGCGGCCTTTGCGGCAGTTGCCGTAGAGCGTGAACTGGCTGACCACCAGCACCTGGCCGTCTACATCCTCCAGCCCCTTATTCATTTTGCCGTTCTCGTCTTCGAAAACCCGGAGAGAGAGGGCCTTTTGGGCAAGATATTTGCAGTGCTCTTCGTTATCCTCCGGGCCAACACCTAAAAGGATCAGAAAACCTTTGCCTATCTCACCTACCACCTTGCCGTCAATGGTGACGGAGGCAGAGGAAACTCTTGTCAATACTGCTCGCATAAGAAATCCTTTCAATATGGACTGTCGCCCCGAGCGCAATGGAGGGGCATTGCGGGAAGTGTGGTCATTGCCAGGAGCGCAGCGACGTGGCAATCCCTATCTTGAGAATTACCGCACTGTGCACGCATTGTCAGCGGCGACCCGCCGCTTAGTTTTTGCCGCGGCGGGAACCGATCACATCCCGGATACCGGTGAGCTTATTGCGGATATTCTCCAGCTCGGCAACATCCCGCACCTCAAAACGCACAGTAAATACACTGCGTCCGCCGGGCAGATCCTTGCCGTTGAGCTCCTTGACACGAACACGGGCGCCGCTGAGGGTGGTAGCCACATCCAAAAACAGGCCGTCACGGGTGTTGCAATCCAGCTCCAGGGTGGTCTCAAAGGGCTGCACATCCTCCTGGGCCCAGCTGACACGCACCCAGCGGGCAGCCATTTTGGGGTCTTCCCGGGTAGCGGTGTTGGGACAGTCGGTGCGGTGGACAGAAACGCCAAAGCCCTTGGTAATAAAGCCGATAATATCGTCACCGGGCACCGGCGTGCAGCACCGGGAGAACTTGATCATACAGGAATCGATATCCTCCACAATGACGCCGTTGACGGAGTGACGGTCCTTCTTGGAGGAGGGGGCAAGCTTCAGGGGAGAAACTTCACTCTTTTCTGCAGGCTGAGACTTCAGCGCCTTTTGCACATCGTCCCGGATACGGCCGACTGCCTTGGTGGCAGTCAGACCACCGTAGCCAATGGCGGCGTACATGTCGTCCCAACAGTCGAAGGACAGCTTTTTCAGCAATGTGGGTTCCAGGTCGGGGTCATTGATAATGGAAACAGGGAACATCAGCCGCTTCATTTCCGATTCGAAGCTGGATTTGCCGTGGAGGATATTCTCCTCCCGCTTTTCTTTCTTGAACCACTGCTTTATCTTGGTCCGGGCCTGGTTGGACTTACAAATGGTAAGCCAGTCACGGCTGGGGCCCTTGGCGCTCTTGGAGGTGAGTACCTCCACAACATCGCCGTTGACCAGGGGGGTGTCGATGTTGCTGATACGGTTGTTGATCTTGGCACCCACCAGGGAGTTACCCACACCGGAGTGAATGGCGTAGGCAAAGTCGATGGGGGTAGAGCCGGCGGGCAGGGAAACGATCTTGCCCTTGGGCGTGAAAACGAACACCTCGTCGTCGAACATATCGATCTTCAGAGAGCCGATATAGTCTTCTGCGTCGGTATCCTGCTGGCTTTCCAGCAGACGGCGGACCCATTCAAAGTCCTTCTCGCTGCCGGCGCCCTCGCCCTGCTTATACTTCCAGTGGGCGGCAACGCCGTACTCCGCCACCTCGTGCATCTGCCAGGTGCGGATCTGCACCTCAAAGGGGATACCCTGAGTGCCGATGACGGTGGTGTGCAGACTCTGGTACAGATTGGGCTTGGGGGTGGAGATATAGTCCTTGAAACGGCCGGGCACCAGATTGAACAGGTCGTGGACGTGACCCAGCACGTTATAGCAGTCCGGAATGGAGTCCACAATCACCCGGAATGCGTAAATATCATACAGCTCGTCCAGGGTCTTTGCCTGGGCGTTCATCTTGCGGTAGATGGAGTAGACGTGCTTGATGCGGCCGTAGGTGTTATTCTCAATACCCATAGCGGAAAGGCGCTGAGTGATCTTGTCCTGGATGGTGTGCATAAATGCCTCATCCTGCTCATGGTGGGCCTTCAGGTGGGAGGTGATGTTGGAGTACTCTTCCGGATCCAGATACCGCAGGGAAAGGTCCTCCAGCTCCCATTTCAGGCGCTGCATACCCAGACGGTGCGCCAGGGGCGCGTAGATATCCATGGTTTCCCGGCACTTGGAGATCTGCTTTGCCGGGGTCTGATACTGCATAGTGCGCATATTGTGGAGCCGGTCGGCGATCTTGATCAGCACCACCCGGATGTCCTTGCTCATAGCCATGAACATCTTGCGCAGGTTCTCCATCTGCTGCTCCTCGCTGCTGGAGAAATTGGCGCGGGTCAGCTTGGTGACGCCCTCCACCAGTTCCGCAGCGGTGTCGCCGAAAAGCTTTGCGATCTCTTCGTGGGAGGCATCGGTATCCTCAATACAGTCGTGGAGCAGAGCGCCCAAAATAGCGTCCATATCCAGACCGATCTCCGCCACGATCTCCGCCACAGCCAGGGGGTGGATGATATAGGGAGAGCCATCCTTGCGAAGCTGATCCTTATGCTTGGAGCGGGCATATTCCACTGCCCGGTCGATAAGATCCATATCCGCGTCGGGCATATATTTCTGGATCGTCTGATACATAGATCCGTAATGCTGGGCAAAAGTTTCCATAGTTACTCGCTTTCTTTTGCGGACATCAGCCGCTGCATGGTTTGGCTTAGGTTCAGATCCGCTTTTTCCCGGGTGGGGAGAATGCGGATAGAGATGTACTTGGGAAGATTTTTCACTTCAATAAGTCCCACATCCCGGAAAATATCCAGGGCAGTCAGCAGTCGGCCCAGGGATAGGGGCATATTGCTGCGGCGGACGATCTTCCGGCAAAGACAGATGGGGGTCTCGGTAACCAGACCGTCCCGGGCACTGGCCAAATAACGCCAAATGGCGCCCAAAGTCTGCCGGTCCGGCAGGAGGGCATCCGGGTCACAGCCGCAAAAATCGCCATTGCGAACAGCGGCATAGCCGTGAAGTTCTGCCGAGCATTCTGCCTTGCAGGAGGGACGGATATCCACCAGATTCAGCTGTACGGAGCGCTCACCCCGGAATTCGTTGATCTGGGGCATAAAGGCCACATCTACCAGCTCACCCTCGCACACAGAGGCGCTTTGGGCGGAGCAGGAGAAGAAAATGGCGGCAAAGGTGTGGTTATTGTGCCGCAGGCGCAGGCGCAGATGGCGGCCGTTGCCTACGGAGGAAATCCGGTCGATCTGAAGATTCTCCATCACCAGTACCGGTTTGGGACAGCCGTTGCCGCAGGGCTCCAGCACATTCAGGGAATCTACGCTGGCGTTGGTCAGCAATTCGGGAGTGACCACGCAGTCCGCCTCCAGCACGGTCCGCAGACCGCCGGTGGCGTAATATTCTCCGGCAAGACGGCAAATTTCCTTGCGGAATGCGGGGATCTGCTCTCTGCGGATGGTAAAGCCGGCTGCCAGCTCGTGACCGCCGTAGCTTTCCAGCAAATGGGACAAAGCTCCTAAAGAGGAGAACAGGTTAAAGCCGCCGTAGCTGCGGGAACTGGCTTTGCCGTGATCGCCGTCCAGACTGATCAGGAAGGTGGGGCAGCAGTATTCTTCTGCGATGCGGCTGGCAACAATGCCCACCACACCCTGATGCCAGCCTTCGTCTGCCAGCACCAAAGCCTCCGGCTGACCGTCCTGGGGCAGCATTTCTTGTACCTGGCGGTAAATTTCCGCTTCCACGCCCTGGCGTTCCTTGTTCAGAGCACACAGCGCTTCGGCCAGCTGTTCTGCCTGGGCGGGATCCTGCGTCAAAAACAGATCCACTGCCAGATGGATCTGACCCATCCGGCCGGCGGCATTGATCCGGGGCGCCAGCATATAGCCTACAGAGGAGGCGGTGAGAGTTTCGGGTTCGCAGCCGCACTGCTGCATCAGCGCGATCACGCCGGGCCGGTGTGTGCTGCGCAAGGCTTCCAGACCCCGGCAAACAAAGGTGCGGTTTTCTCCCCGCAAAGGCATCACATCCGCTACGGTGCCAAGGCAAACCAGGTCTGCATAGTCCTGCAGGACCTTTTCCTGATTGCCGCAAAGAGCAGCGGCTAATTTAAAGGCAACGCCAACACCGGAGAGCATCCGGTGCGGGTAATTGCAATCGGGTCTGTGAGGGTCAATGACCGCCGCTGCGGGAGGCAGCTCGTCCTTGCACTCGTGGTGGTCGGTGATCACCAGGTCAATGCCAAGCTCCTGACACAGCTTGGCCTCTTCCACGGCGGTAATGCCGCAGTCCACGGTGATAATGAGAGTGATCCCCAGGCTGTGCAGGTAGTGGATGGCAATGGGGTTCAGACCGTAGCCTTCCTCCAGCCGGCCGGGGATATAGGGGGTACAGTCGCAGCCGCACTTGCGCAGATAATCTGTCAGCAGACAGGTGGCGGTGACGCCGTCCACATCATAATCGCCGAAAACAGCGATCTTTTCGCTTTTGCCGATGGCCTTGACGATCCGCTCCACAGCCGGAGCCATATCCGTCAGGCGGTAGGGGTCACAAAGGGGCAGGTCCTGCCGCAGAGCCGCCTGGGCCTGCTCCGGCGTATCCAGCTTCCGGGCTGAAAGCACCATGGATGCCAGGGGGGAGAATCCTGCCTGCACCAACTGGTTGACTCCTTGCATATTCGGTTGCGCTACATTCCAAATTCCGTATTTCAAAGCATTCCACATCCATTATAATAACATTTTCTCATTATTATATCAAAAAAAGCGAAAATACACAATAGCAAACCGAAAAAAACTATCCCTATAGCGGCAAAAAATTGCGACCACAAGATGTTGTGAGGGTGCTTAAAAGTTGACATAAAATTTTGTGAAAGTCGCACAAAAAATGGAAGGAAAAATCTTGCTTTCTGACGGGAAAAAAATCGGACGAGTTCCTTGCTATTTTTAATAGGAAAAGGTATAATTATCGTGTGTCAACCTATCAAAGGAGGTAATATAATGACATTTAAGAAAATCAGCGCATTCCTGTTAGCATTGATGCTGTTTGCATCATGCTTCAGCGGTCTGCCCGTACGGGCCTGGGCTGCTGATGGGGAAGTCACTGAGGGTGAAGAAACTGTCACTCCCGAGGAGACTCCTACCGTACCTGATTGGTACAACGAAGAAGATGACACTTATGTCATCGACACTGCTGAGGAATTGAAGGAATTGGCAGAAATGTCCAAGACCAACGATTTCGCAGGCAAGACCATCAAGTTGGGCGCTAACATCGATCTGAACCCCGGTGTTAAGTGGGCAGACATCACCGGCGCATCCGGCGATGCATATGTCTGGCCCGGCTTGGGTACTCTCGAAGTTCCTTTTGCAGGTACTATCGATGGCTGCGGCCACACCATTAGCAAGCTGACCGCTAAGGTTACTGGTGAGGCTATCGGCTTTATCGTTGATGCAAAGGGCGCAACCGTTAAGAACCTGACTCTGGATGCATCCTACATCCAGAACACCTCCGCAACCGGCACTGCTCATACCGGTGCGATCGCAGGTCGTTCTGACGGCATGACCATCGACAATGTTGTTGTCACCAAGGACGTTACCGTCAGAGGCGGCTTCTCCATGGGTCTGGTTGGTTCTGCACAGACTGGCACCACCACCATCAAGAACTCCTGGTCTGCTATCATTGTCCAGGCTAACTACAACACCCTGGTCAACGGCGGCGGCTTCCTGGGTCACATGAACTCCAGCACCTCTGCTGTCGCTGTGATCGAGAACTGCTTGTTCACCGGTACCACTAAGGGTACTTTCAAGACCGGTTCTTACTTCGGTGGTATTGTTGGTATCGGTGCTTACAACAACACCGTGACTATCACCGACACTCTGAGCGCTGGTAACATCAACGCTGTTGCAGGCGTTACCGTTTACAACGGCACCTGCTATGTTGGTTCCGTGACCGGTAACACCCCCGGTAGCGGCAAGGGTACTTATACTGATGTATACGTTACCAACGAGTGCGCTCCTGCTGCAATCGCAGCCGGCACCAACTTCAAGGGTGAAGTGAAGACCGTCGCTGCAGCAGACATCACCGGCCACGTTGCCCGTGAGACTCTGACCGGTCTGGACTTCGCAGGCACCTGGGCAACTGTTTCCAACAGCACCCCCGTGCTCCTGAAGGACTCCGGCTATGATCTGTCCTGGTACGATGCAGACAAATCCGTCTACATCCTGAATAACAAGGCTCAGTTCGATGGCTTTGTTTACATGTCCCAGTACAATACTTTCGCAGGCAAGACTATCCTGCTGACCACCGACATCACCTGGAACGAGGGCGATGCAGCTGAGTGGGGCACCACTGCTCCCGCAAATGACTGGCTGCCCATTGGTGATAGCGCCAACGGCTTCGCCGGCGAATTCGACGGCCTGGGCCACACCATTTCCGGCATCTACTGCAAGAACAGCGGCTACGCAACCGTATTCGCAAGAGTTTACGGCGCAACCGCTGCTGTGAAGAATCTGAAGGTCGTCAACTCTTACTTCGAGAGCGACGGCACTGCTGATTCCTTCCATAACGGCGCAGGTATCGTTGGTCGTGCAATCAACGGCTACACCGTTGCTGGTATCTACACCGACGCATACTTCAAGGGCGTTAAGGGTGTTGGTATCGTGGCATTCTGTGATGCTGGCGTTTCCAACATCTCCAACTGCTGGTTCGACGGTACTATGGACATTTCTGCTGCTACCAATGTTGGCGGCATGATCGGTTCTGTGCCTAACAATCAGGTCACCAATATCACCAACTGCCTGTTCACCGGCACCATGACCGGCACAGCAGCTTCCGGCGCATACATCGGTGGTCTGGTTGGCATCGGCCCCTACAGCACAGTTATTAAGGTAACCGACTGCCTGGTTGCCGGCGATATGACCGGCGTTGTGGGCGGCGTTACCGGTTCTGTGATCGGTAACAACCCCGGCGGCAACAAGAGTGTTTACACCGACGTTTATGTTACCAACGAGACCCACGCAAACCTGAAGGGCGCCGGCGGCGCTACCTTCCCTGTAACTGCTGTTGCAAAGGCTGATATTCTGGGTGTTGTTCCCGAGGGCCTGGATGCAGCTAACTGGACTGCACGCGAGGGCGACGTCCCCGCTGTGAACACCCGCGTTATTTCCGAAACCACCCTGATCTACACTGCACAGGATCTGTATGACTTCTCCGTTATGCAGGAGACCAACAACTTCGACGGCAAGACCATTCTGCTGATGAACGACATCGTTCTGAACGAAGGCGATGCTAAGAATTGGGCTACCGAGGCTCCCGCTAATATGTGGAATCCCATTGGTAAGCCTGATGCTTCTCTGGCATTCGAAGGTACCTTCGACGGCAATGGTCACACCATTTCCGGTCTGTACTACGACAGCGCTAACTACGGCGGCGGTCTGTTTACTTACACCGGCACTAAGGCTGTCATCAAGGACCTGAAGCTGACTAACTCCTACATCAAGTCCACCCACGGTGCAGAGTGGAGCGCAACCGGCTCTATCGCTGCATTCGTCAACGGCACTGACTTTATTAATGTATACTCCGATGCCATCATCGATACCAACTCCGGCTACACCGGCGGTATCGGCGGCCGTGTCCAGGGTAATGCAATTACTGTAGATGGCTGTGAATTCGCCGGTACCGTTACCGCAACCGGCACCACCGGCAACTACATCGGCGGCCTGATGGGCGGTTTCAACGGCAATACTGCCGGCGCATCCGTCATTAAAAACAGCAAGGTTACCGGCACTGTTTCCGGCGCTAATACATTTGTTGGCGGTATTACCGGTGTTGCCGCTGGTCCTGCTAACGCTTCTCTTACTATCGAGAACTGTGCAGTGCCCGGCGCTGTTACCGGTACTGTGGGCATTTCCGGCGGTTTCATCGGCCGTGTCAATGCTCTGAACACCACCATTACC
>JAZNZH010000064.1:0-3927 GCA_045594845.1 Faecousia sp. | reverse complement strand
GATTACATCTCCCAACTTCCTAACCAGTTTGCAAATGCGGAATAGAGCGTCTGCATTTCGGCTGTCAGTTCTTCACCAATGGTAAGGGTGTATACCAGATCTTCTGTACCGAATTGTTCCAGGTACTTCTTTTCGGAAGTATAGTGCTCGTTTTCCAGTTCAGCCAACGCTTTCTGCGCTAACACTTCCGCACTGCGAACATTGGCAACCAGATCCGCAAAGGCGTTGGGATCAACTGCCTCAATTTTGGAAATAATACTGTCGAAATAGCCGTCTTTATAACCGTAATTATACTGTGCACCATCGGTAGTTATCAGGTAGACGGCATCTGTCGGGTACAGATAGTAGCCGGGAACAACGTTGCCGTTTTCATCCGTTCCGGAGTTGACATAGTAAGTATTCCACGCGCACAGGAAATTCACATAGTCATACATCCTGTAGATATCGCTGACAACATCGGTCTCCGCGATCTTCTGCCAAAGAGCCATATCCTCGGAAAGTTCGTCCGCCTGAATGATGGTATAGGTGGCATCTACGATCTTATAATTGAACTCATAGCCGTACATATCTGTGAAAGGCTTATCTTCACTTTCTGCTACCTCCAGTGTGCCAACGATCTTGATTGCCTGATTGGTAAAGCCAAAGCTTTCTCCCTTCTTGGGATACACCTCCATCGTATTGGACAGCTGGGATGTATTGGGCACGCAGAAGGGGCAGCTTTGGTATGGTAGGTTCATTAGAAACATAAACGAGCCATCCACCGGAGAACTGGTAGCCATATAACCGCTGATGGTAACTTGCTTCCCATCCAGGGTCTTCAAATAGTCATATCCGGAAGCCGCTTGAAAGCTCAGCTTGGTAGCCTCACCGCTTTGCGCTTGCTTGCAACCTGTGAAGGAGAATAACAGGGTCAGTACAAGACACACTGCGAATATTGTTTTCATTCTTTTCATAGGGTTACCTCAATCTGTGATGCCGTCTTTTTTTGACATGGAGAAGGTCCAGATCACGGTAGGCAGCACACTGATGATAAATACCGCAAGCAGAATCAAAAATTCCGCAGCGTAGACCTTGCTCATATTCAAAACCACGCCCATTGACTCCACATAGTCATTCATCAGCACCATGCAGCCTCTGGACACAAAGAATGCCAAAATGACCGCACAAAGACCCATAATACCGTTCTGAATGACATACAGAAGATTGATTCGTTTCATGCTGATGCCAATCAGACGCATGAGGGATATTTCTTTTGCACTGTGATACATATTCAGCAGCGTAATGATGGAAATGATCATGATATTCATTACCAAAATGACGGCGCAAAGAACAAACACGATATACTTGGTATCATCCGCATCATTGAGCACATCCCGGACAACACTCATAGGCTCAATTGCCTGCAAGGTGGTGTTGTCGCCGTCGTCAGCGGTTATGATCTTTCCGTCATATTCTTCCACCAGCTGCATAGCAAAGCCGGGGTTTTTGGTATTTACCAGTACCGCGCAAACCGTTCCGTGGGTGTGATGGTGCTCCTCTGCACTGTTTTCTTCCTGCTCCCCATGCTCGTGCATTTCCCAAAGGGTTTTTAGCTGGGTGAACACAATATTATCATAGGAGGAGTGACTTTCTTTCAGAATGCCGACGATTGTGATTCCTTTTGTATGTAGGTCAGATCCGTTGGCCGAGTGACTTGTATAAATCACATCTCCCACTTCCAGAGAATTATATTTTGCAATATTGGAACCGACAACAGCCTGCAAAGTCTCATCGGCGGCGAACATTTCTCCCGCCCTCAGATCCTTGCTCTGCAAAAATGCCGGTGTTGTGCCAACGACTCCGTAGCCGTTATAATTATCTGCCATAGCAAAGGGGATCACCTGCGTGACCCGGGAATCCTGCTGCAGGGTGGTTACGATGCTGTAAGGGACCGTGCCCACAGGCTCATCGGTAAAATACATAGAATTCATAGCCAACTGGGTACTGCTTCCGGCAGGACCTACGATAGCAGAGTAATACCCGGCGTTATTGGTGATACCTTCGTCCACCTGGGTGGCTACATTAAATGCCAGTACTGCGATACCGGCAGAGATTACGATAGACAAAATGATCAATATGACCTGCGTCTTCTTGATGGCCATATTCTTCAGCGCAAATTTCAGCATATCAGCAGCCCTCCTTTTCGGAAGGAATGTACTGCATACCGCCGGTCATTTCATTCATATCGATGACCTCGTCGAAGTATTTTGCCAGCCGGTCATCGTGGGTCACCGCGATCAGGGTCTTGCCCTTGGAAACCTTCACCAGCTGCCGGATCACCTGCTCGCCAATGGCGAAATTCAAATTGCCGGTTGGCTCGTCCGCCAGAATGATATCCGGTTTCTTTACCAACGCCCGCGCAATGGCAACTCTCTGCTTCTGACCGCCGGACAGGTGCTTGATCCTTGCGTTTTTCTTTTCGTAGATATCCAGAGCTTGCAGCATTTCATCCAAACCGGAAACGTCAATGCCTTCCAGCCGGAGGATGCCGATGTTGTCGGCAACGGTCATCTCGTTGATCAGCTTAAAGTCCTGAAAAATGTATCCGATCTTCTCAATACGGTAACGGTCCTTTTCTTTTTGAGAGGCGGCAGTCATATCCTTGCCGTCAATCAAGATCGTTCCGGTTGTGGGAGAAAGCACACCTGCAATCATATTCAGCAGTGTAGACTTTCCGCAGCCGGAAGCACCCAAAAGCATATAGGAACGCCCGGTTGCAAATGTAATATCCCGGTAAGAGATTTGGGTTTCGTTCTGAAACTGCTTACCGAGGGATTGAATTTGTATCATAATATAGTTACTTCCTTTCAAATTTAAGATATAGGGATGGTTCTGTCTTAATTTGAAAGCTTGACTTTTAGTCGCACCAAAGAATTCTGATCGCAGTTTTTTGTATCTGCTACCGTTTCGCGTGCATACAAAATAACTGTCACAGTAGTAATAAGTGCAATGCTTGGGAGCCATAGCGGCTCCCTGTCTGCAAGAAGCGCACAGACAGCGCACTGCGTGCCGTCACATGTATGAATGTGGGGCAACAGAAAAGAAAAGGCGCAAACAAGCGCAAGAATTACGCAAATCCAGCAAACAAACATTCGCTGCATTTTTGAATATCTTGCCATTGTCTGCACCTTCTTTGTATGCTAATAATGATTGCTTACTCGTGATTGCCGCAATTGCCACCGCAGCCATGCTCCCCACAGGTATGGTTCTCGCCATGGTGATGGTCGTGGTGGTTGCACCGGACATCGGGATTATATTCCAGCTTGCCTTCGACAAAGGCAGCAACCGCAGCATCGGCGTTGCCGGATACGCCACCATACAGCTTGATGCCGGCTGCTGCAAGCGCCATCTGCGCGCCACCGCCAATACCACCGCAGATCAATACATCCGCATTCAGCGCGGTAAGGACACCGGCTAACGCACCATGTCCGCTGCCGTTGGTATCTACGATCTGAGATGCAACAATTGTTCCGTTCTCCACGTCGTAGATCTTAAACTGTTCGGTATGACCAAAGTGCTGGAAGATTTCTTCGTTTGCGTAGGTAACTGCGATTCTCATAATACGATCTCCTTTTTCATTACAACATTGTTGACGATATTTGTATTTTACACATGTGTCATGGCCGCAATCCAAACTGTTTCCGTCGCAGATCGTATAATCACCGCCTTCAATGTGTAAAGGTCTGCCTTCTACCAGAGCGGTAGCGATTTTCTGACGGGCAGTTTCATATATTCTCTGGACAGTGGTGCGTGCTATTTGCATGAAGGCACTGCATTGCTCCTGAGAAAAGCCTTCCTTGTCAATTAAACGGATTGCTTCGTATTCCTCTACCCACAAAACAACCGGATCTTTATTCTCGTTGTCACTTATTGGATGGAATGCTTGTG
>JAZNZH010000063.1:0-4502 GCA_045594845.1 Faecousia sp. | reverse complement strand
TCGCCCGTTCAAATGCGCAGCGCATCAGTTTGTTGATTTTCTCAATTGTACACGCAGATACATATTCTGATTTTGGTTTTCGCCCACGGAAAGAAACAGCCTTGGTTTTCTGCAGCTTGCTGATAAACTTATCCACGACCATAGCGTCTACGTCCTGCACATAGATATCTCCAATAATAGGATTTATGTAATTTCGGATCAGCCCCATATTGGATGAGTACATAGAAAGTCCCCATTTTTTAGTGCCGTACATTTCCACAAACTCGGCAAGGAAATCCCGGACTGTCATACAGGATGGACGGATAAATGTGCCGTGATCCATTTCGTACTGGATTTCGTTAAGCCGCTTTTGCGCCTCTTTTTTGGTATCCACCGGAGGTTCCCATTTTTGCCGCTGCACGCCATTTTCATCGGTGTAATAATAGACTACTGCATATTTTTTGCCTCTTTTTATAATTGTCGCCATAATCGGTCTCCTTTACATGATTAGTTTCCTCGACCGTCTAACCATGCGTCGAAGGGCTCCTTGGGAATCCGGATCAGACTGCCGACACGGATCACCGGGAAGTATTCCTTCTTGATAAGCTCGTATGCGCCGGTGCGGCTGATCCGCGCTAATTTCGCGATCTCCTCCACCGTGTATACCCGCTCATTCGCGACATTGTTTTCCTGCAACTTACCCATAAAAACTCCTTTCTTCGGGCAAGCCACAGGTATATTTATATTATAACATACCGTTCGACTCCCCGAAACAAAATTCTTTGTAAACTTTTTATTCATGGTATGATTTCTCTTTCGAATAGGATAATTATTCAACGAACTTGCCTAGAGTTCTATTGTTTTTTCCTGAATTCATCACCTCAACAATTACGCAGCACTAATAATCGAATACAAAAACGCAGCAAGTCTTAACAGAACCTGCTGCGGAGAAATCACTGTATTCACCTGTTTTTGATTCGCGCCGAATCGATAAAAGGCATTTGTGTATCTAATAATATCGATCCGTTTTTCCGGGTATCAAACAGGGCCGCTGCTTTATCTGTAATTCCATCCTATCACAGATTTTCCCGGATGTCATCGGCATTTTCCTGCCAATTTACTGCCATTTTTGTGCCACAATTGTGCCAAAATGTTGCCAAATTATTTTACCATTTTTGCCACAAAAACAAGGACCGGGAGGATGGCTACAAGCTTTGCCTGCACGTCTGCAAACATCACTTTGGCGTAGCCAGCACTCCCGGCAATCGATTCGAAGACCTTCACCGATTATGGACCACTACTCCTTCTTTCGCTGGTCCGTACCGTTCCACTGTCACCCGACAGTGTCAAACGGTGGGCGCACTTCCACCGAGACGGTAGCCTGGGTGCTTGATCTTGCCTTAATAATATTATAGCACAGATGTTCGACAAAGTCAATTTAACTCCCGTTTCCAAATGAGTCTGGGAGAGAAATTGCAAAAATATTTTTTATTTTCAAGATGCATTAGGAATTTAATCAATCAACAGACATCAATCCTCTCTACATATAAAGATGCATTTAAAAACACGATTTGTTCCATTTTGGCGAAAAAATTTTTAAAATTTCCTCTTCTACTATATAAAGAGGCTTGCAAAAACGCGTTTTCTATCACTTTCTCGATTTGTTTACAAAAAATTCACAAACGGTCATACTTTTCTTCGTTCTACTTATAAAAATGCTTTAGTTCAGCCAAATCTGCCACTTTGATGAAAAAATCCCAAAAAATTTATCCATCAATTTTATTACACGATTCATCTGCCCAAAATGTAACTAAATATGAAAAATATTTCTAACATTTTTCAAATATTATAAGGTGCAAACCTTTCGTGGACTGCACCTTACTTCCAAATTGGGAATACTTGAATTCAAGACCGGTTGGATCTGTGTATGCAGAGCCAGATAGTACGCAAGATAATATGCAAGATGATCATATATCCCTATCATCAGTGGTTGTATATATAAGAAAACTGGGGCTTCTTCCGAAGTCCCAGTTTTTCACATTAGGATTATAACACAGATGTTCTGCCAAGTCATTGTCATTCCTCTGCCAATTTCGCGCCACCATTCTGCCAAAACCGTGCCACCATTCTGCCACGATCAAAATCTTTACATAAGAGCATCTCCGAGTCAAACATCATAAGTTTTCCAGAAATCTTTGGCTGCTTTTTCGTAGCGGTCCTGTTCCACGCAGTAGCTCATGACGTGGTCTGCGCCGGGGACGATCAGCAGATACTTTTCGCTGGAGCAGGCTGCATAGTTTTCGTAGGTCATGCGTACCGGGACAAAGTTATCATCTGCGCCGTGGATAAACAGCACAGGCACTTTGCACTGCTTCAGTGCTTCTACTGTAGAGCATTCTTGGGAGCCTATGCTGATTTTCTTTTTGCATATGTCATTGGCGGCAGCGGCATGAACAGCAAAGCGCAGATGCAGATTTTCTTCTGCCACATGCTTCCAAATATCGTAGGCAGAGGTAAAACCACAATCTGCCATAATACCGTGTACATTCTCCGGCAGCTCCAGATCACCCGTCATTAACACCGTGGTAGCACCCATAGAAAGGCCCACAAGGTAGATAGGAAGATTATCCGGGTTGTTTTCGCTGGCCCACTGCGCCCATTTCAGGCAATCATAGCGTTCCAGCATACCGAAACCCATATACTCGCCTTCGCTTGCACCCTGACCTCGCTGCTCTGCATACAGGACGCTGCAACCATTATCATGCCAAAAGGGCGCGATAACGCCAAAATCTCTCGACCAGGAGGAACGCCAGCCGTGCATAGCAATTAAGATCCGTTTCGGCTGCTCTGCCGGATACCAGTGTCCGATCAAACGCAAACCATCATGGCTTTCCACTTCCACCCGGGTCTGCACTGCAGCTTCCAGCTGCCTGGTTGCCTGTTCGGTCAGTTCCAGTAATCCATCATTGACCGACCCACCGGAAACCTTCGAGATGTTTTCCTGCACCTTGCCGGGGCATTTGCGGTCCATAGCGATTTTTACAAAGTAATGGGAGATCCCGCGAATACCGGCTCCCACTGCAGCAGCACCTGCTGCCACGATTCCGGTACCGATCAACCATTTTTTCGAATTCTTACTCATAGCAATAATTCCTTCAAGTAGGTGTAAAGCTGTGTAAAGCCGCCGTTGGGATACTGAGAAATATCTTTATTCTCTTTGTTGATCAGGCAATCAGTCAGCAGAAAGGTCTTCATACCTAACTGCTCCGTAACCATATCCTCGCTCACATCATTGCCCACCATCAGGCACTCTTCCGGCGTCAAAGAGAGTTTCTCCAGGATCTCCCGGTAGTAGTCCAGATTCGGCTTGCAATAGTGGGAATTTTCAAAGGTTGAGAAGTATTCAAAGTCCTCTGGCTGCAGATCAGCCCAACGGATGCGGTTTTCTGTAGCAATGGACGGAAACAGCGGATTGGTGGCAAGCACCACACGAATGCCCTTTTCCTTGAGCCATCCAACGATCTGTGCAGCCATGGGCTCAAAACCGCAGACAGTCTTCACTTCATTAAATTCCTTTTGGTAGAAGTCCGCGTGAATTGCCTTATCCTTACTGGCTTCACATCCAAGATATGCATCGCAGGCGGTCCAAAAAGCCTCTTCATTGGTTACGGCACCGGTGTTTTGCACCATTGCCTTTGTGCCTGCCCAGACTGCCTCGATCAGTTTTTTCGGTTCATAGCCGTATGGTGCCAGTTTCCGGGCGAGTCTACCGAAATAATCCTTTACAAATACATCCTGGTCCATAGGCAGCAAAGTGCCGTCCAGGTCAAATAAAACCGTTGTAATGTTCAAATTGATCACTCCCTCAAGGAATATCCTGCTCTATTATTTCCGGCGGTCTGTCCAGCACCTCCAGGTGCGCCAGCAGGCGCAGGAAATATTTTATCACAGATGCGTAATAAAAGCCATCGCAGATCCGTTCATCCAGATTGAATCGCAGATCCATATACTTCCGCTCCACGATTTCACCGTCTTTGATCTCCTCTGCCCGGCGCTTTCTGCCGAAGGCGCAGAAGGCAGGTACCGTGCCAAAATCATATAGATGGTGGTAAACCGGCTTGATGCCCAAGCTGCCCATAGAGGTAAAATAGATACTGCCGTGGAAGGGGCTCAGCTCCAGCAGGAATTTCGGTGCCATACCGAAGTAGTCCAAAGACTTAACCAGCCACACCACAAATTTCAGTACCATCCGGGGTGTGGAAGTCAGAAAGCCTGCCGCATCGTCCACATTGGAGTTTTCCATTTCGTCCTTTGCGCTCATGACAGCGGCATTGAATTTTTCGTACACATCCCGGGCAGTATCACCGGGGTGAAAATGAACTTTGATCACCGTATCCGGAGACTCCTTGGTCATTTCCTTTTTCACCGTCATGCATACGGCGATATCCTCGCCCCGGGAGTAGATCCGCTGACCGGCTACGAAGCGGTTGACAGCCGGATACTTGGCTACCGTTCGCACATAG
>JAZNZH010000062.1:0-46329 GCA_045594845.1 Faecousia sp. | reverse complement strand
TGAGCGTTCATGATATCGTTGATATCGCCGGTCAGACCCAGGGAGAACTCGGTCATGGGCATCAGCAGAGCGTTGCCGCCGCCGGCTGCGGTACCCTTAACGTTCATGGTGGGGCCGCCGGAGGGCTGACGCAGAGCGCCGCCTGCGTTCTTGCCGATGTAGCCCAGACCCTCAATCAGGCCCAGGGAAACGGTGGACTTACCTTCACCGAAGGGGGTGGGGGTAACAGCGGTAACTTCAATGAACTTGCCGTCGGGCTTGTCAGCCAGACGCTTCATAACCTTAATGAAGTCGATCTTGGGGGTCTTGCCGTAGGGGATGATCTCGTCCTCCAGCAGGCCCAGCTTCTGACGTAAGAAGTCAACGGGGGGCAGAGTCTTCTCTGCTTCCTCGGCGATCTGCCAGTCAGCGAACTTGGTGGGGTCCAGCTTTACCAGGCCCTTCTCGTCTACATACTTGCCATTTTCGTCAAATACGATTGCCATAGTGGGTTTCCTCCTTATTTTGTGTGCTTATGCACATTTTTGATGGATGTATTATACCTCCGTAACAACGGCTGCGTCCCGAATCAGGCGCATGACCTTGCCGGTGAGTACACTGTTGATAATGAGCTGCTCCAGAGCGCTGTCATACTGCTCTTTCAGCTCTTCCATGGTGATGTTGTTGTGGCGGCAGACCACAGCCATGGCTTTTGCGATGTCTTCTTCCTCTGCCTTCAGGCCTTCGATCATCACGATCTCGTCGATGGTGGCTTTGGCTTTCAGAGCGGCAACCGCGGTAGCTTCCACATCCTTGCGGATCTGCTCCTCGGTGGTGCTCATAAACTGACAGTACATCTCCAGGGTCAGACCCTGCTGAGAAAGCTGCTGACGCAGGTTATAGATCTGATCGTCCACCGCTTCCTTCTTCATCTGCTCGGTGACGGTGAACTCCAGGGTCTCGGCGGCCATATCCAGCAGCCGGTCCTGCAGATCCATTTCGCCCCGCTCGTCGCTGTAAGCCTGCAAAGACTGCTTCATCTTCTCCTTCATCTCATCAAAGGTCTCGCAACCGCCCACCTCTTTTGCAAAGGTATCATCGGGGTCGTATGCGGACTTGACGCGAACGGACAGGATCTTGCATTCGAACTTAGCCTCTTTGCCGGCCAATTCTTCTGCATGATACTCCTTGGGGAAGGTCACGGTAACGGTGACCTCCTGACCGGGGACTTTGTCCAGCAACTGCTCTTCAAAGCCGGGAATAAACATACCGCTGCCCAACACCAGGGTCTGATTCTCGGCAGTGCCGCCGGGGAACTGAACGCCGTCACAGTAGCCGGCATAGTTAAGAACGATCTCATCGCCGTCCTGGGTGGGACGGTCGGTGACCTCCGCGATTCGGGGGTTCTGCTGCAGCAGTCGTTCTACGTTGCGATCCACCTCTTCGTCGGTGACCAGGTGGCGGGAATATTGGGCCTGCAGGCCTTTGTAAGTAAATGCCATGGGATGCCTCCAATTTTGCTTATATATAATAAGGTATCACATATTGCCGGGAAACGCAAGGAATTCCTGCTCCCAAACGGTTTTTTCCGCAAAATGAAAGGGGTTTCCCAAATACCTTTGGAATTATAGAAGTTTTTCTTGCAAAAAGCAATATAGTTATGGTATTTTATCTATAGATAATATCTATAGATTTGTGAGGCGGGGTATGAACTACAATTATCTGCGGTATTTTTCCGTTTTGGCACAGCTGGAGCACTACACACTGGCGGCAGCCCGACTGGGTATTTCCCAGCCCTCTTTGAGCAGCGCCATTCACCATCTGGAGACGGAGCTGGGGGATGTGCGGCTGTTTGAAAAGGTGGGACGGAACATTCGGCTGACGGAAGAGGGTCGGTACTTTCAGGAAAAAGTGGACGCAGCGCTCCAGGAATTGAACACCGCATCTATGACCCTGCGGGACAGCAAGATCAGCGCTCCGGTGGTGATCCGGCTGGGCGCGGTGTCCGGAGTAGTGGCAGGCGTGGTGGCAAAGGAAATTGCTAAGTATATTCGGGATAACGACCGGATCCGGGTGCATCTGACAGAGAGTTCTGCTCAGGAACTGATGGATCTGGTGCGGCAGGAAAAGCTGGATATGGCCATTGTGGACACCACCAACCGTGACCGCAGCCTCCATTTCCGCAAATTAGGCCAGCGAAACTTCGTGGTAGCCCTGCCTGAGGAACACCCGCTGGCAAAGGAGAAGGAGCTTTCACCTCAACAGATCGCCCACCTGCCCCAGATCGTGTTCAACAGCGAGATGGAGAACAGTTTTGAGCAATGGGCCAGTCGGGACACCCAGGAAGAGCGGGTGCTTTGCGCTGTAAACACTGCTGCCGCAGCGATGGAGCTGGTAGCGGAAAATGTGGGCATCTGCGCGCTCAGTGAGACGGCGGTGACACCCCGGGAGGGCGTGGTGTATGTACCCCTGAATAACTGGCATCAGGCGCTGTATATGTGTATTTTGTACGACAAATGGTTGGAGCCTCCGGTGTGGGGGTTTGTGGAAACTCTGGTAAAAGTCATCAGAAAGCAAGAAAAAGAGAACCCGTGAGGGTTCTCTTTTTTTATTGACAGTTGACAGCTTTTGTTGTCGTCCCGAGGGCAGTCGAGGGACCTCTCGGGAGGTTGGCAGCCCGGTGGTTTTCTGAGATTCCTCGACTCCGCTCGGAATGACAAGAAAAGGTAACGATACCGAGCATAACCCAAAGGTGTAACGAACACTGCTGCACCGTGCACGAATTGTCAGCGCGGACGCCGCGCCTCCGCTCGGAATGACAAGAAAAGGTAACGATACCGAGCATAACCCAAAGGTGTAACGAACACTGCCGCACCGTGCACGAATTGTCAGCGCGGACACCGCGCCGCTCGGAATGACACAAAAAAAGGAAACGATACCGAGCGATACCCAAAGGCGGAAAGAGAATCACTGCACCAAGCACGAAGCGGAGGTGTTTTTAACGGTACTTTCTTGTGGCTGAACAAGAAAGTACCCAAAGAAATCAGCATAGGGGAGGAGCTTAAAGCGTGCTCCCGCCCGCAAATCGCCCTCCCCTATGTACCCCTCCTGGGCGCACTTTCGGTAAGGAGTACAGTGTTTCGGTGCAAACCCAAACCTTTTAGTTTTTTTCGAAGTGTCGTTAGAAGGTGGGTATCGATAGGAGTAAAAGGTGTATGTTTGTTAGCTGTTTCGTTAGACGGGCGGGGGATTCTCAAGGGGGCGCATTGGCTTTAGCGCCCCTTGAGCCGCCTCTTTGGGTACTTTCTTGGCGGAACAAGAAAGTACCACTCCCGGCAGGGACTAAGATAAAAACTCTTTGCGCATGGCGCCGATGGCCCCTTTCTCCAGCCGGGAGACCTGAGCCTGGGAGATGCCCAGAATGCCCGCCACTTCGTTTTGGGTCTTGCCGTCGTA
Organism: Faecousia sp.; assembly: GCA_045594845.1. Lineage (GTDB taxonomy): Bacteria > Bacillota > Clostridia > Oscillospirales > Oscillospiraceae > Faecousia. The sequence goes on along the minus strand of JAZNZH010000062.1, from coordinate 42,894 downwards.
GAATCGCAGAGAAAGGATCTGCTTTTCCCGACTGCCCAAATTTCGGTACGCCGACCGCAGGCACAGCTTTTCCAGCCAGACCTCGTCGGTGTTCCGGGTGTCCCGCACCTGATCCATCACTGTCAGGGGATCGCCGCCGTCGGTGTACACCGGTTCGGACAGGCTTACCGGAGTGCAGACCGCGTCCATTGCCTCCGCCACCTGTTCGGCGGGCAGTTCCAGTTCCCGGGCCACCTCATCCATAGAGGGCTCCCGTCCGAGCCGCAGCTGCATTTCTTCCTTGCATTGCAGCACCCGGTATGCGGTATCCCGCAGAGATCGGGAGACCCGGATCACGGAGTTATCCCGGAGGTATCTGCGGACTTCTCCGGCGATCATGGGCACGCCGTAGGTGGAGAACCGCACCTTCTTTTCCGGGTCGAAATTGTTGATGGCTTTCATCAGCCCAATGCACCCCACCTGAAACAGGTCATCCGGGTTTTCCCCCCGGGCGGAAAATCGCTGGATCACGGACAGCACCAGACGCAGATTTCCCTCGATGAGCTGCTGCCGGGCGTTATCGTCCCCGGCCTTACTTTTTTGTAAAAGTGTCTCCATTTCTTCTTGTGTCAGGACTTTCAGCCGGGCGGTGTCCACACCGCAGATCTCTACCTTTGTCTGCATAAATCCTCCTGTATAATTGATAGGTATAGTGTAGCCCGTGGACACTATTTCATACCGAGGAGACTTTTGTGTAAGTTGCACAAAGTTTTTGCAGATATCGGGGTTGCGGGGGTGCCAAAAAGTGCCTGTTTTAGAAAAATTGCCAACTTTTTCCCCAAATTGCGACCATAAAATCCCTCGAAAAAACGGCTACATAATCCGTCCAGAGGGTGCGATATCTGCCATTATGTGGCAGAAAATTGGGAAATTTCGGGTATGATTTCAGGCGGTTTCGGCAAGGCTTTTTGTGTTGATAATATTGAGTTTTCCACACTATCCACAAGTTTTTCCACAAGGGGGAAAACCCCACTTTTTACGCCCCTTAGGTTCACATAATTCATTTCGACACCGGGCGCAAAAACCCCAATTTTTTCGCCCCCCAAAATGTTCACAAGGACCATTTTTCGATCCGGAATTTTGGGTATTGACAGGCATTTTTTGCCCTCCTTTTTCATAGGTTTTTCAAAAGGAAATGGAGGCGTTTTTATGTGCGAAACCTTTTGCCAGCTGCAGTGTAAAGAGGTGATATGCCTCCGGGACGGACGGCGGCTGGGATTTGTGCGGGATATAAAGCTGCAGCTGCCGGAGGGGAACATCCTGGCGCTGATCGTACCGGGACCCTGCCGTTTTTGGGGACTGCTGGGACACCGGGACGATTTTGTGATCCCCTGGCACTGCATCCGCAGGATCGGACCGGACATTATTTTAGTGGATGTGAAGCCGGAGGAGTGCCGTGTTCCCTGTAAAAAACAGGGCTGGTTTTGATTTTTTCTTGCAAAAGCTGCCTAAAACCGCTATGATAAGGGAGGATACAAATGCTTTTGGCTGTGTTAAAGGCCCTGCTGTTCGGCATTGTGGAGGGGGTCACGGAGTGGCTTCCTGTTTCCTCCACCGGCCATATCATTCTGCTGGATGCCATTGTGCCCCTGGGTGGGTCGGCGGCGTTTTATGACTTATTTGAGATCCTGATCCAGCTGGGTGCAATCTGCGCAGTTGTGGTTTTGTTTTTTCAAAAGCTGAACCCCATCGGCAATAAAAAGAACCTCTCCCTGTGGGGAAAGGTTTTGGTGGGGGTGCTGCCCTCGGCAGCGGTGGGTTTTTTGCTGGACGAAAAGCTGGATGCATTTCTGCGGCAGACGCCTGTGGGCAGAACCAATCTGAACACCGTTACGGTGGCAGCGGCGCTGATGGTTTACGGCATTGTGTTCTGTCTTTTGGAGCGACGCAGACCAAAAACACAGAATCCGTTGACCCTGTCCCGAGCCGCCGGGATCGGCGGATTTCAGTGCCTTGCCATTATCCCCGGCACATCCCGCAGCGGTGCTACGATTTTAGGAGCGTTGCTTTTAGGGGTCAAACGCAGTGAAGCTGCGGAGTTTTCGTTCTTTTTGGCCATTCCCACCATGCTGGGGGCAAGCCTGCTGAAATTATGGCAGTTCCGGGGGATGACCCTCACCGCCACAGAGGGCGTGATGCTGGCAGTTGGCTGCCTGACAGCGTTTTTGGTGAGCCTGCCGGTGATCCGGGGGCTGATGGAGTTTGTAAAAAATCATACCTTCCTTCCCTTTGGCATCTACCGCATTGCGCTGGGGGTGCTGGTGTTGGGGTACTTTCTTAGATAAAGGAGAAAATCATGCTGTTTGATACCCATGCCCATATGGTAGACCCGGTGTTCGATGCAGATATCCACGAACTGCTCACCGGTCTGAAAGACAAAGAGGTGGGCCTTGTGATGAACCCCGGCTGCTGCCTGGAGACTTCCCGGTTGGCGGTGGCGCTGGCGGGAAAATACCCCTTTGTATACGCCGCCGTAGGCTCCCATCCCGACGCAGCGGATGAGGTGAACGAAGAGGTTATTGAAGAATACAGAAAGTTATGTAAACTTGAGAAAGTAAAGGCCATTGGCGAGATCGGTCTGGACTATTATTATGAAGATATTCCCCGGGATATCCAGCAAAAGGCGTTCCGGATGCAGATGGAGCTGGCAAAGGAGCTGGATCTGCCGGTGATCGTCCACGAGCGTAATGCCCACGACGACGGCATGCGGATCGTGAAAGAGTTTCCTACAGTCAAGGGCGTATTCCATTGCTATTCCGGCTCGGCGGAGATGGCCCGGCAGCTGGTGAATATGGGCTGGTACATCGGCTTTACCGGTGTGCTGACCTTCAAAAACGCCCGCAAGGCGGTGGAGACTGCCGCTGCCATTCCCCTGGACCGGATCGTGCTGGAAACGGACTGCCCCTTTATGGCGCCGGAGCCCTTCCGGGGCAAGCGCAACGATCCCGGCTATCTCTACCGGATGGCAGAGCGGCTGGCGGAGATCCGGGGCATTGGTGTGGAAGAGGTCCATCAGGCTACCTTTGAGAACGGCAAACGGCTATACAGAATTGCGGATTAACGGCTTTTTCTTACAGACAGAGAAGGAGGACGGCAATGAAGCAAAAGAAAATACTGGCGGCGCTGCTTTGTGCGGCAATGCTGAGTCTTTTTGGCTGCGGAGATATGCCCGCGGAAGAGAAACCCACAAGACCTGTGGAGGACACGCAGCCGGTAGAAAAACCCGGCGCGTGGCTTTTGACAGAGCGGACGGTGACCGGAGAGACCGGCAACACCACCGTTCAGTATACCTACAATGAAAAGGGTCTTGTGATCCGGGAGACCGGTGCACCGGAGGGCGAACTCCGGTATGAGTACAACGATGCCGGTCAGCTCACCCGGAAGGACAGGCTTTTGGGCGATGTGTGCCCTGCGTCTCAGGTGCTGACTTATGACGAAAAGGGCAACCTGCTGACGGATACCTACTTTGAAAACGGAGCGGAGACTACCCGGCAGGAGTACATTTACGATAAAAACGGCCGCTTGATCCAGACCCTGGGCTACGCCGCCGGTAAGGAGACGTTCCAGTACAGCTACCGGTATGACGAAACCGGCAAGCTCCAGGCGGAATACACCAAGGGTGAAAAGGGCGAGCGGGTGCAGCGGGGCTTTAGTTATGACCGCAAGGGCAATCTGTCTATGGAGTCCTGGTTCGACCACGACGCCAACGAACTGCTGATCACCCGGACGTACTACGATAACGGGAGCCTTGCCAAGGAGCGGCGGGATTATCCCACGGATTTTACCGGCCGCTGGGAGGAATTCTACTACGACCGGGAGGGCCGTCCCCAGCTGTTTATGGAGTATGCCCGCAAGGTGGTCAAAGCCATAACGGAATTTATTTATGACGATCAGGGTCGGTTAATTACAGAGATCCACAGCACCACCCTGGAAGAAACAGAGCGGTTCGAGTATACATACGACGAAAACGGCAATCTTAGTGAGCAGGTCTGCAGTATGGGCGGCAAGGAAGTGTATCGGGTGCAGTACACCTATACCCGGATGGAGCTGCCGAAAGAGGATATCCCTCTGGCCCAGGAGCGAAATCAGGAGCTGCGGTTCCCCGCGGTGACGATCCTTGCGGAAGAAGAATAAAAGAGAGGACTCGAAAGCTTTCGAGTCCTCTTTTCTTATTTGTTTTCCGCAGCCTTGGGCTTGTGATGGTGACGGCGGTGACGGTGATGGTGCTTTTTGGGAGCGCCGTCGCCAGTTTTTTCTGCAGCAGGTTTTTCCTGCTTGGGTGCCTGAGGTGCCTGGGTCTGGGGCTTGTCCCCGGCGGGCTTGTGGCCGCGGCCTCTTCTGCGGCGGTTGCGGCTGCGATGCTCCTTCGGCTCTTCCGGCGCAGCGATCACCACATCCTCTGCGATGGTCTCTTCACTGTAACGGAACTTAATGGAGTCCAGTACCGGGGCTTCCTCCGGCAGCTCCTTCTGGAAGCGGCGGCGGGTGCCGTTGCCGGAAATGGGAGCCAGGTCTGCGGGGATGGGCTCGTCGGTCTTTTTGGCCTTGCCATTACGCAGAACGGCGATCTCCTCGTTGGAGAAAGAGCCTGTTGCCTCCGGGCGGTTCTCAAAACGCACCTTTACCCGCTGGCGCTGGAGATCCAGCTCTACCACAGTGCCCCGACCGTCGGGGGTGTCCACAAAGGATTCCAGCTTGGGGCTGGTGCGGATCAATGCTTCATAGGTGTCCTGCTCGTATTTCAGGCAGCACATCAGTCGGCCGCAGGTGCCGGAGATCTTGGTGGGGTTCAGACTGAGATTCTGGGTCTTGGCCATTTTGATGGATACAGGCTGGAAATCGTCCAGGAACTCCGTGCAGCAGAAGGGTCTGCCGCAGATGCCCAGGCCGCCGACCATTTTTGCCTTGTCCCGGACACCGATCTGACGCAGCTCGATGCGGGTGTGGAAGGCGGAGGCCAGGTTCTTGACCAGCTCCCGGAAATCCACTCGTTCGTCGGCGGTGAAGAAGAACAGGATCTTGCTGCCGTCGAAGGAGCATTCTGCGCTGACCAGCTGCATATCCAGCTTTTGCTCGGTGATCATAGCAGAGCACAGGCGGAATGCATCTTCCTCTTTCTTTTTGTTGGCGGCGGCGATCTTCTGATCCTGCTCGGTGGCGTGGCGCAGGACGGGCCGCAGGGGAGCAACGATCTCTTTTTCGGAAACGGTGTGGTTGCCGTTGACGCAACAGCCGTACTCAGGGCCCCGGGCGGTGTCGATGATCACATAGTCGCCCTTGCGACAGGTGTGGCCTGCAGGGTCGAAGAAGTAGCACTTCTGACCGGGGCGAAACTGAATATCCACCACTTCGATGGTGTTTTGTTCGTTCATGGGTAACTCCTTATCTATTGCAGAGCGTGAGCCAGGTAGCCGCAGACGGCGGCAACGGACACGTTGCTCTTTGTGTACAAAATTGCTTTTTGCAGGATCTCTATGGCAACCAAAAGCTCCCGGGCGCTGCGGCGTTGGGCAATTTCCCGGGCGTGAGGGGCAAGAGTGTCCATACCGGAGCGGCACATCAGGGCGCTGTGGAGGATGGTGTACCACTGCTCAAAAATTGCGGCGGCCTGATCCCGCTTCATTTTTTCCATAGAGACGGTCAAAAGGGTCATATTGAGACTGTCTTTGCGGAGGTAATACTGGGCAAAGGACAGACTTTGGGGCGCATAAATGCTCTCACCCTCCAAAAGGGCGACGGCCTGACCCAGATAGCCGCCGCTGCGGGACATAGCAGCCCGGATGTCGGCAAGGTCAGCTTCCGGGAAGCGCTTTTGCAGTTCATTTTGCAAAAGACCGTCTTCCAAACCGGTCAGCGCCAGATGGACACAGCGGCTGCGGATGGTGGGCAGCAGGGTGTCGGGGTTTTCCGTCAGGATCAAAAAGACACCGTAGGAAGGGGGTTCTTCCAGCACTTTGAGCAGGGCGTTCTGACCCTCGATGCCCATATCCTGATGGAACATATAGATTTTCTTCTGGCCCTCGTTGGGGCGGATGAACATATCGTCCCGGATCTGCCGTACCAATTTTACCGGCAGGTTCTTGTGATCCGGGTCCTGGACAGGGATAAAGTCCGGGTGGTTGCCGGAGAGGACCTTGCGGCAGTGAGGGCAGGTATGGCAGGGCTTCTGGGTGCTTTCGCAAAGGAGGGCGGCAGCCAAAAGCTGGGCCAGGGTGTGTTTTCCGGAGCCTTTCGGGCCGGAGATCAGATAGAAATGGGAGGCGCGGCCGCTGTTCACGCTGCGGCTGATATTTTCTTTAAGCCGCCCGTTTCCCAGCAGTGCGTCAAAACTCATAATATACCTCAATAGAATGGACAGCTGACAGTTGACAGCTTTTGTTGTCGCCCCGAGGGCAGTCGAGGGGCCTCACGGGAGATCGGCAGTCAGGAAGTTGTTTGAGATTCCTCGACTCGCTGCGCTCGCTCGGAATGACACGAAGAGTAACGAAACCGAGCAATACCCAAAGGTGGAACGATAACAACTGCACCTTGCACGTGTTGTCAGCGGCAACTTGCCGCCGCTTAACCCCACAGGGCGGAGAGCATAGGAATGACCTGCTTTTTACGGCTCATGACCTTAGGCAGGAATGCGGTGTTGTCCTTGGGGGTGACGTTGAAGGCCTGACGGATGATATCCGTGTCGCCTACATACAGGATCTGGGTACCTTCCAGCAGCACGTCGGTGAGCATCAGAATCATAATGGAGAAGTCCTTTTCCTTGGCGGTCTTTTCCATCAGCTTCAGGAACTCGTCCTTGCGCTCCAGCATCTTGGGGCTGTCCACACAGGTGACCTGGGCAACCGCCAGGTCGTGACCGGCGATATGGAAGGTCTTGTAGTCGGAGAACAAAAGATCCTTGGCGGTTCTGCCTACCAGAGATGCGGAGAAAATCTCCCGACCCAGCTCGTCCAGGGAAATATTGGCGATCCGGGCCATGCGCTCGGCGGTACGGATGTCCTTTTCCGTGCAGGTGGGGGACTTGAACATAACCGTGTCGGACACAATGGCGGCAGCCATCAGGCCGGCCATTTTGGCAGAGGGCATCAGACCCTTGTCCTGGAACATACTGGCGATGATGGTGTTGGTAGAACCTACCGGCTCGTTGCGCATGTGGATGGGGTTGGTGGTCTGGATGTCCGCCAGACGGTGGTGGTCGATAATGGCGATGATCTCCGCCTCCTCCAGACCGGGAACGGACTGGGATGCCTCGTTGTGGTCCACAAGAACCACCCGCTTGCGGCGGGGACGGATCAGATGGTACCGGGTCAGCACGCCAACCACTTTTTCCTGCTCGTCCAGAATGGGGTAGCAATGCTCACGGAAACGGAGTACCTGCTCCTTTACATCGTCCAGCCGGTCTTCCAGGTGGAAGCACACAAGATCGTCCCGGCGGCAGATGTTGCCGATGGGAGCAGCCTGGAACAAACGCCGGGCGGCGCGGTATGCGTCATAGGGGGTGTAGAGAATGCATGTCTCGGTGGGGAAATTCCGCAGCTCGTCATCCAGCTCTGCCTGGCAAAGCACAACGCAGCGCACATTCATTTCCAGAGCCCGGCGGATCATTTCCGGCTGATGGCCGCACAGAACGATAGAGTCCCGCTTGTTAAACAGCAGGTTTTCCTGCTCCTGGGGCAGCGCGATCACCACTTCGCCGCAGACGGTGTCGATGGTCTCGCCGGCACGGTTCAGGATCCGGCCCTCCAGCACGGATACCACGTTAAACAGAGGAACTTCCTCCAAAACGCCGGTGTTGATCAGGTTCATATTGTAGCTTGCCACGTTTTCCCGGGAAAGCATACCGAACAGGGTGCCGTCCTCCCCGGCTACGGGCAGGGCGGAAATCTTGGGGTTATCCTGCAGCGCATACCAGGCGCGTCCAACAGTCACAGCGGGGCTGAGAATGGGGGGTGTATCAAAGTCCAGGTCCTTGACCTGGGTGTACATATTGTGGATACGCTGAGGGGGCTGCACGCCAAATTTTTCCAAAATTGCTTGGGTCTCATCGGAAACGTGACCCAGGCAGGCGGCTTCGTATTCCCGATCGCCCAGGGCGTTGCGCAGGGCGGCATATGCCATGGCGGCAACGATGGAGTCGGTGTCGGGGTTGCGGTGGCCGGTAACATAAATGGGATCCATAAAAAGACCTCCTGAGAATGAATTGTTCTTTCTAATGTATACCTACTCATCATCATTATATCCCCAAAGTGCCAAAATAGCAAGGGAAAATCTTTTGTTGCTTTTTCAAATTTCCACGGATATAATAGGATAGATAAGGACTAAGTTTTAGGAGGATGAAGTTATGGCATCCAATCGAATCGGAAGAATCAATGAAGAAATTCAGAAAGAACTGGCAGGGCTGATCCGCAACCTGAAAGACCCCCGGGTGCAGGATACCATGATCTCCATCACCCATGTGGAGACAACCCCGGATCTGCGCTACTGTAAGGTTTATGCCAGCTTCCTGCAGGAGGATAAGGCAAATGACGCCCTAAAGGGCCTGAAATCTGCCTCCGGCTACCTGCGCCGGGAGCTGGGACGCACCCTGAATTTGCGCTACACCCCGGAACTGCAGTGGACGCTGGACGATTCCATCACCTACGGCGCAAAAATGATGCAGCTGATCAACTCTCTGGATAAGGGCAGTGACGAAGATGATGCTTGAAGCAGCCAAGTTCCTGAAGGAACACGATGATTTTGTAATTTTGACCCACTGCCGCCCCGACGGCGATACGGTGGGTTCTGCCGCGGCCCTTTGCCGGGGCCTGCGGGCTATGGGAAAGACCGCTTGCGTGCTGGAAAATCCCGAGATCACCCCGAAATATGCCCACCTTCTGGAGGGTTTGACCTGCGCCGCCATGGAGAAAAAAACCGTGATCGCGGTGGATGTGGCGTCCCCCGGAATGCTGCCGGTGAATGCAAAGGACGCAAAGGTGGCGTTGAGGATCGATCACCACGGCAGCGCCACCCCCTTTGCACAGGTGGAATGGGTAGAGCCGGACACCGCCGCCTGCGGCGAACTGGTGTTCGACCTGCTGTTTGCCTTCGGCGTGGAGCTGGACAAAGATATGGCCAATGCCATTTATACTGCGGTTTCCACCGATACCGGTTGCTTCCGATATCCCAACACCCGGAGCCATACGCTGCTGGTGGCGGCGGACTGTACTGCGGTCAGCGACGACATCTTCTCCATCAACCAAAAGTTGTTTGATACCAATACTTTGGGCCGCCTGCGGATCCAGGGCTGGATGGTGGAAAATGCGGTTTTCCTTCAGGACGGAAAGGTGTGTATCTGCGCCATTCCCCGGCAAGTGGAGGAAGATCTTCAGCTGACCGAGGACGATATGGAGAACATCTCTGGCTTCCCCCGGAGCATCGAGGGCGTCTGTATGGCGGCAACTCTGCGGCAGAGAGACGGTGTGGTGAAGCTGTCTGTCCGGGCGGTGCCCGGCTGGGATGCAGCGGCGGTTTGCGAGAAATTCGGCGGCGGCGGCCATAAGGGCGCAGCCGGCGCCAGCATTCACGCATCGTTGGAAGATGCCGTGCAGCAAGTGATCGCGGCAATCTCCTTCTAAAGATGGGGATTCCCACGGGTTTCTTCGAAACCCTCGGAATGACAATATTATAGAGGTTTTTATGAACGGAATTGTGATCGTGGATAAGCCCACGGATTGGACAAGCCAGGATGTGACCGCCCGGCTGCGTCGTGTTTTTAATACCCGGCGGATCGGCCACGGCGGAACGCTGGATCCTATGGCCACCGGCGTGCTGCCGGTGTTTGTGGGCAGAGCCACCCGGGGCGTAGAGTTTTTCGAGCACGCACAAAAGACCTATGAAGCAGTGCTGCATCTGGGTGTTTCCACCGACACAGAGGACATTACCGGTGAGGTGCTGGAAACACGGGAGGTGTCCGTCACCCGGGAGCAGATGGAAGCTGTTTTGGAGCAGTTCCGGGGAGAGATATTCCAGATTCCTCCTATGTATTCTGCCCTGAAGGTGAATGGACAGAAGCTTTGCGACTTGGCGCGAAAAGGCAAGAATATAGAGAGAACACCCAGAAAAATCACGATTTTCGCATTAGAATGTTTGGGTTTTGACGGTACGTTTGCCAAGCTCCGCGTAACTTGCTCCAAGGGTACATATATCCGCACCCTTTGCAAGGATATTGGCGAGGCTCTGGGCTGCGGCGGCTGTATGGAACACCTGCGGCGGACAGCAGCAGGAGAATATACCATCGAGGAAGCCGTTCCTCTGCAGGCGTTGCTGGAGACGGAGCAACCGGAGAAATATCTCCGGGGTGTGGACACCATGTTCCGCAATCACCCGGCGGTGACCTTGACCAAAAAGCAGGAGACGCGCTGCCGCAACGGCAATTCGTTTTCCATTGAACTGCCGGAGGGCACATATCGCGCCTATAGCGACGCCGGCGAATTTTTGATGCTTGCCCAAGTGGCAGACGGAATTATGTCAACCATCAAAAGCTTCTTCGAGGTAGAATGATTTTTCGGCTCGTTACGCACCAAGCCTCCCTCTGATGAGGGAGGTGGATTTTGCGTAGCAAAAGACGGAGGGAGAGAAATGAAACCATATAATAAAAAGAATATCCCTCTTGCAAAAATGCTCCCCCAGTCACCTGCGGTGACAGCCCCCTCATCAGATGGGGCCTTTTGCACTGCGGCTCAAGGAAAAACCGTGTATGCTCTGGGGTTCTTTGATGGGGTGCATCGGGGGCATCAGGCGCTGCTGAGTGCGTGCTGTGCTCTGGCGGCAGAAACCGGCGCAAAGGCCGGCGTGGCTACCTTTACCGGACATCCCGACGGCCTGGTGCAGGGCAAAGCGCCTATGCTGATCAACACCTATGCGGATCGGCGGCGGTTGCTGATACATTATAATATAGAGGAAGTTTTGGAGCTGCCTTTTGACCGGGCGCTGATGGAAATGCCCTGGCAAAATTTTCTAAAGAAACTGCGTCCCACCGCGGCTGGCTTCGTGTGCGGTGAGGATTTTCGGTTCGGCTATAAGGGGGAAGGTACTGCAGCGATCCTGCAGCAGTACTGCAAGGCCGAGGGGATTCCCTGCGTGGTAGTGCCCCAGATGAAGCTGGGAGAAGTTCCTGTTTCTTCTACCCATATCCGCAGACTTTTGACGGACGGTGAGATGGAAAAAGCCGTGGATTTTTTGGGTCATCCCCATATTCTCACAGGAAAAGTGGAAAAAGGCCGGCAGTTGGGCCGCACCATCGGCATCCCCACCGCCAATCTGACTTTTCCGGAGGGTGTGGTTCTGCCCCGGCTGGGCGTGTATGCCTGCAAGACCCGGATCGACGGCAAAACCTATCTGGCAGTGACCAATATTGGCACCCGGCCCACCGTGGAGGGACACCATATTACCGTAGAGCCCTGGATTCTGGACTTTGACGGCGATCTTTACGGAAAAGAACTGACGCTGGAGTTCCACGCCTTCCTGCGAACGGAACAGAAGTTCCCGACTTTGGAAGATTTGAAGGCAGAAATTCATAAAAATGCGGAAAAAACCCGGTTTCTCCTGCAAAATTCCTGAATTTTTCTCTTTACTTTCGGGAAAAACTGTGGTAAGATAGTCGAGCTGACTGCGGTCAGTAAAAACCAATACCTGCCGCTCAGTTTTGGGAAGACACCGGCCCTTTACTTGGCGCAAGGTAAATATTTTATAAAGGTGGAAAACATCATGATTCTCAAGGAAAAGAAGACCCAGGTTATTCTGGACAACGCTACCCACGAGGGCGACACCGGTTCTCCCGAAGTTCAGGTTGCCATCCTCACCGCCCGTATCAACGAGCTGACCGATCACCTGCGTGTGCACAAGCACGACAACCACAGCCGTCGTGGCCTGCTGATGATGGTTGGTAAGCGCCGCAACCTGCTGGACTATCTGGCAAAGAAGGACATCAACCGTTACCGTGCGCTGATCGCTAAGCTGGGCATCCGTAAGTAAGATATTCCCGGGGCGACACTGTCGCCCCGTTTATCTTAACAGACCATCGGGAGAAATTTAGCAGTTGAATAAGCTTTTGAGATAATCGAAGGTTTATTCAAGTGCTAAACCTCCCGAACACAATACAAAAATAGGAGGAAAACACAAATGATTACCCGCAAGCAGTATCCCAACCATCACGTTTACGAGATGGAAATCGGCGGCCGCCCCTTCACTGTGGAGACCGGTCTGGTTGCCGAACTGGCAAACGCTGAGTGCATCTGCCGCTACGGCGACACTGTGGTTCTGACCACCTGCACCTGCAATCCCATCCCCAAGGCCGGCATCGACTACTTCCCGCTGACCATTGAGTTCGAGGAGAGAATGTACTCCGTAGGCCGCATTCCCGGCTCTTTCAACCGCCGCGAGGGCAAGCCCTCTGAGCGGGGCATCCTGAACAGCCGTATCATCGACCGTCCGATGCGTCCTCTGTTTGACGAGGAACTGCGTAACGACACCGTGGTGACCTGCACTGTTCTGGCCAACGACCACGAGAACCCCGTGGAGATCGTTGCTTCCCTGGGTGCTTCCATCGCCATCGCTTCTTCCGATGTGCCCTGGAACGGCCCTGTTGCTACCACCAATGTGGCGCACGTCAACGGCGAATACATCGTCAACCCCTCCGCTGAGGAGCGCGAGGCTTGCGATTGCTTCGTGTGCATCTCTTCCACCTTCGAGAAGGTGGTCATGATCGAGACCGAGGCAAACGAAGCTCCCGAAGCTGTGGTTTACGAGGCAATTCGCGTTGCTCACGAGACCAACATGGAGATCGTGAAGTTCATCAACGGCATCGTTGCTGAGATCGGCAAGCCCAAGTTCACCTTTGAGAAGGCTGCTGTGAACCACGACCTGCTGGACGACCTGATGGAGTACGGTCTGCCCCAGATCGAGTATGCTCTGGACACCGACGACAAGAATGTCCGCGAGGAGCGCCTGACTGCTGCCCGCCTGGACTTTGCAGACAAGTTTGCTGAAAAGTACGAAGATTTTGAGACTCACATCGAGGTCTGCCTCTACAAGATGCAGAAGAAGGTGGTCAAGAAGTGGCTGCTGGCCGGCAAGCGTGTTGACGGCCGTGGCATGGACGATATCCGTCCTCTGGACGCTCAGGTTGGCCTGCTGCCCCGCGTGCACGGCACCGGCCTGTTCTCCCGTGGTCAGACGCAGGTGCTGTCCATCTGCACTCTGAACACTCTGTCCGCTGCACAGAAGCTGGACACCATCTACCCTGAGGAGACCAAGCGTTATATCCATCACTACAACTTCCCCTCTTTCTCCACCGGCGAAGCAAGAGCTGCCCGCTCCACTTCCCGTCGTGAGATCGGCCACGGCGCACTGGCTGAGAAGGCTCTGCTGCCTGTGATCCCCTCCGTGGAGGAATTCCCCTACGCAATCCGCGTTGTTTCCGAGGTTCTCAGCTCCAATGGCTCCACCTCTCAGGGCTCTATCTGCGGTTCTACCCTGGCTCTGATGGATGCCGGTGTGCCTATCCGCCGTCCTGTTGCGGGCATTTCCTGCGGCCTGATCTCCGACCAGGAGACCGGTGAATGGAGAACCTTCACCGATATCCAGGGTGTTGAGGACTTCCACGGCGAAATGGACTTCAAGGTTGCCGGTACTACCGAGGGTATCACTGCAATTCAGATGGACCTGAAGAACAAGGGCCTGACTATGGAGATCATTGCTGACGCGCTGGAGCGCTGCCGCAAGGCTCGCCTCACCATTCTGGAAGAGGTTATGCTGCCCTGCATCGCAGAGCCCCGCGCTGAGGTTTCCGAGTACGCACCCAAGATGCTGAGCCTGAAGATCCCTGTTGACAAGATCCGCGAGGTGATCGGTTCCGGCGGCAAGACCATTCAGAAGATCTGCGCTGACACCGGCGCTAAGGTGGACATCGATGACGACGGCTCCGTCTTCATCTCCGCTGTTGACTCTGCTGCCGCTTACGCTGCCAAGAAGATGGTGGACGATATCTGCTTCGTTCCCGAGGTTGGCAAGCTGTACTACGGCAAGGTGGTTCGCATCCTGCCCATCGGCGCTTTCGTTGAGATCGCTCCCGGCCACGACGGCATGGTGCACATCTCCAAGCTGGAGAACCGCCGTGTTGAGAAGGTGGAAGATGTGTTGAACTTGGGCGATATGACCTGGGTCAAGTTCATGGGCTTCGACGAGAAGGGCCGTGCAAACTTCAGCCGCAAGGATGCACTGAAGGAAATGGAAGGCAACGCCTAATTGAATTGCAAAAAAGACCGCCGTTTTGGCGGTCTTTTTTTGTTTTTCCCCTTGCGGCGCTAAGAAAAATGTTGTAGAATAGAATGGATAATGAGGGGGTATGCCTATGAACTGCCTGAAATGCGGGCGCGAGATCGAAAAGGACGGCGTTTTCTGCGACAAATGCCTGGATGTAATGGCCAAAAACCCCATTAAAAGCAATGCTCCTTTGCAGCTTCCCCGGCGCAAAGAAGAGGTGCAGCCCAAGAGGTCCGGTAAGAGAAAGCACCATCTTCCTTTGGAGGAGCAGGTGCGGCACCAAAAACGGATGATCCGGCGGCTGATGCTGATGGTAGGTGTGCTGTTTGTGGCGGTGTGCCTTTTGGTGGCACTGCTGGTGGCAGATACCATTTCTGAGGCAAAGGCTGACGAAGACAATTTAGGCAAGAACTACTCCACTTCGGAATCCGGAGAAGAGTAAATTGTTTCACGTGAAACAAGAAAACCGAAAATGTTTCACGTGAAACATTGGAAAGGAAAAACTATGGGAAAGATCATTGCGGTGGTCAACCAAAAAGGCGGCGTGGGCAAAACCACCACGTCGGTGAATCTGACGGCGGCCCTGACGGAGCTGGGGAAGAAAGTTCTGCTTTGCGACTTTGACCCCCAGGCAAACGCCACCTCCGGCCTGGGTGTGGACAAGCGCAGAGTAAAAACCAGTGTCTACGATGTGGTGGTAAACGATGTGCCTGCGGCAGATGCCTTGGTAAAGACCAAATTTGGCGATGTTTTGCCGGCAACGGCAGATCTGGCGGGCGCAGGTGTGGAGCTGATCTCCGTACCCGACTCCACCCACCGGCTGCGTAATGCCCTCAGCACCATCCGGGATCAGTACGATGTGGTTTTTATCGACTGTCCCCCGTCATTGGAGCTGCTGACCCTGAATGGTTTGGCAGCGGCGGACGGCATTTTGGTGCCGGTACAGTGTGAATATTACGCCCTGGAGGGTTTGACAGACCTGATGAACACCCTCCGGTTGGTAAAAAGGCGGATCAATCCCGCTTTGGAGATCTTCGGTGTAGCGCTGACCATGTTTGATGGCCGCACCAATTTCTCTACTCAGGTGGCACAGGAAGTTCGCCGCCATTTCCCCGGCAAGGTGTTTGCTACGGCGATTCCCCGGAATGTGCGCCTTGCGGAAGCCCCCAGCCACGGTCTGCCGGTTACGGCCTACGACCGTACCAGCCGAGGCACGGCTGCTTATCGGGCTATGGCAGAAGAAATCGTAAAACGACTGTAAGAGGTGACTGTTTTGGCGAATCAAAAAGGTTTAGGCCGCGGCTTAGGCGCGCTGATGGGTGACTTTATGGAGGAAACCCCCAGCAATTCCCCCTATAAGCTGCTGCCGATTTATAAAGTAGAACCCAATCCCACCCAGCCCCGGCAGGATTTTGACCAGGAAGCATTGGATGCTCTGGCAGATTCCATTCGGGAACACGGCATTGTGCAGCCTCTGACTGTGCGGGAACTGCCCAACGGCTACTATCAAATCGTGGCCGGTGAGCGGCGCTGGCGTGCAGCCCGGCTGGCGGAGCTCTCCGAGGTGCCGGCGGTGGTGATCGAGGCCGATGACAAAAAGACAATGGAACTGGCGCTGATCGAAAACCTGCAGCGGCAGGATCTGAACCCGGTGGAAGAAGCCCTGGGTTATAAAACTCTGATGGACAATTACGGTATGACCCAGGAAGAAGCGGCTTCCCGGGTGGGCAAATCCCGTCCTGCGGTGGCAAACGCCCTGCGTCTGCTGGGTCTGTGCCCAGATGTACTGGAAAAAGTCCGCAGCGGCGCGCTTTCTGCCGGTCACGCCCGGGCGTTGCTGTCACTGAAGACGGAAAAAGCCCAGAAGGACGCGGCGCAGAAGATTATTGCCTTGGGATTGTCCGTGCGTCAGGCAGAATTGCTGTGCAAGAACCTGGGCCGGGAACCGATGCCTGCAAAACCCGTTGCTTTGGCGGTGAATTATGTGCAGGAGTGCGAAAAGGCGCTGACTAAGCATCTGGGCAGAGCCGTTAAGATCGTTAGCGGCAAGCGCAAAGGCCGGTTTGAACTGGAATTTTACGGCGATGAGGACCTGCAGGTCCTGTACGACACGCTGATGAAGTTGAAATAAAGGAGTAAGGGAAAATGCTGGACATTAAGAAAATCAAAGAAAATCCCGATGCAGTCAAGGCCGGCCTGAAGGCCAAGGAAGTGGACTGCGACGCGGTTGTAGACAAAATTCTGGAGCTGGATGTGGAGATCCGCGGGCTGAAGACCTCCACCGAGACCCAGACTGCACAGAAAAACAAGCTGGCCAAGGAAAACGGCAAGCTGTTTGGACAGAAGAAGGGCGCAGAAAAGCAGGGCAAGGACACCAGTGAGCTGGACGCCCAGATCGAGGCTAACAAGGCTGAGTCCATCCGCCTGGATGCTGCCATTGCTGACGATGCCGCAAAGCTGAAGGAGCTGTCCGTTGAGTTCAAGACCGCTATGCTGAGTCTGCCCAACCTGCCGGATGCTGACCTGCTTCCCGGCGGCAAGGAGAATAATGAGCCCCTGCGCTATGTGGGCAAGAAGCCGGAATTCGACTTTGAACCCAAGCATCACGTGGATCTTTGCACCGACCTGGGCCTGATTGACTATGAGCGGGGCGTAAAACTGGCAGGCGCCGGTAACTGGATGTACACCGGTATGGGCGCGCGGCTGGAATGGGCGCTGCTGAACTACTTTATCGACACCCACACCGCCGACGGCTACGATTTCATTCTGCCTCCCCATATGCTGGAGTACATGTGCGGCGAAACCGCCGGTCAGTTCCCCAAGTTTGCTGATGAGGTCTATAAGATCGCAAACCCCACCGACGACCGGATCCACTATATGCTCCCCACCGCAGAGGCAGCGCTGTGCTCCGTCTACCGTGACGAGATCCTCAGCGAGGCCGACCTTCCCAAGAAAATGTTCGCTTATACCCCCTGCTTCCGCCGTGAGGCCGGTTCTCACCGTGCTGACGAGCGTGGTATGGTTCGCGGCCACCAGTTCAACAAGGTGGAGATGTTCCAGTTCTGCAAGCCCGAGGACAGCGATGCTGCTTTCGAAGAGCTGGTCACCAAGGCCGAAAAGCTGGTGGAAGGCCTGGGCTTCCACTTCCGGACGGTGAAGCTGGCTGCCGGCGACTGCTCCGCATCCATGGCCCGCACCTATGACATTGAGATCCTGATCCCCTCCATGGACGGCTACAAGGAGGTTTCCTCCGTTTCCAACGCAAGAGACTATCAGGCACGCCGCGGTAACATCCGTTTCCGCCGTGAGGAGACCGGCAAGCCCGAGTTCCTCCACACCCTGAACGGCTCCGGCCTGGCAACCTCCCGTATTTTCCCCGCTCTGGTGGAGCAGAACCAGAGAGCTGACGGCTCTATCGTGGTTCCAGAATGCCTACGTAAATATCTGGGTGGCCTTGAGGTCATCGAGAAGAAATAATGTTATGTAAACCGAAAGGAGCAAAACAATATGAAAAAGATTCCCTTAAAGCCCTCCTGGTGGGACGAATTCAAGGCATTTGCCATTAAGGGCAATGCAATGGCACTGGCTGTTGGTACTATTATCGGCGCTGCGTTCTCCGGTATCACCAAAAGCCTGACCGACGACATCATTATGCCTGTGATCAACATCTTCATGGGCGGCACGGATTTCTCCAGCATGAAGATCAGACTGCCCCGGGCTCCCTGGGTGGATCCCGTTCCCGTGTTGGATGAGGCCGGCAACGTGGTTACCAACGCAGACGGCGCTATCCAGTATGTAGAAAACTATCTGACTTACGGTAATTTCATCTCTGCCATCATCAACTTCCTGATCCTGGCACTGGTTGTCTTCTTCCTGGTAAAGGGCCTGAATAAGCTGGCCGATCTGGGCGAGAAGAAAGAGGAAGAAGTGGTGGAAGAGCCCGCACCTCCTGCACCCTCTGCCGAGGAAGCTCTGCTGACCGAGATCCGCGATCTGCTGAAGAACAAGTAATTATTATAAGAAAGAAGGCTTCTTATGTTTAAAATTGTAACCAAAAGAGAGCTGAATCCTGCCGTTACCCTGATGGAGATCGAGGCACCTTTTGTTGCCAAGAAGGCAAAGGCCGGTCAGTTCATCATCTTCCGTATTGATGAGCAGGGCGAGCGTGTTCCCCTGACCATCGCCGGCTATGATCGGGAAAAGGGTACTGTTTCTATCATCTTCCAGAAGGTCGGCTTCTCCACCATTGCTCTGGGCAATCTGAACGAGGGTGACTACATCCGCGATTTCGTTGGCCCTCTGGGCAAGCCCACCCCCGTGGAAGGCAAGAAGCGGGTCTGTGTGGTTGGCGGTGGTGTTGGCTGCGCCATCGCACTGCCCTCTGCTGTGGCTTTCAAGGAAGCCGGTGCTGAGGTTGATGTCATTGTGGGCTTCCGCAACAAGGATATCGTCATTCTGGAGGACGAGTTCCGGGCTGCAGCGGACAATATGTACCTGATGACCGACGACGGTTCCTACGGCGAGCAGGGTTTTGTTACCGCAAAGCTGCAGGAGCTGCTGGAGAGCGGCCGTGAGTACGACGAAGTCCTGGCAATCGGCCCCATCCCCATGATGAAGTTTGTCTGCAAGACCACCGAGCCTTTTGGTGTACATACCAGCGTTTCCCTGAACCCCATCATGGTGGACGGCACCGGCATGTGCGGCGGCTGCCGTGTTACCGTTGGCGGCGAAGTGAAGTTTGCCTGCGTGGACGGCCCTGAGTTCGACGGCCACAAGGTGGACTTTAACGAACTGATGAGCCGTAACTCCACCTACCGCTGCCGTGAGGCAGAGGTGAAGGAAAACCACACCTGCCGTATGGAAGCCATGGGCAAGGCTCTGATCAAGTAAGGAGGAAACTGTAATGGCAAATATGACTTTAGTAAAGACCCCTATGCCCGAGCAGGATCCCAAGGTCCGTGCCCGCAACTTTAAGGAAGTGGCTCTGGGCTACACCCCCGAGCAGGCCATCGAAGAGGCTAACCGCTGCCTGGGCTGCAAAAATCCCAAGTGTGTGGAAGGCTGCCCTGTGAATGTGCGCATTCCCGAGTTTATTAAGAAGGTCCAGGAGGGTGACTTTAAGGCTGCATACGAGATCATCACCTCCACCAATGCACTGCCTGCCCTCAGCGGCCGTGTTTGTCCTCAGGAGAGCCAGTGTGAGTGCAAGTGTGTCCGCGGCATCAAGGGTGAGCCTGTAGCCATCGGCCGTCTGGAGCGCTTTGTTGCTGACTGGTATCGCGAGAACATCAACGCAATGCCCGAAAAGACCCCCTCTAACGGCACCAAGGTGGCTGTTGTGGGTTCCGGCCCTGCCGGCCTGACCGCTGCAAGCGATCTGGCTAAGAAGCTCTATGAGGTCACTATGTTTGCGGCTCTGCATACTGCCGGCGGTGTGCTGGTGTACGGCATCCCCGAGTTCCGTCTGCCCAAAGCCATCGTGGCCAATGAAGTCAAGAAGCTGGAGGCACAGGGCGTTGAGGTTATGACCAATATGGTCATCGGCCGCGTGCTGACCATCGACGAGCTGTTCGAGATGGGCTATAAGGCCATTTTCGTGGGCTCCGGCGCAGGTCTGCCTATGTTTATGAACATTCCCGGTGAATCCCTGGTGGGCGTTATGTCTGCAAACGAGTACCTGACCCGTACCAACCTGATGAAGGCTTACACCGAAGAGGCTGATACTCCTGTTATTAAGTCTAAGGCTGTGGCCGTGGTTGGCGGCGGTAACGTGGCAATGGACGCTGCCCGCTGCGCAATGCGTTTGGGTGCTGAGAATGTGTATGTTGTTTACCGCCGTGGCGAGGCTGAAATGCCTGCCCGTGCTGAGGAAAAGCACCACGCAAAGGAAGAGGGCATCGAGTTCAAGACCCTCTGCAATCCCATTGAGATCATCGGTGACGAGAATGGCCGCGTGAAGGCTATGAAGTGCATCCGTATGGAACTGGGCGAGCCCGATGCTTCCGGCCGCCGTCGTCCCATCGAGGTGCCCGGCAGCGAGTTCGAGCTGGAAGTGGACACCGTCATTATGTCCCTGGGTACCAGCCCCAACCCCCTGCTCCGCACCACTACTCCCGGTCTGGAGACCAACCGCAAGGGCTGCCTGATCGTGAACGAGAACGAGATGACCACCCGTGACGGCGTGTTCGCCGGCGGCGATGCTGTGACCGGTGCTGCTACCGTTATCCTGGCAATGGGTGCCGGTAAGAAGGGTGCCGAGGCTATCGACAACTACCTGAAGTAAGAAAAAAGAGAGGCTCTATTGAGCCTCTCTTTTTAATTGACAATTAGCCGGTCATTGCGAACCGGTGCGCACACCGGTGTGGCAATCCCCGCCGAATAACGTTGTCGCCCCGAGCGTAGTCGAGGGGCCTCACGGGATGTTGGCTGTGCGGAGGTTTTTTGAGATTCCTCGACTCGCTGCGCTCGCTCGGAATGACACGGAAAATGTAACGACACCGAGCATAACCCAAAGGCGGAACGATTGTTGCTGCACCAAGCACGAATTGTCAGCGGCAACTTGCCGCCTCTGCTCGGAATGACAGGAATGACCGCGGTATTAAAAGTTGGCTATGATTGCATAGATGCCCTGCTCGATGCGTTCCGGGGAAACACCGGCGGATCGGAGCAGGGTTTCTTCTGCGTCTGAGCCATGGGGTACGGACCAGGCGCCGGCATCGGTGCCGGGAGCGATAAGACCCCGGTAACTGGCAACAGACTGTAGGGAGCAATCCAAAATCTTAGCAATTTCACTTTCGGAATGTCGGCCTTTGCCCCGCAGATTCGCAATAGTGGAAAGGGTGGGAACCCAGACCGTGCCGTTTTCTGCCATAGCAGCTAACGCGTCGATATCCAGGTAAGCACCGTGTTCCACACTGTCTACCCCTGCGATTGCCGCCTGCTCTACGCACCGGGCGCCGTTGGCGTGGGCCATTACCGCCATCCCCTCTTCGTGGGCAATGTGGATCAGCTCCCGAATCTCCTCCCGGGGCAAAGCGTCTTCGGAGAGCAGGCCAAAATGATCGAAATCGATGAGACCGGAGATCATAATTTTTACAAAATCTGCGCCCAACTGCCGTTGCCTTACTACGAGGTTTACATAACTCTTAAAATCCTCATATTTTTCTCCGATAAAACCACCGTAGTGACCCTCTTTACACAGGGGTGCCAAGGGGGTGCGGTAGGTGATGCCGTATGTACCCGCCAGTTCCCGGGCTTTTGCGCCTACCCCCCAACGGTCGCCGCCGTCACGAAGGTAGGTGATGCCCTTTTCCTGATAGGTTTTCAGCACCTCACGGATCCAGGCTTCATTTGGCTGTGGCTGGTGACGGCCGATGGCGCTTTTCCAGTCCACTCCGTCTAAAACCATATGTATATGACAGTCTGCGTACATAATCTGTCTCCTTTATCTTGGTATGACAATTGTAAACTTTTTCTTACCGTATTGCAAATAAAATCTCACGGTGGTAGAATAAAGGAAATTGCAATGAAGGAGTATGTGCTATGATCAAACGCCTGGCCCGGAGTATCCGGGAGTATAAATGGGCGGCGCTGCTGAGTCCTGCCTGTATGGTGGGTGAAGTTACCATGGAGATCTTTATCCCCCTGGTGCTGGCGGAGCTGCTGCGCCAGGGCATTGAGCCCGGTAATATGCCGGCAGTATGGAAATACGGCGGACTGCTGGCGCTGTGCGCCCTATGCAGTTTGCTGTTCGGTGTGGCGTCCGCATTTTTTGCCGCTTACGCCAGTACCGGCTTTGCCCGCAATCTGCGCCACGATATGTTCCATAAGGTGCAGACCTATGACTTTTCCAATATCGATAAGCTTTCCACATCCTCTATCGTCACCCGACTGACCTCCGATGTGGCTATGCTGCAGATGACCTTCCAGATGTCCATCCGGATGATCTTCCGCACCCCGGTGATGCTGGTGATGGCGCTGATCATGGCGTTCCGCATCAGCCCCCGTCTCAGCGTGATCTACTGCATTGTGCTACCGCTGTTGGCTGCCGGTCTGATGATTCTGATCAAGCTGGTGCATCCCATTTTTGAGAAGGTATTCAAGACCTACGATAAGCTGAATAATGTGGTGCAGGAAAACGTCCGCGGTGTCCGGGTCGTCAAGTCCTTTGTCCGGGAGAACCGGGAAATGGAGAAGTTTGACGAGACATCCAATTCTATTTATAGAGACTTTACCCGCGCCGAGCGGATCATGGCGTTCAATAATCCCCTGATGCAGTTTGCGGTGTACACCAGCATCATCGTGATCTCCTACTTAGGCGCAAAAATGGTGGTAGGCGGCCAGCTGGATGCGGCGGCGCTAACCACTATGTTCACCTACACCAGCCAGATTTTGATGGGCCTTATGATGATGAGCATGGTGTTCGTGATGTTCACTATGAGCCGGGCGCCGATGCAGCGTGCCTACGAGCTGCTTATGGAAGAATCTGATCTGAAAAATCCGGAAAACCCTGTAAATACGGTAGAAAACGGCTCAATCGACTTTGAAAATGTTTCTTTCCGTTATGCAAAGAGTGCCGGCAGAAATGCGCTGGACGACATCAATCTCCACATTGAATCCGGTATGACCGTGGGCATTTTGGGCGGCACCGGCTCCAGTAAGTCCACCTTGGTGCAGCTGATCCCCCGCCTGTATGACGTCACTGAAGGCACATTGAAGGTGGGCGGTGTGGATGTCCGGGATTACGACATTCAGGCGCTTCGGGAGCAGGTGTCCATGGTGCTGCAGAAGAATGTGCTGTTCTCCGGTACCATTAAGGAGAACCTGCGCTGGGGCAACCCCGAGGCCACCGACGAGGAGATGGAGCACGCCTGCCGTCTGGCTTGCGCCCACGATTTCATCACCTCTTTCCCCGATGGCTATGATACCCATATCGAGCAGGGCGGCACCAATGTCTCCGGCGGTCAGAAGCAGCGGCTTTGTATTGCAAGAGCATTGCTGAAAAAGCCCAAGATTCTGATTTTGGACGATTCCACCTCCGCGGTGGATACCCATACTGACGCTATGATCCGCAAGGCTTTCCGGGAGGAGATCCCCGACATCACTAAGCTGATCATCGCCCAGAGAGTGGCATCCGTCCAGGATGCGGATCTGATCGTTGTGCTGGACGGCGGCAAGATTGCAGCCACCGGCACGCATGAGACCTTGCTCCAAACCTCCGATATTTATCGGGAAGTCTATGAATCCCAGGTGAAAGGAGGCGAGGAATAATGCCTCCTGTGCGCATGAAAGGTGACGGCCGTAAGGCCAAGAACCCCAAAAAGACCCTGCTACGGCTGCTTTCCTATATGAAGCCCTACCGGGTCAACCTGATCCTGGTGCTGATCTGCATTCTGGTGGCATCCCTTGCCACAGCCATCAGCAGCTACTCCCTGGAGCCGCTGATCAATGACTACATCATCCCCATGAAGAATCAGGAAAACCCCGACTATGCCCCGCTGGTGAAATTCCTGGCAGGTATGGCCTGCATCTATGTGCTGGGCATCGTGTCTTCCTTCCTGTACAATTTCCTGATGGTTCGGGTAGGCCAGGGCGCCCAAAAGAAGATCCGGGACGATATGTTCCGGCATATGCAGACCCTGCCCATCCGTTATTTCGACACCCATCCTGCCGGCGATGTAATGAGTCGGTACACCTCTGATATCGACACTTTGCGGCAGATGATCACCCAGGCGCTGCCCAACTGTATTTCTTCTGTGGCAACAATGGTGTCGGTGTTTGCTCTGATGCTGAAGGCATCTCCCATCCTCACCGGTGTTGTGGTGGTAACCGCAGCCGGTATCCTCTATATCACAAAGGCGGTGGCGTCCCGTTCCGCGAAATTCTTTATCGGACAGCAGCGGGCGCTGGGCAAGGTCAACGGCTATGTGGAGGAAATGATCTCCGGTCAGCGGGTGGTGAAAGTATTCTGCCGGGAAGAGATCTGCAAAGACGAGTTCAGCGGCATCAACGAGACCTTGCGGCAAAATGCCTATAAGGCCGGCGCGTTCACCAATATGATGGGCCCGGTGAATAACAATCTGGGCTACATTCAGTACACCATTTTGGCCATTGTGGGCGGCTACTTAGCCATTGCTTCCAACGGCAGCCTGTTGACTTTGGGCGGCCTTGCGGCGTTTTTGCTGCTGAGCCGCAAGTTCAATATGCCCATCGGCCAGGTCTCCAACCAGATCAACGCCATCGTAATGGCGCTGGCGGGCGCGGAGCGTATTTTCGAGCTGATGGACGAAGAGCCTGAGACCGACGAGGGCTATGTGACCCTGGTCAACGCCAAAACCGACGAGAACGGCAATCTGACAGAGTGCGCTGAGCGCACCGGCCGTTGGGCCTGGCGGCATCCCCACCAGGCGGACGGCACTGTTACCTATACGGAGCTCAAGGGCGACATCACCATGACAGAGGTGGATTTTGCCTATGATCCCGAAAAGACGGTGCTTCATGATGTGACCCTCTATGCGCATCCCGGTCAGAAGATCGCCTTTGTGGGCGCTACCGGCGCAGGCAAGACCACGATCACCAACCTGATCAACCGGTTCTACGATATTGCCGACGGCAAGATCCGCTACGATGGCATCAACATCAACAAGATCCGCAAGAGCGATCTGCGGCGGTCCTTGGGCATCGTGCTCCAGGAGACCAATTTGTTCACCGGTACGGTGATGGAGAACATCCGTTACGGCAAGCTGGATGCCACCGATGAGGAATGCATCCGGGCGGCGCAAATTGCCAATGCTCACGACTTCATCACCCGTCTGCCCGACGGCTATAATACGGAGCTGACCGGCAACGGCGCGCAGCTTTCCCAGGGCCAGCGCCAGCTGATCGCTATCGCAAGAGCCGCGGTGGCAGATCCCCCGGTTATGATTCTGGATGAGGCAACCTCTTCCATCGATACCCGTACAGAGGCTCTGGTGCAAAAGGGTATGGATGCGCTGATGCGTGGCCGCACTACCTTTGTCATTGCTCACCGGCTCAGCACAGTACGCAATTCCGATTGCATTATGGTGCTGGATCACGGCCGGATCATCGAGCGGGGCAGCCATCAGGAGCTGATCGACCAAAAGGGCACCTACTATCAACTCTATACCGGCGCTTTCGAACTGGAATAAAGCAAAAAACCTCCCAAACGGGAGGTTTTTTCTTGCTTTACGCAGTGAGGTCATATATAATGAAAACAGATTACATAGGAGGTGTTTGCCTTGTTATACAAAAAGAACGCAAATCCCACTTTGACCGAGGAATTGTTCCGCAACCCGACTTCCGAGTACCGGGCTGCGCCTTTCTGGTCCTGGAACGGCAAGCTGGAAAAGGATGCCCTGAAGCGCCAGATCGACCAGTTTAAGGAGATGGGCTTTGGCGGTTTCCATATGCACGCCCGTACCGGCCTTGCCACCGAGTACCTCAGCGACGAATTTATGGAAATGGTCAAGACCTGCTGCGATGAGGCGGAGGCCAACGAGATGCTGGCCTGGCTGTACGACGAGGACCGCTGGTCCTCCGGACCTGCAGGTGGTATCGTTACCAAGAATAAGCTCTACCGCCGCAAGCGCTTGATCGTATATCCTGCAGACCAGGGTCACGACCTGTCTAAGGAAGAGGCGCTGGAAAAGGGCGAACCTTACCTGCTGGGCGTTTATGATGTGGTGCTGGACGGCGAAGGCTATCTGGAAAGCTACGCAAAGGTGGAAAAGGATACTCCCGCCAAGGGCCACAAGTGGTTTGCCTACTGCGAGAACGAAAAGGAGCACGCCTGGTTTAACTACCAGACCTATTTCGACGCAATGGACAAGGAAGCGGTTGCCGAGTTTATCAAGGTGACCCACGAGCGTTACAAAGAGGCTGTGGGCGACCGGTTCGGCAAGACTGTGCCGGCGATTTTCACCGACGAGCCCAATGCCAACCACGAAAGCCGCATTTATGCCCCTACTCCCGAGTATAAGGATCGGCTGAAGTTTACCTGGAGCCGCTTCTTCGAGGAGGAGTTCCAAAAGGTTTACGGCCAGGACATCCTGGCGGTTCTGCCTGAGGTATTCTGGAACAAGCGGGACGGCAGCGACAGCATTGTAAAGTACCGCTATTTCGACTTTATCGCAGAGCAGTTCTCTAAGAATTTCTCCAAGCAGATCGGCGATTGGTGTGAGGCCAACGGCATCGCACTCACCGGCCACTATCTCCGTGAGCCGGAGCTGGAGTCCCAGGCAGTTACCTGCGGCGAGGCGATGCGCAACTACGGTTATCAGGGCATCCCCGGTATCGATATGCTTTGCTCTCATCGGGAGCTGACCACCGCAAAGCAGACCCAGTCCTGCGTCCATCAGTACGGCAAGGAGGGTATGGTCTCCGAGCTGTACGGCGTTACCAACTGGGACTTCGACTTCCGCGGCCATAAGATGGAAGGCGACTGGCAGACCGCAATGGGTGTGACCATCCGTGTCCCCCACCTGGCCTGGTACACCATGAAGGGCGAGGCAAAGCGTGACTATCCCGCTGCCATCGGCTATCAGTCTCCCTGGTATAAGGAATACGCCTATATGGAGGATCACTTCTCCCGTGTCAACACTGCGCTGACCCGGGGCAAGCCCATCGTGAAGATCGGTATGATCCACCCCATCGAGAGCTATTGGGTCGCCTGCGGCCCCATTTCCCAGACCTCTGAGCAGGTCAATGCCCTGGAGCAGAACTTTAAGAATGTTACCGAGTGGCTGGTCAGCAACCACCTGGACTTCAACTACATCTGCGAATCCACCCTGCCGGAGCTGATCCGGGAGGGTCAGCCCAGAAATGTGGGTCAGATGACCTATGACGCCATTATCGTTCCCGGCTGTCTCACTCTGCGCCGTACCACTCTGGAATATTTGGAGAACTTCCGGAAAAACGGCGGCAAGGTGCTGTTTATGGGCGGTTGTCCTACCCACCTGGACGGCGTGAAGAACGATGGCAGTAAGGCATTGTTCGACAAGTGTGAGCACGTCCGTTTCGACAGCGCAGCCCTGTGCTCTGCGCTGGAGGATGAGCGCTGCGTCCGTATTGTGAACTCCAAGGGTGCAAATGAGCAGCGGGTGGTTTATAACTACCGGGAGGACCAGGAGAATAACTGGCTGTTCATCGCCTGTATCCACGAATTCGAGGGCGGCGGCAGTACCCGGGCCCACAATGTGCCCCAGCGGGACTGCACCTTCTACGATCGGTTCACCATCACCGTTTCCGGCGAGTTCATCCCCACTCTGTACGATACCCTTACCGGCGAGATCCGTCCCATGGAGTATGTACATAAGAACGGCAACACCGTCATCTACCATCCCTTTATCGTGTGTGACAGCCTGCTGATCCACCTGGCAAAGAACGCAAAGGTGGCAAAGGCAGAAAAGGCAGAGCGCACCCTGGTAAAGACCCTGGATGTTAAGGGCCTGGTGGATTACTCCCTCAGCGAGCCCAATGTGCTGCTGATGGACCGGGCAGAGTATTCCTACGACGGCGGTGATTGGCAGGAAGAGGAAGAGATCCTGCGGATCTCCAAGAATTTCCGCAGTTCGTTAGGATATAAGTCCGACCAGACTCAGCCCTACGCCATCGAGATCGCGCCTGCGGAGCATACTGTGGCTCTGCGGATCACCATCCACAGCGACATTGAGGTGAAAGGCGCACTGCTGGCCATTGAGGATGCAGATGTGGCTACCGTTACCTTCAACGGCCAGAAGGTGGAAAACAACATTACCGGCTATTTCACCGACGAGTGCATCGGCACGATCCCCATGCCCAAGATTCCTGCCGGCGACAGCGTGCTGGAGCTGGTGTTCCCCTACGGTGAGCGCACAAATATTGAGTGGTGCTACCTGTTAGGCGACTTTGGTGTCCGGGCAATGGGCAGCTACACTCTGATCGTGGAGCGTCAGAAGAAGCTGGGCTTCGGCGATGTGGTACCTCAGACACTGCCCTTCTATGGCGCAAATGTGGATTACCATTTCCATGTGGAACTGGATGAGAATGGCGCTTTGGAGATCGAGACTTCCTACTACCGGGGCGCACTGATCGGTGTGGCGCTGGACGGTCAGCGGGTTGGCCGGATCGTACTGCCTCCCTATAAGCTGGAGATCCCCAATGTGTCAAAGGGCAAGCATACCGTGACGCTGACCCTGTTCGGCAACCGGCATAACTGCTTTGGCGCGCTGCACAAGGTCAATGACGGCGACCTCTGGTACGGACCTCCCGCATGGCGTACGGAGGGCAACGAATGGTGCTACGAGTATAAGACCCGTCCTTTCGGCATCCTGAAGAGCCCCGTGGTAAAGATCTATAAGTAATAAAAAAGAGAGGATCGAAAGATCCTCTCTTTTTAGTTCTTCAAGCTTTGCAGGGGGGCAGGGATACGGCCGCCCCGGGCAATAAAGTCGAAGCTGCCCTTGTTGTGAACGGGCATCACGGGGGCGCTACCCAAAAGGCCGCCCATTTCCACCCGGTCGCCCACCACCTTGCCGGGGGCAGGAATGATACGCACCGCGGTGGTCTTGGAGTTGACCATACCGATGGCGGCTTCGTCGGCAATAATGGCGGAAATGGTGGCGGCGGAGGTGTCGCCGGGAACGGCGATCATATCGAGGCCCACGGAGCAAACGCAGGTCATTGCCTCCAGTTTATCCAGGCACAGAGTGCCATCTTCAGCGGCGGCGATCATACCCTCGTCCTCGCTGACGGGGATGAATGCGCCGGACAGGCCGCCCACATGGTTACTTGCCATGACACCGCCCTTTTTCACCGCATCGTTCAGCAGAGCCAATGCAGCAGTCGTGCCGTGAGTGCCGCAGACCTCCAGACCCATCTCCTCCAGGATCCGGGCAACGCTGTCACCCACGGCAGGGGTAGGCGCCAGACTCAGGTCCACGATGCCGAAAGGCACATTCAGCCGGCGGGAGGCTTCTTCGCCTACGATCTGACCCATCCGGGTGATCCGGAAAGCGGTCTTTTTGATGGTTTCGGCTACCACATCGAAGGGCTGCCCTTTCACACTTTGCAGCGCGTGATACACCACGCCCGGGCCGGAAACGCCTACATTCAGCACGCATTCAGGCTCGCCGACACCGTGAAATGCGCCGGCCATAAAGGGGTTGTCCTCTACTGCGTTCGCAAAAACAACCAACTTTGCACAACCTAAACCGTCGTTATCCTTAGTGATATCGGCGGTTTTTTTAATAATTTCACCCATTTTGGCAACGGCGTCCATATTGATACCCGCCCGGGTAGAACCCACATTGACGCTGGCGCAGACCCGCTCGGTCTTTGCCATGGCCTCGGGGATGGAGTTCATCAGCACCCAGTCGCTGTCGGTAGCGCCCTTTTGCACCAGAGCGGAGAAACCGCCGATGAAGTTGACGCCGCAGGTCTTGGCGGCTTCGTCCAGAGCGATGGCCAGGGGTACATAGGAATCGGTGTCGCAGCTGGCGCCCACCAGAGAAATGGGGGTGACGGAGATGCGCTTATTCACAATGGGAATACCAAATTCCTTTTCGATCTCCTCGCCGGTTTTCACCAGATCCTTGGCGCAGCGGGTGATCTTGTCATAGATCTTCTTGGCACAGGCGTTCACATCCCGATCTGTGCAGTCCAGCAGGCTGATGCCCATGGTGATGGTGCGGATGTCCAGATGGCGCTTGTCGATCATATCCTGGGTGGCCAGGATGTCTTTCACATTCAGCATACTGACTCCTTATACCCGGTGCATGGCGTCGAAAATGTCTTCCCGCTGCAGGCGGATGGACATACCCATTTCCTTGCCCTTTTCTTCCAGGGCTACGGCAAGATCTGCCAGGGGCAGCTCTGCGGTGGCGGTGTCCACCACCATCATCATAGTGAAGTAGCCCTGCATAACGGTTTGGCTGATGTCCAAAATATTGATCTTGTAGTTTGCAAGCTGGGTGCTGACCTGGGCAATAATGCCCACCCGGTCTTTACCCACAACAGTCACAATTGCTTTCATACTTTATACCTCATAATCTGCGCAGACCCGGCTGTCCAGGAAATGCCAGAAATGCTCCTTGGCGGCCAAATGGGCGGGGTGGTTTACATAATTTGCCAAAGCTTCCCGGCTTTCAAACTCGGAATACAGGGCGTAGTCCATACCGCCCTGATAAGCGGCACGGATCTCCATTTTCTGCAGGCCGGGAACTACGCCCACCAGGGGTTCCAGCACGCTGCGGATGATTTCTACGGCTTCGGGTTTGTTGACACCCTCCTTCAGGGTGTAGATCACAATGTGTTTTACCATAAGTACCTCCAAAAAATGAATACCGGAGCCGTAAGGCTCCGGTATGTAGGGTTATTACTCAGCGACTTCTTCAGTCTCTGCTTCTGCCTCGGTCTCAGCCTCAGCCTCAGCAGGAGCTTCCTCCTCCAGCAGAGCGCGGATGGACAGGGAGATGCGCTTTGCCTCGGCATCGATCTCGGTGATCATAGCCTGCACGGTCTGGCCCTCAGCCAGGACGTCCTCGGGCTTGTCGATGCGCTTGTTGGCGATCTGGGAGATGTGGATCAGGCCGTCAACGCCGGGGATGATCTCAGCAAATGCGCCGAAGGTCATCAGCTTGACAATCTTAACGTCGGTGACATCGCCCACATTGTAAGCGGTCATGAACTTGTTCCAGGGGTTCATCTCAGGGGTCTTGTAACCCAGGGAGATCTTGTGCTTCTCGGGATCAAAGGACAGGACGAAAACGTCGATCTCGTCACCGATGGACAGAACCTCTGCGGGGTTCTTGATGCGGTTCCAGCTCAGCTCGGAAACGTGAACCATGCCGTCCACGCCGCCGATGTCCACAAATGCGCCGTAAGAAGTCAGGGACTTCACAGTGCCGTGGTACTTAGCACCCACTTCGATGCTGCCCCACAGCTGCTCCTGAGCAGCCTTGCGAGCCTCAGAAGTAACAGCGCGGATAGAACCGATAACACGGCGGCGAGCGCGGTTGACCTCGGTAATCTTCAGCTGAACAGCCTTACCAACCTCAGCAGCCATATCGCCGCCCTTGGCAACACCGGATTGAGAAGCGGGAATGAAGACGCGGATGCCCTAAACGCTGGCAACCAGACCGCCCTTGTTCTCCTCGGTGATCACTGCGTCAACAGTGGTCTTCTCGTCACACCATACAGAAACATCATCCCACACCTTCATGCTGTCCAGCTTTTTCTTGGACAGCTGGCAGGTGCCTTCCTGGTCGTTCACGCGGACAACGAACACTTCGATCTCATCGCCGACCTTGAGGATATCCTCAGGCTTCACGGAAGGATCGGCGCTAACTTCATCGTAAGGGATGTAGCCGGCATGCTTGGTACCCAAGTCGATCTGAACTTCGGTAGTGCCGATGCTGGTAACGATACCGGTGACCTTATCTCCTGTATTTAAAGTTTTGATGGACTGCTCCAGAAGCGCTTCAAAGCTTTCCTCCTGCACAGCCTCAACATTCGTAATTTCGCTCATAGTCTTGTTGACCTCCTTTATAATCCACGCCGGTGTCGATGCACCGGCAGTGACTCCAACACAAGTGGCACCACGGAAAAACTCCGGCTTCAGCTCAGATGCGTTGTCCACCAGAACAACTCGCTCGCAGTGCTCCTGACAGATCATAGCCAGACGACCGGTGTTGGAGCTTTTGGTATCTCCCACAACCACCATAGCCTGACACCGGGCGCTTAAATTCGCCGCTTCTGACTGTCTGTCTTCAGTTGCTTTACATATTGTATCAAAAATTTTCACGTTAGTAAACAATTTTTTTGCTTTTTTTACGCACGAATTCCACAAAAATTCTGTGGAGGTTGTCTGGCAAACCATACAAATTGGCAAATCTGTGGGAATCCGGTCGTTTTTCGCCCATTGTTCCAGCTCTTCCGCCGTTTGGAAAACCTTACAATTTTCACACCAGCCGGCAATTCCTTCCACCTCGGGATGGTTCGCTGTGCCAATAATCAAAGTCAAACGCCCTTCTTCAGCCTTACTTACAATGCCATGAATCCGCTTGACAAAGGGACAGGTCGCGTCCACAATCTCCACACCTTGGTTTTCCAGCGCCTGATAAACCGCCTGGGTCACACCGTGGGAACGGATGACCACGGTAGTTCCGGGCTTTGCCTGCTCCGGAGTATCCAGCACAGCCACTCCCATATCTTCAAAATGCTTGACTGCATGGCGGTTGTGGATAATGGGTCCCAGGGTATACACCTGTTTTCCCTCTTTCACCGCCTGCTCCACCAGCTCCACTGCCCGGTTGACACCAAAGCAAAAACCAGCGCTTTTTGCAACAATAACCGGCATCAGGAAATTTTCTCCTTAATGATATTCTGCATTGCTTCCACTACCTGAGGAATGTTCATATCAGAAGTGTCCAGCAAAACTGCGTCAGCTGCCTGCTTCAAAGGCGCAATGGGTCGATGGGTATCCTGATAATCCCGCTGTTGGATATCCTTCAGAGTCTGGGTATAATCCGTCTGCTGACCCTTAGCCAGCAGCTCATCGGTGCGGCGCTTGGCGCGAACCTCCGCAGAGGCGGTCAGGAAAATTTTTACATCTGCATTAGGCAGCACAACCGTACCGATATCCCGTCCGTCCATAATGACGTTGTGCTCCTTTGCCACGTTACGCTGCATATCCAACAGCACATCCCGGACAACTTTGTGAGCAGACACCAGAGAAGCCTTCTGGGAAATATCCTGGGTGCGGATATCATCGGTGACATCCATGCCGTTCATAATCATATGCTGCTTACCGGTTTCGTCATATTCAATTTTGATGGTCAGCTCATCAATATAACGCTCCACAGCATCCACATCCTTAGGGCTGACACCCCACAAATCCAAGAAGTATGCCACGGTGCGGTAAATTGCGCCGGTGTCAACGTAGTGATAACCCAGCTCTTTGGCAAGGGCTTTGGCGATGGTGCTTTTGCCTGCGCCGGCAGGACCGTCAATGGCGATAGAATAGGTTTTCATAAAAGTACCTTCTTTCTTATTGTTGCCGTAATTTTTTTAAGGCTTCTGCCTCCCGGATATTCACTTCCTCCGGGGTCAGATTGAGTTTTTGCGCCGTCTGGGCTGCATCCAAAGGACGTCCGCCCTCCAGGCCGTAGCGCAAGGTCAGAACCTTTGCATCCGTCTGTGAAAGTCCGGACAAAAGCTCTGCAATCCGCTGGCGCATTTGGAAATAGGCAGTGTCCTCCACCGCCTGATCCTCCTCTTGAGGAAGCTGTTCCGGCTCAGGCTGTTTTGCCCGATGCATTGTACGGGCATTTTCCAGCATTTTTCCAGCAGTTTCCGCCTCCTCCGGGGAAATATGCAGGGCTTCTGCAATCTCCTCCGTGGTGGGGTTTCTGCCCAACTCTGCCAAGAGCCGTTCATCTGCCGACCGGTAATCCTCCAATGCCTGACGCATTTTTTGTCCCACACCGGACGCATGCGCCTGTAAAACAATCGCTTTTATCATACACCGGGTAATGATTTCATCCCGAAATGTTTCAAAATCCTCTCCATCATAGCTTTGCAACGCCTGCCACAAGCCCATACTGCCCTCTTGAATCAAATCTAAAAGCAGCACGCCCTGTCCGGCATAGCCACAAGCAAGCTCTGCGACACGATTTAAGCTGGCATTAAACAGCTGCTCCACATTATCGCCTGCTCCTGCAGGCAATGCCGCAAGTTCTTCCAGATACAGCCGCAGAGGGTCTGTTTCCTCTAAATCTACCAGCAGGTTCCCCTGCTTCACCAGTTGCGCTTCCCGGCGCAAACGTACAGCAAGCTGGGTATCCGCGCTATACCGAGGCAAGTCCCGGATGTCCGGAACAATTCCCTTTTCCGCCAGCGCATCCAGTATTTCCTCCAGTGTTGAGGCATCCTCACCGCTAAGTTCCGTCAAAAGTGTTTCAGCCGGAAGCTTCTCCCCGGGCTGCAGCTTTGCAAGAAAGTCTTCCGTCTCACTGCCAAAGCTATATTCCAAATTCATCACTGTAAAAAGTCCTCCAAACCAAAATCCGCACCTAATGTGCGTAATCTGTTTATGGCACTATGCTCTAACTGGCGTACCCGCTCCTTGGAAATTCCCATAAGCTTTCCGATTTCCGCCATGGAGTAGCTTTCGCCGTCATCCATACCGAAGTGCAGACGAAGTACCTGCTGTTGCCGCTCATCCAACATCCCTAAAAGAATTTCCATCGTATGCATCAGTTCACGGCGCACCAATTCCTCCTGGGGCTGAGGTGCGTGCATATCCTCTAAAAAGGTCTGCAGAACATCATTTTCCTCACTGCCAGCCGGCGCATCCAAAGAACAAACCTGAGGCATCAAGCTTAAAAGCTGCTTTACCTTATCTTCCGAAAGTTCACAGCGCTGCGCCAGCAGCGCAATGGTAGGCTCCAGTTCCTCCTGTTCCAGCGCAGAACGGACAGTCAAAAGCTTCCGCATCCGTTCCTGGGTGTGTCTGGGGACACGGATGAGTCCTGCGTGATTCAAAATGCATCGACTCATACCCTGCCGTATCCACTGGGAGGCATAGGTAGAAAAGCGGTTTTCCATTGTGTAGTCAAACTTTCTGGCGGCAGTCAGCAGTCCGATACTGCCCTCCTGAATCAAATCCAGCAGCGGTACACCCCGGTTTGCATATTCCCGGGCAATGGATACCACCAGACGCAGATTGGAATTGACCATCGTACGAATGGCTTCCTCATCCCCTTCTGCGCAGTCCATCGCCAGCTGCCGTTCCTGCTGCTGCGTCAGCAAGGGGTATGCCCGGATTTCCTGCAAAAACTGCACCATGCTGTCCTCGGTCAGCTGGGTTTCATTTGGTTGTGCCGAAATCATCATTTCGTTCCTTTTCTTTCTTTCAGCTTATCCCGGAATGCCAGCAAATCATCGTCGCTTTCGACGGATTTTGCCTGGGTCACACCCCGGATTACTGCCAGGCAATCCCGGAAGGCAACCTCTCCTGCCGTAGTCTGGCTGTTCTGGCAAACGCCGGTCAGATGGGACATCTCCTCCGGGGTCAAATCTGCAATCACACCAAGACTGACATCCAGATTTTGGGCATACCGGGCGCAAATCTGGTCAAATACCTTGCCAAACAACGGCACTGTAAAGCTGCCTGCATGCAGATCTCCTGCTAAGGATAACAGGCTGGGATCCCGCAGCAGCTGGGCTATCACGCTCTCCTCTGCAATGGCAGATTTCACATTGTCATAGCGGATACTGCGGCTTTCCGGCTGGCGGTTTTTCACCGGCGCAAGGTCAATTTTCTCCTGGCGCTTTTTCTCCCGGGCGACCCGGCGCTTATAGGCCTTGCCGATTTCCATCTGCATACTTTCAAAGCTGATCCCACCGGCATCTGCAATCCGATGACCGTAGATTTCCCGCTGAACTGCGCTGCCCAAAGTAGAAATCAAATCTGCAGCTTCCTGTATAAATTTGATTTTCTCTTCATCAATTTTGATGTTGTATTTGCCTGCGATAGCCTTCAGCTGGTATTCCACCCGGTTTGAGGAATCCTCCACCAGCAAACGGAACTTGTCAGGGCCGTACTTGTGCAAAAATTCATCCGGATCTTTCGCACCCTGCATTTGCAGAACCTTTACCCCAATACCCACCTTTTCCAGCATGGGAATGGCACGTTGGGCGGCTCTTTGTCCGGCTTCATCGCTGTCATAGGTCAGGACAATCTGGTCGGTATACCGGGACAAAAGCACTGCGTGTTCTTCTGTCAGGCTGGTACCCAGAGAGGCTACCGCATTGTCAAAGCCGTACTGGTGCAGGGTGATGACATCCACGTTACCCTCCACCAAAATCATATAACCAAGTTTGGTTTTCTTAGCAAAATTCAAGCCAAACAAGTTCTTTCGCTTATTAAAAATCAGAGTTTCCGATGTATTTAAGTATTTGGGCTTGCTGTCATCCAGCACACGTCCGCCAAAGCCGATCACATTGCCCCGGACATCAATAATGGGGAACATCAGCCGGTTGCGGAACCGGTCATAAATTCTGCCGTTTTTCTGACCCACCAGATCTGCGTCAATCAGTTCCTGGTCGGTGTAGCCTTTTTTGTGCATGGCGTCCACCAAAGCATTCCAGCTGTCGGGGGCATAGCCTACACCGAAATTAGTCAAAATTGCCTTGGTCAGTCCACGCTTTTGGGTATAGGCAAGGCACTGCGTGCCTGCCGGAGAATACAGCTGGCTATGGTAGAACCGACCCGCCTCCTTCATCAGCGCCCAAAGACGTTCCTGCTGACGGTAGCGGCTTTGATACTGCTCGTCCTCCGGTACTTCCAGACCGACACGCTCTGCCAGCTTTCGCACTGCGTCCGGGTAGCTTAAGCCCTCAATTTCCATTGTGAAATTAATAGCGCCGCCACCTTTATGACAGCCGAAGCAATAATAGATTCCCTTATCCGGAGCCACAGAGAAAGAAGCTGTCTTTTCGCCGTGGAAGGGGCACAAGCCGAACATATTGGAGCCTGAGCGTTTTAAGTTCACATACTGACCCACCACATCCTCAATGGGATTACGGGCTACCAATTCATCAATAAATGATGGGGGAAATGCCACGGCTTACGCCTCCTTTCTTAAATATCGTTTCCACTTATCCACGGACATGCCAGCCCGCAGGAATGAATAATTCAGAATATTTGTCTACTGCATACTTGTCGGTCATACCGGCAATGTAATCGCAAACCGTTTGCTCCATACCGTCAAAGGACAGCTGGGGCTGAAAATCCTGAGGCAATGCCTCCGGATGCTCGTAATAGTATCGGTACAGCCACTGAAGCATATCCCGAGCCTTGCTTTCTTCGCCTTTGGCTACCGGATTGCGGTAAACACGCTCAAACATAAAGCTTCGGAGATCCAGCAAGGCTTCGCCCACCTGAGGTGATAGCTTAATTTCCCCAGCATCCTTCGACGAGATGATCATATCGCAGACCAAAGTATCGATTCTTTGGCTGTGGGATTGCCCCAAAACCCGGGTAATGCTCCGGGGAATATCTGTTTCCCCCAAAATTCCCGCCCGAATGGCATCGTCAATATCGTGATTGATGTAGGCAATCCGGTCGGAAAGACGGACAATCTGCCCTTCCAGAGTTTCCGGAATCCGGTCACCGGTATGTCCCAAAATCGCCATACGTACTTCATAGGTCAGGTTCAGTCCTGTGCCGTCATTTTCCAAAACATCTACCACGCGCAAGCTTTGCTCGTTGTGGGAGAAGGGTTTTCCGGTGCACTCCGACAGTGCCTTTTCACCAGCATGCCCGAAGGGGGTATGTCCTAAATCGTGTCCCATTGCCGCCGCTTCCGTCAAATCCTCGTTCAGCGCCAGCGCCCGGGCAATGGTGCGGGCAATCCGCGCCACTTCCAGGGTGTGGGTCATCCGGGTTCGGTAGTGGTCGCCCTCCGGCTGTAAAAACACCTGGGTTTTATGCATCAGGCGGCGGAAAGATTTACAGTGAACAATCCGGTCAATATCCCGCTGGAAATTGGTACGCATATCTGTAGCATCCGGCTCTTCCGGGTACAGTCTACCCCGGGTTTCATCAGAAAAGGCGCTGAATTTTGACAGCCGTTCGTGTTCGGCCTGCTCTAAAAGTTCTCGCACATCCATATACCCTACCTCATTTCTCAACTGGGAATGCCCGGTATTCCTGTCCTAACTCCATTGTTTCTACTGTGCCTGCTGTCATATCCGTTAGTTTGTCGATAAATGCCTGCGCCTGTTCCCGGGCAACCAGAATTTCCAGCTCCACCTCAGCGCCGAAATTGGTGTCGCGAATGACGCAACCAAAGGCTTCCGCTTCCAGCTTTACCCGCTCATAGAAGTTGTAGGGACAAGGAACGTACAACGCAGTCCAAACCCGTTTCATGGAACGTCCGGCGGCATCTATGGCGATTTTTGCGCCCTTTGTATATGCGCGAACCAGTCCGCCCGCGCCCAATAGCGTTCCGCCAAAGTACCGGGTGACAACACACACGACATTAAAAAGGCTCTCTTTTTGCAGAACCTGCATCATAGGATTGCCTGCAGTACCACCGGGTTCACCATCATCGGAAAAACGCATAGCGCCGTCCCGAATCACGTATGCCCAGCAGTTATGGGTCGCATCATAGTGCTGCTTTTTCATTTCCTGGATTTTTTCGAGGGCCTCATCCTCACTTTCCACGCACCAGACTCTGCCGATGAACCGGGATTTCTTCTCCACAAATTCATCTTCGCCATAGCCAGTCGGTACCAGGTATTCTTCCACCTTTAGTGCTCCTTCAAAATATAGTCTTTCAATCTGCCATACAAAATGGGATCAAGGATTACTTCCACCTCAATACCCTCGCCGGTGTAATCCACATTCTTTACCTGCGCGCCGGCATGGAGCGTTTCCACCATACCGCCCATAGAATAAGGCAAGCGTACCGTCACGTGATGACGGCTGTGTCCCAAAGCGTTTTCAATGGACTTGAGCAGTTCTTCCATTCCCTGCCCCTTGGCGGCAGAGATTTTCACCACATCTTCCCCAATGGGAATATCCTCCGGCTGCACCAAATCTGCCTTATTATAAACACGCAGAACCTTGGTGCCGGGTTTTGCCAGCTTGGCAACCAGACTGTCAACCACCGCAATGTGCTTTTCCCGGTTTGGGTCAGCAGAGTCTATGACGTGCAGCAGCAAATCAGCATACTCCAGCTCCTCCAGAGTTGCCCGGAAGGCATCTACCAGATGGTGGGGCAGCTTGGCAATAAAACCGACGGTATCAGAAAGAATAACATCCAGATTATCAGACACCTTTAACTGCCGGGAGGTAGTATCCAAGGTATCAAATAGCCGATTGTTTGCAGGAATGCCTGCATCGGTCAGACGGTTCAAAAGCGTTGATTTACCGGCATTGGTATAGCCAACGATGGCGACCACCGGTACAGAATTTTTCATTCTGCGCTCCCGCTGGACAGCGCGAACCTGCCGCACCTGCTGTAGCTCTGTCTGCAGGCGGGAAATTCGCTCCCGGATATGCCGCCGGTCAGACTCCAGCTTGGTTTCACCGGGGCCTCGGGTGCCGATACCGCCGCCTTGCCGGGACAGGCTGAGGCCCATACCGGAAAGCCGGGGCAACAGATATTTATACTGGGCAAGCTCCACCTGAAGCCGGCCTTCTCTTGTCTTGGCGCGCTGCGCAAAAATATCCAAAATCAGGGCGCTTCTATCCAGCACTGTGACACCCAAAAGGTCTTCCAAAGCCCGGATGTGACCGGGAGATAATTCATTGTCAAAAACCACCATTGTGGCTTCGGTGGCCTCTGCCAGCATCCGCACTTCCTGCGCCTTACCTTCGCCGATAAAGCTATGGGAATCCGGAGCGTGACGGTTTTGCAAAATTTTACCGGTGCAAAAACCGCCGGCAGTTTCCAACAGGGCATCCAACTCCTCCAGGGTTTCATCGGTAGCTGTCTGTTCTGCGGTAAAGCAATCGGCATTTAAGCCAACCAGAACAGCCCGCTCCTGGGTGTTTTCCTGAAAATTCGTTTCCATAAAATAAAACTTCCCCATTTTTGCATTTTATCTATTATAACACAACTTGGGCGAATAAAACAACTGTTTTTGCAGAAAAAAAGAAGAAACCCACGTCGAAAGACGTGGGTTTGTATTCTTACTTTTCTTACTTGATACCGAAACGCTTGTTGAAACGGTCAACACGTCCACCGGTGTCAACCAGCTTCTGCTTGCCGGTATAGAAAGGGTGGCACTTGGAGCAGATTTCGACACGGATGTCCTTCTTGGTGGAACCGGTAGTAAAAGTGTTACCACAGGCGCAGCGGATGGTAGTCTGTTCGTACTCGGGATGGATGCCTTCTCTCATGTTGTTCACCTCTTTCTCAAAGCCGAGAGGAGTCGAACACCGACAGCCTCACAGCAGTCCTTTAACTTGAATTTTTCCTTATCCTCCTTGCCTTGCGTCAGCAAGGCTGCGTCCTCTGCGCAAAAATTCAAAGCAAAAACCCTTGCTGTGAGGTGCTACGCAGTTTTCAAAGAGCAGCTTTATGTCTAGACAAGAAAAATTACGAAGGGAATACCCGTTGGTATTTTCAAGGAATTTTCCGCTGTATAGGCGGAAAGCTGCCTTTGAAAACCTATTGGGGTTCGGCTCCCCTCGGCTTGCGCTAAAAGGGCACAGTGACCCTAGCAATCTTCAATCGCCCGGATATCATAACATACAGATGGCAAGATTGCAAGTGTTTTTTTGTTATTTTTCAAAAAATCTATCAAAAAGCCCAGTTTCCGTTCCGGAAGATGGGAATAACCTTGCCATCCCGGGTGGTTGCATCGATATTCATCGTGTCGCAGCCAATCATAAAGTCCTCGTGAATCATCGATTCGTTAATACCCAGCTCGTGGCACTCTTCCAGGGTTCTGTCGTGATAGTTTTCCAAAGTGTCAATATAACCGCTGCCGATTGCCAAATGGCAGGCTGCATTTTCGTCAAACAGGGTATTATAGAACAGCAGCCCGCTTTCGGCAATGGGGCTCTTTTCCGGCACTAAGGCGCATTCGCCCAAGTAACAGGAGCCTTCGTCCATATTTACCAAGGTGTTCAGCAGTTCATTCCCCTGCTTTGCTTTTGCCTCCACCACCTTGCCCTTTTCAAAGCGCAGGCAGAATTCATCAATCAGCTGACCTTGGTAGGACAGAGGTTTTGTGGAATAGACGATACCCTCTGCGACGCCCTTTTTCGGAGAGATGAAGCACTCCTCAGAGGGAATATTGGGATTAAAGTAAATATTCTGCCGGCTGGTTTCTCCACCGCCGCAGAAACGGCCTTCTTTAATCATACCCACAGTAAAATCCGTGCCGTTGGCGGCAGTATAGTGCAAAGAGTCAATCTGCAGGCTGTTAAGGTAATCGCAGCGGGCTTTTAAGTTCGCATTGTGCTTTTCCCACGCCATGATAGGGTCATCATCCACCCTGGAAGTAGACAAGATTGCCTCCCACAGCTTTGTCACAGCCTGATGTTTGGAGCAGCCGGGGAACACCTTCTTTGCCCACGCCACGCCGGGAACCGCCGCAATGCACCACTGCTCTGCGCCCTCCACCTGATCCAGATACGGCTTCATAATAGGATAGCGCAACTGGCGGGCCTTGGCATATTTTTCCATATTGATGCCCTTAAGTCCATCAGGATCGTCAGAAATCAAATGAATACGGCAAGGCAGGGCATCAACCCTGTGCTGCATTTTGGCTTCCTGCCAAGCTTCCACCTTCCCCAAAGTTTTTAAGCTTTGGTATTTGACGTGGACCTTTTCCAAAGGCTGGTATGCCCACTCTACGCTGACCTTTTTGGCTTTTGCCTTATACGCTTCTTCCACAACCATTTGCACAAATTCCGGCTGGTCCAGCTCTGCGTAGATCACAACCTCCTGTCCTTTTTGCACATTGACACCGCAGCGGACAATCAGCTGGGCATACTTGCGAAGTACAGTTTTTTTCATTATGAGTGACTTCTTTTTTGATTTTTCATCATTTTAGCAAAGTTTTTTGTTATCGTCAATTGAAAACAAGGGAAATATGACATATAATACCAGCAAAGAGGTGTTATTATGCTAACCAGAGAAGAATTTTACAAATTCTTAACGCAGGGAGTCTGTCTTTTGGACGGTGCCACAGGCTCCAATTTACAAAAAGTCGGTATGCCTCGGGGCTGCTGCACAGAGGAATGGATTTTAGCAAATCCGGAAAAGCTGGTAGCTTTGCAAAGGGCATATGCGCAAGCAGGCAGTCAAATTCTCTATGCCCCTACCTTTCAGGCGCAGCCCATTGCCCTGGAGCGGGTATGCCTGCAAAACCACACTGAGCAAATCAATGCCCAACTGGTTGCCCTTTCCAAACAGGCAGCACCGGACTGTTTGATTGCCGGAGATTTGACCACTCTGGCTGCCTTTACAGACAGCTGGGACGAAAACAATTTTGATTTACTGGTGGAAAATTACCGGCGACAAATCCGGGGACTTATCGACGGCGGTGCAGATCTCTTGGTCGCAGAAACATTAATGTACCCTTCAGAGGCAGAAGCGATTTTA
This sequence comes from Faecousia sp., assembly GCA_045594845.1. Classification (GTDB taxonomy): domain Bacteria; phylum Bacillota; class Clostridia; order Oscillospirales; family Oscillospiraceae; genus Faecousia. Next base: position 430 of record JAZNZH010000062.1, on the reverse strand, counting down.
ACTGCTGCGGAGCTGGAAAGCGCCAGTGCTGTAATATACAGCTTTACCATGCAGCCTGACGGCTCGCTGTTTTCCGGGCGGGATGCCGGTCCTGTCCTGCAGGAGCTGGAGCAATCCGGTGCCGCTGCTGTGGGCTTTAACTGCGTAGCGGCGGATATGATGACGCCTTATTTGGTCGCCCGGTTGAGAAGATTTGTAAAAGGGCCGCTTTTGTGCAAGCCCAATGCCGGAATCCCCGTAATTGAAAGCGACAACCTCCCCCACTACCCCATGCTGCCGGGGGAATTTGCTGAAATCTTGACAGAGTGCGCAAAGATGGGCGCTTCTCTGCTGGGTGGTTGCTGTGGCACAACCCCGGAACATATTGCTGCAGCAAAAAAAATCTTATAAATATAGGCAGGCTGTTTTGAAACCAAAACAGCCTGTTTAC
>JAZNZH010000061.1:0-35898 GCA_045594845.1 Faecousia sp. | reverse complement strand
GAAATACATCCAGTATTTCTTCGTCCTCTGAATATTCCTGTGAGAAAAAATCTTACCTTCAAAACTGCAAAGCACTCCAAAGCGAGAGATTTTTCTGCAAGACAAGATAAAAAGCCACGGCAAGGCTGACGCCTGCCGTGGTTTTTTAATGCAGTATTGCGGGAAAAGAGCCGATTTGGAGCGTATAAATCCCTATGTGAGATCGCCCTTTGAGCCTCTCTTTTTGTATGACAGTAGGAAACTGACGAACAAAGATTGTCGCCCCGAGCGCAGTCGATGGGCCTCACGGGAAGTTGGCAGCCCGGTGGTTAGTTGAGATTCCTCGACTCCGGCTCCGCCTCCGCTCGGAATGACAAGAAAAGGTAACGTTACCGAGCAAAACCCAACGGTGGAACGGTACGCACTGCACTGTGCACGTATTGTCAGCGCGGACACCGCGCCGCTCGCAATGACATTATTTTTGAAAGTATTTTTCAATTTCTTCCCGGGTGGCTTTCAGGCTGCCCTGGAAAGCGTCGGGCTTGCCGCCGCCCCGGCCGTTCAGCGCGGCAATGGCAGCTGCGCCCAACTCCTTTGCGCCCGGTCCTAAGACGCAAATGCTGTAGCCGTCGGCGTCGTTGCCGGAGATCACGGTTGCAGCGCCGCCGCAGACTTTTACGATTTGGTCGGCCAGTTCCCGCACATTGCCGGGGGTGAGATCGTCTGCAAAATGTACCGCATTTCCTGTGTTTTTATAGCCCTTTGCAATGGTCTCGAAGACCTGCTTTTGCAGGCTGTTTGCCCGGAATTTTTCCGCTGCCAGCATATCGTTTGCTTTTTGAGCGGCTGCGCCGGTCTCCAGCACCTTTGCGGAAAATGCCTGGGAAACAAGGCGGTTTTGCTCGTATACATCCTGGAACCAACGAAGCGCTCTGCCTCCGCAGACCATTTCCATCCGCACGCCCTGATGGAATTTGATACAGGACAGCAGCTTGATGGCGCCTACCTCGCCGGTGTATGCCACATGGACACCGCAGCAGGCGCAGACATCTGTGTCAGGCACTTCTACGATCCGCACCGGCCAGGGCAGCTCCCGTTTGGAGCGGTAGGGGATGGTGGGCAGCACCTCCGGGGAGGGGTAGGAGCAGGAAATGGGGCGGTTGTCCCAAATGATCCGGTTGGCGGCCCATTCCAGTTCCGGAATGTCGTCGAGGGGGATCATACCGTCAAAATCAATGGTGACAGTGTTGAGACCAACGTGAAAACCTGTGTTGTGGTAGCCGTACTTTTGGTGAATGATGCCGGAGAGAATGTGCTCGCCGGTGTGCTGCTGCATTAAATCGAAACGCCGGTCATAGTCGATTTTTCCGAAAATGGTCTGACCTGCAGCAAGGGGCTTGTCGCACAGATGAATGACGGTCTCCCCCTCTTCTTTGGCGTGGAGCACCCGGACATCTCCCAAGGTTCCGGTATCGCTGGCCTGACCGCCGCCCTCGGGGTAGAAAGCGGTGGCGTCCAGCACCACTGCGTAGCCCTTCTCAGTTTTTTCACAGGAAAGGACGGTTGCGGAAAATTCTCGCAAATGGCAGTCCTCATAGTAAAGTTTTTTTGTGTTCATATTTGCCGTACCTCAGGTGATTTTTTCTCATTGTATCACAGCTCCGGGGATATTGTCGAGGGGTTTTGCGTGTTTCGTGCTTTTTCTGTTGGCTGGGGAAGTAAAATGGCACTACCAAGTACCGAGGAGAATGCCCTATGCAGTGCCAGAAACTGAAAACCTATATGGAGACCGGCCGGGTGGTGTTTTTGCCGGCAAAGTCCATTTCCCCCAATCCGTCCCAGCCCCGACAGGTGTTCTCTCAGGAGGCTCTGCAGGAACTGGCGGAGAGTATCCGTACCCACGGGGTTCTGCAACCCCTGTCTGTGCGACGGGTAGGCACCCGTTATGAGCTGATCGCCGGGGAGCGGCGGCTCCGGGCGGCGGTGATGGCGGGGCTTTCGGAGATTCCCTGTATCTTAATGAATATGGATTCCCACCAATCCGGCACGGTGGCTCTGGTGGAGAATCTTCAGCGGCAGGATTTGGATTTTATCGAGGAAGCCCGGGGCATCAGCCTTTTGATGGAGCAGTGCAATTACAGCCAGGAGCAGGTGGCAAAGGTGCTGGGCAAAAGCCAAAGCGGGGTTGCCAACAAATTGCGTCTGCTGCGCCACAGCCCTCAGGTGCTGGAAGCTATCCGGGGGGCGGAACTGACAGAACGCCACGCAAGAGCTTTGCTGAAACTGCCCACAGAGCAGGAAAAACTGCAGGCCATTGGGGTGATCGCCCGGCTTTCCATGAGCGTTGCCAGAGCGGAGCAGTACATAGAGGGCCTGCTGGACCGGCAGCCCGCCGGCCGGAAAAAGGCGAATCTGAATGCTTTTCTGAACAGCCTGACCCAATCCCTCTCCCGAATCCAGCAATCCGGGATTGCCGCCATTTCCGAGCGGCGGGAGACCGGAGAGAGCATCGTGCTGACCATCACAATACCAAAATAAGCGGCGTGGGAATCCACGCCGCTTTTGTTATTTAATGATCAGCTGCAGATAGGGAAGTGTGCCAAAGCCGCTGCGGCGGTACATATCGATGGCGCCGGCATTGTCCGGTTCTGCCTCCAGGCGAATCGTATGGCCGGGATACAGATCTTTTACAAAGCTGAAGAAGGAAGTACCGATGCCGCGGCCCCGAAATGCCGGCTTTATATACAGATCCTCGATCCAGATACAGGGCTTGCCGAACTCGGTGCAGTAGCCCTTGGCCAGGATGGAGTAGCCTTGAATCACACCGTCCTCTTCGAAAACGAAGCATTCCGCATAGGGGCAATCCCCTAAACAGTTTTCCACATTGGCGGCAAAAATCTCCGGCGAGCCGTTGCTGGATACTGCATCAGAGGTGTAGAAAGCCTCCATCATATGCGTTACCTCGGCAGCATCCCGGGAATCCATTCTTCGAATCATAGTCATCAGTCCTTCTCCCGCCGGCCTTCGTGAAACAGCTGCAGGTTGATATTGTGGTGATATTTTAGGGATGCCTTTTCATCCTTTGCCAGCATAATGTCGTTGAGGGGGATGTTGTTGATAGCGGCGATGGCTACGGCGTAGTGGATAATATCCGCCAGCTCCCTGCCCAGTTCTGTGTGCAGATCTGCGCCGTTTTCGTATTTTGCGCCGCTGCGCATATTGAGAATCTCAGCAGCCTCACCCATTTCTTCCACCAATTTCATAAACAGGCCTGTTTCGTTGCACCAACTGCTGTAGCGGTCTGCAAGATAGGCCTCCAGTTCGGGGATTGTGATATCCATAAAATTCTCCTTGTTTGTTAAAAGCTATCCGGTGTTCCCCGTTCGGAGGTCATAGTCACATTGGTGCCGTCGGAAACGCAGAAAACATCGCCGTTACGGTCGGTGCGGTATACTATGGTGGGGAATGGATCGGTGTCGTAGAAAAGATCTTCGTCGGGGTGTCCGTAGATGTTGTCCTTACCCACGGAAATCACTGCGTACTGGGGTTGCACCTCGTGCAGGAACCAATGAGATGTGCTGGTGCTGCTGCCGTGGTGACCCACTTTCAGCACGTTGGCACACAGCTCCGCATCGCCGTATAACAAGACTTCTTCTGTGGGTTGCTCCGCATCGCCCATAAACAGGAAAGAGGTCTTGCCGTAATCGATCCGCAGGACGATGGAGGTGTTGTTGACATCCTCAAAGGTATTTACTGCCAGAATATTTACGGTGGCGCTGCCCAGGGGATAGGTATCTCCTGCTTTCGGGACAGTGATGCCGCCGCCCCGCTTGTTGGCGTAGTCCGCAAAGTCGTCGAAAGCTTTGGTGATGTACTGCGTCACCGGGCAGAGTGTCAGGTCTGCGGTGGTGTAGTTCAGTGCGCCGGGGAGCCCGCCGATATGGTCTTCGTGGGCGTGGGTGCCTACGATGATATCCAGCTTGGGAACACCCTCCTTTTTCAGCACGGAGTAGATCAGGTCGGAGTCTTCCTTGTTGCCGCCGTCAATGAGCATATAATGGCCGTCGCACTGCACCAGCGCCGCATCTGCCTGACCCACATCGATAAAGCGGATGGAAAAGGACTCGCCGGTGGAGGGCTTCTTTTTTTCGCAGGTGTCAATCAAAAAGCTAACGCCCAGCACCAGCGCGGCGCACAGCAGGTAAATAATGGCGTATTGAATGCGTTTTTTCATAGGGTCTCCTTTCCGCCGTTACGGCACAGAAGAACGATGCTTTCCACATGGGCGCAGCGGGGGAACAGATCCGCTGCCTGCACGGAGGCGACTGCGTAGCCCTTATCTTTCAGGAGTTTAATATCTCGGGCCAAGGTGGCCGGGTCGCAGGAGACATACACGATCCGCCGGGGAGCGATCTTCACCATAGCTTCAATGGCGTCTGCGTTCAGACCCTTTCTGGGAGGGTCAACCACCACCACATCCGGGCGAATGCCCTTGGCTTCCAGCTCCAGGGCAGCTTTTCCTGCGTCTGCGCAGAAGAATTCTGCATTATCAATGCCGTTACGCTTGGCATTTTCCTTGGCATCTTCCACCGCCTGTTCCACGATCTCCACACCGATGACCTTTTTGGCGGACTTTGCCATAGCCAGGGAAATGGTGCCTACGCCGCAGTAAAGATCCAGCACGGTATCCTCTTTGGTGATGCCGCCCTGAGAGATGGCGGCTTCATACAGCCGCTGGGCCTGATGGTGATTCACCTGGTAGAAAGAGCGAGGAGACAGCCGGAAGGAAAGACCGCACAGGGTGTCTTCAATATAACCAGGACCGTAGAGATGGATAAATTCATCTCCCAGCACGGTGTTGCCGGATTTTTGGTTTACACTCAGCACCAGCGCGGTAAAGCCGGGAATTGCCTGTAACCGCTGGATCAGATCCTCCGTGTGGGGGAGCTTGCGGCCGTTGACCACCAGGCACACCAAGATCTGTTTGGACACAGCGCCGCGACGGACATAAATGTGCCGCAGCAGACCTTTGCCGGTGGTCTCGTCGTAGGCGGTGATCCGCCAGTGGTTTACATAATCTACCACGATCTTCTTTACAAGATCGGTTTGCTCCGGCAGGATCAGGCAACGGTCATTTTCCACTACCTGGTGGGTGCCGGCCTTAAAGAAACCGGCAAAGACCCGACTCCGCTTGCTGGAAACAGGGTATTGGGCTTTGTTGCGGTAACCCTCGCATTGGGGGGCGGCCAGAATGGGGACTTCTTTCAGGTCTTCACCGCCGATGCGGTTCATGGCGGAGCGGACCCGCTCTGCTTTCAGCCGGGTCTCTTCCTCATAGTCCATATGCCAGAAATCGCAGCCGCCGCAAAGCTTGGCCACCGGGCATTTTCGGTTTACCCGATGGGAAGAACGGCCGATGATCTCGGTGATCTTGCCGGCGGCCCAGGTCTTGCCTACCTTTTCGATGCGGATACGGCAAAGCTCGCCCTCAATAGCATTGGGGACGAATACCGCGCAGCCTTCGATCCGGGCAACGCCTAAGCCCTCTGCAGTGTAGTCGCAGATAATGGCTTCATAAATTTTGTTCTTTTCAAGCATCGTTGTTCTCCAATAGAGTTTCCATAAAGATCCGTTGGGGTTGCATGCCGCAGGATTGATAGAATTTTAGGGCACCTTCGTTAAAATGCCACACATTCAAAGTCAGGTGGTGGCATTTTTTCTGCCGGGCATAGTCCAGTACAGCCTGATACAGGGCCTTGCCGATACCGCCGCGGCGGCAGGATTCGTCCACGCACAGATCGTCCAGGTACAACTCGGTGCGATCATGAAAAACAGGATTCTGTTCTATGGTACGCATTTGGCAGAAGGCGTAGCCCAGCACCCGGTCATCCTCTACAGCCACAAACAGAGGGGTGTTGGCGTTTTCAACGGTGTGCAGCACCTGCGATGCGCCGTATTTCTGGGCGTTTTCCCGGAACAGATCCGGTCTTCCTTCGTGATGCACCCGGCCAACCTGCTGCAGCAAGCGCAAAACATCGGGGATATCTTTACAGGTAGCAAAACGAATTTCCATAGCCACTCCTCCTGAGCTTTTTCTATTATAATGGTATCACAAAACCTCTGTCAGGTAAATATAAAACGGGAAAATGCCGGAAAAATTCAGAAAAACCGGGAACTTTTCGGCATTTGCCTATTGCAAAACGGAAAAAATGGTGTTATAATGCGCTTGTAAATGATGTTGACTTTGGAAAGAGAGGGGCGCGCCCCTCTCTTTCGCATTGAAATGAGGTGTTTTTGTGAAGGTAACGGAACGGGTGGAGCAGTTTGCAAGACCCATCGTGGAACAGTGCGGCTGTAAGCTCTGGGATGTGGAATACGTCCGGGAGGGCAGTGAGCGCTATCTGCGGGTGTATATCGACAAAGACGGCGGTGTGGATATTGACGATTGCGAGAAGATCCACCGGGCCATCGATCCGGTGCTGGATGCAGAGGATCCCATTTCCGAGAGCTATCATTTCGAGGTCTGCTCTGCAGGTCTGGAGCGAAGCTTGAAGCGCCCCGGCGATTTTGTCCAGTTTATGGGTAGCGCCGTTATGGTAAAGCTCTACCGCCCCCGCAACGGTCTGAAGGAGATCCCCGGTGTTCTCCGCGGCTATGAAGAGGGCAAGATCACCGTAGAAGCAGGCAAAGAGACCATTACATTTGAAAAATCCGAAGTTGCCCTGGTGCGGCTTCGCGTTGAGTTTTAACAGGAGGAAAGAGAAAAATGGCAAGAACGACCAAAGCCAAGAAGCAAAATGGCCTTCCCCAGGCTGAGATCGGCGCAGAAATTTTTTCCAGCCTTCGGGATCTGGAAAAGCTCAAGGGCATTCCCGTAGATTATATGGTGGAGCGCCTGAAGCAGGCGCTGACCAATGCATACCGTAAGGACCGCGAAGATCACCGCGATCTGCCCGCAGAGAATGTGGTGGTGGATCTCAGTGAGAAGGGTCTGTATATGCACCTGGTAAAGACTGTGGTGGAAGAGGTGGAGGATTCCGCACTGGAGATCCACATCGATGCCGCCCGGAACCTGGATCCCAAGGCCCAGGTTGGTGACAATGTAAATATCCCCGTAGACATCCAGAAGTTCGGCCGTATTGCCGCCCAGACTGCAAAGCAGGTGGTGATCCAGGGTATTCGCGAGGCTGAGCGGGGTATGGTTTATGAGAGCTACTCCTCCAAGAGCCAGGAGCTGCTCACCGGTACTGTTTTGCGGATCGACCCCACCGGCGACATTTTTGTCCGCATCGGTCAGGGCAGCGAGCAGAGCGATGCTGTGCTGGGCGCCAATGAGCAGATCCCCGGCGAGAGCTACCGGGAGGGTCAGCTGATCCGTGTTTATGTTTTGGAAGTGCACCGTGCCGGCCGCGGCCCCATGGTTCACGTTTCCCGGACTCACCCCAATGTGGTGCGCCGTCTGTTTGAGCTGGAAGTGCCCGAAATTGCCGACGGTCAGGTGGAGATCCGCAATATTGCCCGTGAGGCCGGTTCCCGTTCCAAGGTGGCTGTGCGTGCCGCTATGGAGAATGTGGATCCTGTGGGTGCCTGCGTGGGCGCAAGAGGCGAGCGCGTTGGCGCAGTGGTCCGCGAGCTGTGCGGCGAGAAGCTGGACATCGTGGTTTGGAACGAAGATCCCTGCGAGTATGTGAAGGCTGCTCTCAGCCCCGCAGATGTGATTTCCGTGACCCTGCTGGGCCCCAAGGCCTGCCGCGTCATCGTGCCTGATGATCAGCTGAGCCTTGCCATCGGTAAGGAAGGTCAGAATGCCCGTCTGGCAGCCCGCCTTACCGGCCTGAAGATCGACATTAAGCCTGAAAGCCAGGCAGAGGAATTCGGCGCCGAATAATTCGGAAGGAGGGAGCGTATGCAGAAGAAGATCCCTCAGCGGCAGTGTATGGGCTGCCGGGAGCGCAAAGCCAAAAAGGAGATGATCCGGGTGGTCCGTGAAACGGACGGCACGGTGAGTCTGGATTTTGGCGGTAAGCTTAACGGTCGGGGCGCTTATCTGTGTCCCAATCCGGAGTGTCTGAAAAAGGCGCAGAAATCCAAGTCTCTGGAGCGGAGCCTGGAGGTTCCCATTCCCGAAGAGGTCTATGAAAGACTGTCTAAGGAAATGGAGGACGGCGTCAATGGATAAGAGTCTGAATTATCTTGCGCTGGCCCGAAAGGCCGGAGCGGTGGAATTGGGAGAAGAGCCTGTGGGGGCTGCCGCCAGAGCGGAGAAGGCCTACCTGGTGATCGTAGCGCAGGACGCCGGAGATCACACTTGGCGCAGAGCAAAAAGCTTTGTATCCGGCACGGAACAGATTTCCATCCGGGTTCCCTACACCAAGGATGATCTGGGCAGAATGATCGGGCGGACGGCACTGGCTATGGCGGCCTTTACCGACCCGGCCTTAGCGCTGGCATTTGTGAAAGCTTTGCCGGAGGAGGCAGCCTGCCCGGAGGCGGTGGAGAGCCTGCAAAAGCGCGCGGAGCATATTCGCCGCCGTCAGCAGGAGGCAAAGGCTCACCGCAAAAATGTGAGAAAGGGCCGCAAACCCTGACAGCCTTTGCATAACAGTAGGAGGTGCGTATATGAGTTTAGTGAAATACCGATTGAAGGAGGTCGCCACTGACTTTGGTGTGGCGTCCAAGGAGATTACCGAGATCATCTCCAAGTTTTACGAAAAGCCTAAATCCAACACCGTGGTGCTGACAGAAGAGCAGCTCAATGTGGTGTTTGATGTGATGACCCAGACCCACCAGATCGAGTCTCTGGAGCAGGTCTTTGCCGTACAGCCCAAGCCCGTGGAGAAAAAGCCCGAGCCCAAGGCCGAAGATCCCAAGACCGAAGCTCCCAAGGCAGATGCCCCCAAGACCGAGGCAAAGCCTGCAGAAAACAAGCCTGCAGAACCCAAGAAGCCTGCAGAGCCGGAGCGCAAGCGGGAACGCCGTGTGGTGGATACCTCTGCGGTGCAGGTGAACACCCGCCGTTTCGACGATGTGGATAACCTGGTTTCCGAGCGGGAGCAGAATTTCCGCGGCGGCAAGCAGAAGTTTGCCAAGAAGGGTCAGCAGCAGAAGAAGGACAACAAGTTCAGGGGCAATAAGTCCCGCAACGAGGAACAGGAGAAGCTTCGCCGTCTGCAGATGGAAGTGGCCCGCAAGGCTCCCGTCACTGTGAAGATCCCCGACGAGATCACCGTTGGCGAGCTGGCAAGCCGTATGAAGAAGACCGCAGGCGATGTGATCAAGACCCTGATGAAGAACGGCGTAATGGCCGGCATCAATCAGGTGATCGACTTCGATACTGCTGAGTTCGTGGCAGTGGAAATGGGCTGCCGGGTGGAAAAAGAGATCACCGTTACCATCGAGGAGCGGATCATAGACGATCATGAGGATACTGCAGAAGAGCTCCAGGGCCGCGCACCTGTTGTGGTGGTTATGGGTCACGTTGACCACGGTAAGACCTCTACCCTGGATGCTATCCGCAAGACCAATGTTACTTCCGGTGAGGCCGGCGGCATTACCCAGCACATCGGTGCATACACCGTGGAGCTGGACGGCCAGCCCATTACCTTCCTGGACACCCCCGGTCACGCCGCCTTTACCTCTATGCGTGCCCGCGGCGCTCAGTGTACCGATATTGCCATTCTGGTGGTAGCTGCCGACGACGGCATTATGCCGCAGACCATTGAGTCTATCAACCACGCCAAGGCTGCAAATGTGCCTATCATCGTGGCCATCAACAAGATGGATAAGCCCGAAGCCAACCCCGACCGGATCAAGCAGCAGCTTACCGAGCACGACCTGATCCCCGAGGAGTGGGGCGGCGAGACCATTATCTGTCCCATTTCCGCCAAGACCGGTATGGGTCTGGATAACCTGCTGGAGATGGTTCTGCTTACTGCCGAGGTGCAGGAGCTGAAGGCTAACCCCAACCGCCGCGCCAAGGGTACTGTTATTGAAGCCCGTCTGGATAAGACCCGTGGCCCTATCGCTACTTTGCTGATCCAGAACGGTACTTTGAACCAGGGCGATATCATCATTGCCGGCACTGCTGCGGGCCGTGGCCGTGTGATGACCAACGATAAGGGCCGGACCGTCAAGACCGCAGGTCCTTCCGTGCCTGTGGAGATCACCGGCCTTGCAGAAGTCCCTGCTCCCGGCGATGAGTTCAACGCCGTTACTGACGAGCGTATGGCAAGGGAGCTGGTGGAGCAGCGCAAGCAGGCTATTAAGGATGCCGCTGCCAACGCAATGCAGAAGGTGACTCTGGATAACCTGTTTGCCAAGATGCAGGAGGGCGAAATGAAGGAGCTGCCCCTGATCGTCAAGGCTGATGTCCAGGGTTCTGCCGAAGCCGTGAAGGCTTCTCTGGAGAAGATCTCCAATGAGGAGGTTCGCGTCCGGGTGATCCACACCGGTGTTGGTGCAATCAACGAGAGTGATATCCTGCTGGCATCCACCGCAGGCGCCATCATTGTTGGCTTTAACGTCCGTCCCGATGCCGCTGCCCAGGTCTCCGGTCAGAGAGCCGGCGTAGATATGCGTTTCTACCGGGTGATCTACGATGCTATCGACGAGATCGAGTCCGCAATGCGGGGTATGCTGGCACCCAAGTTCCAGGAAGTGATCATCGGCCACGCCGAGGTGCGTATGACCTACAAGGTCTCCGCCATCGGTACCATTGCCGGCTGTATGGTCAAGGATGGCAAGGTTGCAAGAAATGCCGAGGTTCGCGTTCTGCGTGACAATATCGTGATCCACCAGGGTGAGGTTGGATCCCTGCAGCGATTCAAGGATGCTGCCAAGGAAGTCACCGCCGGTTACGAGTGCGGTATGTCTATTGCCAAGTTCAATGACATCAAGGAAGGCGACATCTTCGAGTGCTTCGTAATGGAAGAGATCAAGCAGTAATCAAAAAGAGAGAGTGCAACGCACTCTCTCTTTTTTGTTGAGAAAACGGGAATTATTTTTTCTGAATAACCAGTTTGCTGAGCATCAGGTTGCCAAATTCTGCCACACCGTCTACGGTGCAGACCTCGCCGAAGAGGAACAGCCCCAAGGAAAGGGGCGCCAAAGCCTTATCCAGCAGACCGGAAAGACCGGCACAGCCAAACACGATGGCGTCCGGGTCATCGTAGAAGGCAGCCATCTTTTCGTATACGGTCTCCTGGGGCAGATACCGAAGAAGCATCTTCTCCCGGAGATCCCGACCGCTTTTGATCACGCCGTCACCCCGGGACAGGTGGGCGTTGACATTGCGCAGGTCGGAAAACGTCAGATGTTCAAAATCATTTTCACCCAAGCCCAAACGTTGCCGGTAGCCGGCAAGGAAACCCTCTGCATCCTGCCCGTTAACAGTCAGAAGTGTTCGGGGATCGGAACAGGTCAGGGTGCATTCTTCCAAAATTTCCGTGTGGATATTTTCCGTCACGGCCTCGTAGGTGTAGCGGTCGTCGGTGATCAGGAGCACTGCCGCCTGACCGTTTCCGGGAATCAGACCGGCTCTGCCGGTTTTGCCGTCAATGGCCGCGCCTCCGCCTACTGTGGGGCAGGAGACGATCTTTTGCAGATCGGCCAAAAAGGTGTTTTCACCGCCGGCGTTGCCGAAGACCACAATAGCGGCATATACCGGGTCGGCGACGGCCTTTGCAGCTGCCAGGATCTCCGGATAATTGCCGGTGAGGGTCACGCCCCGAAGATCTTCTTCAAAGGCGATAATGCAGTTTTCATCGTTGGTGCATACACCGGGCAGTCCTAAGCTGGCGCAGCCGAAGCCGTCAGCATTGTCCCAGCAGCCGGTGGTGGAAAATGTCAGTTTTGCCATTACAATGCCTCCAATTTGCTTTCCGCCATTTTCAGCAGTTCCCGGATCTTCAGCTTCTGAGGGCATTTCTCCTCGCAAAGACCGCAGTCAACACAGCTGTCGGAAGTGATACCCGGCTTTTCCTGATACTTTTTCCAGGTGTTCTTGGCCAATTCGTGGAGACCGTATACATTGTGGTAGGTGTAGGCTTGGAAGATCTTGGGGATCTCGATGCCCTGAGGGCAGGGCTGGCAGTAGTTGCAGCCGGTGCAGTAGAGTTCGGAGAATTTCTGCAGATGCTCCAGCTGCCCGGATACCTGCCGCCATTTTTCTTCGCTCATAGGCTCGGGCAGGGAAGCAATGGCCGCATTCTGCTCCACCATGGTGGGATTTTGCATACCGGAAAGGGCGCAGCATACATCAGGATTGCCCAGCACGAAACGCAGTGCCAGTTCATAGGTGTTGAGATTTTCACTGCCCAGAGTCTTTACCAGATCCGTGGGGTAAGCCAGTCGGCCGCCGCCCACAGGCCCCATCACTACCACGCCAAGACCCTTTTTGCGGGCGTAGGTGATCATCTCCTCGTTTTTGCGGTCCAACAGATTATATTGCAAAAGCACGCTTTCCAGCTCCGGCGCGGTGTCGATGATGTACTTCAGCGCTTCGGGGGTATCGTGAAAACTAAAGGAAATGTGGCGGATCTTGCCTTTCTCTTTCAGCTTTTTTGCTTCCTCCAGCAGACCCAGCGCCAGGATTTTTTCGTCAAATTCCTTGCGGTCAATGCCCCAGAAATGATAGAAGTCCACATAGTCGGTGTCCAGCTTTGCAAGGCTCTGATCCAGAATCTTTTCAAAATCTGCAGGCTCATTTACCAGATCCAAGGGGCACTTGGTGGAGATACACACTTTCTCCCGGATCGGTTTAAGTGCCTTGCCGATGGCGATCTCGCTGTTTTTGTGGCAGTAGTACAGGGCAGTGTCGAAATAGTTCACGCCCAGCTGGTAGGCCCGCATCAGCATTTCGTTGGTTTTTTCCTGATCAACTTCCCAGGTGCCGTCCTCGTGCTCCACTTCCGGCAGACGCATACAGCCGAAGCCCAAGGCGGAAATATTGAAACCGGTGTTGCCAAATTTACGGTATTGCATAAAAACGCTCCTTTTTGTTATTTGCAAATGAGTGTAATCGGATCGTGCTTTTGGCCGGTGATCCAGTCCACATCATCGGTGAGCCAATCCATAATCTCCAGCTGGCGGGTCTCCCAGGCAATGGTGGCGGCCTTTTCTTCTTCGGTCATTTCGTGGTCAAAGGCTTTTACCAGTTCGCAGTAACCGAAGATATATCCGTTTGCGTTCCAAATGGTGAAATTGCTTTCCGGGCCTTCCTTCACGGCATTACCTCTTGCTGCCACCAGGGCGTCGTGACGGCGCTTATATTCCTCGCTGCAGCCCGGCTTCAGACGGGTGGCAAATACCCGATGCCGAATCAGGGATTTATCGTTACGCACGATGCCAATGTCGTGGTACATCAGCGGCAGTGTGCCGGGCGGAGCAAACAGGTTAAAATAGGGAGACAGTGCTTTTTGCCACTGTGATTTATGCTCTTGCGGAAGGGAAAAGTCTTCGGGATATTCTCCGTAGCAGAAGAGGAAATCTTCAATGCCCCAAACGGACAAATTCTCCGCGCCCTGAGCGGTCAGAGTGGATTTTATACTGTTCCAGATGCCTTGCAGAGCATGGATGCCGGCGTTTTTGCAGCCGGGCTTGCAGGTGATTACGAAGGGGTGTCTGCGCATAGGGGATACCTCCTTTTCTGCCTTAAAATGAATATAACATAAAATCCCGGCGGGAGCAAGTCCCACCGGGATTTCTTAAAAAGAGGTATTAAAATTTCGGTTTAATGGCCTTGTGGTAGTGGGCATAGGTGCAGGGTTCTGCGCTGCCCAAAACCTTGCTTTCGGTGACTTCACCGATAAACATGGTGTGGCTGCCCAGTTTGACTTTTTCCAGCACCTTGCAGCTGAACATAGCACAGGTATTTTCGGTTACATAGTAAAGACCGTTATGGCTGCGCTTGACAGAAGCAAAGTCGCTAAACTTGTCGACCTCCCGTCCGGTCTGCATACCGAAATGCCGGATGGTCTCAAAGGGTACATCCTGGGTCAGGGTGCTTACATTGAACACCCCGGTTTTTTCAATGATCTCACGGGTCAGATTCCCTTCCTGGACGGAAATGGCTAATTTGGTGGGATCGTTTGCCACCTGGAAGCAGGTGTTGACGATGCAGCCGTTGTCTTTCCCATCCCGGGCCGTGAGGATATGAAGACCGTAGCTGAGCTTATAAAGAGCAGCCGGGTCTGTTGCAGGTTCGTCCTGCTTAGCGAAAGTAGCGCTCCAGCAGACCCTTCAGGGCAACACCGTGGCGAGCCTCGTCACGAGCCATCTCGTGAACGGTGTCATGGATAGCATCCAGGCCGTTCTTTTTGGCGCAGACAGCCAGGTCGAACTTGCCCTGAGTAGCGCCGAACTCGCAGTCCACACGCCATGCCAGGTTATCCTTGGTGGTAGCCTTCATGTTGGGCTCCAGGTCTTCGCCCAGCAGCTCTGCAAACTTAGCAGCATGCTCTGCCTCTTCCCAGGCAGCCTTTTCCCAGTACAGACCGATCTCGGGATAGCCCTCCCGGTGTGCGATACGGGCCATGCACAGGTACATACCCACTTCGCTGCACTCGCCGTTGAAGTTGGCCATCAGCTGATCGAAGATATACTTCTTGTCTTCCTCGCTGATGTCGGGGTTGTTCTTCACGGTCTGAGCGTAGACGCCGTACTCGTGCACAGCGGCCAGCTTCTGCTCACCGGTCTGCTCCACAAACTTGGAAGCGGGGACCTTGCAGACAGGGCACTTGAAATCGGGATCCAGGGATTCGGCGGTGTGGACATAGCCACAGACAGAGCAGATATACTTTTTCATAAAATGTTCCTCCAAAATATATTGTTAATTTTATTTATTCTTCGACTTCTTCAAACTGGTCGGGGCCTACGCCACAAAGGGGGCACTCGTAATCTTCGGGCAGGGTGTCGCCTTCGTACTCGTAACCACAAACTACGCATACATATTTCTTCATGCGGATTCACCACCTTTTTGTAATGATAAGCATTGGCTGCAGCAGCCGGTGAAGGACAGATGGCAGGTATCGATCCTGCCGCCGGTCTGCTCTGTGGCGGTCTGGGATAAACTCTCCGGCAGCGACAGGGCAGGCAGGTCTGTGACCGAACTGCAGCAAGTACATATAAAGTGAACATGGGGGACGGTGTTGCCGTCAAAACGCTCCACACCGTTTACCGATCCCAGACTGATGATCTGCCCCTGCTCCTTGAAAACGGAGAGGTTGCGGTATACCGTGCCTAAGGAAAGATCCGGGATCTCAGGCTTTAAGTGGGCAAACACCATTTCAGCCGAGGGATGGGTTTTGGTCTCCTTCAGGTAACTGAGGATCGCGTCGCGCTTGCGGAAGTGCTTCTTTGTCGGGGGCATTTGCTCACCTCCTAAACGAGAATAATTCTTATTTACATCTAAAATATATCACGCTGTTTTCTTATTGTCAACACTTTTTTGAAAAAATTTCACCCGTGACGGGAAAACACTTTTTTCTTGCATTTGCGACTATATATATTATAATAAATGTATACAAAAGGCGAAGGATGTGATGGTATGGATATGAAGCAGCTGTCTTGCCGCGGCGCGTTGCTGGGTTTTGCTGCCGGCGATGCGATGGGTTATGCCGTGGATGACAAGACCTGGCAGGAGATCCTGGAAAATTACGGTCCCAACGGCCTTTTGGGTTACGATGTAGTCAATGGCTTTGCGGAGGTCACCTCCTATACTCAGGTTTTGGCCTATGTGACCAATGCTATGCTGGTGGCTTTGGGTCGGGGCAAGGGAGAAGCCTATCTCCGGTTCGGTACCGGCGCGCTGAAGCAATGGGCCAAGCGCCAGCATTTCCCCAGAGACCCGGATCCCACAGCGCTGTGGGTCTCCCGGATGTCAGAGCTGCGCCGCCGACGCCTGAAAGACCCCTGGTTGCTGGATGCGCTGCGGTTTGATCCTCTGGGTACTTTGGCAAAGCCTATCAACCGTTCCGCTTCCTGCGGTACACTGTCCACTGCGGTGGCGTTGGGCGCTTTTTATGAGCCGGGGAGAATGACCCCGGATCAGTTGATGGATCTGACGGCAGATCTGGCAGCGCTGACCCACGGCCACCCGGAGGCTATCTTCTCGGCGGTGCTGCTTTCGTATCTGATCGCGGCGCTGCGGCAGGTGCCGGACCGCCCGCTGCTCCAGCAAATGGAAAAGGCTGTGGACGTAGTGCAGGCCCGTTACGGCGACCGGTACCCGGTGCGAGTAGTGACGGAGCCGGTGCGGGAAGCTATTATGCTGGCGGAAGGTCCCCGGCAGGATCCCCAGACAGTGATGGAGAAGATGGAATGCCGGACTGCAGCCCAGGCGCTGGCTGCTGCAGTATACGCAAGTCTCCGGTACCAAGATGATTTTGACGGAGCGCTGATCTGCGCGGTGAACCACTCCGGCGCCAGCTGCGCGGTGGGCGCGGTCACCGGCGCCATCGTGGGTACGCTTCACGGCTCAGATACTCTGCCGGAGTTCTATCTGGAGGGGCTGGAATGCGCGCCGATCCTCACGGAATTGGCAGACGATATGACCCGGGGTACAGTCACGGCCGGACTGTTTGATGCGGATTGGGATCAAAAATATGTACAGGGCATCCCCTTGCTGCCTACCCAGGAATAAAGTTTTTCAAAAAACCTGTGATTTTCCTTGCGTTTGTCACCCCGATGGGTTAACATAGACTTAGCACAATAAATGAAAGGCGGTTTTTCATTATGATTAAAGTTGATATTTCCAATGTGTGGGGTCAGTTGTCCCTGCCCGATCTGCTGGCAGTGGAAAAGGAAGTGGCCGCAGCCCATATGACGCTCACCGATCATTGCGGTGAAGGCAACGATTTTTTGGGCTGGCTGGACTTGCCTGTAGAAGAGGAGACTGACGAGATCCGTCGCATCCGTGCAGCGGCTGACCGTATCCGGGAGTCCTCCGATGTGTTCGTGGTCATCGGTATCGGCGGCAGCTACCTGGGCCCCCGGGCAGCTATCGAGCTGATGCAGGGCTGCAATCACAATATTGGTAAGGGTAAGGGCAATCCCCAGATCTATTATGCCGGCAACGGTCTGTCCACCCGTGGATGGAACGAGCTGCAGCGTCTGCTGGATGGCAAGGATTTCTCCATTGCCATTATCTCCAAGTCCGGCACTACCACTGAGCCCGCTATCGCAACCCGTGCTCTGCGCTGGATGCTGGAGCGCAAGTACGGCACCGAAGGTGCCAAGAAGCGCACCTACGCCATCACCGATCCCAGCAAGGGCGCTCTGCGTCAGATGGCTACCGAGGAAGGCTGGGAGACGTTCGTGATTCCTCCCAATGTGGGCAGCCGCTACAGTGCGGTTGGTCCAGTGGGTCTGCTGCCTCTGGCAGTGGCCGGCATCGATCCTATGGAAGTGATGCGCGGCGCCGCTCAGGCAAAGAAGGATTACGACATCCGCTCCTTCGAGAACCCCGTGTGGCTGTATGCAGCTACCCGTAACCTGCTGTACCGCAACGGCAAGGCCATCGAGATCCTGGAATCCTTCGAGCCCGGCTTCAAGATGATGGGCGGCTGGTGGCAGCAGCTCTTCGGCGAGTCCGAGGGCAAGGACGGCAAGGGTGTTTTCCCTGTTTCCGCTGAGTTTACTGCTGACCTGCACTCCCTGGGTCAGATGATCCAGCAGGGCGAGCGCAACCTGTTTGAGACCATGGTCCGTTTCGATGCGCCTGAAAACAAGATGGTCATCGGCGGTGATTATAAGAACCTGGACGGTCTGAATTACCTGGAAGGCAAGACCCTGGACTTTGTGGACGAGAAGGCGTTCCTGGGCACTCTGGCAGCCCATGTGGACGGTGGCGTGCCTGTAATCACTATGGATATGGGCGAGTTGACCAACGAAAAGCTGGGCGAAATGTTCTATTTCTTTGAACTGGCTTGCGGCGTGTCTGCTTATATGCTGGGCGTGAACCCCTTCAACCAGCCCGGCGTGGAGTTCTATAAGCGCAATATGTTCCAGCTTCTGGGCAAGCCCGGCTATGAAGTATAACTAAAATTTTCGCAATTTGTTGTTGCAAAACGAAACGAATACTGTTAGAATGATAGCAACAGCATAAATTGCTGCATAGCAAAGGAGGACATTTCCTATGATTCACATTATTATGGGCCTGAAGGGCTCCGGCAAGACCAAGAAGCTCATCGACTCCATTAAGGACACCGTTGTGAATGCCCACGGCGACGTGGTGTGCATCGAGTACGGTCAGAAGCTGACCTACGACGTACCTCATAAGGTCCGTCTGGTGGACTCCAAGGAGTACGGCATTAAGAACCCTGATATGCTCAAGGGTCTGCTCAGCGGTCTGCACGCCGGCAATTACGATATTACCAACGTGTACATCGACAATCTCTATAAGACCATTGGCACCGACCGTGCAGCAGGTGAGGAGTTCATCCTGTGGTGCGCTAAGTTCGCTGAGGCCAACTATATGGAGATCACCATTACCGTCTCCGACGATCCCGCACAGGCATCCGACGAGATCAAGGCATTTCTGTAATCCATAAACAAAAGCGGCAGGACACAGGTCCTGCCGCTTTCTTGTATCCGCCCCCGAAAAACATTCGTTTTTCGGGGGCGATATTCGTACCATTATACAAGGCTGAGGGAAGAAAACGGGGAAAGTTGGATATATTATCCAAAAATCAGGGGAAGCCCTTGGGAACACTGTGCTTTTTCTTGACAAAAGTGCCAAAAAAGAGTATCATTGTATGCGTATAGGTATAGGCTGAGAGACGATTTTTTCTCCCCCGGCCGGAACCTGAAAACGATGGTTTCATACACTGGTATGTAACGATACAGTAAGGAGCATTTTCAGATGCGTCAAAGCGGCATTTTAATGCATATTACATCCTTGCCGGGGCCTTATGGCATTGGCACTATGGGTAAGTCCGCCTATGATTTTGTGGACTTTCTCCGGGCTTCCGGGCAGACCCGGTGGCAGATTCTGCCCCTGACCCCCACCGGTTACGGTGATTCCCCCTATCAGTCCTGCTCCACCTACGCCGGTAATCACTATCTTATTGACCTGGATCTGTTGATAAAGGACGGCCTGCTGAAAAAAGAGGAATTGCAGACCGTTTCCTGGGGTGACGACCCCCAAAGAGTAGACTTTGGTAAAATCTATGAAAATCGCCTGCAGGTGCTGCGGCTTGCTTTTGACCGCTTTACCCAGGATGCGGATTTTGAGGCGTTTTGCCGGGATAACAGCAGCTGGCTTTCGGATTTTGCCCTGTTTATGGCCTTGAAGGACACCCATAAGGGTAAGCCTTGGTATGAGTGGGAAGAACCTCTGAAGCGTCGGGATCCTGACGCGCTTTGGGAGATCCGGAAAACCCTGCGCCAGCAGACCCGTTTTTACAGTTTTGTCCAGTACTTGTTCTGTAAGCAGTGGGAGGCTTTGCGGCAGTACGCCCACGACAACGGCATCCGTATTATCGGTGATGTGCCTATCTATGTGCCTTACGATAGCGCCGATGTTTGGGCAAGTCCGGAGCTTTTCTGGCTGACGGAGAAGCTGGACCCTGTGGCAGTAGCCGGCTGCCCCCCGGATTGCTTTAATGAGGACGGCCAGCTTTGGGGCAACCCCCTTTACCGCTGGGATGTTCACAGGGAAGATAAATATAACTGGTGGATCCGTCGGCTTGCTGCTGCCGGCAGCCGTTATGACATTATCCGTATTGATCATTTCCGCGGTTTTGAAAGCTATTGGGCTGTGCCGTTCGGGGATGCTACCGCCCGGGGCGGTGAGTGGCTCAAGGGTCCGGGCATGGATTTTTTGGGGGCTATTCGCAAGGCGTTGCCTCAGGTGGAAATGATTGCGGAGGATTTGGGCTTTTTGACTCCGGAAGTGAAGAAACTCAGAGACGATTCCGGTTATCCCGGAATGAAGGTGCTG
Organism: Faecousia sp.; assembly: GCA_045594845.1. Taxonomy (GTDB): domain Bacteria; phylum Bacillota; class Clostridia; order Oscillospirales; family Oscillospiraceae; genus Faecousia. The sequence continues at coordinate 15,980 of JAZNZH010000061.1, read as the reverse complement.
GGTTTTGCATTCGATTCCCGGGAGCCTTCCGATTACCTGCCCCATACCTACACCCCTAACACTGTCTGCTATACCGGCACCCACGACAATATGACCACCCGGCAGTGGTTTGAGACGGTGGAGCCCGATGCGGCAAAATATGCTGCCCAGTATATGGCGCTGACGGAAGAAGAAGGCTATGTCTGGGGAACGATCCGCACCGCAATGGCCAGCGTTTCGGAGACCTGTATCGTGCCGATGCAGGATTATCTGGACCTGGGCGGTGAGGCAAGAATGAATTTTCCCGGCACCCGTACCAGTGACAACTGGACCTGGCGGGCTGTCGATGGATATATTAATGACGCTCTGGCGAAGAAGATCTGCGCTATGACCGAGCTTTACGGTCGCAGGAGCGAGAGGGAGAACCAAAATGACTTATAATTGTTTGAATATTTTGAAAATGACTGAGGCGAAGCTGAAGTACACCCACGATGTGTCCTTGCAGGAGGCTTCCGCTCAGGAACTGCATCAGGCGCTGGGTGAAGCGGTGATGATGGCTATTTCCGATAACTGGAACCATTCCAAGCGCACCCGTATGCACAACCGCAAGGCTTTCTACATTTCCGCCGAGTACCTGGTGGGTCGTACTGTGTATTCCAACCTCTACAACCTGGGTATCCTGGATGAGATGAAGCAGCTGTTTGCTCAGCACAATGTGGACCTGGCTATCCTGGAGGATATCGAGGATGCCGCTTTGAGTAACGGCGGTCTGGGCCGTCTGGCGGCTTGCTTCCTGGACAGCGCCGCATCTATCGACATCCCCCTGTCCGGCTATGGCCTGCGCTACAAGTTCGGCCTGTTCAAGCAGGGCTTTGACAGCCACGGCGGTCAGAAGGAAATGGCCGACGACTGGTCTAAGTACGGTGACCCCTGGTCATACCGCCGCTACAACCACACTGTAAAGGTGAAATTCCCCGACCAGACTGTGCTGGCTGTGCCTTACGATGTCCCTGTCATCGGTTACGGCACTCAGAATATCGGCACTCTGCGTCTGTGGCAGTGCGAGGCGGAGGAAGAACTGGATTTCAACGCCTTTAACGATCAGGACTATCTCCGGGCGCTGACCCAGAAGAACCAGGCAGAGGATATCACCCGTGTTTTGTACCCCAACGACTCCACCTGGGAGGGTAAGCGTCTGCGCGTTAAGCAGCAGTATGTGCTGAGCTCCGCTTCCCTGCAGGATATGATCCGTGTGTATAAGAGCGTCCACGGCAACGATATGAGCCACTTTGCTGAGAATGTGGCTGTGCAGCTCAACGACACCCACCCTGCTATGTCTATCCCCGAGCTGATTCGCCTGTTAATGCTGGAGGGCATGGATTTCGAACAGAGCTTCCAGATGGCACAGAAGACCTTCTCCTACACCAACCACACCGTTATGGGCGAGGCGCTGGAGAAGTGGAATCTGGATCTGCTGCGCAGTGTGGTGCCGGAGATCGTGGATATCATTCTGCGGATCGATGAGCGCCTGAAGCGGGAGCATCCCCATCTGTTTATTGTCCGGGACAATACCGCCCATATGGCAAACCTGTCCATCTATGTGGGCTCCTATGTCAACGGCGTGGCGGAGATCCACTCTCAGATTCTGAAAGACGACTGCTTCCGGGATTGGTATCAGGTGTTCCCCGAGCGTTTCCAGAATAAGACCAACGGTGTCACCCCCCGCCGCTGGATGGGCTTGTGTAACCCCGAGCTGACCCAGCTGATCAAGTACCGGGTGGGCGCAGATTTCCTGAAGGATCTGGATAAGCTCTCCAAGCTCAAGCCCATGATCGATGACGATATGGTTCGGCAGTTCAACGCCATCAAGCGGCAGAAGAAGGAGCAGCTGTGCAAGATCATCCTGGAGAAGGAAAATATCCAGCTGAACCCCGACTTTTTGTTCGATGTGCAGGTCAAGCGCCTTCACGAGTATAAGCGCCAGCTGCTCAATGCCTTGAGCATCGTAGACATCTACTTCCGCCTGAAGGATGGCAGTCTGACTGACTTCCAGCCCACCGTTTACCTGTTCGGCGCAAAGTCTGCGCCCGGCTATGCCCGCGCCAAGGCCATTATCCGCTATATCAACCGGATCGCCCGGATGATCAATAACGATCCCGATATGCAGGATAAGATGAAGGTGGTGTTTGTGCAGAACTATAACTGCTCTTATGCTGAGCATATCATTCCTGCCGCAGATATCTCCGAGCAGATCTCCCCCGCAGGTACGGAAGCATCCGGAACCGGCAATATGAAGCTGATGCTCAACGGCGCGGTGACTCTGGGCACTCTGGACGGCGCCAATGTGGAGATCGTCAAGGAAGCCGGCATGGAGAACAACTATATCTTCGGTAAGACTGTGCCGGAGATCAATGCTTGCAAGGATAGCTACTATCCCCGGGGCATCTACGATTCCAACCCCCGTCTGCGTCGGGCTATCGACACCCTGGTGGACGGCACTGTTCCCACCGACGATGCCCAGAGAGATCTTTATCACGCCCTGCTGGACGGCACCGACTGGCACAAGGCAGACCACTACTTCCTGCTGCTGGACTATGAATCCTATGTGGATGCAAAGCTCCGCGCAAATAAGGACTACGCCGATCGGCTGGCCTTTGGCCGCAAGTGCCTGATGAATGTGGCTTCCGGCGGAAAGTTCTCCTCCGACCGCACCATCCGACAGTACGCCGAAGAGATCTGGCACATCGCGCCCACTCAGTACTAAGAAAAAAGACCACCCCGCCGGGGTGGTCTTTTTGTGCTACGGGGCGTGTATCTGCAAGTTGACAGAGGCTGTTGCAGGTGCTACAATAATCTTCGACAACGAAATACTGCCTTGTGGCATTTGGGGCGATTGGCCTCACTTGCTTAAAAAGAGAATCGGGTGCGAATCCCGAACGGTACCGCCGCTGTATTTGCCTTGACGGATGCTTGGGCCTTGCGCCCTTGGTGAAAGCCGGCCACTGGGGAAACCTGGGAAGGCTGTGTCTGTCTTGCCCCAGGCATAAGTCAGAAGACCTACATGGCAGCATCTCCTCCCACCTGCGGAATCACAGGGGGGCGTTTGTCACGGAAAACCGGCCGTGGCGCATTTGTGTGCGCCACGGTACTTTTTGTTTTTAGGAGGCATCTGTATGCAAAAAAAGAAAATCCTTTGGATCGTAATCGGTGTGGTAGCGGCACTGCTGGTGGCTGCTGTTGTGATGGGTGCTTGGCATCTTCTCCATCCCAAAGCAGAAACGCCGACGCCCACTGACCCCACAGCAGAACCCGGCAAGGCTTTCACTGTGGAAGTGATCCACGGCGACGGCAGCAAGAAAACCTTCCAGTACCGCTCTGAAGAGGAGTACCTGGGCACAGTGCTGTTGGCTGAGGGCCTGATCTCCGGAGACCAGGGCGAATACGGCCTTTATATTAAGGTAGTAGACGGAGAGCAGGCGATCTACGAAGAGGATAACGCCTACTGGGGATTCTTCATCGGAGAGGAATATGCCTCAACCGGTGTGGATATGACTCCCATTACAGAGGGCGCAGTCTACAAGCTGGTCTATACAAAAGGATAACGGGAAAGACGGGTGGGGCACCCGTCTTTTTTATTTTGCAGGGAAAAGGACATACTATGTGCGACGATTACGGCCCCGAGCGCAGTTGAGGGGCCTCACGGGATGTTGGCAGTTTGATGGTTTCCAGAGATTCCTCGGCGCGGACTCCGCCTTCGCTCGGAATGACACGGAAAATATAACGTTCCCGAGCGATACCCAGAGGTGGAACGATAACGATTGCACTGTGCACGGCTTGTCTGCGCGGACTCCGCGCCGTCGTTCAAAAATTATTTACATACCGGGGTATTGACATTTTTAGCACTCTCTGTTATAGTGTGCTTAGCACTCAAAGGTATCGAGTGCTAAAACGAGAGGAGGATACTTGTGGAACTGACAGAACGAAAGAAAAAAGTCCTGCGCAGCGTGGTGGATCTTTACATTCGCACTGCCGAGCCTGTAGGCTCCAAGGCCATCACCGAGCTGCCGGATATGCAGTATTCCTCCGCGACTATTCGCAACGAGATGGCGGATCTCACCGCCATGGGCTACCTGGAGCAGCCCCACACCAGCGCAGGCCGCGTGCCTTCCGCCGCCGGCTACCGGCTGTATGTGGATGAGCTGATGATGGACTACCGCCTGAGCCTGGATGAGACCCACTCCATCAATATGGCCATCGAGGAGAAAATGCAGCGGGTGGATAAACTGGTGGAGAAGATGGCAAAGATCGTCTCTCAGGCCACCGACCTGCCGGCCATCTCCATGGCATCCCATTACGGCGGCGCCACCGTCAAGCGTTTTGAGATGATCCTTGCCGGTCCTCAGAGCGTGATCCTTGTGGTGATGCTCACCAACGACGAGGTGGTCAACAAACTCATTAAGCTTCCGGTAAATGTGTCCGACAGCGACCTGAAGATTCTTACCGCAGTGCTCAATGCTACCATGACCGGCCTGAATGCCGAGGATTTCACACCCGAGCTTTTGGAGCGGGTGATGCAGTCCGCCGGTGCAGCCGCAAGTTTAGTGCCTGTGGTGCTGGAGTTTACTGTGGAGACTCTGAACCGGCAATCCACCACCAATATGGCAGTGGCCGGACAGATGCGTCTGCTGGGTCAGCCCGAGTACCGGGATGTGGATAAAGCCCAGCGGCTGATGTCCTCTCTGGAGGAGGATGCCCTTTCCAACCTGCCTGCCATTATGCAGAATCAGAACGGAACCCGGGTGCTGGTCGGCCCTGAAAACGTAGCCCAGGAGCTGCGGGATACCAGCGTAGTCATGACGAAATTCGATATCGGCGACGGTATGCAGGGCATGATCGGCGTGGTGGGCCCCACCAGAATGGACTATGCAAAGGTCACCGCAAGACTTTCCTACTTTGCGGAGAGCCTTTCCAAGATGTTCGCAAAGCCGGAACAAAAGAGCCTGCCTGCCAGCCAGGCTGAGGAGGAATAACCGTGGCAAAAAAGAAGGAAGAAAAGCAGGAATTGCCTGCTGAGGAAATTATGGAGGAAACCGCAGAGGTTGCGGTGGATCCCTGGGAAGAAAAGTATAACGCCGAGCACGACAGCTACCTGCGTCTGGCGGCGGATTACGATAATTTCCGTAAGCGCACTCTGAAAGAAAAAGAGCAGTCTTACGGCAACGGCAAGGCAGACACTTTGGAAAAACTGCTGCCGGTGTATGACAATCTGGAACGGGCATTGCATCAACCCTGCTCCGATGAGGCATACAAAAAAGGCGTGGAGATGACCATGACCGAACTGCAGAACATCTTCAACACCCTGGGTGTGGAGTGTTTTGGCCAGGTGGGCGATCCTTTCGACCCCAATCTCCACAACGCCATTATGCACAACGAGGACGACACCTTAGGTGAGAATGTGATCTCCCTGGTGTTCCAAAAAGGCTTCCGCCTGGGCGATAAGATCATTCGCTTCGCCATGGTGCAGGTTGCCAACTGACATTGTTAAAAATTTTAGTTTCATATAGGAGGAAAACATTATGGCAAAGATTATCGGTATTGACTTGGGTACAACCAACTCCTGCGTGGCAGTTCTGGAAGGCGGCGAGCCCGTCGTGATCGCCAACGCTGAAGGCGGCCGTACCACTCCCTCTGTGGTTGCATTTTCCAAGACTGGCGAGCGTATGGTAGGTCAGGTGGCAAAGCGCCAGGCTGTGACCAACGCAGACCGCACCGTTGCATCCATCAAGCGTCACATGGGCGAAAACTATCACGTTTCCATCGACGGCAAGAACTACACTCCCCAGGAGATCAGCGCAATGACCCTGCAGAAGCTGAAGGCGGATGCCGAGGCTTACCTGGGCCAGCCTGTGACCGAGGCGGTTATCACTGTTCCCGCATACTTCTCCGACGCACAGCGTCAGGCCACCAAGGACGCAGGCAAGATTGCGGGCCTGGAGGTCAAGCGTATCATCAATGAGCCCACCGCAGCGGCGCTGGCTTACGGCCTGGATAAGGAAAATGAGCAGAAGATCATGGTCTATGACCTGGGCGGCGGCACCTTCGACGTTTCCATTCTGGAGATCGGCGACGGCATTGTGGAAGTGCTGGCTACCGCAGGCGACACCCGTCTGGGCGGCGACGACTTCGACCAGAGAGTGATGGACTACCTGGTAGCCGAGTTCAAGAAGGCTGAGGGTGTGGATCTGTCCAACGACAAGATGGCTATGCAGCGTCTCCGCGAGGCTGCTGAAAAGGCAAAGATCGAGCTCAGTGGCATGACCAGTACCTCTGTCAACCTGCCTTATATCACTGCCGATGCCACCGGCCCCAAGCACCTGGACGTGACCCTGTCCCGTGCCAAGTTCGACGAAATGACCGCAGACCTGGTGGAGCGCACCATGAAGCCTGTCCGTCAGGCAATGCAGGACGCAGGCCTGAAGCCCAGCGACCTGGATAAGGTGCTGCTGGTTGGCGGCTCTACCCGTATCCCTGCCGTGCAGGAAGCCGTTAAGGGCATCACCGGCAAGGAAGGCTTCAAGGGTATCAACCCCGACGAGTGCGTGGCTGTTGGTGCAGCTATCCAAGGCGGCGTTCTCACCGGCGACGTCAAGGACGTGGTCCTGCTGGACGTAACTCCTCTGTCTCTGGGTATTGAGACCATGGGCGGTGTGTTCACTCGCCTCATTGACCGCAACACCACCATCCCCACCCGTAAGAGCCAGATCTTCTCCACCGCTGCTGACGGCCAGACTTCTGTTGAGGTTCATGTGCTGCAGGGCGAGCGCGAGATGGCTGCCTACAATAAGACCCTGGGCAACTTCCAGCTCAGCGGTATCGCTCCCGCACCCCGCGGCGTACCTCAGATCGAGGTCACCTTCGATATCGACGCCAACGGCATCGTGAAGGTCTCTGCCAAGGATCTGGGCACCGGTAAGGAGCAGCAGATCTCCATCACTGCTTCCACCAACCTGAGCCAGGAAGATATCGACAAGGCTGTGAAGGAAGCTGAGCAGTTTGCTGCCGAGGATAAGGCTCGCAGAGAAGAAGTGGATACCCACAACAATGCTGAGCACCTGGTCTACCAGACCGAGAAGACTCTTGGCGAGCTGGGCGACAAGATCAGCGAGGATGAGAAGGCATCCATCCAGGCAGCTTGCGACAAGCTGAAGCAAGCCAATAAGGGCAGCGACCTGGAGGCCATCAAGGCAGCCAGCGATGAGCTGCAGAAGGCATTCTATGCCGTGTCCGAGAAGCTCTATCAGAATGCAGCACCTCAGGGTGAGCAGGCCGCTAACGACGGCGTGGTAGACGCAGACTACGAGACCGTAGACTAATTTCCAACAAAGCCCAAGGGGCGGCATTCCGCCGCCCCTTTTCGGTGTGTTTAACCGAGGTGAAAACATATGGCAGAAAATAAACGCGATTATTATGAGGTGCTGGGCGTCGATAAAAAGGCCAGCGCCGATGAAATAAAGAAAGCCTACCGCAAAAGCGCAATGAAGTACCACCCGGACCGCAACCCCGGAGATAAACAAGCCGAGGAAAAGTTCAAGGAACTGGGTGAGGCGTACGAGATACTTTCCGATGAGGAAAAGCGCTCCCGCTATGACCAGTTCGGCTTTGCCGGCGTAGACCCCAATTACGGTGGCGGCGCAGGCTTCGATGGTGGTTTTGGTGGTTTCGGCGGTTTTGGCGGTTTTGGCGGCTTTGGAGATTTCGGTGATATCTTCAGCGATATCTTCGGTGGCGGCGGCAGCCGGCGAAGCAACCGAAATGCACCCCGCCGGGGTGAAAATGTAGGCGCAAGAGTGGAGGTCACCTTTGAGCAGGCAGCTTTTGGCGTAGAAAAGGAAGTGTCCGCCCAGCGGATCGAAAACTGCGCCACCTGTAACGGCACCGGTTCTGCAGACGGCCAGGTGGAGACCTGTTCTCACTGTAACGGCACCGGTCAGGTGACCAGCGTGCAGAACGTGATGGGTATGCGGATGCAGACCCAAAGCGCCTGTCCCCGTTGCGGCGGTCAGGGCAGTATTATTAAGAACCCCTGTAATACCTGCCGGGGCAAGGGTAAGGTCTACCGCACCCATAAGCTGAAAGTGAAAGTGCCTGCCGGTGTGGACGACGGGCAGACCATCCGTATCCGCGGCGAGGGCTGCGTGGGCTTCAACGGCGGCCCCAACGGTGATATGCTGGTGGAGGTTTCTGTCAAGCGCCATCCCATCTTCCGCCGGGACGGTATGACGGTGTACTGCGAAGTGCCCATCACCTTTACCCAGGCGGCGTTGGGCGCAAAGATCGAAGTGCCCACTCTGGATGGCAAGGTGGCTTTCGACCTGCCGGAAGGTACCCAGACCGGCAAGATGTTTTCTATTACCGGCAAGGGCATTCCCTCTGTACAGAACCCCAAACGCCGTGGTGATCACCGGTTTACAGTAGTGGTGGAGACGCCCACAAAGCTCACCAAGGAGCAGAAAGAGCTGCTGGAAAAGCTGGATAAGACTATGGAAAAGCGTTCTACCCCCAAGCGAAACAAGTTCTTTGAGACCATCAAGGATTTCTTCGATTAATGCAAATCCCCGGACGGATATACCGTCCGGGGATTTTTTGCTTGCCCATAGATGTATTATATTGTATAATACACCTATACTATACAAATAACGGAGGCCAATTATGAAAAGAACCGATTATATCAACTGGGATGAATATTTCCTGGGCGTTGCTATGCTGGCGGCCCGCCGCAGCAAAGACCCCAGCACCCAGGTAGGCGCCTGCATCGTGTCCCCGGATAATATCATCATTTCCACCGGCTATAACGGTATGCCCAAGGGCTGCAGCGACGATGAATTCCCCTGGGATCGCGCCGGCGAAGAGACCAAGTACCCCTATGTGGTCCACGCAGAGCTGAACGCCATCCTCAATGCCAGCGGCCGTGACCTGCGGGGCAGCCGGATTTATGTGGCGCTGTTCCCCTGCAATGAGTGTGCCAAGGCCATTATCCAGAGCGGCATCCGGGAGGTCTACTACCTGTCCGACAAGTATGCCACCACTCCCGGTACGATTGCCTCCAAGCGGATGCTGAACGCCGCAGGCGTCAAGTGCGTGCAATTAAAGCCCTCTGTAAAGAGCATTACCTTGGATTTTGTTGCCGAAGAGGATAAATAAGCCAAGTGGAGGTCGTTTCTATGAAACTCAATACAAAGAAAACGGTTTTGGTAGGCTTTGCTTTCTTCCTGATTCTGGCGTTCTGGCAGGCCTACGATAGCATTATCCCTCTGATTTTGACCAATAAGTTCGGTATGAGTCAGTTCTGGTCCGGCGCGATCATGGCCCTGGATAATATCCTGGCGCTGTTCCTGCTGCCGCTGTTCGGCACATTGTCTGATAAGCATAAGGGAAGATCCGGCCGCCGTACCCCCTTTATCCGGGTGGGCACCATTGCCGCAGTGATCCTGCTGGTGGCGCTGAGCTTTGCAGATATGGCCCAGCTGAAGAAGATCGACGCTGTGGCCACTGTGGACGATCCCAAGGCCCTGGAGATCATTTACGATTCTCAGGCTGATAAGGAACTCACTAAGCCCAACAAGAAAAAGGCTACCCTGCAGGAGGAGTCCTTTGTCCTGTCCGAGGAGATCTCCCGGGAGGACTTTGTGGCGATCCGTAGCACAGTAGAGGTAGACGGCAAAAAGACCACCAACGAAGATTATGTAAACCTGGTAGTCCCTGCCCGTCAGGCTTATGTCTGGCAGCAGACCTCCCAAAATCCTCAGCCGCTGATCTTGTTTGTGGCAATCCTCTTTTTGCTGCTGATCGCAATGGCGATCTTCCGGTCTCCCGCTGTGGCACTGATGCCTGATGTGACTGTCAAGCCCCTGCGCAGCAAGGCCAACGCAATCATTAATCTGATGGGCTACCTCGGCGGCATTGTGGTGCTGGTGTTGGGTAAGGTTTTCGCCACCGATGCCACCCGGAATGCGCTGATGAGCTACACCGGTTATTTCTGCGCTGTGGCAGCGCTGATGATCGTGGCGCTGATTGTATTCCTGGTGAAGGTGAAAGAACCCGCCTGGGTGGAGGAAATGCACGCCGAGAGTCGGCAGTACGGCCTGGCCGAGACAGTGGAAGTCCAGGGCGAAAAACGCAAGCTCTCCCGAAGCGAGAAGGCATCCCTGCTGTTGGTGCTGGCATCCGTGGTGCTTTGGTACTTCGGCTATAATGCCATCAGCTCCAAGTATAGCGTCTATGCCTCCAATATTCTGGGTAAGGACTTCAACCTGACTCTGACAATCGGCACCGCATCTGCCATTATCTCCTTTGTGCCTGTGGGCATTGTATCTTCCAAGATCGGCAGAAAGAAAGCCATCCTTATTGGCGTGGCGCTGCTGGCGGCCGCCTTTGCTTCTGCGATTTTCGTGGATACCAATACCTCCGATGTTCTGGTGATGGGCATTTTCGTTCTGGCAGGCATTGCCTGGGCTACCATCAATGTCAACTCCTTCCCAATGGTGGTGGAGATGTGCTCCGAAGGCGATGTGGGCAAGTACACCGGTTACTATTATACCGCTTCCATGGCGGCGCAGACCCTGACTCCTATGGTCTCCGGTTTTATGATGGACAAATTAGGTATGGGCGTTCTGTTCCCCTATGCCGCACTGTTTGTGGCAGGCTCTTTTGTGACTATGCTGTTTGTGAAGCATGGTGACTCCAAGCCCGAAGCAAAGCGCGGCCTGGAAGCATTTGATATCGAGGACTGATTCACTATGATATTTTTACTGTTCCTGTTGATTGTGCTGCTGTTTGTGATGCTGTACCTGCTGGCATTGCAGGGACGCCGGGACCATCCCGGCTGGGAGAAGCTGGAGGGTGTGCGTTATGCTCACCGGGGTCTCCACGGCAACGGCGTGCCGGAGAACAGTATGACCGCATTCCGCCTGGCGGTAGAAAACGGCTACGGTATCGAGCTGGATCTTCACCTGCTGGCAGACGGTACTTTGGCAGTGATCCACGACGGAACACTGCTGCGAACCACCGGCTGTGAGGGCAAGGTGGAAGCATTGACCGCGGAGGAGCTTCCCAACTACCGTCTGGAGGGAACGGAGGACACCGTTCCAACCTTTTCCCAGGTACTGGAGCTGGTGGACGGCCGTGTACCGCTGATTGTGGAACTCAAAGCAGTGGGCAATAACTACGCGGCTTTGACTGACGCGGCCTGCCAGGTGCTGAAAGACTACCGGGGCCCCTGGTGCATGGAGTCCTTTGACCCCCGCTGTATCCGCCATCTGCGGCTGCAGCATCCCCAGGTGATCCGGGGACAGCTGGCAGAGAATTTCTTTAAAACCAATCCGGATATTACCTGGTATCAGAAAGTGGGTATGACCTTTCAGTTGGTAAACTTCCTCACTCAGCCGGATTTTGCAGCCTACCGCTTTGCCGACCGCAAGCGACTGGACATCTTCCTTGTGAAGAAATTTTGGGGTCTGCGCACTGTAGGCTGGACCATCCGATCCAAAGAGGATCTGGAGCAGGCAGAGCGGGAGCAGTGGATTCCTATTTTTGAAGGATTTACCCCTTGAGAAAAAACGCGGAATTTGGTATAATGAGAGAAACATGTTACAGAAAGGAATTTTTGCCGATGAAACGTATTTTTTCTGTTTTATTGATCGCGCTGCTGCTGTGCGGCTGCGGCAAGTCGAAAAAAGAGGAGACTAAGCCTACCGAACCCAAACCTACTAAGCCTGCAGCTACCGAACCCTCAGAGCCCACGGAACCCACAGAACCGGAGGTAACCGAATACCGCCATCCCCTGACCGGTGAGGTTCTGGAGAAGGTCTGGGCGGGTCGTCCTGTGGCAGTGGTCATCCCCAATAATAAGGATGTCTACCCCCACCACGGCACCGGCAATGCAGACATCCTCTATGAGATCGAAGCCGAGGGCGGCGTTACCAGATGCCTGGCTATCTTCTCTGACCTGACCGGCATCGAAAAGCTGGGCCCTGTCCGCAGCGCCCGTACTTATTTTAATAATGTAGCATTTTCTTACAATGCGCCTATCGCCCACTGCGGCGGCAGCCCCGGCGGCATCAGCGGCCGGTATGATTCCAGCAACGGCGAAAAGATCCCCGGTTGGCCCCATATCGACGAGATGCAGAACGGTCAGTACTTCTTCCGGGATACCGATCGGTATAATTACCAGGGCTATCTGTGGGAGTACACCCTGTTCACCACCGGTGAAAAGCTGCAAAAGGCAATGGAAGCCCGCGAGTATACCGCAGAGGTGCTGAACTACGGTTGGACCTTCGGCGATATCGCTTCCACTGTGGATGGCGAGAATGCAGAGCAGGTGATCATGAAGTTCCGCGGCGATAAGAAGACGATCTTTAACTATGCCGATGGCGCTTACGAGATGATCCAGCACGGCGATGTCTATACTGACGGCAACACCAATGAGAAGGTCACCTTCCGCAATGTGCTGTTCCTGCAGGCAGAGCAGTGGTACGACGGTGACGGCTACCGCACCTACTATGACCTGATCGGCTCCGGCACTGGCTACTACGCCTGCGACGGCAAAATTATCCCCATCAAGTGGGAGCGTGCCAAGCTGGAGGATTCCTTCAAGTATACCCTGGAGGACGGAACTCCCGTCACTTTGGGCGTCGGCACCAGCTATGTTGCGATTGCCGGCCAGAAGGGTACTATTGAATATCAATAAGAATAGGACGGAATCATTTAGATTCCGTCCTTTTAAATTTTAAATTGGATCCCGGAAAAAGTGGAGTGATCCGGAGATGTAGCCATCGGACATCAGGTTTCTGACAACGCCATAGTAGCGGATGTTGGGGGCAAATTTGTATTTATCTATCTGTAGGGTGATTCATTCCGGCCATATAATATCTTCACCATAAAAATCATAAAAGGGCGCGGGGTCGATTTGTTCCTTAAAGTGTTTAGGAAGATCGGAGATGCCGGCAACGACCTTGTATTCACCGGGACTGTAGATTACAAAGTTGTACATCTTTTGTGGTTCGTCGAGAGGATAGTGCGATAGGTCCACATATACGACCCACAGGTTTTCGGCAAGCTGTTCCCATTTATCTATCGTGTATCCATATGCCTCCGAAGGGTTTTCTCTTGCGAGAGTTTCAAACTCAGGGCTCTTGAAATAGCGGTACACCAAGGAGTCTAAATGGTCTTCCATAGCGGTTTCCAGATATATCCTGTAGAACCGCTGGTGAGCAGGCAGTTGGGAGGGATCGTCAAAACGAACCTCACCTAAATAGTCCTCGTCCATTTCCAGGTATTCGCTATAGTCAAGTCCGGTTTTCAGAGATTCCGGAAGATTCAGGATTCCTAATATGACGCGGAATTCTCCATCGATTCGTCCAACAAAGTTAGCAATCTGATAGGAATCGGGGTGAGAGTTGTTTTGCACGGTTGTGATTGCCACATACAGATCTTCGTTCAGCTGTTTCCATTGATTGATTTCGTAGCTTTCAAGAACCCATTCGGATTCCTGCGCACGGGACTGCAGGCGTTCACTATTGAAGTAAACATATTTGTCTTGCGCTTTTTTTATATCTTCCAGAGCAAGTTCCAAATACTGTTCATAGAGGGTTTTGGGATCTGCGGGGGATTCATCTTCGGGTTCCGGACTTTTTTTGCAGCTGCATAGCAGTGCAGCTGCCGTGGTCAGCAAGAGGAGAACTGCAAAAAATCGTTGCATGGGTTTCTTCATAGAATCACCTCCGGTTGAAATGTAAAGTTAGCGGAAGAGAGGGAGAATGCCGCATCCCGTCTTCCTAATTTAACCATAGCATAGGTCGCGTGTGTTGTCAACAAATACTTTTGTAAAATAGGTATTGATTTAGAAAAACTTTTTGGTAAACTATTTTTAGAGCTATAAATTTTAATAAGTTGTGGGTTGTGGCTATGGGAAATAATTCTTTTCGTGCAAATTATCAGCGCGGACTGCTGCCGTTGATTATCCTCTCGCTTTTATCCAGAGAGGATATGTATGGCTATCAGTTGGTGCAGGAAACAGAGAAAAACAGCGGGGGTCGTATCGTTACGCAGGAGGGTTCGCTCTATCCGGTGCTTTACAAGCTGGAGGAAGGCGGATTTATCTCCAGCCGGAAGGTGTTGGTGGGCAAAAGAATGTCCCGCGTATACTACCATATTGAGCCTGTTGGCAAGGAGTATTTGGCTGCGTTGATCCGGGAGTATCAGGCGGTTGGTCTGGGTATGGCATCGATTATCAATGATTGCGAGGATAAAAAATGAAAAGGGAGCAAAAAGAAATTAAGCGGTATATTAAGCAGGTGCACAGCAAACTGCCCTACACCGGGAAAGAAAAGCACCGCATTATGGAGGATTTGAAAGGGAATATAGAGAACTTTCTTAAAGATCATCCGGAGGCGGAGCTTGCGGATGTGGAGACGCATTTCGGTTCACCGGAGAGTATCGCATATTCCTGCGTTGAGCAGACTGAGTTGGATGAGTTAATTAGGAAAATGCGTATTCGGAGAGTTGTAGTCAGGATTGTTGCGGCTACAGCAGCCGTGGCAGTCCTGCTTTGGGCTGGAGCTGTAGGATGGGCAATCTTTCAAGAATGGAATAGTACACACGGATATAATGAGGACACCATTGAGGAAGAATGGGCAATAGAAGAAATGGAGGGTGAAAAATGATTAAAAGAGTAATAGGTTGGTTGTGTTTGCGGTTGTAGTTGCGGTTCTTCCAACAACGGCGAGTGCAGTTAGCGCAAATAAGCGGGAAGAGATCGAGTATTTGCCGGATGGTAGCTACATAATCACTGTCGTTGAGGAGGAGTTTTGTAGAGCGTCTGGCACAAAGGCGGGCACGAAGACGAAATCTCAATATGCAAATAACGGTGATTTGGAGTGGCAGATTGTGCTTCGCGGACAGTTTTCTTACACAGGTTCGTCTGCTACATGCACTTCTTCCACTATAGCGGTTAATATCTATGCAAATAACTATAGCAAGGATAGCAGTTCCGCAACGAAAAGCGGCAATGTTGCCAAGGGATCTGCAACTATCAAAAGAAAGCTTTTGGGAATTACGGTCTCGACAAATACATACAATTTAACACTTAGTTGCGATGGAAATGGAAATCTAACATAATGAAAAGCCGGGCATTCCTTAGAAAGGCCCGGCTTTCGCATACTTGTGGGTATATTTTTATGGAAAAATGTGGATACTTACTCCTTGAGGGGGTGTTCACAGTGAAAGTGAATGAAATTATGACAGATGCCGTGGTAAAGATCCACCCGGAAGAATCGGTACAGGTGGCGGCGAGAACCTTGCAGCAGCATAACATCGGGTTTCTGCCGGTGTGCGGCGCTGACGGCAAGCTCTGCGGCCTGGTAACAGACCGGGATCTGATCACCCGGTGCGTGGCGGCAAATCTGGATCCGGCCCATACCACTGTCCGGCAGGTGATGACCGGTCGGGTGCTGACTGTCCGGCCGGATATGGAGGTCTCCGCAGCTGCCCATCTTATGGGAAGAGAGCAGGTTCGGCGCCTGCCGGTGGTGGACAACGGAACGCTTTGCGGAGTGGTCAGCATCGGAGATCTGAGCCGCCGGGAGGAAAGTTCCATCGATGCAGCGGATGCACTGGGAGAAATCACAGAAAACCACCGTATCGGGTAGGAGAAAAACCTTGAAAAACGCCAGTTTTTCAAGGTTTTTTGCACCCTGAAAAAAATGTTGAAAAAATTTCAAAAAAAGTGTTGACAAATGGTTGCTGGGGTGGTATCATATGCAAGCTGTCTGATGAACGGCGTGCCGCCGGGAGGACAGTAAAATGCTGTACCTTGTAAATTGAATAACGCAAAGACGAACAAACACCTTGGACAATTTAAATTGTTTAAGTTTCGTGTAAACGAATTTAAGCCAACGAAAATTCTTGAGTAATATTGCTAAGAGCAAATTATTCAAAAACTTGAT
>JAZNZH010000060.1:0-16868 GCA_045594845.1 Faecousia sp. | reverse complement strand
GCGGTCGATAAAATCGAGGAAGAGCGTAAGCCCGAAGATTTTATCGGGAACCGCAACAGGACACCCGGCACCAAATAACGGGATGCTCCAACGGGGCATCCCGTTATTTTTATGCCGGTCGGACGAGAACCGGAGGTGAGAGTCTGGGGAGCGAGGGGAGCGCCGCCAGTGGCGGGAGGAGCGACCTGAGCGAGTGGCAGCGGTCGATAAAATCGAGGAAGAGCGTAAGCCCGAAGATTTTATCGGGAACCGCAACAGGACACCCGGCACCAAATAACGGGATGCTCCAACGGGGCATCCCGTTATTTTTATGCCGGTCGGACGAGAACCGGAGGTGAGCGTCTGACTGCAAGCCTGGACATCACCGGACTACATTTAGTAAATTTTGGAGCAATATTAGTTGCATAGTGTATCAGAATTAAAAAATTCTATCATTTATTCTTGCGGACTTTTCTTAATTGTGCTAAAGTAAGAAATGTAAATCCCAAATTAACAATTGGAGGATCGCATATGAAAGTTTTAGTCACCGGCGGCGCTGGCTTTATTGGTACCCACACCTGTGTAGAATTGATCGAAGCAGGACACATTCCTGTTGTCATTGACAATCTTTGCAATTCCAATGTAGCAAGCCTTGATCGGGTTAAGATGATCACCGGTATCGCGGTTCCTTTTTATGAGGGTGATGTTCGGGATAATATTTTGCTGGAGAAGATTTTTGCCGAGCACGAGATCGATTGTGTAATCCACTTTGCAGGTCTCAAGGCGGTGGGCGAATCTGTTGCTCAGCCTTTGCGCTACTATGAAAATAATCTTGGTTCTACAACTACACTTTGTCGCGTAATGGCTGCCCATGGCGTGAAGAAGATCGTATTCTCTTCTTCTGCTACTGTCTACTCCGGTGACAATGAGATGCCGCTGAGTGAGACCTCCAAAACAGGAAACTGCACCAATCCCTACGGTTGGACCAAGTATATGTGCGAACAGATTCTTCGCGACCTGGCCGTAGCAGATCCGGAGTGGTCCGTGGTGCTTCTGCGGTACTTTAATCCTGTCGGCGCTCATCCCAGCGGTCTGATCGGCGAGCATCCCAACGGCGTACCCAACAATCTGATGCCCTATATCTCCCAGACTGCCATTGGCAAGCGCACCCATTTGAATGTGTTTGGTAATGACTATCCCACCCATGACGGCACCGGCGTCCGTGACTATATTCATGTAGTGGATCTGGCGAAGGGTCACGTGGCAGCCATTTCTCATCTGATGAAAAATTCCGGTGAAAGCGTATTTAACCTGGGTACCGGTACAGGCTACTCTGTGCTGGATATGGTTAAGGCTTTTGAAGAGGCAAATAATACCCCCGTACCTTATCAGATCGCCCCCCGTCGTCCTGGCGACCTGGCGGTGTGTTACGCTGATCCCAAGAAGAGCGCAGAGGTACTGGGCTGGACAGCGGACTGTGACCTGAAGGACATGTGTCGGGACACCTGGAACTGGCAGAGCAAGAACCCTAACGGTTTTGAATAAAAAGAAAGAGAGAGGCCATGGCCTCTCTCTTTTTTCGTTATTCAAAGATGTACTTGGTTTGACTGCGGTAGGGAACACCAGCTTTGACAACAGGTTGTTTCCACTGAGGCTTGTTGACTGCGTCGGGATAGAACTGGGTCTCCAGACAAATACCGCCCCGATAGCAATAGGAAACACCGTCCTTGCCAGTCTCACCCATAAGGAAATTGCCGGAGTAGAACTGCACGCCACAGCAATCGGTCTCTACTTTCATAGTCCGTCCGGATTCGGGATCCCGGAGAATGGCGCAGGGGTTGGTGTACACTTCAAAGTTGTGGTCATAGCCACCCTGCAGCTTCAGGGCATCATAGTCTTTATCCAGGTCAGTGCCGATGGCCTTGGCCACCCGGAAATCAAAGGGTGTGCCATCCACATCCCGGAGTTCACCAGTGGGGATGGACAGTGCGTCATCAGGGGTGAAATGCCGCGCAGGCATACACAGAGTTTGACGCATAGCCTTTTCCGGGAACTGGTGGCCTGCCAAATTGAAATAACTGTGATTGGTCAGGTTGAACACAGTATCCTGATCGCACACGGCATCATACGCAATGCAGAGCGCGCTGTTCTCCAGGGTGTAACGCACCCGAATTTTGGCGTTGCCGGGGAAACCCTGATCGCCGTCGGGGCTATCCAGACTGAAGAGAATGGTGTTTTTCTTATGTTCTTCCACAGTCCAGATCCGGTCTTTGAAATAATCTGGGCCACTGTGGAGATTGTGAATGCCGTTGTCATTGGTACCCATTTTTACGGTGACATCGCCCAGCTTCAGGGTGGCGTTGCCCACCCGGTTGGCGTTTCTGCCTACCACAGAGCCGAAGAAGGTAGTGCTGGCAATATAGTCATTGGGATCGTCAAAACCCAGTACTACGTCTGCAATATTTCCCTGGGCATCAGGAACAAACAGTTTAATTACGGCAGCGCCCAGATCAGAGATCTCAGCAGTCAGACCGCCACCGCAAAGGGTATACAGCATAGGTTGCCGTCCGTCTGCCAATTTGCCGAAAGGCTTTTTCATAAAAGGTGCCTCCTTTTGTGCTTTATATGACAAAAGAATACATCAAAATCCGGGGATAATCAATGTTAATTTTTTCTGATCAGACCCTGAACCCAGCGGATATCTTCACTCCGCAACACGCCAGTCAGTACCAAAAGGCAGGTAAAAACAGCGCAAAAAGCGCCGGCGGCAATTCCGGGATCGAGTCGATGCACAATGAGTATACTGCAGACACCTGCAGCACAGGTCACCAGTACCGGAACAAATGAGAACCGCTGCTGAGTGGTGCGAATCAACAGTCCCAGGCTTAGTAGGAAATTCAGAATATGGGTAACGGCAAAACTGAAAAAGTATCCGGACATACCGTATTTTGGCAGCAGTAAGAACAGAAAGGTTACATCCATAGCAGCGGTGAGAATGTTGTACCGTACGGAGACCTTTTGTTGCCCAAGACCTTTGTTAATGGCATCGGTGATGATGTCGCAGTAAAGCATCGGTACTAAAACGGCATACCACCGCAGCCAATCCGCAGCCAAACTGCTTTTATAGAGACGTACGCAAAGCGGTGTTGCCAGCAGGTAAAGTAATCCGCCGAATATGCCGCCGTAAAGCATACTGATCCGCAAACTTCGCCGTACCAGATAGCCAATCCGTCGTTTGCTTCCGGCAGCGCTGCACCGAGCTAACTCCGGGATCAGCAGTTCTGCCAGCCCAAAGAGAATGCAGGCAGGGAACATCATTAGTGGGAACACCATTCCGCAAACAGTGCCGAATAAGGCAAGAGGATCTTCTGTGCCGGGATAATACCGAAGACGTTTGGGCACCATTAAGTTTTCTGTGGTGGAGATGCCGCTTTTCAGTACATCTGCCAACGCCAAAGGCACAGCTGCCTGTAAAAGGGACTGCCGAACCGGGATCCGCGGCCCTTTGGGTGCGTGTTCTTTTATCCGTAGAATGAGCAGACAGATGAGTGTCAGCATACTGCCGAATCCGCTGCCTAACACCACACTTTGGCAGGCGCGAACGGAATCATCTCCTGCCCAGAAACGCAGAAACAGCAAAGTGACTCCCATGGAGCAGGCTTGCTCAGCCACCTCCACCGCTGCTAATGTACCGATCCGGTTGGCGGCAGTAAAATACCCCACCATCACGCCGCAAAGGCAGCTCACCGGCAAAAAGCCTGCCAGCATCCGTACGGCGTCTGCAGCTGCAGGTACGCCTAACCACAGGGCAGCGATTTTTCCGGCAAAGCAGTATAAAAGCAGCGCAACAGCGCCGCTGCACACAATGCTGTAAATAAAGCATCCGGACAGCACCCAGACCACATTTTGGGGTCGTCGCTTTCCGACCTCTCCTGCAGTGAGGTACATAGTAGCTGTACGGATTCCGGCCACTCCCGCAGTCAGAGCCAGCGACCCGACGGATAGTACAAGCTGCAGTAACCCCACACCGGCAGCGCCGATGAGACCGGTGATATAAACCTGGAAGGTAGTGGACACAAAACGCAGAAGCAGATTGACTCCTGTGAGCATCAAAGCACTATAGAAGATGGGCAGTTTCTTTATCAATGGGATCCCCCCTCCGTAGAGCCTATGCTCTTATGCCGATAAAAAACCCCCGACCTTTCGGTCAGGGGTATTTTTTAAGGATGGATGTGTTTGCAGAAAGGGGAGAGAGGGCAGGCATCGCATTTGGGAGAACGGGCGGTGCAGATATCCCGGCCGAACAGCACGATCCGGTGGCAGAAATCGCTGCTTTCCTCCGGGGGTAAAATGGCCCGCAGCTGGCGCTCTACTTTCTCCGGCTCTTTGCCTTTTGACAGACCTAACCGACCGCAGATACGGATGCAATGGGTGTCACAAACTACGCTGCCCGGGGTTTTATACAGGTCACCCAGCAGAAGATTGGCGGTTTTTCGGCCTACACCGGGCAATTCAAGCAGCGCTTCCATAGTGTCTGGCACTTTTCCACCGTGTTTTTCCAGCAGTATACCGCAGGCGGCAACGATGTCCTTTGCTTTTTGGCGAAAAAAGCCGCAGGAGTGGATGTAATGCTCCACATCCTCCACCGGGGCGGCAGCCATCGCTTCCAGGGTGGGGTAGGCGGCAAACAAAGCCGGGGTGATCATATTCACCCGGGCGTCGGTGCACTGGGCGCTGAGGCGCACGGCGATCATAAGTTCATAATCTTTTTTGTAGTGCAGCGCGCAGGCAGGATCCGGATAGTTTTCTTTCAGGACCCGGATGATATCCTGTACTTTATCTTTCACGGTCAACACCTCAAAAAGATACTACCATAAAACCGCAAAAAAGAAAAGCTGAATTTGCACAAAAAGCCCCGCAGATCGATAGTATGAAATGCGGGCAATCGTACTTTGCGTTTGCAAAGGCGTGGCTTATGAGGGCGGCAGAGAAAGAGCTGCCCTCGGCTTTGGAATGCGGTGCGGTTTTCGGGGCATACTACCTCCATCACATGTAAAGGAGGAAAACAAAATGAACTGTCATGCCAATAAGTGCATCGAATGCACCGTTTCCCAGTGCGCACACCATTGCGGCGATGCCAACTACTGCTCTCTGGACCGTATTTTGGTAGGTACCCACGAGTGCAACCCCACAATGGATCAGTGCACCGACTGTATGTCTTTCCGCAAGAAATAAGCAGATTTTTCCGGGGCGCGATCACCTTCGCACCCCGGATTTTCTGTTGACAAAATTGGCGAAATCAAGTAAAATAATTAGGCGTTTTAAAACAATTTTTGCTCCGATTTTACTGAGAAAGGCGGAATTACATAATGGCAAAGACGAAAAAGACTTCCCGTAAGAACCGCACCAATCAGATTATTGTGATCGCAGTGGTTGCAGTGCTGATTCTTGCAGTTGGATTTTTGATTTGGGATCCCTTCCACTGGATCACCAAGAATAAGGATACTGATCACTTAAAGCCCACCGGCCCCATTGATGAGACAGTGGATGACAGCTTCTTTGAAGAGGATGATTCCGGCAACGAAGAAAACAATGATAACACCGGTAATGAAGGGAACAACGATAACAACGGCAACGAAGAGAACAACGATAACAACGGCAACAAAGAGAATAACGACAATACTATCAATGGTGATACCGTCAATGACAGCGAATTGGATGAAGACGCCGACATCGACAACAACGATGACGACAACACCAACGATGCCGACGACAACACCCCCAACAACGGCCAGGGAGACCTGGAAGTGGAAAATGAAAAAGACAATTTTAACGGTGGCGTACCTTTCTAAGCATACCCAATACCGGGGCAGAAATGCCCCGGTATTTTTATACCTATTGTCTTTGTGTACAAAACGATTGTGTTTACACTGAAAACAGTTGGTGGAATATACAAAGTTACAAAAAGGGGTTGACATAACCGTTTTTGCGTGTTAGTATACAGAAAATTGAATCGCGAGATAGAGGCGCGGGATTCATCAGTACCCATCACAAGGCCAGGCAGCCGTGGTGTGGGAAAGGGGAGACCGCCGAAGCAAGAAAGATGCCTGAGTCTTTCGCGCTGGGTCGTCAGAGAACATCTGCCGGACTGTCACAAAACTTTGTGAAGCGCTATCGAAGCAGCAGTGGCACAGGTCTTTTATGATATTGCTATTTCTGTCGGATCGCTTGACGAAGCGGTTCGATTTTTTATTTTTTAAATTGGAAAGGAAGAAACAAAAATGAAGAAGTTTATTGCAATGCTCCTGGCAGTCCTGATGGTGGTATCTATGGCCGCTATGATGACCGGATGTAAGGGTAAGGATGCCAACTCCGGCGTGGAGGACGGCGTTCTGACCGTAGGTATGGAATGCGCCTATGCTCCCTACAACTGGACCCAGACTGACGACGCCAACGGTGCAGTTCCCATCGCAAATGTGGACGGCGCTTTTGCCAACGGCTACGATGTTATGATGGCTAAGAAGCTTTGCCAGGCTAACGGCTGGAAGCTGGAAATCAAGAAGCTGGACTGGGACTCCCTGGTACCTGCAGTGCAGAACGGCGATATCGACTGCGCTATTGCCGGTCAGTCTATGACCGCTGATCGTGCTGAGGTGGTGGACTTTGCCGGTCCTTACATCTACGCTTCCATCGTCTGCCTGGTCCGTAAGGACTCTAACCTGGCAACCGCCACCGGCATCAGCCAGCTCTCCGGCACCTGCACCTCTCAGCGCGGCACCATTTGGTACGACAGCTGCCTGCCCCAGATCAAGGGTGCAGACATCCAGACTGCACAGGACACCGCTCCTGCAATGCTGATGGCTGTCAACTCCAAGACCGTTGATTTCGTGTGTACCGATATGCCCACCGCCCAGGGCGCTGTGGTAGTATACCCCGACCTGACTATCCTGGACTTCTCCGCAAATGCTGAGGATAATTTCCAGGTCTCCGACGAAGAAGTCAATATCGGCATCTCTGTCCGTAAGGGCAACTCCACTCTGCTGGACGCTATGAACGGCGTGCTGGACAAGATGAATGCTGACGATTTCAACAAGCTGATGGAAGAGGCTGTTAAGATCCAGCCCATCGAAGAGTAAAGCACATACAATATGCGCAAGCATAACGCTTGCGCATATTGACTTATCCTAAAGGAGAACGTTATGAATGTCTTTGTGAAGCTTTTCGAGGATATTGCAAAGCTTTGGGAGAAATATGCCGGACTTTACCTTAACGGCGTCTGGAATACCATTTCCCTTGCGGTGCTGTGTACCGCAGTGGGTTGTGTGATCGGCCTTTTGTGCGGTGTGCTTAACACCATTCCCTACAGCAAAAATGATAATATTATTAAAAGATCTGTCCTGCGGTTAATCCGGATCATCAATCAGATCTATGTGGAAGTGTTCCGCGGCACGCCTATGATCCTGCAGGCTGTTGTGATATACTATGGCTTGCCGTATTTTACCAACTATGCCCTGCAGTTCAAAAACGTGTGGCTGTGCGCCTTTATCGTGGTATCCGTTAACACCGGTGCATATATGGCAGAGTCCGTCCGAGGCGGCATCGTCTCCATTGATCCCGGCCAGACCGAGGGTGCCAAGGCTATCGGCATGACACACTGGCAGACCATGACCCATGTGATCCTGCCTCAGGCACTGCGGAATATTCTACCCCAGATCGGCAACAACCTGATCATCAATATTAAGGATACCTCTGTGATGAGCATCATCGGTTTTTCCGAGTTCTTTGATGTTCATAAGAGCGTAGTGGGTACGACCTACAAGTATTTCCCTTCTGCAGCCATTGAAATGGTGGGCTACCTGTCTATGACCCTGATCGCATCCTTCCTGCTGCGTATGTGGGAGAAGAAGATGGACGGTGCAGGCAGCTACAAGCTGGTAGAGGTGGACAGCCTGACCATGGCGGCCGGTACTTATTCCCACCCGGATAAGCATAAGCCCTTCCAGGAAAACAGCAGAGAATTTACGGAGGACAAGTGATATGGAAAAGATCTTACAAGTCAACCATTTGTCCAAAGCCTTCGGCAGCAATGTGGTGCTCCGGGACATTGATTTCTCTGTGAATAAGGGTGATGTGATCTCTGTGATCGGCGCTTCCGGTTCCGGTAAATCCACCCTTCTGCGGTGCATCAATTTGCTGGAGACGCCTACCGCCGGTGAGATTATCTTCAAGGATAAGAACGTGGCTTCCCGAAAGATAAAAGCGCCGGAATACCGTAAGCATGTGGGTATGGTGTTCCAGTCTTTTAATCTGTTCAACAATATGACTGTGCTGAAAAACTGTATGATCGGTCAGATGAAGGTGCTGGGCAGAAGCAAGGAAGAGGCAAGGGAGATTGCAATGACCTATCTGCAGAAGGTAGGTATGGCACCCTACATCAACGCAAAGCCCCGTCAGATCTCCGGCGGTCAGAAGCAGCGCGTGGCCATTGCCCGTGCGCTGGCAATGAATCCCGAGGTGTTACTGTTTGACGAACCTACCTCTGCTCTGGACCCCGAAATGGTAGGCGAAGTTCTTGAGGTTATGAAGAACCTGGCCCAGGAAGGCATGACTATGCTTGTGGTGACCCACGAGATGGCCTTTGCCCGGGATGTGAGCAACCGGGTAGTGTATATGAATAACGGCGTTATCTGCGAAGAGGGTACGCCGGAGGAGATCTTCGGCAATCCCCAACGGCAGGAGACCAAAGAGTTTTTAATGCGCTTCCGCAACAATTAAACACAAAAAGCGGTGTGATTTTTTCACGCCGCTTTTTTTATAAAAGGTGTGGAAATCGGACAGACTCTGTGATATAATGACAGAAAATTACCGCAGGAGGGAATAATATGAGCAGAGCCGACGAACTGTACCGGGCCACATGCCTGGATATTTTAGAGAACGGTTTTTATGATACCGACTTGGAAGTCCGCCCCCGTTGGGCAGACGGCACCCCCGCCCATACCGTCAAGAAGTTCGGTGTGGTCAACCGCTACAATCTCAAGGAAGAATTTCCTTTGATGACCCTGCGCCGCACCTACTGGAAGTCTGCTTTGGATGAGCTGCTGTGGATCTGGCAGAAGAAGTCCAACCGCATCTGCGACCTGGGCAGCCATGTATGGGACGAGTGGGCCGGTGAAGACGGCACCATCGGTAAGGCCTATGGCTATCAGCTGGGTGTGAAGCATCAGTACAAAGAAGGTGAGTTTGACCAGGTGGATCGCGTGATCTACGACCTGAAGAACAATCCTGCGTCCCGTCGCATCCTGACCAACATCTATACTTTCCAGGATCTCCACGAAATGAACCTCTATCCCTGCGCTTATTCTATGACTTTCAATGTCAGCGGCAATACGCTCAACGGCATTCTCAATCAGCGCTCTCAGGATATGCTTACTGCAAACAACTGGAACGTATGTCAGTACGCAATGCTGTTGATGATGATGGCCCAGGTGGCAGGTCTGGAGGCAGGCGAGCTGGTCCACGTGATCGCTGACTGCCATATTTATGACCGGCATATTCCCGCGGTGAAGGCAATGCTGGAGAAGGAGGGCTATCCTGCTCCTAAGGTGACTCTGGATGACAGCATCACCGATTTTTACGCCTTTACCAAGGACAGCTTCAAGGTGGAGAATTACCAGTTCCATCCCTTTGATTTTGAGATCCCTATGGCAATTTGATAATAACGGGTCATTGCGAACAGGTCTCCAGACCGGTGTGGCAATCTCCCAAACAGGAGAACAATTTATGGAACTCATCGTTGCAGTATATGACGACTGGGGCATCGGCCAAAACGGCACCCAACCTATTGCGCTATCCGCTGATCGCAAGTTCTTCCGTGAGACAACCCGAGGCGCAATGGTGATCGTGGGAAGACGGACTATCGAGGATTTTCCCGGTCAAAAGCCATTGCCGGGCAGAGTGAATGTGGCGCTGACCCGCAGCCAGACAGAGATTCCCGGCTTCGTTGTCTGCAATAGCCCCGAAGAGGCTTCGCAGCTGGCAAAGACCGCAGATCGCGCTATGGTGATCGGCGGCGGCAGTATCTATAAGCAAATGATTCCCCTTTGTGACACCGCTTATGTGACAAAGGTGCATTGCACACCCCAGTCGGACACATTTTTCCCCAATTTGGACGCAGATCCTGCCTGGCAGCTGCAGGAGGTTTTGCAATCCGGCGAAGAGAATGGAATTGCCTACGAAATGTGCTGCTATAAACGCGTATAAATGAAAACTCCCGGAGTGTTCCGGGAGTTTTTTTCGTCTTGACCTTTCGACAAAATAGTCATATAATCGACATTAAATGGAAGAGAAGGAGGGGTCCCCTATGAGCAAAAAATTGAAAATATTTCTTTGGACCCTGAGCTGTTTTTGTGTGCTGATGGCCGGTTTGATCGTCACATCCATTGTGGTACTGCGGCAGCAAAAGGCCAACACCAGAGTGGAGGTCAGTCTGCTGGGCGAGGAGGAAATAACACTGGAAGTAGGCAGCACATACACCGATGCCGGTGCCCAGGCAAAAACCTACAGTATTAAAAAGCCGGATGAAGCCACCAAACTGGAGGTTACGGTTTCCGGTAAAGTGAATACGGAAAAGATCGGCGATTACGAGCTGACCTATTCCACCAAACACGAAGGCCTGCGGGACAGTGTGTGCCGTACTGTGCATGTGGTGGATACCCAGCAGCCGGTGATAACACTGACCACCAACCCCGACAGCTACACATTGCCGGGCCAGCCGTATCAGGAAGAGGGGTTTACCGCCGCTGATAACTATGACGGCGACTTGACGAAATCTGTGCAGACAGAAGAGAAGGACGGCATTGTTTATTATACTGTAACAGACAGCTCCGGCAATACTGCCACCGTCCAGCGCACCGTGGTCTACGATGACCCTGCTGCACCCCAGCTGACGTTACTGGGTGATGCCCACATTACCATCCAGGCGGGTAAGGATTATGTTGATGCCGGCTGCACCGCTGTGGATAATGTAAAGGGTGATATGACTTCCCAGATTGTAGTGAGCGGCTATGTGGACAGTTTTACCCCCGGTACATATACATTGACCTTTTCCGCCACAGATGATTTTGAGAATACCGGCACGGTATCCCGGACGGTAGTGGTACTTCCGTTTGATCCTGCGCAGTGCGCCCCGGCCAACGGAAAAGTAATCTACCTGACCTTCGACGACGGCCCCGGCCCCCATACAGAGTACCTGCTGGATGTCCTTGCGAAGTACAGTGTAAAAGCCACCTTCTTTGTGGTAAACAACGGCTATTACAGCACCCTGACCCGGGCGGCAGCGGAGGGCCATACCGTGGCAATCCACACTGCAACCCACCGCTTTGAGCAGGTCTATGCCAGTGAGGCGGCCTACTTTGCAGACCTGGAGAAAATGCAGGCCATCATCGAAACCCACACCGGTATCAAGTCTATGCTGCTGCGTTTTCCCGGCGGCAGCTCCAACACTCTCAGCGCCCAGTACAATAAGGGAATTATGACCCGACTGGTCCAGGCGGTGGAAGCCTGTGGCTACCGTTATTTCGACTGGAATGTGGATAGCCGGGATGCCGGAGGCGCAACTTCCTCTGATGCGGTATTCTACAATGTGATTAACGGCGTATCCCGCTGTCAGAATTCTGTGGTGCTGCAGCACGATATCCACGGCTACAGTGTCAGAGCGGTGGAAAAGATCATTATCTGGGGTCTGATGAACGGTTATACCTTCCAGCCGATCACCGCAGACAGTCCCGGCGCGCACCACGGTGTTTACAATTAAGGAGAGCGTAATGAATAAAAAAGAATTTTGGCGTGTTATAAAATACCTATTGCTGTCTGTGAGCGCAGGCATCATTCAGATCGCGGTATTCACCTTGACGTTTTCGGTCATCAAGATTCCGCAGGAGTGGCTTTGCAATTTGATTGCCTTGGTAGCATCCGTGGTTTGGAATTTTACACTGAATCGGAAGTTTACCTTCCAATCTGCAAACAATATTCCTGTGGCAATGCTGAAAGTGGCAGCTTTCTACTGTGTGTTTGCACCCTTTTCTGCCTGGAGTATGGAACTGATGACAGCACACCACTGGAATGCGTTTTTGGCTGAGGGCTTGACCATGGTGGCCAATTTTGTACTGGAGTTTCTGTACTATAAGTTTGTGGTATTTCGCGGCAGTATCGATACAGCGGCAAAAGAGAAATAAGAAAAACTGCACCTTCTCCGGAAGATGCAGTTTTTTACATATTAATGACACGCCGGCGGGATTCCACACCGGGGGCTTCCGGTGCGGGGGAGAAGAGACCGTACAGATCTCCGCAGTGATTTTCCAACGCCTGATGGGTACAGTCCACAGACTGTCCGGCGTTAATGAATTCACCGGTCTGTCGGGCGATTTTCAGAATCTCCCGGCCTTTTTTGTTAAAGGCCAGCACCCGGATATAAGGCGCAGGTGTGTTCAGCATATCCTCCGTGATCCCCAGAAATGCACACATCACCATCCGACTGATCCGGGTATAAGTGTAGCGTTTGGACTTGACAGATGCAAACACTTCCTCCAAGGATGCACAGGAGCGGGCTGCGTGCATCAGCTTGCGCCACAGACCCTCAGACCCATAAGGCACTTTGGAAAATTCTTCGTCGGTCATGGTCCGCAGTTTCCCCAAAACCGCCCGCTCCGCATAAGACAGGTGGTGGCGCACCGCGCCATGATACAGTTCCGTGATCTCTTCCGGAAGATAGAGAGAAATGTCCTTGCCGGCTGCGATCATTTGCCGAAGGGAAGTGGCAGAGGGATTTTCTTCATCCGGAGTATCCGCGTGATAGTCTCCGCCCCGGTAGATAGGGTTGGGAGTTATAGCAGAATTTTGCGCCAAAATGGCTTTACAGTATTCCACCGCCAGGATGTCGTTGGGGCTTTGCAGCAAGTGGCTGCCCGCACCCATTTCTTCCAATGCCTTCTGCCTTGCAGCAGGAAAGGAAATGCCTGTATCCAGCGCGCTGCGCAGATGCTCGGAAAAAGCAGGGGAGAGCAGCGCTTTGGCAGTCGCCATAAAAGCATATTTGTCAGGATGTTCCGCACCAAAGGAAAGCCTGTTGCAGAATTTACCTAAAATCTCTACACTCTTTGCGGCAAAGCCCTCAGCAGAAGACAGGGAAGTGGTCACAGGCATTTCCAGCACCAGATCTGCGCCACAGCGGATGGCGGCCTCTGCCCGGAGCGATTTGTCGAAAATGGCAGGCTCACCGCGCTGGACGAAGTTGCCGCTCATCAGACACACAATGCCGGTGTCACTATTTTCCCGCAGTGCTTTGATCTGCTTACCGTGACCACGGTGAAACGGGTTGTATTCGCAAATAATGCCGGTGATCTCCATAAAAATCGCTCCTTTCTGAAAAAAGTTTCTATAAAGGGGTTGAGAAATCCTGAAAAGTGGTATAGAATAGCAATAGCTATGGCTATCTTACCATAAAATTACAAAAA
Source organism: Faecousia sp. (assembly GCA_045594845.1). Taxonomy (GTDB): domain Bacteria; phylum Bacillota; class Clostridia; order Oscillospirales; family Oscillospiraceae; genus Faecousia. The sequence goes on along the minus strand of JAZNZH010000060.1, from coordinate 3,378 downwards.
AGAAAATTATTTTTTTCAGGAGGATGTTTCCAATGAATGTTTTGATCATCAATGCAGGCTCTTCCAGCCTGAAGTATCAGCTGATGGATCCTCAGACCGGCGCGGTTTCCGCAAAGGGTCTGTGCGAGCGTATCGGCATCGACGGTCGTCTGAACCACAAGGTTGGCGACAACAAAATTGTTAAGGACATTCCTATGCCCACTCACTCTGAGGCAATTGCTGCCACTCTGGAGATCCTGCAGGATCCCGAGTGTGGTGTTATCAAGAGCGTGGACGAGATCGACGCTGTGGGTCACCGCGTGCTGCACGGCGGTATGGAGTTCTTTGATTCCTGCATCATTAACGATGAAGTGATCACCGCTATCAAGAAGTGCATTCCTCTGGGACCCCTCCACAACCCCGCGAACCTGATGGGTATCGAGGCTTGCCAGGCAGTTATGCCCAAGACTCCCCAGGTCGCTGTGTTCGATACTGCATTCCACATGACTATGCCTCCCAAGGCTTATCGCTACGCCATCCCCACTGAGTACTATGAGAACGACTCTATCCGCCGCTACGGCTTCCACGGCACCTCCCACAAGTATGTGGCTCGCCGCACTGCTGAGCTGGTTGGCAAGAAGGAGTTCAAGATGGTCAACTGCCACCTGGGCAACGGCTCTTCCATGTCCGCTGTGAAGGACGGCAAGTGCCAGGATACCACCATGGGTCTGACTCCTCTGGCCGGTGTACCTATGGGCACCCGTTCCGGTGATATCGATCCCGCTGTGGTGCAGTTTATCTGCAACAAGTACGGCATGAGCGTTGACGAGTGCCTGAATATGCTGAACAAGAAGTCCGGTATGCTGGCAATGAGCGGCATTTCCTCCGACTTCCGTGATCTGGAAGACGGCGCAAAGAACGGCAATGAGAACTGCGCTTTGGCCCGTGACAAGTTCTGCTATGAGGTTGCTAAGTATGTCGGCGCATACGCCGCTGCTCTGAACGGCATCGATGTTCTGACCTTTACTGCCGGTGTCGGCGAGAACGACTGCGCTGTCCGCGCAGCTGTGTGTGAGTACCTGGGCTTCCTGGGTGTGAAGATCGATCCCGATCTGAACAAGACCCGGGGCAAGGAACTGATGATCTCCACTCCCGATTCCAAGGTTCAGGTTTGGGTGGTTCCCACCAACGAAGAGCTGATGATCGCGAAGGATACCGCAGATCTGGTCACCGCTGCAAAATAATTGCTGAAAATTGTCCCCACACACCCCGGTGTGTGGGGATTTTCTGTTGACTATCAATAGAAAATCGCTATAATAAGAGTATAGTAATAAGGAAGAAGCAGTGAAGGAATAATGAGAGAATTCAACGATATTTACGATAGCGACAGAAACGTTACCGGAAGGGTCCACCTCCGGGGTACTCCCTGGAAGAGAGGGGAGTACGGCCTGGTGGTTTGTGTCTGGATTTATGACGGTAGAGGCAATCTTTTGCTTACCCGCAGAGCGCCGGGCAAGTCCTTTGCCGGAACTTGGGAGAATTCCGGCGGGTCTGCTCAGGCAGGAGAGACCAGCTTGCAGGCGATTGTCCGGGAACTGCGGGAGGAGACCGGTATCCGGGCAGAGCCGGAGGAGTTTGAACTTCTGGAGTATGTCCGTGAAGGCTATATCCACTATGATCATTACTGCCTGCACCGGGATATTCCACTGGACCAGGTGGTCCTGCAGCCCGGAGAGACGGATGCCGTTCGCTGGGCAAGTTTTTCGCAGGTGCATGAGTTGATTCAACGAAGAGAGATTTGCAGTATCATCGCAAAGCAATTTCTTCGACAGGAGCCGCAATTGCGGGCTCGGCAGAATCAACAATGATGGGCGTTGCCTTTTAGTGAAAATAACAGGAAAGTTTTACTTGCTATTTAGAATAGGTTCGGGATATAATGAAAAAAAGCGTTTTTTCATGAATCCGGCAAAAACGCTGTTGCCGGACGTGGAAAACGCTTTTTTACTTTCAGGAGGAACATTATGATCGAAATCAAAGAATTACCTATTCAGCGTGGGCATGTACCTCTGCGCTATGCCCAGGGCCATTTTGCTACCAACCACAGTCATATTAACTATTACATCGACATTACATACCAAAAGACCGACCTGATGGAGGCGAAATCCATTGCCCGGCAGCTGGTGCAGAATTTCCGGTATACCGAGGTGGACACGGTCCTTTGCCTGGACGGTATGGCGGTGGTAGGCACATGTCTTGCAAATGAACTGGTCAAGCCCGGTGTGCTTACTGTGAATGAGGGTCACGATATTTATGTGTTGGAGCCGGAGTATAATGCCAACAGCCAGATCGTGTTCCGGGATAATATCAAGCCTATGATCCGGGGTAAGAAGATTCTTGTTCTAATGGCCAGTATGACCACCGGCTTTACAGCTAAGCGCAGCATCGAAGCTATCGGCTATTACGGCGGATATGTGGCCGGCGTGGCGTCACTGTACAGCGCAGTGAAGGAGGCAGGCGGATATCCTGTTGCTTCCGTCTATACTCTCAGCGATCTTCCCGGTTACCAAAGCTACGATTATCGGGAATGTCCCTTCTGTAAAAACGGACAGAAACTGGATGCTTTGGTGAACTCTTTCGGTTATTCCGAACTGTAAAATCATAAAGGAATCAGAGGCACCCCGTTTGGGGTGCCTTTTTGCGGCTTTTTCCTTAGAAAATCTTAAATAAATTGCGAATTTTTGTTGACATTCCAGAAATAATGCGTATAATATTAGTCTGTATGGATATTAAAAGCAAAACTATGGCCATCAGCGAGGCTAACGCAAAAATCCAAGGCCGCAAAGTAGTGGTGGGAGCCAAGCAGCTCCGCAAATCCCTGCAGAACGGAACTGCCGATTTTGTGTTCCTGGCCAGCAATGCTGATCCTGCCATCACTGAGCCCATGGAGGCTCTGTGCCGCACCGCATCCGTGGAGTATGCCTGGATCGCCACTATGGCGGACCTTGGCCGTGCATGCGGGATCGAAGTCGGTGCCACCGCAGCTGCAGTGCTGCAATAAAAGGTTCTTACGGTTTTACCGAAGAATATATACCGCCGCAAGGCGAGATTTTCAGAAAGGAGAAAATAAATGCCTACTTTTAATCAGCTCGTTAGACATGGTCGTCAGCAGGTTACCTTCAAGTCCACCGCTCCTGCTCTGCAGAGAGGTCTGAACACCCTGGAGAACAAGGCTACCAATCTGCCTTCCCCCCAGAAGCGTGGCGTATGTACCGCTGTCCGTACCACCAGCCCCAAGAAGCCGAACTCCGCACTGCGTAAGATCGCCCGTGTGCGTCTGACCAATGGTATGGAAGTTTCCGCTTATATCCCCGGTGTTGGCCACAACCTGCAGGAGCACTC
>JAZNZH010000059.1:0-36721 GCA_045594845.1 Faecousia sp. | reverse complement strand
GGCCAAAGCAGAAGTAGACTATCTGCTGACAACCAAGCTGTTCTGTGGCCACTGTGGAGCCTACATGTGCGGTGAGAGCGGCAAAGGTCGTTCCGGCAAAGTCTATCATTATTACAAGTGCGTGTCCGTAAAAAAGAAGCGGACGGATTGCAAAAAGAAGGCGATCAAGAAAGATTTCATCGAAGAGTTTGTGGTGCGGCACACCATGAAGATGCTTACAGATGATAAGGCAATCGAAGCAATCATCGCTATGCTGATGGACTTGCAGGAGCGGGAAAATATCAATCTGCCCCTTTACGAACAGCAGCTTCGGGATGTGGAGCGGAACATTGAAAATCTCCTGAATGCCATTCAGCAAGGTATCTTCACCAAGTCCACAAAGGGCCGTCTGGATGAACTGGAAGCAGCAAAGGAAGATTTGGAGATTCGGATCGCCAATGAAAAGCTTGCCAAGCCGAAGCTGACAGAGGAAAAAATCAAGCATTTCCTGTACAGATTCCGGGTGCTGGATATGAGCAAAGAAAAGAACAGACAGATTTTGATCGATATGTTCATCAACCGGATTTATCTCTACGATGACAAACTGGTCATCACTTTCAACCACAAAGATGGTGCGGAAACCATCACACTAGAAGATGTAGAAACCGCTCTGGCTGAGGCCGGGTTTGGTTCGGATTTGGTTAGCTTCGCTGTACCATTAAACAGGATATCCCATCCGGGATATCCTGTTTAATTTTTATGTAAGAAAGGGACTCGAAAGATTAAATGCGGCGCGGACGAGCGCCGCCCGCTGCGGCTGGACGCAGCGGAACCTTAATTTTCGCCTTTGGCGAAAATGCAAACGAGTCCCTTCCGGCGTACCAAAAAGCAGATATCCCATTCGGGATATCTGTTTTTTTATTATCGGAACAGGACGGGAACCGTCTAAAAGCAATGCCGACGGCAAGAGCAAATGCAAACGAGTTTCTTTCGGCATAAAAAGAAAAAGCAATTACGAAATAAGCGCCACTCTCCCGTGAGGAGAGTGGATTTTTCTCGTTAAAGGAGAGACAGAAAGTGTCGAAAAAACTTGCCCTCGGGGTGAGCATGTGGTAAAATATAATCGCATATTATATGATTAAGGTTGCAAACACCCAGTTGCGCAACGGGGAGGTTTCGATGAAGAAGAAAAAAGCAAAAAAGTGGATACGCCCCCGGCACTATGCAGTGCGCGCATTGCTGGAATGGCCGTTTTGGATCTACACCCGGCTGCGCTACGGAATGCATGTTGAGCCGTTCCGGGAGCAGGAAAAGCGGCCCTATCTGATTCTGCTGAATCACCAGACACCCTTTGACCAGTTCTTTGCCGGGCTGGCATTCAAAGGTCCGGTGTACTATATGGCCACGGAGGACATCTTCTCTCTGGGATGGATTTCCTCTGTGATCCGCTGGCTGGTAGCCCCCATTCCCATCAAGAAGCAGACCACCGACGCAAATGCAGTGATGACCTGCATCCGGGTGGCTCGGGAGGGCGGCACTATCTGCATCGCCCCGGAGGGTAACCGTACATACAGCGGCAGAACCGAGTATATGAACCCGGCCATTGCCGGACTTGCCAAGAAACTGCGGCTGCCCATCGCCCTGTTCCGGATCGAGGGCGGCTATGGCGCAGAACCCCGCTGGAGCGACAAGGTCCGTAAGGGCCGGATGCACGCCTCCGTGGTGGAAGTGATCTCTGCCGAAGAGGTAGCAGCCCTTAGCAGAGAGGAACTGGCACAGCGGGTGGAAAAGGGCCTTTATGTGGATGAGGCCGTGGCAGACATCCCGTTTCGCAGCGAGAAACGGGCAGAATACATTGAACGTATGGCGTATGTGTGTCCATTCTGCGGACTTTCCACATTCCACAGTGAAGGCAACATCACCGCCTGTACAAAGTGCGGTCGGCAGATCGAATACGGCGCAGATAAGCGCCTTAAGGGTGTGGGTTTTGAATTCCCGTTTCCCTTTGCTGCCCATTGGTACGATTATCAAAAGGAATTTATCAATAAGCTGGATGTGACAAAACACACCGATGCGCCCCTCTACCGGGAACGGGCGGATGTGTTCCGGGTGCTGCTGTACAAAAAGAAGCAGCCTATGCGCCAGAACGCAGAGCTCTCCTTGTACGGTGACCGGCTGGTGCTGGACGAGGGTGCGGCCAATGCCCTGGTACTGCCTTTTGAGGAGGTCATCGCTGCAGCGGTGCTTGGTCGCAATAAGCTGAATGTTTACCATGGCGATGATGTTTATCAGTTCAAGGGCAGCAAGCATTTCAATGCCCTGAAATATGTGCATATCTACTACCGATTCAAAAATATTAGCAGAGGTAACGAAGATGATCAATTTTTGGGACTATAGTGTTTGGGGCTGGTTCAATATTCTGGCGGTGCTTTTGGCAAGCTTGTTGGCGGCCAATGCCCTGAAAAAAACCATTCCTTTTCTGCAGAAATCTCTGATTCCGGTGTCTGTGATTGGTGGCGTGATTCTGGTGGTGATCGCCGGCGTGTATAAGGCTGTCACCGGCGAGATTATGTTCGACACCAAGTTCTTTGGCAGTAACGGCACCAATGTGCTGGAGCAGATTACTTATCACACATTGGCTTTGGGCTTTATCGCCTCTACCTTTAAAAGCGGACACGGCAAGCTTAGCAAGCGCCGCACCCGGGATATTTTCAATACCGGTGTTACCACTGTGGCGACCTATCTGCTGCAGGCGGTGGTGGGCTTTGGCATCACACTGATCGCAGCCCTTCTGATGGATGATTTCTTTGAAGCTGCCGGTGTGCTGCTGCCTTTCGGCTACGGTCAGGGTACCGGCCAAGCTATGAACTATGGCAATATCTACGAGCAAGACTTTGGTTTTGTTGGCGGAAAAAGTTTTGGTCTGACTATTGCGGCTTTCGGCTTTATCTGCGCCAGCTTTGGCGGCGTGATCCATCTGAACATCCTGCGCCGCAAGGGTAAACTACAGGACAAGTATGAGGATGAGGAAGGCGAGATCTACTCTGAGCAGATTCAGGCTGAGGGTGAGATCCCCATGCAGGAGAGCATCGATAAGATGACCGTGCAGATCGCCCTGATCGTAGTGGCATATCTGCTGTCCTTCGTGCTGATGCTTGGTCTGGGTAAGCTCCTGCCGGGTATGAAATCTGTGATCTTCGGCTTTAACTTCCTGCTGGGCGTTTTGGCTGCTACGGTGATCAAGTTTGTAATTGGTCTGATGAAAAAGGCCAAGATCGTCAAGAAGGAATATACCAACGACTTTTTGATGACCCGTGTCAGCAACTTCTTCTTTGATATTATGGTGGTAGCCGGTATCGCAGCCATCCGCCTGGGTGATGTGGAGAAGTACTGGGGCGTCCTGCTGATCTTGGGCGTAGTCGGTCTGGTGATCACCTATGCGTACAATCTGTTTGTGGCAAAGACCCTCTTTAAGCGCTATACCCAGGCCCAGTTCCTGGCTATGTACGGTATGCTTACCGGCACTGCCAGCACAGGTATTATTTTGCTTCGTGAGATCGACGGCGAATTCAAGACCCCGGCAGCGGATAACCTGGTGTATCAGAATTTCCCGGCGATCGTATTCGGTTTTCCCTTGATGCTGTTAGCAACATTGGCACCCCAAAAGCCGATTATGACTTTGCTTATTCTGATTGCGTTTTTCCTGGTGATGAATGTGATTCTGTTCCGCAGATTCATCTTCCGCAAGAAAAGGAGAAAATAAAAAATTCGGGCGACACCAGCAGGTGTCGCCCGGTTCTTATTTACAGGGATTTTACCAAAGATAGCATATTCTCCTTGGGAATTACGCCGGTGTGCAGTTCCTTCTTTTCCTGCAGACCGCAGAGGTTTTCAGGGATGGGAATGCCGGTCAGGGTCTGCAACCGCTCCATCATCATAAATTCGTCGATGCCGGTGACCTCCTCCAGAGAGGAAAGTACCGCGGCCGGGAACTTATAGGGAGAGGCGGTAGACAGTACCACCATAGGACGGCTGTCACCGGTTTGGTTTACATAATCTTCTGCAACTGCCCAGCCGGTAGCGGTGTGGGTGTCGCAGAGGTAATGTTGTTCATTCCAGACCTTGCGGATGGTCTTACCGGTGTGTTCGTCATTACAGCAGCCGGCCCAGAATTCTGCGGAAATGGCCTGCTTCAGGGTGTCGGGAACGGTGTAGGAGCCCTCCTTATTCAGACTCTGCATCAGCTCTGCCACCAGCGCAGTGTCTCCGGACATAAAGTACAGGAGCCGCTCCAGGTTGGAGGACACCAGAATGTCCATAGAGGGGGAGACGGTCTTATGCAGGGGACGGCGGCGGTCATAGGTGCCGGTGCGGATAAAGTCAGTCAGCACGTTGTTGGCATTGGAGGCGCAGATCAAAGTGCCTACGGGCAGACCCATTTTCTTTGCCAGGTAACCTGCCAGAATATCACCGAAATTGCCGGTGGGAACACAGAAGTTCACCTTGTCGCCCATAGAGATCTGACCGCGCTTAAGCAGGTCGGCATAGGCTTTGAAGTAGTAAGTGATCTGAGGGGCGAGACGGCCGATGTTAATGGAGTTGGCGGTGGACAGTCGGGTGTTCACTGCGCCGGGCAGCACACCGTCATCCGCGGCGGCGAAGATGTTCTTCACGCCGGTCTGGGCATCGTCAAAGTTACCTTCTACAGCGCATACAGTGACGTTGTTGCCTTCCTGCGTCACCATTTGAGCCCGCTGCACAGCGGAGACACCGCCGTGGGGGTAGAACACGCAGATCTTCACACCGGGGACATCCCGGAAACCTGCCAGCGCAGCCTTGCCGGTATCGCCGGAGGTGGCGGTGAGGATCAGAATGTCCTCCCGCATACCCTTTTGAGTTTTTGCGGCAGTGAGCAACTGGGGCAGGGCGCACAGGGCCACATCCTTAAAGGCAGAGGTGGGGCCCCGGAACAGCTCCAACACGGTGAACTTGCCGGTATCAACAGTGGGAGTGAGTTCTTCAGTCTGGAATTTGCCGGTGTAGGCCCGGCTGACCAGATTTGCCATATTCGGCAGATCAGGCAGCATGGCGCCGATCAGAGCAGTGGCCATTTCCATAGTTGAGCCGGACAGAACAGCCTCCACATCTATGGCCGGAATGCAGCTGGGAACATACAAGCCGCCGTCATTTGCAAGTCCGTTCAGAATGGCTTGCGTACTGTCTACAGCCTCGGCGGCGTTTCTGGTGGAATGATATATCATGAATTGCCTCCAAAATCGGGGAATTTTCGCCTCAATGTACAAAAATAAACAGAATTCTTATAAATTCTTTGGTTTTGCAACTATTGCAAACGAGATATCTATATGGTATACTATTTTTTATGAAAAAGCAAGAGGTTCCGGCATTTTGCGCCGGATAGAGAAAAAGGAGGGACACGATATGCGTATCGGTCTTTTAGGTTTTGGCGTTGTGGGCAGAGGCGTGTACGATCTGACTGTGGAGCGCCAGGACATGCAGGTGGTAAAAGTGCTGTGTCTGGAGGAAATCAACCTTCCTGACGCAGAGGCTTGCAAGGATATTAAGATGATCGTGGAAGACCCCACCATCGACACTGTGGTGGAGGCTATGGGCGGTTTGCATCCTGCTTATGAATTTGTCCGCGCGGCTATTGAAAACGGCAAAAATGTGGTGACCTCCAATAAGGCGCTGGTTGCTACTTTCTACGACGATCTGCTGCCCCTTTGCAAGGAAAAGGGCGTCAGCTTCCGCTGCACCGCAGCGGTTGGCGGCGGTATCGGCTGGCTCAGTGAGCTGGAGCGCGCCCGCCGCATCCAGACCCTGACCCGGGTTGGTGGTATTATGAACGGCACCTGCAACTACATTCTGGACTCTATGACCCGACTGGGCCTCTCCTACGACGATGCCCTGGCACAGGCGCAGAAGCTGGGCTATGCAGAGGCGAACCCCTCCACCGATGTGGACGGCATTGACACCTGGCATAAGGTGATCCTGTCCTCTAACATCGCTTTCGGTATCAGCCTGGAAAAGGACACTGTTCCCGCAGCAGGCATCCGGAACATCCGGGCCAAGGATGTGGAGAATTTCACCGCTCACGGCGTGGTCTGCAAGCTGATTTCCACCGGCAAATGCACCGATGGTAAGGTAAGCGCTTATGTGCAGCCTACGCTGGTTCCCGTTGGTGAGCCGGAATCTGCAGTGCCCGCAAACTATAATCTGATTACGCTCCACGGCAGCGCATCCGGTCGCATGAGTTTCTACGGCCAGGGCGCAGGCCGCTACCCCACTGCATACAATGTAGTACAGGACTGCGCAGATGTGCTGGCAGGCAAGGGCTTCTATGCACCTTACGGCGGCAAGGTCAACGCTGTCAATGACGAAAAGCTGATCTACTATGTCAGCGGCGCTACCGACACCTGGTTGCAGGAAAATACCCAGGAGATCTGGGAGGACGCTGTGATCACAAAGCCTGTTTCCGTCAGCGATATGCACGCCTGGCTGAAGCGCAATCCCCAGGCGTTCATCGCCGCAACTGTTTGAGACCCACAGACCCGAACGGGTTCTGAAAGGACGGTATATAATGCTGAAAGTAACGAAATTTGGCGGCTCCTCCATGGCGGATGCCGGTCAGTACCGCAAGGTAAGGGACATTATCCTTGCTGATAAAGAGCGCCGCGTGGTGGTGGTTTCCGCTGCCGGTAAGGCTCATAAGGATGATCATAAGATCACCGATCTTCTGTACCTGTGCTATGCCCACGTGCAGTACGGCGTGGCATGTGACCCTGTTTTTAATCAGATCACTTCCCGGTATCTGGAGATCCGTGACGAGCTGAAACTGGATGTGGATCTGGAAACCGAGTTTAAGGAACTGAAAAAGCGTCTCGACGCTAAAGATATCTCTCAGGATGAGCTGGTCAGCCGTGGTGAGTATTTCTCTGCAAAGCTGATGGCAGCCCTGCTGGGCTTTAAGTTTGTGGATTCTGCGGACTGGGTTCGCTTCAATATGGATGGCACTGTGGATAAGGAGTACTCCTATCCCGCTCTGGCGCAGTATAAGGGCGAGTCTATGGTGATCCCCGGCTTCTACGGCACGATGCCCGACGGCCGTATCCGCACTTTCAGCCGTGGCGGCAGTGACATCACCGGTGCGCTGGCAGCCGCTGCGTTGGATGCAGATGTATATGAGAACTGGACCGATGTTTCCGGTATTCTGATGGCAGATCCCCGGATCGTGGAAAATCCCCAGCCCATTCCCGAAGTTACCTACGACGAGCTGCGGGAACTGAGCTATGCCGGCGCTCAGGTGCTGCATGAAGGCACCATCAAGCCTGTCCGGGAAAAGGGTATTCCCGTGAATATCCGCAATACCAATGCTCCTCAGGATACAGGTACGATGATCCAGGAGGAGTTTGAGACCGAGATCGATCCTGAGCGGGTGATCACCGGTATCACCGGCAAGAAGGACTTTTCCATCATTACCATGTTTAAGCGTGGTATGACCAGTGAGGTTGGCATTCTGCGCCGTCTGCTGAGTATTCTGGAGCGGCACAATATTTCTGTGGACTTTGCGCCCAATGGCATTGACAATGTTTCTCTGGTGATGCCCACTGCCAAGATTCAGAAGCGCCTGTATGCTATTTTGGCAGAGATCCAGCAGGAGATCAATCCCGACCGCTTGGAAGTGCTGGATAACATTTCCATCGTTGCGGCGGTTGGCCATCAGATGGCTTTCCGTCCTGGCGTATCCGGTAAGATCTTTGCCGCTTTGGGTAAGGCCGGCATCAATATCCGCATGATCACGCAGGGCCCCGATGAGCTGAACATTATTTTCGGCGTGGATAATAAGGACTTTGCCGAGGCTATCCGGGTGCTGTATAACAGTTTTGTAAAGTAATTGGAGGAAGGTTCTATGAAGACCTATACTGTTGCGATCCTGGGCGCTACCGGCGCTGTGGGTCAGGAAATGATCAAAGTTCTGCAGGAGCGGAACTTTCCCGTAGGTAAGCTGATCCCTCTTGCCAGCGCACGCAGCGCAGGCAAGACCCTGAAATTCCGGGGCGAGGACGTGGAGATCAAGCTGGCTTGTAACGAGGCCTTTGCCGGTGTGGACATCGTGCTGGGCGCTGCTGAAAATGATATCGCCAAGGAGTTTGCCCCTGCCATTAAGGCTGCCGGCGCTGTGTTCGTGGATAATTCCTCTGCGTTCCGTTTGGATCCCACTGTACCTTTGGTAGTGCCCGAGGTGAACCCCGAGGATGTGAAGGGTCATAACGGCATTATCGCCAACCCCAACTGCTCTACCATTATCACCATGACCGCAGTTAATGCGCTGAATTCCATCGCGCCCATCCGCACAATGACCACCTCCACCTATCAGGCAGTGTCCGGTGCAGGTGCAGGCGGCCCCATTGAGCTGATGGCCGAGGTGGAAGCCCTCTCCAAGGGTGAAAGCTACGAGCCCAAGGTGTTCCCTTACCAGATCGCTTACAACCTGATCCCTCAGATCGGCGGTGAGCAGGTGGACGGCTACACCAGCGAGGAAATGAAGATGCAGAACGAGGGCAGAAAGATCATGCACCTGCCCGAGCTGAAGGTCAGCTGTACCTGTGTCCGTGTTCCCGTGGTGCGCAGCCACTCCATTTCCGTTTCCTGCCACTTTGATGTGCCTGTGACGGTTGCCCAGGCCCGTGAGGTGATCGGCAAGGCGCCCGGCTGTAAGCTGATGGATGACCTGCAGAACAAGGTGTATCCCATGCCTCTGGACACCACCGATCAGGATATCGTGTTTGTTGGCCGTATCCGCCCTGACCTGACCGACCCTAACGGCATCTGCCTGTGGTGCTGCGGTGACCAGGTCCGTAAGGGCGCTGCCACCAATGCAATCCAGATTGCTGAACTGCTGATTAAGTAAAAGAAACCCCCGACCAAAGGTAGGTTGTCATAAGGATATCTTGAATATTCAATGAAACAAGCCGATTGACGAGTGTAAAAAATACTGACCATCAAACGATGGTCAGTATTTTTTATGGTTGTTTACTTTAAGGAAATTCCTATTCAAAAAACAAACAACAAATTATACAGACCTTTAAAAACTTATTTTTCCAAGAAAGTTTGTTGATTTATTAAAAACTAATGCAGTTATCGCTTTATTTTGCCGTTGCAAAATGCAGACTTTCGTGATATAATAAATTATTAAATTATAATCTTTTTTATGAGGTGTACTTATGGCTGTTAGTTACAAGAAACTATGGAAGCTTTTAATTGACCACGATATGAAGAAAAAAGATCTTGCCAAGGTTGCAGACATCAGTAATTATACTATCACCAAAATGAGCAAGGGTGAAAATGTTACTGTCGAAACCCTCGGTAAAATTTGTGCTGCCCTAAACTGCGGTGTAGATGATATTATGGAATTCATCCCAGAAAATTAAAGTCCGCATTATAGGACATCAAATTTGATAGAATTATTATATCATGGTGAGGATTATGGAAGAAAATCGAATTGATATAAAAGAAAATTATATATACAAGCTCGATAATGAACTATTGGAGATATTATTAAAAGATCGTTCTTCAAAGAAAAACATTATTTGGGCTACGGATAACTATGCACATAAAGGGTTCGGCTATCAGTTTTCAGATGAAATATCTATTATGGCGATTACCGGTCATAAAGGTGGCGTAGTAAAGCCGAGAACCGAAAAATCCAAAAAAGAGCAAGCAGACCGTATTCGTGATAAAGCGGAAGTGTTCACGCCTTCATGGATCTGTAACAAACAGAATAATCTCGTGGATAACGCATGGTTCGATACAGATTTTGTGTTCAACGAGGAAAAAGATAAAACTTGGATTGCAACCACCGAGCCGATCGTGTTTCCCACCGCAACAGGCAAGACTTGGCAAGATTATATTAACGACGTTCGCTTGGAAATTACTTGCGGCGAAGCACCGTACCTTGTTAGCCGTTACGACACCGTCAGCGGATATATGATAGAGCTTTCACAGCGTATTGGCTTGCTTGACAGAAAGCTCCGTGTTGTAAGCGAGAATACACACACAGAGAAAGAATGGCTGAAATGGGCAATCAAGTCCTTTCAAAATACCTATGGCTATGATTGGCAGGGCGACAATGTACTTTTGGCGCGAGAAAACCTACTTTTCACCTTCATCGATTACTACAAGGCAAAGTTTGACAAAGAACCCGATATCGATATTCTCAAGAAAATTGCCGATATACTCTCGTGGAATATATGGCAGATGGACGGTTTGAAATTCGTAATCCCCGAAAGTTGCAAAGAAGTGGAAGAAGGACAGCTCACATTATTTGATATGAATACTGAAAAGCAGCCTTGTCCCGGATGTGCCAAGAACGATCCTTATGCACACACAGGAATTTACTGTGTCATTAAGGATTGGAAGGCAAACAAGAAGGTCACCTTCGTGTCCCTTCTAAAAAATGATTGATTGGAGCATTATGATGAAAGATTTAAGCATACTTGACAGCTTAATAACAGGTCGTGTTGAACCTCATATATATGCTTTTACCACGAATACGATCCCGAACTATCTGAAGGTTGGCGATACCTACCGCCCTGTGTCGAAACGACTCAGTGAATGGAGAGAGTATTTTCCGAATCTTGAGCAGAAATTCGAAGGCAGCGCAAAAATCACCGAGGATGTGTATTTCCGTGATTTTGCGGTTCATTACTTTTTGGAGTCTGAAAAGTGTAGAATCCGCCTTGAACCAACAGATCTCCCCGAAGGAGTATATTATTCGAGGGAATTTTTCAGAGAAGCGACCGTAGGCGACGTGGAAGAAGCAATCGCAGATATTCACGACGATTACGAAAGCAAATCAGGCAAGTATCATTATTACGATGCCAAAACGCAACTGCCCACCACTGAAAAATATGCCTCAACGGGCATGTGGTTTCCTCGCCCGAATCAACAAGCAACCATAGATGCGTTTAAGAGAGCCGTAGCAAACGGAAGAACGCATCTGCTTATGTACGCAGTTATGCGTTTCGGTAAATCTTTTACCTCTATGTGCTGTGCCAAGGAAATGGGCGCAAAGCTCGTTGTCGTTGTGTCTGCAAAGGCCGATGTGCGCGACGAGTGGCGTAAGACGGTTGAAAGTGCCGAGAATTTCAGAAACGATTACGAATTTTTCTCTTCTGCTGATTTGGAGAATAATTATAGCATTGTTACGGATACCCTTAATCATCCTACTGAGCCTAAGAAGGTAGTGGTGTTCTTAACTTTGCAGGATCTGCAGGGTGAGAACATTAAGGACAAGCACGCTCAAATATTCGGTCGCAAAATTGACCTTCTTCTCGTCGATGAAACACACTTTGGCGCAAGAGCTGAAAAATACGGGGCCGTGCTTCGTGCGAGCCAAGGAGAGAAACTTTCCAAGGAAGAAAAATACTCCGTTGAGGATATCTTGGAAAGCACGAAGGAATTTGATGTTAACGTAACAGTTCACCTCTCCGGTACGCCTTATCGTATTTTGATGAGTGATGAATTCGATAGAGAGCAGGATTTAATTGCTTTTTATCAGTTTACCGATATTGTCCGTGAGCAAGAGGAATGGGATAGAGATAACTTTGATAAGGACGAACCGAAGGAAGAATGGGAGAACCCCTATTTTGGTTTCCCTCAGATGATAAGATTTGCATTTAATCCGAATGAATCCGCACGCAAACGCATGGCAACCTTGCGTGAAAGCGGCATGTCGGATGCTTTCTCTGCGCTCTTCAAACCGAAATCCGTTGTTAAGGCTGATAACGGAAACCATAAATTGTTCGTTCATGAACAAGAACTTCTTGACCTTCTTGAAGTCATTGACGGTAGTAAAGAGGATGAAGAACTGCTTGGATTCCTCGATTATGATAAAATTAAGGACGGCAAAATGTGCCGCCATATCGTTGTTGTTCTGCCGTACTGTGCTTCTTGCGATGCTCTGGAAGCATTGATCAGAGGCAACGCCGATAAATTTAAGAATCTGAACGACTATGAAATTATCAACATTTCCGGCGTGGACAACCCAAGCAGATACAAAAAGCCAAGCGATATCAAGAGAGCAATCAGCGCCTGTGAAGCAGAAGGAAAGAAAACCATTACCTTGACGGTTAACCGCATGTTGACAGGTAGTACTGTTCCCGAATGGGATACCATGCTGTTCCTCAAGGATACCTCCTCGCCTCAAGAATACGATCAGGCAGTATTTCGTTTGCAGAATCAGTACATAAAGACCTTTGTGGATGAAAACGGTGAAACGATCAAGATCAATATGAAGCCTCAGACTCTTCTTGTTGACTTTGATCCCGACCGTGTTTTCATGATGCAAGAACAAAAAGCACAGGTATATAATGTCAATACAGATGAAGCCGGAAACAGCAAGCTCCGTGAACGTATTGAAGAAGAACTGCGTATCTCACCCGTTATTGTGATGAACAAGGATAAAATTGTTCAAATTACGGCAACGGATATATTGAAAGCAGTTAGCGAATATTCCAAATCCCGTGGCGTAGCGGAAGAAACCATCGAAATCCCCGTGGATATGTCCTTGCTTGATATTGATGCAATTCGTGCGGCTATTGAGCGTGAAAACGAGCTCGGCTCGAAAGCAGGTCTTACCATTAAAGGCACAGACGGCGATGGTAATGATATGGATACGCCCGATGATACTGATCCTACGGATACCACAGGTGCAACAGGTACAACTACAGGAACTGATACACAGACGGATGAGCCTGCCGACATCACACAGACTGAAGAAAAGACAAAGGATGCCGTAAAACAGTTTAGATCGTACTACGCAAGAATTCTGTTCTTTGCATTCCTTACAAAGAACACGGTTATTTCTCTCAGCGATATTATTGATTGCATCGATGAGCCGAATAACGCTCGTATTGCAAGAAATCTTGGCATCAGCAAGAACGTGCTTGAAGGAATGCTGGCACACGCTGATAAATTTGTTCTCAGTCGATTGGATTATAAAATCCACAATCTCAATCAGCTTTCCCATGACGATACAGTTGATCCTGTTACCCGTGCATCTGTATCTGTTCAGAAATTCGGAAAGCTCGGCGAATCCGAGGTTATCACTCCGAAGCATATCTGCAAGGATATGATTGATATGATTGACGATGCCGATTTGAGAGCCGTTATGGACAGTGGAAACAAGGTACTTGATATTGCGGGTAAGGCAGGCGAATTTGCCCTTGCTGTGTTTGAAAAGTATATCGCATTGGGATATGATAAAGAAGCATTGAAGGATGCGATTTACACCATCCCCACATCAAGCATCACCTATGAGTTTACCCGTATGATATACGAGATTTTGGGCTTGAATGTGGATAATATCGCTTCCAAGTTCACTTCTTATAGCCTTTTGGAGGTTAAGGACGAGGACGGCGATATTGATTACGCAAAGATAGCCAGTCTGTTAAGGCAGAACAAGCCTTTTGACAGCATTACGATGAACGATGAAATTACAGAAGGAGATGAGATAGTGAATTTTGATGTGGTAGTAGGAAATCCTCCTTACCAAGAGAACATAGGAGGTCAAAGCAACAGATCATTGAGCAAACAACTTTACCCCACTATGATGCAAATGGCTATTACAATCAATCCGAAGCATTTAACGATGATTACGCCTTCGAGATGGTTTACTGGAAATGCACAGGATCGATCTTTTGTTAAATTGAGAGAGTTTGTTAGGGATCATAATCATTTTAGAAAAATAACAAACTTCCTCAGTAGTTCGGACGTATTTGATGGAGTAAGTGTGCCCGGTGGTGTTAACTACTTCTTGTTTGAACCTGATTACTCAGGAGCAATAACTTTCAAAGAAGTTCAACAAAAAACGGAAACGTGTGTTGAAAGACCTCTATTTGAAGATGGTTTGGAGGTTATTCTTCCTATGAACAGAATGATTAGTATTCTTCAAAAGGTAAGAGCATCGGATTTTGTTTCGATGGAAGAAATTGTTACGGGAAGAAATCCATTTGGAATACCCGCCAACGATGCAGATTTAAACAAAGAAATGGTAGAAATACAAGATGAATCACATGAAATCAGTATTTTGTGTGCGTATGAAAAAATACAGTTTGTTAGTCGAGACTTGATAACTCGTAATTCTTCGCTGTGCGATCATTGGAAGGTTTTCACTTCTAAAATGAATGGGGGCGCTGGCACTTTATTGGATGGCAAACAAGTGGCAATATTGGGAAGAACTTTTGTTATGGGGCCCGGTTCAATTTGCTCAAATACCCTGTTAGCTGTAGGAGATTTTGACAACCAAACCGAAGCCGAGAATCTAAACAAATACATGAATACAAAATTCTTTAGATTTATGTTGGGCATAAAAAAGATAGCCCAAGTATTAACAAGCAATATCTATTCCTTCGTTCCGCAACAAAATTTCAAGAATAATTCTGACATTACTTGGGCAAATGGATTATCTGATATTGATAAGCAACTGTATGCTAAATACGGTCTGGAAGAAGATGAAATCACATTTATCGAATCCATGATTAAGCCGATGGAGTGAATTGTATGACAAAAAAGAAAGAAACTCTAATATATACAGCAATTACCTCGGTCGCCTTTTTAGCATTGTCGTATTTGTTTGGCATTGTCATTTCTTTTGAGTGCAGTTGGTTTTCGAATGAGTTCTTGTTTGTAATTTTCAGCGGAGCTTTTGCAAGTTCTTTGGTTGTATTGATTAGTGAAATTTTCGGTTATAGACAACTTAAAAAAGTTCTGGAAAACGAGTTGTATAGTCATACTGTATGCCTATATGCGGCTGCAAAGGTTGCAAAAAATACAATGACAGCGGTCATTGAAAATAAAGAAATCCATGTGGTTCCCGATATGCTTGATCAGCAGCAATACCAAACTTCGTCAGCATTAAACTGTATATTCAACTTAGATTATTCAATATTTTGCAAGAAACAAGAGTTATCTGTTGAGTTGACCGCATTTAAGGGGAAGTATTCTTCTTATATGGCGATGATGAGAGAGTGTGCTTATTTGCGGATGTCAATCAATCAAACACAAATTGATGAATTGATGAAAAATCCCCAATTTATTGGCCCGATCAACACTACGTATCCGTTGGTGTTAAAAACAGCACAAATATTACAAAAGCATTTTGATACAATTATAAGCGACTGTGAAAAACTGTTGGATAAAGTTGACTATTCCGGACGATTTGATTGGAAAGCACGTAAAGAAAATGTTTCCCAAGTAAACAGTATAGATTTAGAGGACGGTTCACTTGAAAACTTTTTCAAGAGGAATCTATGATAAAGCAAATAGAGTGAAAATGACAGATTACTTAAAAATATACGAAAAATTCAAAGATGTCAGAGAGGTTAAGGATTATATCGACGATGTAATCCTCCTCCGACATTATTATGCAACACAGCAGTATTCTCAAATGCAGGATCATATTCGCAAGTTGATGAATAAGCATCTTGTTGAAACTCTTGTTTGGAATACTGTGAATACTTCTCAACGGACAACAGTTGAGCAATCCTACATCAATGCCGAGAACTTTTTGCAGATGCAAGGTGCAAAAATAATTGTAGAAAAGGTAAAGGATTATGCTCAAAGCTTGGCTGAGGATGAAAAGACGTTTGTCGAATCTATAACCGATGGAATGAGATGATTTTAGCGTTGGCAATTCTTATAAATCCCACTGCATAGAGAATATAGAGCCAACTGTAGAAGATCAAGATTCGCCATTCTGAAGAAGTTTTCAAAACAAGAATCACAAAGAGGAGGAATAATATTGCAACTGCATTCAATTAAATTAGTAAACTACAAATCCATTGGAACAAACTTAAACGAAATTATCATTGAACCTAACATTACGGCGATAATAGGAAAAAACGAAAGTGGAAAGAGCAATATTATTGAAGGGTTATCTCACATTAATATTCTCGGCAATATGCAGAATGCATTTAATGTTGAAAATGCTAATCGTAATAACGGTACAAACGCAACAATAGAATACGAGATAATTCTTAAACCCTCTCAAGAAGAAAAAGATGATGGAATTTCTGAAGAATCGGTTATTATTATCGGAAAAGAAAAGCATGTAACTACAGGTGGATTGTTACAATATTTCAACAAGCATATCAAAAACTCAGCTGATTCGTTAGTAGAAGCGTTAGGCAAGAATCCCTTTCAATTGAAAGATCAAGAGTATAATAATTACAATGTGTACATTTCCTCCTTACAACCTACAGATTCTTTGAATCTAAGAAGAATATATGCGGCAATGGGTTATGTCGAGACCAGAATTCCTAAGGCTTCTACTGAATTAAGAGAACCAATACAATTTGCATTGAATGAGTTTAAGGAGAAATGGGTAGGTTTAGAAGCTAAAATTCCCATTTTCTTCTATCGCAATTCAAATAAAATATTAAAATCGAGTTATAAATACGATGAGGTGCAAAAGGAATTAACAAATCCAACTGTAAGCACTAACAGTTTGCTTCCTGATTTAGTTTCCGTAATTGGCATTGATCCAACTGATTTTATAAATGCAGTTCAAGCCGGAAACTCAGGATCAAAAATTTCTATTCGTGATAAGATCAAAAGGGCTATAAATTCTAAAATTAATGATGAATTTAAGCGATTTTATTTTGCTGAAGAAGTTGTTCTTGACGTGTATTTTGATTCGAATGTTGTGACTTTTTCAGTAAGAACAAATGAAGGTGAAGCACTGTCGTTTGCTGAACGAAGTAACGGACTAAAGTGGTACCTTAACACCTTCATTGATGCACTTGCTCATGGTATTTCGCGGTCTAATGTTATATATTTGTTTGATGAGCCAGGTACCTCGTTACATGTAAATGCTCAAAAAGAGTTATTACTCTTATTCAAGCACCTTGAAAATAAAGGTAATCAAATTATATATTCAACGCATTTACCCCAAATGCTTGATATGGAAGCAAACGGTATTCACAGAATACGTGCAGTAGTCAAAAGCGCAGATGGTTTTACTCAAATATATAAAAATGCTTATGATGGTCGGATTTCTCCCGATACACAGCAGGATACATATGCTCCCATTGTCAATGCTATTGGAATGAGTTTGCAGGATTCTTTCGGGCCCTCTGCTAATAAAATTAATGTAGTTTGTGAAGGTGCAAGTGATTATATTTATCTGCATACAGTTTTTAATATGATTGGTAGCGAGGATATAAACTTAATTCCTTCGTTCGGCGTCACTAATTGTGTGAGCGTGTGTAACATACTGAAAGGATGGGGCTGCCGATTTGTGGCTGTCTTTGATTTTGACAAAGAAGGCGTTGAAAAAGGCGGAAATAAGTTAGATAGTTGTCCTTTTTACGAATATGGAAAAAGTTATTTATATATTAAAAATGTTGATGTGGAGAATATAAATTCCAAATCGTATAACGAAACCCCAATGGTTATAGAAGATCTTATTGGTAGGAAATCGCTGCGTGAGTTTATTAGTGCAAGTGGGCTTCCTGAAGATGCGGATAAAAATAATAAAGTTTTATTAGCTAAGTTGTTTTGTAATGCAGTTGTAGCTGGTGATATGATTCTTAATGATGAATGCAAAGCTCAATTTGGAAACTTGTTACAAAGAATTCGTGAGGCACAATAAAACTCAATATTCAAAGGATAGTACTAATGCGCATTAGCGTCGCAGGAAAGCAGTGCTTTTGCTTTTTAGAAATAAATCGCTGGACTTGTGAAAACCTTTGTGGTATGTTGTTGTACTGCAAAGGAGGTGCTACAAATGGCACGAATAACAGTACAGGATGTGTACAACGGCGCAAAATATGATGTGATGAGTGCGGCAGTGGCAGACTATCTCAAGAACGGTCGTCCGGCAGAGTATGACGAGCGGACTTGGATGGATATGCTACTCGTAAAACACGCATTGATTGCAGTAGAAAAAATGAATAAAGAGGGCGACTCTATATCGGCAATGTTCGATGGTGAGTCGCCCTCTTCTTATGTGAGGTGGGATGAAAATGACAACACTTGAAGATTTATACTACGGAAACATTAGTCCGCACGAAAGGTATATTAAAAGAGGGACGAGGGTTGACAAGCTCGTCAAGTTGATATGCAAAAATGAGGATAAACTAACTGCAGGATTAACCGAAAAGCAGAAAGAAACCTTTGAAAAGTTCAAAGACTGCACAAGCGAATTGTCTTGTATCACCGAGCGTGAGGCGTTCGGTTCGGGATTTATTCTCGCCACTCGCATAATGGTGGAAGTGATGCAAGGCTTGGAGGAGGTCGAGGATATATGAGGAAAATAATTATC
Source organism: Faecousia sp. (assembly GCA_045594845.1). Lineage (GTDB taxonomy): Bacteria > Bacillota > Clostridia > Oscillospirales > Oscillospiraceae > Faecousia. Next base: position 18,399 of record JAZNZH010000059.1, on the reverse strand, counting down.
CTTCTTCTCTGCTGTGGGGTACTCGTGAGTATGGTAGGATGTGGTGGCAACACCGCACCGCCGCCTACCGAGAGTCTGCCACAAACGGCATCGGAAACGATAATAACAGAAACAAATATCGAAACAACACCGCCTGTAACGGAGGTAAAGCCGACAGAGAAAGAAAAAGAATCTACCCCGACCGAGAGCGCGGATCAGGCAACCGAGCCGACTGCGACCGCCACAGAGCCTACAACAACGGCAAAGCCAACGGAAGAAACCAAGCGTACCGAAACAACAAAAGCAACAGAGCCATCGGCGGCGGAAAATACAGAACCGACGGTTGAAGAACCTCCGAAAGAGGAAGAAATATATGTGGGGATACAGTGGCCGGAGGTTGATCCCGCAGATATCGAAAGGCTTGTAATAGAAAAGGTTAACGCTTACCGCATAGCACAGGGTGATACGGCGGCCACGATGCTCCCCGGATTGACAGAGGTGGCGCGATACAGAGCAAACGAACTAACAATAAACTTTGAGCATCGCGGAGAACAACATGTCAGCACGGAACTTAAATACGGACAATTCATTGACCTTGCTACTTATGGTATGCCCGATGACAGTTATTACAAAGGATATAGCCGTGAAGCCATCGGCACGGGAGATTGGTTCGGCACAGCAGAAAGTATGGCAGAGCGAATTGCATCAGGCTTCCGAAATAGCCAAAAGCATTGGTCGTATGTGGGTGGCTCGGAATACAAATACATCGCAGTTGGCGTAGCAAAAGCAAATGATAAATGGTATGTATGCATACTTATGAGCGATGATAATTACGGCGGATAAAAACAAAAATAAGGCAATTTAAGGCGAGTGAATGCTCAGACGAGCAAACACCTGCCTTCGCTTTTTAAATGCGACACAAGGCAAAAAAACGCCGAAAATCGCCCCGGATTCCCCTTTTTTAGAGACTCCTCTCAAACGAAATGTGTAAATAAATTTTATCGCAAGTTTTAATAGACTTGCGATATTTTTTTGCAAAAAACAGGCTCCAAAATACCGATTTTAGGACACTTAGTAAAGGAATAATTTTTTCAAAAAACACATGTACAAAATTTTATTTTTCGGACGCTATGTAAAGGGATGAAAAAATTTCAAAAAAGTACTGGTAGAAAGTATTATTTTCGGACGATAAGTGAAGGAATAAATTTTTATAAAAAACGGTCTACAAAACGCTAATTTCTCGACGTTATATGAAAGGGTAAATTTTTTAAAAATGGGTCTCCAAAATTGTAATTCCCAGACGATATATAGAGGGTAATAAAAAGTTGTTTTCTATGCAAGCAAGTAGCAAATCTGTAAATAATTTGTGAATTGTTTTGAAAAACCACCTTTCAAAACCTCGTTTCCCGGACGCTATATAGAGGGGTATAAATTTTACGTAAAAATACTGGTAAAAAATGCTGCTTTTGGGCACTTGTAGAGAGATGAAGTTACATAACTGAAAGGAGCGTTAAAAATGAATACAACTAATGAAAAATCTTTAGTAAAGGAGATGGTAAAACACAAGAACTTTTTTATGGTATCAAATCGGATATTTGAATTTGATTTGAAGCCGAAGGATTTCGCTGTTTACTGTTGCCTTGTACGTCACTGTGATAATGATGATCATTCCTGTTTCCCTTCACGGAAGCTCATCGCAACGGAATGTGGAATTGATAAAAAGACGGTGGATGCAGCTATGAAGAATCTCCAAGACCGTGGTCTTGTAAAGAAGGTGCATCGTAAACGAGCCGATGGCAGCAAACGAAGTAATTTATATTACGTCACTCGACTGTTTAAGTAGTTCTAAAAAGGTATGGGTGTAGTGTGAGAACTTCTTATCATTAACTAAACCCATAGAACTATACTAATTACTACAACAGAAGATAAAGAATATATAGCAGTGATAAAGCCGAATGAATTGATATATCGAATGAGAGGATACGGCATTAAAACAAAGATTTTTTCTTTTCTGTTGTAGGGGTTAATGCAGAGATTTCGCATGTGCGAAAATAAGCAGGAGAAAGGAGCAACCCCTGTTGTTTGGGGTTGCTCCGATCAGGACGGACGGCAATGCCGACCGTTAGGGCGTTTGCGGGCTTTTAGTTTTATTTTTGCAGGGTCGCTCCTTGATGTGCTAATTCAAGATATAGGTGGCTCCTTGTTGGGAAAACCGCCGAAATTACGGCATTTTTATAGGGGTTGCTAATTTTAAAGGAGGAAATATGAATAACAATCAGAAAAACAAAGTTAGAATTCCAAGTGGCAAAGAATATGATGCTAAAACAGCATTAAATATTCGCCGCAGACAGAATATCGAAATAAAGGATAAAAAGTTAGTCACAACAAGCAGATATAAAATCAAAGGTATGCAATATAAAGTAAACTCAATATTCGATCTTGAAAATGTTCGTGATAGCGAGGAAGGTCTCAAAAGACTTATGGTGAGCGATGCAAATAAGGCATCATAATCGCTGGACTTTTGAACCGATTTGGAGTATTGTTGCGGTGCAGAAATCTATATAACTGCACCATGCACTCTCAATCGGTTTGACATTTACAAGGAGGTAAAATAATTATGCCAAACCAATTGAATGATAAAATCACAGCATTATATTGCAGACTTTCTCAGGAAGATGAGAAAAAGGGTGACAGTGATAGTATCGTAAACCAAAGAGATATGCTTATCAAGTACGCCAAGGAAAACGGATTTTGTAATGCAGAAGTATTTGTCGATGATGGATACTCAGGTGTCAGTTTTAATCGCCCCGGCTTTCAAAGTTTGCTTGAACTGATGGAGAACGGAAAGGTTGAAACGCTTATCACAAAAGACCTATCCCGACTGGGCAGAAACTATCTTGAGGTCGGTCAGTATACCGAAATAATGTTTCCAAGATGGAACGTTCGGTACATTGCCATCAATGATAATTACGATTCACTTTACACCGAAGGCAACGAACTTGCTCCCTTCAAAAATCTTTTCAACGAATGGTATGCAAGAGATACAAGCAAGAAAATCCGCGCAGTATTAAAAGCAAAAGCGGAACGCGGTGAACGCATTGGAACGTCAATCCCTTACGGATACAAACGTGATCCGGAACACAAAGGCAAATTGCTTATCAATGAAGAAACTGCGCCTATCGTCCGAAGTATATTTGAACTGTGTGCGCAAGGTATGGGACCGAAATATATCGGTAATGTACTAAGGGATGAAAAGATTCTCAAACCGACATTCTACAAATATCAAGCAGACGGTTACTACGGAACGGTCACTGACACAGACGTGCCTTACGGTTGGTCATCACAAACGATATCTAAGATACTCAGAAATGAAATCTATCTCGGTCACACTATTAACTGCAAAACCCGTGTGGTTTCCTTCAAAGACAAACGCACAGTGGAAGTACCCAAGAATGAACAATATCGCTTTGAAAACACACACGAAGCAATCATCGATCAGGAAACCTGGGATGCAGTACAAAAGGTTCGTCAAGGCAAACGTCGCCGCAATAATATGGGTGAGATTGATAAGTACAGTGGATTATTATACTGCGCTGACTGTGGCTCAAAGTTATACTTTGTGCGAGGAAAATCGATCACGCCTGATGCTTACAACTTCATCTGCAGTCGGTATCGCAAACATGTTGGTGAACAGTTATGCTCCGCTCACCGTATTCGTGAAATGGCTTTGGATGAAATCGTTCTTGAAGAGATACGCCGAATAACCTACTATGCGAGAACCAAAACCAAAGAGTTTGTTCAGGTCATAAACAACAAAAGCTCCTCTGAAAACAAGAGAGAACTTGCGGCAAAAACGATTGAACTCAGCAGAAAAGAAAAGCGTAATGATGAGCTGAACGCATTATTCAAAAGACTGTATGAGGATAATGTTCTCGGCAAGGTTACCAACGAACAATTTCGTATGTTGTCTGAAGGATATAATGCAGAGCAAAAAGAAATTGCAGAACAGATACCTGTCCTGCAAAAACAAATTGAAGAATTAAAAGCGGCAACCGTAAATGTAGAAAGGTTCATTGCAATAGCAAATAAGTATACTGATTTGCAAGAACTTACCGCAGAGGTGCTACGCACCTTTGTTGCGAAGATTGTTATCCACGAACGTACAACCAAGTGGGCAAAAACATCTGAGCAGCAAATCGATATCTACTTCCGTTATATCGGTTGTCTTGAAGAAACAAATACGAAACAAGCTGTATAAAAGGAAAGGACGGACAGCCTAAACTGTCCGTCCAACTCCACGCCACCGCCTTACGCAAAGAAATCCTTATGACAACTTGCGTAAGGTCGGGGGTTTCTTTTTATTTCAGAATATCCAAAATTTCTTTGGCGCTTTCCATTACAAGATGGGGCTTTTCCGGGCTTTCGTTCAGAATTTCATAAGTGGTCTCACCGCTCATCACAAGGATACCGGTGATGCCGGCAGCCAAACCGCTTTTAATATCGGTGTAGATCCGGTCACCGATGACGCAGGAATGCTCCTTGGAAATGCCAAGACGTTCCATAGCCAGCTCCGGCATCAGGGGACTGGGTTTGCCGATGACTACAGGGCGCTTGTCGGTGGCATTGAAGATCATAGTACAAACACTGCCGCAGTCCGGCACAGAGCCGAACTCGGTGGGACACACCAAGTCCGGATTTGTGGCAATATAGGGCAGTTCCGGGCGGGTCAGCAGCAGATAGCTGACATCGTGCAGCTTTTGGAAGGTCAGTTCTGTGTCAAAGCCCATTACGATACAATCTACATCGGGAAGATGATCGGTGACGGTAAAGCCCTCCCGGCGGAGTTCTGCCTTCAGAGATTCCGTACCGCAGACATACAGCCGCTGGCCTTCATGGTGTTTATGCAGGTAGTAGGCCGTGGCCTGGGAGGAGGTGATGAAATCCTCCCGGGTGGCGGCAATGCCGAATTTTGCCAGCTTTTTAATGTAGTCCTCTACACTTTTGGAGGAGTTGTTGGTCATAAACAGGTAAGTGCCGCCGGTTTTTTTGATGGTTTCCAGCAGTTCCACTGTAAAGTCATACAGCCGGTCACCCAGGTAAAGTGTGCCATCCATGTCAAAGAGGAACAGGCGCATATTTTTGATGATTTTCTCTGCGTTCATTTAGCTTCTCCTTCAAGAAACTCCCGGATGGCCTTGGCAATCAGGCAGTTGGGAGTGTGGATGCAGTTTTCAAAACAGCAGTCTACCTCGGTCAGTTCACCATTTTCCGTCACTACAGTGACCATACGGCTCTGGTCGATCATACGGCAGTAGCCGGTGTAAAAGCTCTCTTTTTCCATATTATTTCCACTTTTCAATGCAGAAGCCCATAGGCTTCAAGGTGTTTTCTTCCAGCCCCTCGGCCAAAAGCACATTTTTTCCGGAAACGGTCCAGGGAGCATCGCTGAGGTTTACATAAATCTTGACGCATTCCTCTGCATCCTGCCGGATAAAGCCCAACTGGCCGTTTTCTGCCTGGAAGAATTCCAGGGTGCCGGTCTGCAGAGCAGGGGAGGTTTTCTTCAGCTGACCCAAGGTCCGGAAATGGGCAAGCAGTCGTGTGTTTTCTCTACCCCAGGGGTAGGTGCGGCGGTTAAAGGGGTCTTTGTAGCCCTCCATACCGGCTTCATCTGCGTAGTACAGACTGGGAGCACCGGGAAGAGTATACTGCAGGACAGATGCAAGGAGCAGAAGCGCCTGCGCTTTTGCTTTTTGCTCCGAGGTCAAATGCCGCTTTGCGGCCTCTTTCCGGTCACCTTCAAATTCATCCACCAAGGCGGTGAGGATTCTCACAGTATCGTGGGTACCCAGCATATTCATATTGCAGGCGATGACCTGGGGAGGATAATTTTCCAGCACGGTCATTACTGCGTTCCGGAATCTCTTGCCGTCGTCCTTGCGGCGGAGGAAATTCAAAATGGCGGTGCGGAAGGGATAGTTCATACAGGAGTCCAGCACGCTGTCCACAAAGTAACGGCGGCGGACATCGTAGGCGATCTTGTTGGAGGCGCCCTCCCATACCTCGCCGATGAGCAGGGCGTCGGGGCGAATCTCCCGAATGCGCTTTTTCAGCAGCAGCACAAATTCATTGGGCAGCTCATCCACCACATCCAGGCGGAAGCCGTCTGCGCCGTTGCGCAGCCAGTGTGCTACCACGGAATCCTCACCGGTGATGATGTACTCCACAAAGCCGGGATCCATTTTTTGAACGGTGGGCAGGGTGTCAAAGTCCCACCAGCATTTATAAGAATCGGGGTAGTGGCGGAAGGAGTACCAGCTATAATAGGGGGATTCGGGGGTGCAGTAAGCGCCGTTGCCCCCAAAGGTACGCTCCCGGTCAAAGTAGAGACTGTTGGAGCCGGTGTGGGAATAGACGCCGTCCAGCACAACCCGGATGCCTCTTGTATGGGCGGCATCGCACAGTGCGTGGAAATCCTCCATAGTGCCCAGCATAGGGTCGGGGGTCTTATAGTCGCCGGTGTCGTAGCGGTGAGAGGAGAAGCTCTTGCTGATGGGGTTCAGGTACAAAATGGTAGTGCCCAAGGAGGCAATATAGTCCATCTTTTCCGTAATGCCCCGGAAATTGCCGCCGTAAAAGTCGTTGTTCAGCACCTCGCCCTTGGCGTTGGGCTCCCACTCCACCTCTTCATTCCAGTCATTGTGGATAGTGTAGGGGGTGAGCTTGCCAGAGAGGTCGCATTCGCCGGATTTATAAAAACGGTCCGGGAATACCTGGTAGATCACCGCGCCTTTGGCCCAGTCCGGGGTGGTAAAGTCTGCCGGGATGCAGCTGAGCTGCCACTGGTCGCCGGCTTCCATATTGGTGTCATTTTCACCGTATTTGAAAAGCCGGAAACAGTTGTCTGGCTTGTGAATACGGAAATGATAGAAATAAAGTCCGGTCTCTTGCAGGCGCAAAGTGCCACCGAACACGGTGTACGCATCCTGCTCCCAAACCGGAGTCATAGGCACAGTGACGGTCAGGCCGTCGGAATCCCGCTGTAGGACACACTCTGCCCTTAACGCGCCCACAGATGTGGGAATATGGATATGCAGCTGACAAGTCTGGTCCGGAGTCAGTGTACCAAAGGGGTTCTTATATATGGTGTTTTTGGAGTCAAACAAAATACGCATAAGGCGGCTCCTGTGTTTTTAATACTACTTATATCATATGATATTTTGGGGAAAAGTCAATAAAAAACCACCCGACGGGGTATCCCATCGGGTGGTTGGTTTTTACAGATTGTCGATCATCTGTTGGAATAGTTCCATATATCGTCTTGCGGGTTTGTCCCAACTGAAATCCTGCTGCATACCGGTTTTTTGCAATGCCCGGAATTTCTTGGGATCGTCCCGGTAGAGACTGAGACAACGTTTCAGTGCCGCCAGGAAATCGTGGGCGTTGTAGCTTTGGAAGGTAAAACCAAGGCCGTTTTCTCCGTTTTCGTCCACACCGGGAACGGTGTCCTTCAGACCGCCGGTGGCGTGAACTACAGGTACGGTGCCGTAGCGCATAGCATTCATCTGGCTCAGACCGCAGGGCTCACTCTTGGAGGGCATCAGGTAGATGTCACCGCCGGCGTAGATCCGTGCTGCCAGACCCAGGTCAAAGGTGATCTTGGCGGCCACCCGGTCGGGGAATTCCTTTTCCAGATCCCGGAAGAATTGCTCGAACTTTGCTTCGCCTGTACCCAGGATCAGCAGCTGGCAATCCTCTTCCATCATCAGCTGACGGCCAATGTAGCACAGCAGATCAAGACCCTTATGACCGGCAAGCCGGGTCACCATCACCATCAAAGGCACATCGGCCTTTACAGGCAGACCCACCTCTTCCTGGAGCGCGGCCTTGCACTTTGCCTTGCCATCGTCGATGGTATCGGCATTATAGTGGGCAGGCAGAGCGGGATCGGTCTCCGGGTTGAAGGTGCGGATGTCGATGCCGTTGGTGATGCCGGTGAGCTTCCATGCGTTTCTGGAAAGAATGGGATCCATGCCGTGGGCGTAGTAGGGGTACATCAGCTCCTTGGCATAGGTCTCGGAAACGGTGGTGACCAGGTGCGCGGTTTCAATAGCGCCCTTCATCATATTTACCGCGCCGTTCAGGTCCAGAGCGCCCCGGTATTCCCAAGGCAGCGCCAGCACATCATCGAAGAAGTAACTGTTGGCCCAACCCTGATATTCCACATTGTGAATAGTGAACATACACTTGGTGCCGGGGAACAGGGGGTGATACTGAGCAGCCAGCATAGTGGGAACCAATGCGGTCTGCCAGTCGTTACACTGGATTACATTGGGGATGAAATTCAGAGCCACCAAAGTGTCCAGGCAGGCTTTGCTGAAGTAGGCATACCGCTCGCCATCGTCCAGATCACCGTAAATGGCGCCGGTTCGTGCGCCGAAATAATAGTGGTTGTCGATGAAATAGACCTGCACGCCGTCGGTGCGGCCTTTGAGGCGGAAGATGCCGGCATACTGCTGCCGCCAGCCGAGGGCTACATGGAATTGGGTTACCAGTTCCACTTCGTACTTGGGATCGTTCTTGATCTTACTGTAATAGGGTAGGATCAGGACAACTTCGTTGCCTTCGATCCGGGCCAGTGCGGAGGGGAGGGCTTCCATTACGTCGCCCAGACCGCCGGACTTTACATAGGGAGCACCCTCAGAAGCGAGGATGGCAATTTTCATACAACTTCACCTCTCCGAATAATGACGGGGTTGGCGGGAGTGCCGATGAGCTTGGTGTTGGGGCGGACCACAACATCCTTGTCAAGAATGACGTATTTCAGCTCGCAGCCCTCGTGAACAATGGAGTCATTCATAATAACGCAGTCTTCCACAGTGGCGGTGGGGTAGACGGTGACCTGACGGAACAGAATGCTGTTCTTGACGTTGCCGCCCAGCATGCTACCGTCGGCAACATAGCAGTTGTCGATGCTGCAGTTGTCTCCGTAGTAGGTGGGAACGCGGTCACGGACCTTGGTGTAAACAGGGTGGTTTCTGCCGAAGAGGTCGTCCCGGATGTCCTTGTTGACCAGGGACAGGCTGTTACGGAAATATTCCTCTACAGACTCGTTGTACATAGCTACGCCTTCGAAGGGGAATACGTTGATGGTAGCTTCACCCTTCTGCCACAGGCCCAGCACCAGGTCCCGGTCCATGTGGTACAGGTTCCGGGCAATGTGTGCCTTGACCTGATCCATCAGCCAGCGCTTATTGAGGACGAAGATGTCCATAGAGGCGTCGTAGTCTGCGGGGGCTTTATAGTCCACCAGGATGTCGGCAATCTTGTCACCGTCCATCTTGACAGCCAGGTCCATCGTCCGGTTGCCGTCGCAGATGCCCTTCTTGGTCACCAGGGTAATATCCTTGCCGCTGGCAACGTGGGCATCGATGACCTTTTCCAGGTCAATGTTGCTGAGAATAGCGGAGTCTACCATAACCACCAGCTCATCGTCACTGCCGTATTCCAGGAACGCCATAGCGGAGTAAATAGACTCCAGCTTGCCGCGGTAATCGGAAACGGTGGAGGAGGCATAGGGGGTCAGGTACTCCAGGCCGCCTTCTTCCATCTCAAGGCCCCATTCTTCACCGCCGCCAACATGGTTCATCAGACTCTGATAGCTGTGGCGGGTGATGATGCCGATACGGTGGATACCGGCACAGGCCAAGTTGGAGAGGGCAAAGTCTACCTGACGGTAGCGGCCGCCAAAGGGAAGGGAGGCCATGGTACGCTTTTCGGTCAGGGCACTGGCAGTGCCATCGTTTGCAAAAATAAGACCCATTACTTTCATAGCTTTTCCCTCCTTACTTCATTTCACCGGGCAGGAGCACGGAATTGGCTTCAATTACAACACCCTTGCCGGTGACGCTGATCTGCTTTTCGTCGCCGGAGGCAAATGCGCCGCCAACCACTGCACCGCGGCAGACGCGGCCGTCCTCACCCAAAATGGCGTGACGGACGATGGCGTTGGACTCGATGACCACTCCGGGCATAACCACGCTGTCTTCCACCAGAGCGCCTTCGCCGATGGTACAGCCGGTGGAGATGATACTGTGGCGGACGGTGCCGTAGACCTCACTGCCTTCTGCAATGAAGCAGCCCACGGTCTTGGCGTTTGCGTCGATGTAGGAAGAGGGCAGAGCGTTGTTCCGGGCGTAGATCCGGGTCTTTTCGTCACCCCGGATATCGAACTCGGGCTCTTTGCCCAGTAGCTCCATGTTAGCCTCCCACAGAGAATCGATGGTACCTACGTCCTTCCAGTAGCCCTCGAAGGTGTAAGCCATCATCTTGTGGCCGGCATTCAGCAGCTTGGGGATAATGTTCTTGCCAAAGTCGTTGGAGGAGGTCTCATCGTCCTCGTCCTCCAGCAGAGCTTGACGCAGCACATCCCAGTTAAATACATAGATGCCCATGGAGGCGTTGGTGGACTTGGGCTTCTTGGGCTTTTCCTCAAACTCGTAGATAGAGTTGTCGGGGTTGGTGTTCAGAATACCGAAACGGCTGGCTTCAGCAAGGGGCACATCACGGACAGCGATGGTGCAGGAAGCGCCGTGAGCTTCGTGGTAATCCACCATTGCGGCATAGTCCATCTTGTAGATATGGTCACCGGAGAGGATCACTACATACTCGGGATCGTAACGGTCTATGAAAGCGATGTTCTGATAGATGGCGTTGGCAGTGCCCTTATACCAGCCGCTCTTCTTGTCGTTACGCTCGTAGGGGGGCAGAACCTGGGCGCAGCAGTGGGATTTGTTTAGACCCCAGGGCTGGCCGTTGCCGATGTATTCGTTCAGCTCCAGGGGCTGATACTGGGTCAGAATGCCCACGGTATCAATGCCGGAGTTGACGCAGTTACTCAGGGGGAAGTCGATAATGCGATACTTGCCGCCAAAGGGAACGGCGGGCTTAGCTGTGTTCTCAGTCAGAACCTTCAGGCGGCTACCCTGGCCACCGGCTAAGAGCATAGCGATGCAGCGCTTTTTCTGGAAATACATAGTTACCACTCCTTAATGTAAACTTTGCTATCTATAGCATATCACAATAGAGCGCAAGAAAAAATAGGAAAATCCTCTAAAATATTTAAGGTTTTTCTGTGATAAATCACCACAAAATGTGATTTATTTAACAGCGATGGCTTCAATCTCGCACAAAACGCCCTTGGGCAGGGTTTTGACAGCCACGCAGCTGCGTGCAGGCTTGGAAATGAAGTGCTTTGCGTAGACCTCATTGAAGGCGGCAAAATCATTCATATCTGCCAGGAAACAGGTGGTTTTAAAAACCTGTTCGAAGCCCACACCGGCGGCAGCCAGCACAGCGCCCACATTCTTGCAGCTCTGCTCTGCCTGGGCGGCGATACCCTCGGGTACGGAGCCATCAGCGGGGTTTACGGGAATCTGACCGGAGGTATACACCAGGTCGCCTACGATATAACCCTGGCTGTAAGGACCGATAGCAGCGGGGGCGTTGGGGGTGGAAATCACATTCATAAGATTACTCCTTTCCGTTTAACAGGTTATTTTCTCTGTCGTGACAGGTGAACAGGATCACCTGCTTGTTGTTTGCGGTTTCTTTCAGAATATTCAAAGCGGCAGCCAGACGCACGTCATCAAAGCGCACCAGAGCGTCGTCCAGAATCAGGGGAGCGTCGGGCGTCAACTCTTCTGCCACAGCCAGACGCAAAGCAAGGTACAGCTGGTCGGCAGTGCCGTCGCTGCGCCACATGGGATCGTGGAGGGTGTCCTCGTCCCGGGCGCCGGTATGGACAGTGAAAGAGCTGTCCAGAATCAGCCGGTTATAGCGGCCGCCTGTGAGGCGACCCATCAGCTCCTGTGCCCGCTGGGAGATCCGGGGAGCAAAACGCCGCTGCAGTTCTGCGGTGGCATCGGAAAGCGCTGCCTGCGCCAGTTCCAGGGCAGCGTAATGGTCTTCCAGCTTTTCAATGCGTTGATTAACTTTTTCCAGTTCTTTTTCCAGAGTTTCCCGGTTACCGATGGTCTCCATCTGACCCTGGCAGTTACCGAGAAGCTGCTGTAATTGCTGTATTTGGCGGGTGGTCTCGTTGAGCGCCTGTTTGGTTTCGTACTGGGAAAGCGTCAGGCGATCCTCATACTTGGGAGGTTCAGCCACCTGCCGTCCGGTGGAGAGCGCCTGGAGGAATTCCTCTGCTCTTTGCGCCTGCACCCGGGCGTCACTTGCTTTGCGGTGCTTTTCCAGGGCGTCGTTGCAGTTTTGCAGGAATTGGGCGGGGGACAAATCCCCGGTGATGGCTTTGATGGCCTGATCGTTTTCCTCGAATGCTGTATTGACAGACTTAGCAGATTGCTCCCGGGCAGACAGTTCTGCCTCATAAGCCCTGCGGGTGTCTGCATAGCTTCGGGCGGCAGCCTCCCAGGTGGCGGGATCTGCGCCCCGGTATTTGACGGAGAGAGCGGCCAAAGCGGAGCTGTCCTGTTTTTTCTTACTTGCCTGCGCTACCGTCAGACCAATGCCAATAGCAGCCAGCACAAGGCCGGGGATCCGGATATACAAATAAGGGCCGATAATGGCGGCCAGAGCACCGACGATGTTGAGGATCCAGCCGTAGGGGAAGGCAGAGGCTTTTACTTTAAGTTCATCAGCTTTGCGTGCGTCCTCTGCGGCCATTTCCAGTGCCGCCTCCGGTGTCATACCCCGGAATACATCGCTGCTTTCCGGTGCGTTGGGGAGAGACGGAAGCATCTGGGCTTTGGCGTGCAGATCGCTGCGCCGGGTCTGCAGGGTTTGCAGACTTGTTATGGCTGCGTTCAGTTCTGCAGCGGAGGGCAAACTTGCACAGGCGGTTTCTGCTTGCAGCAGTACCTGTACGGCGGCGTCCTTTGCCACCTGTGCGGCGGCAACCTTTTGGGTGTAAGTCAGGTCGGCCTGGTAGGCAAGTGCCTGACGGTGGTTTTCCAGATCTTGGAGGTGTTTTTTTGCTTGCGCCTGCTGATCCAGGTAGTTTTGCTTTTGCAGCATCAGTTGATCCAATTGCTGCAGCAGGGACAGAATTTTGTTTCTCTGTTCTTCTGCTTTGGGCAAAAGACCGGTCTTATTGTGGCGGCAGTTATTTTTCAGATTGCGCAAAGTATCGCCAAGGACATCGGCGGTGTTGCTCTCGTCACCGGTGGTTACCAAAGCGTTGAGCCGCCGCCGCAGAGCTTCGTCTGCGCCCACAGGCAGATCGGAGAATTTTAAAAAGCCTGCCCGCTGAAAAACACTGCGTTCCACACCTAAGAGCGTCTCGCCGCAGTTGTCTGCGGTCAGCTCCGGCACATCCAGTCCGGTTTCTGTTTCGTAGGCACGGAAATTGCCAAAGGGTGTCCGACCCTTGGAGCTGCGCTCAACGGTGATCTTGCAATCATTCCAGGAAACATCCATTCTGCCGGACATAGCAGCACCGGACCAGGGTTCAAACCGCTTTTTGGCGGCAAGAAAGCCCTTGGAGGCCCGTTCCGAGGTGTCGATGCCGTAGAGCATGGCCAGCATAAAGCCGCACCAGGTGGATTTACCCCACTCGTTGGGCGCTTCGATAATGTTCAGGCCCGGTTTCAGGGTCAGAACCTGGTGGTTCAACTTGCCAAAGGTGGCAGTCATAGAAAGGATTTTCACGGCAGCTGCACCTCCTGACCGTTTAAGATCTGTCGGGAGATTCGGGCGGCCAGCAGAATTCGTCTGCGCTGCGTCTCGTCGGCGTCTGCCAGCTGATCCTGAAGTAATTTGAAATAAGTACCCTCCAGGGAGTCCTCACCGGCAGTGCCCCACAGGTCGAGGGGAGGCAGGGTATTGTCCCGCAGCACTAAATTGGGAAAACGGGACAATGCCGCGGTGAGAGCGGAAATGTCCGGTTTTTCGCTGGGACCGGTGAGGGTGATGCGGTAGAAATCTTCGTTGCCCAAGGGGGGTAGAAGCTGCTCAAGAGCGGCGGCAGGATCGTCTCCGGCCTCACACTCCAGATCCCAGAACCGCAATGTGTTCAAGGGGATAAATTGAGTAGAAACAGTTTCATCAACAGTGGCGATCACAATGCCCTTTTCGCCGGGTTCGTCATAGCCGCGCCCCATAGGACAGCCGGGCCAGAGACACAGAGTCTCACCGGCGGTAAGCCGGTCTCCTTTGTGAATATGACCCAGGGCCAGATACTGCAACGCAGAGTCTGCGATCTGCTGCCTGGTGATGGGGCAGTAGGGGGAATCTGCGGCGGCGGGGTCGGCATGGAGAATGCCAATGTGATATTTTTCATCGCCCTGGGCTGTGAAGCCATCCAACAAACCCGGGCAGTCCATAGCGGTGTAACCTGCGCCGTAAATTTTGCAGGAAAGCGCCGGCAGCACCACGGATTCCATAACAGGCTGAGTGAAAATATGCACATTTTCCGGCCAGATTTGCGTGAGATAGGGACTTGCCGCACCGGAAAAATCGTGATTGCCGGGGGTGATAAATACCGGCACTGCCATCTCTTGCAGAGCATTTTTTACGGCGGAAATGCTGTCCTGGGTGGGATTGCCATCGAAAAGGTCACCCGCCAGCAGTACCAGATCGCAGTTTTCGGTTTTGCAAATCTGGGCAATCTTACCCGGCAGCGCCAGCAGATTCCGGCGCAGGGACTCCCGCTGGCGGTCAGAAAAACCTACCAGAGGGGAATCCAGGTGCCAGTCGGCACTGTGGAGAATTTTAATCATACAGATCCACCCTTTCTGCGGCCTTGCACAGGCCGGTTTCGGTGTCGATGGTAAACAGTACCGCCTCCATTTTTGTAGGGCCGTCGGCCCACTGGTAGCGGCTGGGAAGATCTCCCCGGAACTTGGCAATGGAAAGCTTGGGTTGGATGCCCAGTACGGAATGCTTCGGGCCGGTCATACCCAGATCGGTGACATAGCCGGTGCCGTGGGGCAGCACCTGCGCGTCACTGGTGGGAACGTGGGTGTGAGTGCCCCAGAGAGCGCTGATACGGCCGTCCAGCATGTAACCCATGGCCAGTTTTTCAGAGGTGGCTTCGGCGTGAAGTTCCACCAGGATCAGTTTGGTGTTTACCTCATTTAATATCTTTTCTGCAGCCAGGAAAGGATTGTCCGGGCCGTAGTCCATATTCACTCTGCCGATCAGGTCGATTACCGCCACCGGGCCGAACCGAGTGTCGAAAATGCCGTAGCCCCGACCGGGGGTTTGGGGGGCATAGTTGGCAGGGCGCAACACCCGGGAGGTATCCTCCATATAATTCACCAATTCCCGTTTGGAGAAGGTGTGGTTGCCCATGGTGATCACATCCGCGCCGGCATCCAAAATTTCTTCTGCCTGCCGGGGAGTCATACCCACCACGGCGGCGTTTTCGCCGTTGACCACTACGAAGTCTGCGGCAGTTTTCCGCTTGAGGTAGCGCAGGGAGCGTACTACCCGATCCATACCGGGGTCGCCGACTACATCACCGACGGCAAGAACTTTAAAATCCATAGCGACCTCCTTAGCGAATACTCTTGGCATACTCCGAGGGAGTGATGCCGAATTTTTCCTTAAACTGCCGGGAGAAATGGTGAATGGTGGAGTATTGCAGCTCTGCGGCAATTTGTGTCATATTCAGGTTGCCCTCCCGGATCATTTGCTTACTCTCCTGGAGCTTGATCCGCCGCAGATATTCGCCGGGGGAGATCTGCAGATGCTTATTAAAGAGGGCGGTAAGATAGCTGGCGCTGACCTCGATGCCTCGGGCAATGTCGGGGACGGTGAGCTTTTCCCGCACATGAGAGGCAATGTACTGCTGGGCGCGGCGGATGATCAGGTTTTCGCTGTTACCCACCGGCAGAGCCGCAGAGGGCTTTGCAGGCGCATCCTCCTGCCGCTGCAGCAGGATCAGCAGCTGAGTCAGCAGACTGATGAGCATCTCGTCTGCGTGGGAACCGGGGTTGTCTTGCTCCTGGAGCATTTGCTGTACAATGGTGCTGTAGCGGGGGTTGGCAGAAAACACCCGATTTGTAAGGGTGCTGTGATCCCAACCCTCCAGGGAAAAGGTGATAGCCACAAAACAGGGCGCCACACCGATGTCGGCATAGTGCATATGCCACTGGCCGGGAGCGCAGATCAGAATATCGCCCTGGTGCATCAAAAGGTCTTGACCGTCGATGACACTGTGGATGTTGCCGCTGTCCACATAGGTCAGCTCGAACACAGGGTGGGAGTCACCGGGGAAAAGGAAGCCCTGTTCTTTCTCAATGTAGTGGAGGGTGTAGAGGTCGGATACCCGGGCAATGCTCCGGGCAGAAAGCTGCTCTGCAGGACCGGTCTCCAAAAGGGAGGGCATGGAAATGGCGGAAAGCTGGATGGCGGCGTGACCCTGAAATGCGGATAGGCGGAAACACACCCCTCTGCGCAGGGTGACAGGCCGGTCCAGATAAAAGTCCTGATAGGCCTTGCCGTCATTGGAAACAGACAGCACCGGCATACCGGACTCAAAGGTCAAAAAGGTCTCAGCGGTGGTCTGATAGGTGATAATATCCTTGTCGGAAACAGGCATGGAAAGCCGGTTTGCCCGGCTGGGGCCGGACTGTTTGTCGGTCAGAACTGTACCGAAATCCTGGAATGAAAAGGGCTGCAGGTTGCGGATCATCCGGCACACCTCCTCAAATAAAAATAGAGCTACCTTGTCGGTAGCTCTATTATATATGAAATAGTTGAAAATGGCAAATATTTTATCGCTGATATTCAAATTCCAGATCGTAAATATTTACCACATCGCCGTCCTGGATGCCCATTTCCTCTAATCTTTTGAACAGACCGCATTTGCGCAGCTGCTGGTCAAAGTAGTTTCGGGACTCATAGTCGTCAAAGTTGATATTGACAATCAGACGCTCCAGCCAGGTACCGGAAACCACCCAGGTGCTGCCCAGATGCTCGATGTCCAGCTCGGCGGGATCGCCGGCAGCTTCGATGACCTCTACATATTCCGGCTCGTACACAGTCACCGGGGGCAGAGTGCGCAGCTTTTCTGCCACCACGCGCATCAGATTTTTGGTGCCCTGGGTGGTGCCGGCAGAAATCTCGTACAGTTCGCAACCGGCAGCTTCTACGTGCTTGCGCAGACGCTCCAGATTGTCGCTTTCCGGCATGAGCAGGTCGCACTTGTTGGCGGCAACGATCATAGGCCGGTCGGCAAGATCGATGGAGTAGTTCTCCAGTTCTGCGCAAATGGCGTCGAAATCCTCCACGGGATCCCGATCCTCGCAGCCGGAGACATCCACTACGTGCACCAGGAGCCGGCAGCGGTCAATATGCCGCAGGAAATCGTGACCCAGTCCGGCGCCGTCTGCAGCGCCCTCAATAATACCGGGGATGTCCGCCATAACAAAGGACACACCTTCATCCACATAAATTACGCCCAGATTGGGGAACAGGGTGGTGAAGTGGTAGTTGGCGATTTTGGGACGGGCATTGGAAGTGACGGACAGGAGGGTGGACTTGCCCACATTGGGGAAGCCAACCAGGCCCACGTCTGCCAGAAGCTTCAGCTCCAGAATAATATCCCGCTCCTGACCCTTCAGGCCGGCTTTTGCAAACCGGGGGACCTGCCGGGTGGGGGTGGCATAGTGGTTGTTGCCCCAGCCGCCGCGGCCGCCCTTGGCAATGATAAAGTCTTCGCCGGTGGACATATCCACGATAATCGCGCCGGTCTCTGCGTCCCGGACCACAGTGCCTCGGGGGACATTAATGATCAGGGGCTCGCCCCGTTTGCCGCTCATATTTCTGCCCTGACCGTTCTGACCGGCCTGAGCGGCATACTTGCGTTTATAGCGGAAATCAAGCAGGGTGGACAGATTGTCGTCTACCCGCAGGATCACGCTGCCACCGTGACCGCCGTCGCCGCCGTCCGGGCCGCCGGCTGCCACATATTTCTCTCTGTGAAAGGCAACAGCACCGTCGCCGCCGCGACCGCCGATGACGGTGATTCGCACCTTATCTACAAACATTTCCATAATATTTTCCTCCTTGCATAAGGCGGAAAAAAGGCTGCTACATACTGCAGCAGCCTTTCTGAGCCAAATGATTCGTGATTATTGCTCTACAGCGTACACGGAGCACTGACGGCGATCCTTGCCCTTGCGCTCGAACTTGACGGTACCGTCGATCAGAGCGAACAGAGTGTCGTCGCTGCCGATACCAACGTTCTTGCCGGGATGGATGTGAGTGCCTCTCTGACGAACCAGAATGTTGCCAGCCAGAACGAACTGACCGTCAGCACGCTTTACGCCCAGACGCTTAGCCTCGGAATCACGACCGTTCTTGGTAGAACCGCCGCCCTTATGGTGAGCGAAAAACTGAATACCAATCTTCAGCATGGTATTACACCTCCAAAACTTCGATATAATCAGGATA
>JAZNZH010000058.1:0-8818 GCA_045594845.1 Faecousia sp. | reverse complement strand
CTGGAAAAGGAATAAAAAAAGAGGCTCAACAGAGCCTCTTTTTTATTCAGTTGACAGTTGCTTTGTCATTACGAGGAGCGAAGCGACGTGGCAATCTCCACCGAATAGCCGCTGTCGTCCCGAGCGCAGTCGAGGGACCTCGCGGGATGTTGACAGTCCGGCTGTTTTCTGAGATTCCTCGACTCCGTTGCACTCCGCTCGGAATGACAAAACCAGTAACGATACCGAGGGAAACCCAAAGGTGGAACGATACGCACCGCTCTGTGCACGTATTGTCAGCGGCGACTCGCCGCCTCCGCTCGGAATGACAAAACCAGTAACGATATCGAGCGGAAACCCAAAGGTGGAACGATAACAACCGTACTGGGCACGTATTGTCTGCGGCAACTTGCCGCCGATATCGAGCGGTACTCAATCGTCGGAGTTTACTTCAGCACATTCTCCTTCAGCAGGTGGAGGGTGTCGCCGAAGCGGTCTTCTGTTTCAGGACAGCCGAAGACACCGATGATGTAAATGTGGCCCTCCACATCAAATGCGCTGAGCAGACAGCTGCCGGCGGCGGGAGTTTGGCCGGTTTTCAGGCCGATGGTATATTCGCAGTAGTATTCCGACTGAGGATTCACCAGCAGGTTGGTGTTTTTCCACTGCTTGGGGGCATCTTCGTCGGAATTATTTTCGTCGTATCTGGGGTTATCACCCACCGCCAGGGTGGCGTTCTTCCGGATGGTGGCATTGGCGGCGGCTAATTTCCCCAGCAGCGCCAGATCGTTGAAGGACATATAGTGATCGTCGTTGTGGATGCCGTCGGGATTGGAGAAGTGAGAGTCGGTGAGACCCAGCTCCTTTGCCCGGCGGTTCATAGTCTCCATAAAGGTCTCTACAGCGTAATGGCTGTCGGCTTCGGGCTTGTCCAGGATCTTGCGCCCGGTGGCGGCGGCGATCACATAGGCGGCATCGTTGCCGCTGGGCAGCAGCATGGCTTCCACCAGCTGGGAGGCGGTGAGGGTGTCGCCCAGCTTGATGCCCGCCACGGAGGAGCCCCAGACCACACTGTCCAGCTCCGCGCCGGCGGAGATGGTCTCGGTGGGCTCCAGATACTCCAAAGCCACCAGGCAGGTCATCAGCTTTGTGATGCTGGCGGGATACACACGATCGGCATTGCCGGCTTGGACGAGGAAGGAGTCTGTCTCTGTGTCATAGACAAAATACTGCTGGCCGGTGATGGACCAATTCTCCACCAGTTCTACCCAGGCAGGCACTTCCGGTTCGGTAGGTTCGGTGGGAGTGGGGGTCTTTTCCGTCGGGAGGGTGTCCCGGATATCCGGATCCTTAGAGGAGGAAAGACCGATGCAAACACCCAACGCGATAGCCAGCACCAGGGCCAGCGCTACAATCTCAATAATCAAAGCTTTTTTCATAATATTACCTCTGCAGACAGGCGTAATGATAGGCCTGTTTATAGTCCTGAAGCTCCCGGCAGCAGACCTCCATTTTGGAAAAGGGCTGCTTTTCCTCCGGTAAGCGCTTATAATATTTCAGGGCGTTTTCATAATCCTTTTGTGCGAAAAAGGCTTCTGCCCGTAAATGATCTGCGCTTTCACCCAATTCTCCCTCCAATATATGGAGGCATGCGGCGGGGTCGCCCCGGTCCAGGGCAGCTTTGCCACGAATGGCGGATGTCTCGTCCCGGAGCAGCTGGGTTTCCAATACGCCGGCGGTGTCCGGCTCCAGCAAAAATGCAATACAGATTCGCTCCCGGTCCAGCTCCCGGGTGTAGTAGGGAGTCTTGGCGCCGAATGCCTGGGCGGCGGTCAAAAGCTCCTTTGCATACCCCCGTTTACCCTCTGTAAGCATCTGCCGGGCAAGGCGAAGGCTGTGGAGCGCTTTCAGGAAAAAGTACTCTGCATCCAGGGTGTTATCGGTGGTGTCATAGTCTTTAAGTGTCTCTAATGCAAGGACAGATTCCTGACTCCGGGCGGTATCCAGAATGCTCCGGTTGCCGGAGAAATCCTCCTGCAAAAACCGGCTCACCGGCTGGCCTAACCGGCCGGCAAGGTACATCAGTGTATCCATGGAGGGTTTTGCCGCGCCGTTTTCGATGAGGGAGAGCATGTTGCGGGTGATCTTGTCGCCGCAAAGCTGCCGCTGGGACATTCCTGCGGCCAAACGGGCGTTTTTCAGTTTTTCGCCGATATGCATTGCCATCCCTCCTTTGGGTTGATTATATCACGAATGGGCGGCGATTGCTACCTTAATAAAAATTTCATTTGCTATTTGGGAGAATTTGCTATATAAATAAGGAAAGAAAAGGGGGTCCTTTATGGAGACGAATGGAAAACGTCTGGGCAACAACCGGGACATCCGGCGGATTTTGCTGCTGAGCACCGCGGTGATGGTGCTGTTCGAGGTTTGCCTGACGGTGATGAATATAGCGCTAAATAAGCTTTACGCCAATGCGGTGGGTTTGGACGGCCTGCAGACCCGGGCAATGCTGGAAACTGCCCGGCTGGTGGTGCAGGAATTGGGTGCGTTTTTGCTGCCTTTCTGGCAGATCGCGGTGATCCGGGTGGCTATCAGCAAGCACCGCTCCCAGCCGGTGGATGCAGGACTGCTCACCTTTGGTTTTCGCCGGTTCGGGCCGGTGCTGGGTCTGAATTTGCTGATGGGGTTTGTGTTGATGGCTGCGGCGGTTGCCTGTACCCAGGTGGCGTCTATCCTGTATACCCAAACTGACCGGGGTCGGGAGCTGGGCTTGTATCTGGTGGAGCAGATGCCGGCCAACGGGGATATTTTCGCGGCAATTGAGCAGATCCCCGTGGAGGAGCTGCTGAGCCGTATGGCGCCGGTGTTCGTGGTAGCGGCGGTGCTGGGACTGCCGGCAGTGTACTTTGTGTGGTGCCGGTTCCGGATGGCAAAGTATCTGGTGATGGATGATGTAAAGACCCGGGCGTTCCCGGCGATGATCAGAAGCTTCGTGCTGACAAAGCGGCAGTTCTGGAATTTGCTGCGGCTGGATCTGCGGCTGTGGTGGTACTATGTGGCCCAGGCTTTGGTTTTGGCGCTGGGCTTTTTGGATCTGCTCCTGCCCCTGGTGGGGGTAAAAGCAGACCCCGGCATACTGACTTATGTGATGCTGACAGCGCGGAGTGTTGCTCGGCTGGCAGTTGCCTGGTTTCTGCAGCACAAAGCAGAGCTTGCTTACGCCGCATTCTACGAAAACCTGTGGATTCAGACCGAGCTGGACGAGGAAACGCAGAGTCCGCGCTGACACCGGCGAGCCGCCGGTGGCAATACGTGCCCCGGCGAGCCGCCGGAGGCAATACGTGCAAAGTGCGGTGTGTATCGTTCCGCCTTTGGGTATCGCTCGGTATCGTTACTTTTCCTGTCATTCCGAGCGGCGCGGTGTCCGCGCTGACAATGCGTGCACAGTACGGTAAAAATCGTTCCGCCTTTGGGTTATGCTCGGTATCGTTACTTTTCCTGTCATTCCGAGCGGAGGCGAAGCCGGAGTCGAGGAATCTCAGAAAACCACCGGACTACCGGAATCCCGTGAGGTCCCTCGGCTGCGCTCGGGATGACAACAAAAGCTGTCAACTGTCAACTGTCAACTGCCCACCGCCCTCTCCTGCGCTCTTCGCAATGACTGAAATGCGGGAACAACTGGAAAAGAGAATAAAAAAGCCCCCGATGGAGTGATCCATCGGGGGAATTCTTTTTAATTACTTACCGGCGCCAGCAATCTGTGCGGCAACTTCATCAGCGAAGTTCTCTTCCTTCTTCTCGATGCCCTCACCCTTAATGTAGTGAATAGCGTCAACGAAGGTGATCTTGCCACCCAGCTTCTTAGCTGCGTCAGCGATATAGCCGGCAACGTCGCCCTTAAACAGGTCAGTGCGGACGAAGTCCTGCTGCAGCAGGCACATTTCCTTGAAGAAAGCGTTGATCTTGCCGGCAGCGATCTTGGTCTTGACCTCAGCGGGCTTACTTGCCATCTTGGGATCGTTGTCCATCATGGCCACCTGGATAGCCAGCTCCTTGTCAACGTCGGCCTGGGGAACCAGGGACTTATCCCAGTACTTAGCGCCCATAGCGGCGATCTGCATAGCCACGTTCTTGCCTACCTCGGTAGCGTCGATGCCACCCTCAACAGCCAGGTTCACCAGAACACCGTGGGTGCCGCCCATGTGGACGTAAGCAAAGGAGGTGTTGTCAGCAAAACGAGCGAAGCGGCGGATCTGCATGTTCTCACCGATGGACATGACCTTCTCCTGCATGATCTCGGTGACGGTCAGGTTAGTGCCGGGATAGGTGCAAGCCTTCAGAGCGTCCACGTCGCTGGGAGCGTCGGTAGCAACGATGGTAGCCAGGTTCTTGACCAGATCCTGGAAAGCATCGGTCTTGGAAGCGAAGTCGGTCTCAGCGTTGACCTCGATCACAACGCCAACACCGTTGATAACAGCAGCGTAAGCAACGCCCTCAGCAGCAATGCGGTCAGCCTTCTTGGCAGCCTTAGCCAGGCCCTTCTCACGCAGCCACTCGATAGCCTTGTCCATGTCACCGTCGGTGGCAGCCAGAGCCTTCTTGCAGTCCATCATGCCAACGTTGGTCATCTCACGCAGTTTCTTAACATCAAGTGCAGTAAATGCCATTTTGGTTTCCTCCTAAAATATTACTCAGCGGCGGGAGCGGTCTCCTCAGCAGCAACCTCTTCGGCAGCAGCCTCAGCGTCCTCACCCTGACGGCCTTCGATGACAGCGCTTGCCATAGCAGCAGCGATCAGGCGGATAGCGCGGATAGCGTCATCGTTGCCGGGGATCACGTAATCGATCTCGTCGGGATCGCAGTTGGTGTCAACAATAGCAACAACGGGAATGCCCAGCTTCTGAGCCTCAGCGATAGCATTGCGCTCCTTGCGGGGGTCAACGATGAACAGGCAAGCGGGGATCTTCTTCATTTCCTTCACGCCGCCCAGGTACTTCTCCAGCTTAGCGATCTCGCCCTGGTGCTTGATGACTTCCTTCTTGGGCAGCATAGCGAAAGTGCCGTCAGCTTCCATCTTGCGCAGCTGAGCCAGACGGTCGATACGGGTACGCATGGTGCGGAAGTTGGTCAGCATACCACCCAGCCAACGAGCGTTGACGTAGTAGCCGCCGCAGCGGATAGCTTCTTCACGGATAGCGTCCTGAGCCTGCTTCTTGGTGCCAACGAACAGAACGTTGCCGCCGTTTGCAGCAGTGTCACGGACAAAGTTGTAGGCCTCTTCCAGCTTCTTAACGGTCTTCTGCAGGTCGATGATGTAGATACCGTTACGCTCGGTGTAGATGTAGGTGGCCATTTTGGGGTTCCAGCGACGGGTCTGATGACCGAAGTGTACGCCAGCCTCCAGCAGTTGCTTCATAGATACGACAGACATTTTTGGTTTCTCCTTTTGTTTTTTCCTCCACCCCGATCATTTCGAAACGCTCCGCCCTTTTGGGGCACACGGGCGTCCGATCACCGGGTGTGTGGTGTTGAATACTACGGGCATTTTCACCCGTGCCGAATTATTATAGTAGATGTCAAGGGGATTTGCAAGTATTTTTTTCAATTTTTTTAAGAAATATGCAAGTTTTTTCCTGATTTTTCGTAGTTTTCTCAATTTGCGGTTATTGCGAGGAGCGCAGGAGAGGGCGGTGGGCAGTTGACAGTTGACAGTGGACAGCTGACAGCTTTTGTTGTCGTCCCGAGCGCAGTCGAGGGGCCTCACGGGAAATTGGCTGCCCGGTGGTTTTCTGAGATTCCTCGACTCCGGCTTCGCCTCCGCTCGGAATGACACAATAGAGTGACGATACCGAGAGATACCCAAAGGCGGAACGATAACAACCGTACTGGGCACGTATTGCCAGCGGCGGCTCGCCGCCTCCGCTCGGAATGACACAATAGAGTGACGATACCGAGAAATACCCAAAGGCGGAACGATTTTTACCGTACTGTGCACGCATTGTCAGCGCGGACACCGTGCCGCTCGGAATGACAGGAAAAGTAACGATACCGAGAAATACCCAAAGGCGGAACGATTATTGCTGCACTATGCACGTATTGCCTCCGGCGGCTCGCCGGGGCACGTATTGTCTGCGGCAACTTGCCGCCGATACCGAGAGATACCCAAAGGTGTAACGATAATAACCGCACCGAACACGTCTTGTCAACCCACACTGTGGGTATGAAAAAACGCCTTCCGGAAAACACGGAAGGCGATATTTTCAGAGAGTGTCTCAGGCCAGCTTGTTCAGACGCAGAGTCAAGCTGCTCTTCTTGCGGGCTGCAGTGTTCTTGTGCAGCAGGCCCTTACCCTGAGCCTTGTCAACGGCAACGACAGCATCCTTGTAAGCAACCTCAGCGGCAGCCTTGTCGCCAGCATCCAGTGCGGCGTCGAACTTCTTCAGGACGGTCTTCAGAGCGGTCTTGTTAGCCTTGTTCTTCTCGTATGCAACTTTGGAACGGATAACATCCTTCTTAGAGGACTTAATGTTGGGCATGATCACACCTCCTGTTCAAAAATTATGCTCACGCGTTTATAGATTATATATTGCTTTTTCGGGAAAATCAATACCTTTTTTGAAAAAATACCGATAAAATGATTATTTTTCCACCAGAGATTTTCTTTCTTCCTTGGTTTTTACGAACTTTTCCAGCTGCGGAACCGCCAAAATGCAGATCAAAGCCGCGGTAAAGCCGCCGTTATACAGCAGGAAGCCACCGTGCATATCGGGCACAGCAGACACCAGCAGGTAGTGCAGACCGCCGGCCAGAATACCCCAGCCAAAGCCGTACTTGCCGGAAATGGGGCTAAGTCCGTTGGCGTAGCACAGACCGATGAGAATGGTCTGGCTGCCGATGGTCAGGGCGTAGTTCTCCACACCCATCAGCTTTGCGATCCAGCCGAAAAGATAGGAAAATGCCACATAACCCACCATAATGGGCAGCACGTTCCGGGGATGGCTGCCGGAGTTACAGGTGCACAGCATGCAGAACACGATGCCGAAGGTCATACCGGTCCACACACCGCTCATCCGTGCAACACCGCCGTCCATCAGAGCGGCCAGGTTGTAGTAACCCACGATCATCAGACCGAAGACGCCCACATTCATCAGAAATGCCGCGTTGCCGTACTTTGCGGTGAAGCTGACGCCGTGACCGGAGTCCTTCATCAGGGTCCAGTAGTCCTTGGGCTTGCAGCCCATCAGCAGGGCAAACACGATGCAGATTGCAAAAACAGCGATGCAGAAAATGTTGCAGGCCAGGAAGAATTCGCTTTCCGGGGCAGGCAGAGTGGGCAGCTCCAGCTTGGCGGGAGTGGTGCCCAGTACTACATTATATAAAACAGCCCGGAGGAAGAAAGCCGCCAGACCCACAGGCAGAGCCGCGGAATAGTGGTCGTAGCCCTTGTGGCACAGGGGAGAATGGGCAATGCCGGCAGGCAGGAAGAAGCCGATAAACAGGCCCACAGCCAGAGCCAGCAGGATGTTGCCCCAGGCAGGACCCATTGCCTCCACATTGGGATAGCGGAACAGCAGCTCGGAAATCAGGGGTGCAATGCCGGTGGAGAACATCATGGCGTTGGCCAGAGTTCCCAGCTTTTCCTTCTTCACCAGGGCGTACAGCGCCACACCCAGCACGGTGGGGAGCATATTCACCAGGTTCATACCCCAGGCGCCGAAACCAACGGTCAGCAGAAATGCCAGATTGGTGGCGTTATTGGGCTTGCAGCCGGGTAAATAAGTCAGTGCCAGGCAGAACAGACCCACGATACCCATATTCAGGAAGGTTGCGCTGTAGCCAAAGGCGAAATAGTTGGTGCTGATCTTGCAGGTGTTCAGCATGATCCGCACAAAGCCCCGCAAGGCGTCGCCCCGATCCGGCAGAATCACGGCTGCCAGGATAAAGCATACTGACACAAAGGCGAAGAACAGTCTCAAAAAACTGCCTTCGGACAAATTCTTGATTCTTTTCATAATTCTAACCTCACAATCAAATGGGCGACCCCGCCCGCATATAACAGGATCGCCCAGACGGTCGGCGTTTGTCTTCCATACTCCACCGCAGTTCTCTGCGTTTTCCGTCAGTCATATGGAAGTGTTAAAAAGTGTTGTCGCCCCGAGCGCAGTCGAGGGGCCTCACGGGAGGTCGGCAGTCCGGTAGTTTTCTGAGATTCCTCGACTCCGGCTCCGCCTCCGCTCGGAATGACAGGAAAAGTAACGATACCGAGCTACACCCAAAGGTGGAACGATAATAGTTGCACTATGCACGTATTGCCACCGGCGGCTCGCCGGGGCACGCATCGTCAGCGCGGACACCGCGCCGCTCGGAATGACACGGGGTATTAAAGCTTTTCAGCAGCTTCCACCACGTGCTTCATCAGCACGGTGGTGGTGACAGCGCCAACACCGCCGGGAACGGGAGTGATGGCCTCCACAATGGGCTCGACCTCATCGAACACACAGTCACCGGACATGCCGCCCTTGCCCTTGGCGGTGATCTTCTCGGGGTTCCAGTTCATGGAAACGTCGATGACGATCTGGCCTTCGCGGACATAGTCCTTGGTCAGGGAGTTGAGAACGCCGGCAGCAGTGACGATGATGTCAGCGCCCTTGCAGATCTCGGGGACATTCACGGTGCGGGTGTGGCAGATGGTGACGGTGGCGTTCTTAGCCATCAGCATCATAGCGGCAGGCTTGCCAACCACCAGGCTGCGGCCGATAACAACGGCGTTCTTGCCCTTGCAATCGATGCCGTAGTGATCCAGGATCTCCATGCAGGCAGCGGGGGTGCAGGGGGC
>JAZNZH010000057.1:0-2139 GCA_045594845.1 Faecousia sp. | reverse complement strand
CCGGGAATGTCCCGGTTATCCTCCCGGTCCTTCCGGTAGGCGTTGGTCAGCGCCTGCTTCAGACGCTCCACCATATAATCAACGGGAATACCCTTGATCTTTTCCAGTTCACGCAGGCTTGCGAAAATTTCTGCGCCGATGTCTACCTGAGGCGCTGCCTGCTTCTTGGCCTTTGTTGTTCTTGCCATGTTATTCTTTCCTCCTATATTTAGTTGTCTTAGAATTCCACACGAAGCCGGACTAATGCGACTTCGGATTTCTCAAAAGTAATGGTCTCCTTACCGGCTTCCACCGTCACACGGCCATCCTCGTAACCCCGCAGAACACCGGGGATCTCCTTCAGGCCGTTTCTGGGGCGGTAAAGCTTCACCGTCACGGCGCTTCCCATAAAGCGCTCAAAATCGCCGGGGCGCTTCAGCGCACGCTCCAGTCCTGCTGAGCAGACCTCAAAGTGGTAGCTCTCGGCAATGGGGTCTTTTTCATCCAGGATGGGATCGACAGCACGGTGGATCTTCTCGCAATCTTCAATGTCCACACCGCCGTCCTTTTCGATATACAGACGCAGGAAGCGCTCGGAGCCCTCCCGCACATATTCCACATCCCACAGCTTGCAGCCGAACTGCTCCACGATGGGCTGGGAAAACTGGGTTACCAAATCTGTGACCTTCACAAAAATCTCCTCTTTCAGTACGAAAGAGAGGGGTTTGCACCCCTCTCTTCCAAACAGTCAATACTTACAGTGATATTATAGCACCGCTTTTCCCTTTTTGCAAGAGGCTTTTGGCGGTTTTTCCCGGTATTTTTCCGTATTTTTCGGCATTTTACAACGGAAGTCCCTGGGTGTATTTATGGTCCCAGCTGTCATCAAAGAGACCTCTGGTAGGGCTGCCCTGGGCAAGGTCGTCAGCCAGGGTGCGCAGGACTTTGGCCGCTGCTAGGGATTCCACATAAAATTCCGGCAGATTCTCTTCGGTCAGCAGCAGACCCATAATGGCGCCGGTGACGGCTGCCACGGCGGCGCTGCGGCCGGAGTGATTCACAGCGGTGATCATGGCCGTATCGAAGTCCATGCGACTGGACAGGCATGCATATACGGCGCCTGCCAGGCACTGCCCGGCCGTCCGGCAGGAGAGGATCTCCATATCCTGCGCCGGGTTGGCACCGGGCGCAAAAGCCATATCCATCACTCTGCGCAAATGCTCCGCCAAATCATTGGCCTTGGGGAACCGTTTGCCGTACAGCGCCTGCACCGCATCAATAGCAAAGGCAAACTGATTCTTCAGCGGCTCCTCCGGGGCCTGGATCAAGCCTGCGACCGTATACGCCAGTACCGCTGCGGACAAAAATGCCTCCGGGTCGCCATGGGTCAGTGCCACAGACTGTATGGCGATCCTGCCGATATCCTTGGGGTCCATGCGTGCCGGGTCAAAGGCCATGCCCACCGCCGCACCGGCCAAAATCGCACCGGGTGTCGCTGCGCTGTTGATGGGTTTTTCCGGCGTACCCAAGATCTCCTGGCGCATGGCATCCATCATCCGGGCATCCCGGCAAAATTTCCGGCGCAGCTCCGGGATCTGAGATACCCAAAACAGGCTCTTGGCCGGATCTCTGGGGAAGTGCTGCCGCTTGTGCCACTCCCGCATGGCGGTGCTTATATACTGCAGCTGCGTGCCGGGCTTGCCCCGGGTCACATGGATCAGCAGGGCGTTTGCCACATAGGCGGCCACCTGGGTATAAGAGGTCACCTCGGCGCTGCCGTTGCGCAGATCGTAGCCCAAAAGGCCGTCCGGGCCGTACTCGTCACGGATCTCCCGAAGGGACATTTCTTCCACCGTGTAGCCCATGGCATCACCGATGGCCATGCCCAAAAAGCAGCCTCGGTAAACGGGAATATCTCTCGGCATCAAGCGCACCCCCTTACAAAAGTTTCTTTATGCTAATTATACTGAATTAACCTGTAATTGCAAGAATTTCTTACGATTTTGTCGGTTATTCCTCCGGGAAGCCGTTTGCTCTGTCCCACAGCAGAAGCAGGCTTCCGGAGCGCACCTCCACCGCAACCTTCTGCCCGGTAAAATGGTTGCTCACACCCAAGGGAATACCGGCTGTCAGCTTGCCATCGGTGAGCGGGTACTTGAG
>JAZNZH010000056.1:0-7058 GCA_045594845.1 Faecousia sp. | reverse complement strand
GCCTGTATCTGGGCGTTGCTCCCGATACCTTCCTGGGCGCTTCTGTGCAGACTGCCAAGTACATCGTGGAGTCCGGCCTGATCGGCAAGCCCGTTTCCTGCCGTGCTTCCATCAGCCGTAACTACGGCATCTATGGCGAGTTCCTGCCCCACCTGGCTAAGCGCGGCGGCGGCATCGGCTTCGACATGGGCGGCTACTACCTGACCGCTCTGTCCGCCATCCTGGGACCTGTCAAGGCAGTTTCTGCTTTCACCGCTATCAACGATCCTGACCGGACCAACACCCGTGTTGCTCTGGACAGAGAGGGCAAGCAGCTGTACGGTCGTGAGTACAAGCTGGAGGATGCCAATGTGATCACCGCTACCATGCAGTATGCAAGCGGCGTTCTGGGCACCCTGCACATGAACTCCGACTGCATCCTGGACGAGACCTACGGCCTGGAGATCTACGGCACCGAGGGCATTTTGTACATGGGCAACCCCAACGAGTTTGGCAACCCCGTCTACATTAAGAAGACCCTTAGCGACAAGATCGAGTTCCCCCACACCCACGGCTATGCTGAGAACTCCCGTGGCGTGGGCGCAGCCGAGATGGCCTGGGCCATCGTCAACGGCCGCAAGAACCGGGCAAGCAAGGAGATGGCGTTCCACGTCTTCGAGCTGATGCACGGCATTATGACCTCTGCCGACACCGGTAAGATGGTCACTCTGGAGTCCACCTTCGAGACCCCTGCCGGCCTGCCCGCAGGTTATATGGGCGACGGCGGCTGGACCCGCAAGGAAGAAAGCGCTCTGGCGTAAGATTTTAAGACAACAGGCCGGAGAATCTCCGGCCTGTTGCAACTTTTTCCCAAAGGAGGCGACACCTTGGAAAAATACAGGCCCTTCCGGGAGGAATACGAAGTTGTTGCCTACCCCAAGCTTCAATATGTCCGGGGCAGTATTGTGGAGATCATCAGCCGCAACACCCACGCCCACCGGGCTTATGAATTGGGTCTTGTCCTGAAAGGGGAAGCCCAGGTGCATTTGGGCAACCGAAGTTTTCCCATTCAAGAGGGTTCTTTGTTCTTCTTTAACGCCCACGAGGCCCACGAGATCATCGCAGGAGAACCCCGGGGCATTACCATCGCCTACCTGCAGGTGGCCAACGGCTTCTGCGGGGAACACCTAACCTGTTTTCGCAATCTGCAGGTGCTGGAAAACGACCTGACCGGCAACCTGCCTGCGGACAAAAACCGCCTGCTGACGGAGCTTTTTGTCCGGGCGTTGCAGGACTATCTGACGGATATGGATCCCCTGTATGCGCTGCGGTGCATCAGCAGTATCACCCGTCTGTACACCGCGCTGTTTGAGACAGTACCCCACCGCCAACTTTCCGACGCGGCCTATATGACCCGCAACAAGAAAATGGCGCGGCTCATTCGCATCACATCCTACATCGAGCAAAATGCCGGTGAGAAGCTCTCCCTGGAGGAACTTGCCCGGCGGGAGGGTGTGACCACTACTTACCTGTCCCACTTTATCCGGGACAATCTCCCTATGACATTTCAAAGCTATGTTGCCAGCGTGCGGTTCCACCGGGCTCTGAAGCTCCTGCGGAGCACCACTATGAGCCTGACGGATATCAGCGTTGTCAGCGGCTTTTCTGATGTAAAATATCTGTCAAAACTGCTGGAAAAGAACTATGGCGTGCCGGCCCAGGAGGCTGTACGGATCCTGCGCAGCGAACCTGCCGTTCCCGACTCCTCCCAATCCCAGCTCTTCCTGGCGGACCGGAAAGCTATGGAATTTTTAACAGCATTTTGCAACAAGAAAGGACTGTCCTTATGAGTAAAAAAGGCATTGCAGTAGCGGGCAATATGATCGTTGACCTGCTGTACCCCATCCATGGCATTCCCAAGCCCGGCGAACTGACCACTATTACCGCGGACGCATCCCGTTCTGTGGGCGGCTGTCTGTGCAACGATATTGTGGACCTGGCAAAGCTGGATCCCGAACTGCCCCTGGTGGCTCTGGGCCGCACCGGTGACGACGCCGAAGGCGCATACGTGATGGACGTGCTCCGTCAGCACAAGAATATCGATCTGCAGCACGTAAAGATCACCGGCACCACCTCTTTCACCCTGGTAATGGCCGACGAGATCACCACCCAGCGGACCTTCTACCACTGCCGCGGCGGCAATGCCGGCTTCTGTGAGGAGGACATTCCCTGGGATAAATTGGATGTGGATATGCTCCACATCGGCTACATCCTGCTGCTGGACACTCTGGACGAGGAAGATCCCCAGTACGGCACCAAGATGGCAAAGCTGCTGCACACCGCCCAGTCTAAGGGCATCAAGACCTCTATCGACGTGGTCAGCGAGGCCGGCGAGCGGTTTAAGAAGCTGGTGTGCCCCGCAATGAAGTACACCGACTACTGCATCATCAACGAAGTAGAAGCCCAGGCTACCACCGGCGTGGAGCTGCGCACCGAGGACGGTCAGCTGATCCGGGAGAATTTCCCCGCCGCGCTGAAGAAGATGAAAGAAATGGGCGTTTCCACCTGGGCCGTGATCCACTGTCCCGAGGTTGGTTTCGGCCTGGACGAGAACGACCAGCTGGTAGAAGTTCCCAGCCTGAAGCTGCCTGCCGGTTACATTAAGGGCACCGTGGGTGCAGGCGACGCTTTCTGCTCCGGCGTGCTGTACGCCGCATGGAAGGGCGAGAGCCTGAAGTCCGCTATCGAGCTGGGCACCGCATCTGCAGCCTGCTCCCTGAGCCAGCCCGGCGCAACGGAAGGTATGCGCACTGAGGCCGAGGCAAGAGCGCTGTACGCAAGCCTCCGCTAATAAACCCCTTCGTTTTTCCATGGGGATTGCCACGGTGCTTCGCACCGCGCAATGACCATAAATTCCTAAATTCTTGAAAGAAGGATACATTATGAATGCTATTATGTACGGCGCCGGTAATATCGGCCGTGGTTTCATCGGCTCTCTGCTGAGCCAGTCCGGCTACCGGGTCACCTTTGTGGATGTGGCTGAGCCTGTGGTCAAGCACCTGCAGGAAAAGGAATGCTACCCCATCCGTTATGTCTCCAGCGCAGGCCACGAGGATGTGCTGGTGGAAAATGTCACCGCCCTGAACGGTAACGACACCGAGGCTGTCTCCGACGCCATTGCTGCTTGCGACATTATGGCCACCGCCGTGGGCGCCCGGATCCTGAAGTTCATCGTGCCCAACATCGTAGCCGGTCTGCGTAAGCGCTGGGCTATGGGCGGCAAGCCCCTGAACATCATCGTCTGCGAGAACCTGATGGACGCCAACCTGGTGGTAGAGGGTATGATCAAAGCCCAGCTCAACGAGGACGAGTGCAAGAAATTTGACGAGACCGTGGGTCTGGTGGAAGCTTCCATCGGCCGTATGGTGCCCGTCCAGACCGAGGAGATGAAGGACGGCGAGCCTATGCGTGTGTGCGTGGAGCGTTACGGCTTCCTGCCCACCGATAAGGCTGCTTTCAAGGGCGGCGTGCCCGAAATCAAGAACATGGTTCCCTTCCAGCCTTTCGATTTCTACATTAAGCGCAAGCTCTACATCCACAATATGGGTCACGCAACCTGCGCATATCTGGGCGACCTGCTGGGTCTGCAGTACATCTACGAGTCCATCGATGTGGCGGATGTACGTATCCTGGTGCAGAATGCTATGACCGAAAGCGCTGTGGCCCTGAGTAAAAAGTACGGCGTTCCTATGGAAGACATCGTGATGCATATCACTGACCTTTTGGGCCGCTTCACCAACGCTGCTCTGCTGGATACCTGCGCCCGTGTTGGCGGCGATCCCGGCAGAAAGCTGTCTCCCGATGACCGTCTTATCGGTTCTGCCTCCCTGGCGCTGGCCCAGGGCATCACCCCTGCTCACATCGCAGTGGGCGCTGCCGCCGGTCTGCACCGTTACATCAACGAGGCAGAGGGTATGGAGCAGGGCGCTGAGAGCGCAAAGAAGGTGCTGAAAGAGGTTTCCGGACTGGAAGCTGACAGCGCTTTAGCAAGCCTGATCCTCAATATGTACGACAAGATCCTGGCCGGTGCTACCGTTGCCGACCTGCGCCGTGCCGCTGACGCCGTCAAGGCCGCCAGCCTGAGCGCTATTATCTAAGCACCGCGCGGTATCGTTACTTCCCCGTGTCATTCCGAGCGGAGGCGGCAAGTTGCCGCTGACAATACGTGCAAAGTGCAGTTGTTATCGTTCCACCTTTGGGTGTAGCTCGGTTTCATTACTTTTCCTGTCATTCCGAGCGGAGGCGGCGAGTCGCCGCTGACAATACGTGCACAGAGCGGTGCGTATCGTTCCACCTTTGGGTTTCCCTCGGTATCGTTACTGGTTTTGTCATTCCGAGCGGAGTGTAACGGAGTCGAGGAATCTCATAAAACCTCCGGACCGCCAACATCCCGCGAGGCCCCTCGACTGCGCTCGGGGCGACAATCATTTGCTATTATATATTGTGTCCCCAGGGGCAGGCGTCTGCCTGCCCCTTTTTATTAAGTTTGAGGTTATATTTATGAAACACGAAATTTTGGATACTGAACAGTGGGGCAAAGTGCTGTTTTTAGAAGAATACAACACCCGGGTGGGCATCGCCCTGGATTTTGGCATCCGGATCGTCCACCTGTCGGTGGTGGGTATGGAAAACATTTTCTATGTGCAACCCAACGATCTGTCCGACCATTTCACAACCCCCGCCGGCTGGCGGCTTTACGGCGGTCACCGGCTGTGGTCCGCGCCGGAAAGCGATCTTTCTTACTGCCCGGACAACGACCCGGTTTCCTACGAACTGCTCCCCAACGGCGCAGCGGTTTCTCAGAAGAAAGAGCCCTGGCTGGGCATTTCCAAGAAGCTGACCGTCACCTTTGCCGACGGCAAGGTCTGCCTGACCCAAGAGATCCGCAATGAAAACGACACCCCCATTACCTGCACATCCTGGGGTGTGAACACCCTGAAGCCCGGCGATGCGGAGGTTGCCTTCTGGGGCACCGACCCCGGTGACTACACCCCACGCCGCCGGATCAACCTGTGGGCAAACACAAACATCCACGATCCCCGGCTGACCTTCCAAAAGGACCGTCTCTGCGCAAAATTTGCCCCCCTGACAGACTACTGTAAGCTGGGCATCTATACCCCCGAGGGCGTTGCCACCTACACCGGCTGGGGGCAGAAATTTACCCTTTTCTTCCCCACCCACACCGTGGAGGAATGTCCCGACGGCGGCTGCAATTTTGAACTCTACATGGGCGCAAAATTCATGGAGCTGGAGACCGTGGGAAAGGTAACCGTTTTACACCCCGGCGAGGCTGTCAGCCATCAGGAATTCTGGAAGTTAGAGCCTCTGTGATGACAGAATATCGATTTACATAACGCAAAAATTATGGCGATTTTTCCCGTTATTTTTTCGTGAGTTATCCACACTCTCCACAAGGTTTTCCACAGGAGCAATAGGAAATCCCCTTGCAAACCGCAGTTTTGCAAGGGGATTTTTCTATTTTGTGGAAAATTGAGGATTTTTGCAAGATCTCTTTCTTGTTTACATAACGCAGTCGAATTGCATCTGTGTAGAGAACACCCGATCACCCTTATCCACCTCGTCTCCGTTGATGCGATAGCTGTCCAGATACAGCCCTCCGGCATCATCCAGCGTCCAGCAAAGCGCCAGCTCGTTGTCCAGTTTTGCCTCGCTGAAATAACAGGCGGTAAAGGCTTTGAGCTGGTGTTCTTTCTCGAAATTCCGGGGCAGAAGCTCCATAGCCCAACTTAGGTACATGGTGTTATTCATATGTAAATTCTTGTCGATCTCGTAATCGGTGACCAGCCGGGCAGTCAGCTTTTGCGCCGGCACGGCACGAATGCCCGCCGGGATCTCCAGCTCGGTGCCGGTGAGTACACCGGGAACGTTCACACCGCTTTTTGCCGGCAGCACCATCTGCCGATCCTTTTTATCCATCAGCACCCAAAGGCTCACCAGTCGGAAAAGTCGGTTGCCTTGGGCATCGTAGGCATCCGCCGCTCTGGGAAATGCCACCCGGGTGGTGGGCATAGGCCAAGTGCGCAGGGTTACCGTCTCCCCCAGCCGGGGCAGACGATCCACCTCCACCCGGTACCGCAAAACTGCCCAGAAAAGACCGCCTAACTTGGCATCCTCCACCCCTAACCGGGTGCAATGCTTACCTGCGGTCTCCTGCACCAAGTACAAAAGCGCTGCCGGATGCAGCCGGC
This sequence comes from Faecousia sp., assembly GCA_045594845.1. Classification (GTDB taxonomy): domain Bacteria; phylum Bacillota; class Clostridia; order Oscillospirales; family Oscillospiraceae; genus Faecousia. Next base: position 810 of record JAZNZH010000056.1, on the reverse strand, counting down.
CGTAGCCATCGGTCAGCACCTCCGTAATGGGGTACTGCATTTCAAAAATCGGTTCCATAGCGACCACCTCTCTCTATACATTATAAAATACACCACAATTTCCCGATTGTCAATTTGCAATGGTCAGGGTAATGGTAAACGCCGTCTTTTCATTCTCGCTGCGGACACGGATCTCCTCGCCGTGGCTGACCATAATGCCCTTGGCGATGGCCAGGCCCAAACCCCAGCCCTCGCTGTCCCGGGAACGGCTCTTGTCCATTTTATGGAAGCGGTCGAAGAGACATTCCAGCTCCTCCGGGGGGATGGTGGGGCCGTCGTTTTCCACCGTGATCAGGATCTTATCCTCCTGGGTGGTCAGGCCCAGCAGCAGAACACCCTCCTCGGGGCAGAATTTCACCGCGTTATCCACCAGGTTGTAAAGCACCTGGGTGATGGCATCCTCGCCGGCGAAGGTGTACACCGGCTCCTCCGGCAGGGTTACCCCCACCTGGATCTTTTTCTCCACAATTTTCTGCTCGAAGCTCAGCAGTACACGGCCCGCACATTCGCCCACATCGAACCGGCTCTTTTGGTCCTCGGGGAAGGAGCGGTAGCTCTGCACCCGACTCATATCCAGCATACTGCGCACCAGGCGGCTCAGCCGTTTGGTCTCGTCGGACACCAGGGTCAGGTACTTTTCCTGGTCCTCCCGGGGGATCGTGCCGTCCAGAATGCCGTCCACATAGCCGGAAATGGTGGTCATGGGGGTTTTCAGCTCGTGGGACACGTTACTGACGAATTCCCGGCGCTGATTTTCACTGCGCTGCAGGG
>JAZNZH010000055.1:0-2779 GCA_045594845.1 Faecousia sp. | reverse complement strand
AAGGACGTGACTGTCTATTTCCGTGTCAGCAACGTTTATCAAAACATAAAGATCAATGTCGCAGATGGTGACACTGTTCTTCTTTCCAAAAAGAAACGGAAGGTCGCTCCAGGCGAGATGGAAACTGTCACCTTAAAGGGCGCACAGCTTGCAAATGCAAAGGAACTGTCCTTCACGCTGGAGGTTATGTAAGATGGAAAGAAAACTAACTTGCATCATATGTCCCCTTGGCTGTGCGCTTACCGTTCATCTGGAGGGCAAGACCGTGACGGATGTTACAGGCAACAACTGTCCCCGAGGAAAGGCCTATGCCGAAAGCGAATGTACCGATCCACGCAGGACTGTGACATCAACAGTTCGATGCACCGACGGCGGCTTGGTTTCTGTAAAGACTGACAAACCGATTCCTAAAGACAAAATTGCGGATTGTATTGCCCTCATCAACAAGACCGTAGCCGCGCTTCCTGTTGCCATTGGCGACGTTCTGATTGAAGACGTCTTCGGCAGCCGGCTGGTCGCCACGCAAAATAAGGCATAACACGTATGAGTGGTTTTTGACCCAGAAGGAGCGCTGGAAATGGAGAAAAACGAGCTGCTTTGCAATAAAAAACTGTACCTGTTTGATATGGACGGCACTTTGTATTTGGGAAACCGGCTGTTCGATTTTACGCTGGAGCTGCTTTTCACTCTGAAGAAAACCGGTCGGCATTATCTGTTTATGACCAACAACTCCTCCAAGAGTGTGGATGATTACATTAAGAAGCTGGAAAAACTGGGTATCGCAGCTACCCGAGAAGAATTTATGACATCCTCCCAGGCGACTGCTTACTATCTTCACAAACACCATGAGGGCAAAAAGCTCTATGTTTGCGGTACAGAATCATTAAAAGAAGAATTGCGTCAGGATGGCTTCACAGTTACCACTGATGTAGCAGAAGCGGAGTGCATTGTTATGGGTTTTGATACGGAACTAACATTTCAAAAGCTCCATGATGTGAGCTTTATGCTGCTGACCCGCCCGGAATTGCCATACATTGCAACCAACCCTGACTACGTATGTCCCACCGAGTTTGGCTCTGTACCGGACTGCGGCAGTATTTGCGATATGCTTTACAACGTGGCGCACAGACGGCCCGTGGTTATCGGAAAACCTTCTGCGCTGATGCCTCAACTGGCAATGGAGAAGCTGGGCATGTCTAAAGAAGAAACCTGCGTTGTAGGTGATCGAATCTATACGGATATTAAATCCGGTTTAAATGCTGATATTACCAGCATTCTGGTTCTCAGTGGCGAAACAACAGAAGAAATTCTGCAGCAAAGCCCGGACAAACCTCATTTGGTGTTGCAGGATGCAAGAGAAATTCTGACAGCATTGAACCGTGGTGCGTAATCTCTTTGCGGATAGATTAACTATTGAATGTTCGAAATGTCAAAGCACTAACAAAGCACACCCTGCTTGTATTATCGTGATACAAGCAGGGTGTTTCCATGCCGACTTGGTATATAATAAATTCAAGCATTCCTTGCAATGATTGACACGTACTAATTCTGTCAGCTATAATATAATAAATAGTTTACCAGCCGAAGAAACATCGTTGGAAAGAAGCATGAGCTTTATTGAGGATCAAGCCAGCTGCGTAACTGATTATAGAAATTACGATAGGAGGACGGTTTATATGAAGAAACTTCGTTGGGTTATCATTGGTCTTATTTGTATCATCTTAGTTTGCTCTGTTGTTTTCTATTGGCCAAAGCCTATCCAAAAAACAGTTATCTGCTGTGACTTATCCGGTAATACCGTTCAAGTAGAACTGAATCTTAAATATTGCCGCCGGCTGTTCTCCTGTCCACATTTGAAAGGCTCTGTGTTTGTAGACGGCGTGGAATATGTGGATCAAGACATCGCATTCAAGACCATTTCAAATGCAAATCACTCTTTTTCCAATTGGGTTTTTTACCAGCCGACAACAGACTATCTTGACCTGTTGTATAACAGCGTTCTTCTTATGGATCTGGACGGTACAGATTTGTTTGATAAGTTCCTTATTCTTCGTTCGGAAGGTGATGGGAGCAGTTCCACGAATGGAACTACTTATTATGGTCCTGCGCAAACTGCTGAGGAAGCACAGGCGCTTAGGCAACTTGACTAACGAAGCATGCTTTCACGTGCCGCAGGATCTCCTGTTTTCGCTGTGTCCGTTGTTATAATGAATCACAATTTAGCCGTATTCACTAAACGGAGGATTTATATGAAACAGCAAACGGTCTCCGAGATTCTTAGGATTCTCAATCAACAGATTTCATGTAAGGAAATTCAGAATTCGCTTCGCATACTGCAGAACAGCGTTGATGATAGTGACGCTACATTTGTTTTCAAATGCATACATGTTTTGTCTCCATCGATCCTTCCGCTGGAATGTGTGGATTGTATTAAGGAATGTGTGCTGAGTAACATCTCCTCTGAGGAATATTCTGCCCTCGAATCCATTGTTGTGCAAACAACAAACACATATTTTAAGGCGGTATGCGGTGAACTTGTGTGGCAAAATAACCACAGCAGATCTATTGGCGAAGTAGCTTTAAGCGCATACTACACCGAGTTGTCCTTCCCATCATATAATGATGAATACAGTTTCATTCGTATTGCACTATCCATTTGTCGAATGTACGCTAAGGTTAAGTTCCCCGATTTTGATTTCCACGGTTTTGCCCAAAGTTGCTTTGATTATGTCATCAGAAATGCCGATTCCGGTTATTTAATTTTAAGATTGCTGGAAGG
>JAZNZH010000054.1:0-19125 GCA_045594845.1 Faecousia sp. | reverse complement strand
CGTTGTCGGCCCCGAACTGAAGCTGTATCAGTGCGGCGTGCCCAAGGAAATGGCCATCGAGCTGTTCCGGCCCTTCGTTATGAAGAAGCTGGTTGCCGACGGCCTGGCCAACAACATCAAGTCCGCCAAGAAGATGATCGACAAGGGCAAGACCGAGGTTTGGGATGCTCTGGACGAGATCATCAAGGACCGTCCCGTGATGCTCAACCGTGCGCCTACCCTGCACCGTCTGGGTATCCAGGCCTTTGAGCCCATCCTGGTGGAAGGCCGCGCGCTGAAGCTGCATCCGCTTTGCTGTACCGCTTTTAACGCCGACTTCGACGGCGACCAGATGGCTATTCACGTGCCTCTGTCCGCAGAGGCTCAGGCAGAAGCCCGTATGCTGATGCTCTCTGCCAATAACCTGCTGCGTCCTCAGGACGGTAAGCCTGTTACCGTTCCCACACAGGATATGATCCTGGGTGCCTACTATCTGACCTATACCAGACTTGGTAAGGCAGAGAAGGGTGCCGAGACCGTATTTGTCACCGATGCCGGTGACACCGGTCTGCCCGCAGGGGAGGTCGTGGATGCCGACGAGTTTGTAGCAGCCAACAAGAAGGCAAAGGCTGAAGGCACTGCCCCCGCCAAGTTCCTTCCTGTGCACAGCTACTCCAGCGAGGAAGAGGCCATTGCCGCTTACGCTGCCGGTGATGTGGGCCTGCATGCGCCCATCCGTGTCCGCTACGCCAAGGAAGTGGACGGACAGCTGCAGTATCGTCTTATCGATGCCACCGTAGGCCGTCTGATCTACAACGAGCCCATTCCTCAGGATCTGGGCTTCGTGGACCGTACTAATCCCGACCATGCCTTCGACCTGGAAGTGGACTTCCTTGTTGGTAAGAAGCAGCTGGGTAAGATCATTGACAAGTGTATCCGCCGCCACGGCTTTACCATCGCAACGGAGATGCTGGACCGCATTAAGGCTCTGGGCTACAAGTTCTCTACCAAGGGTGCTATCTCTGTGTCCATTGCCGATATGGTGGTTCCTGCTATCAAGTACGAGCTGGTTAAAGCTGCTGAGGAAAAGGTGGTCGAGATTGAGCAGTTCTTCCGCGATGGCTATATCACCAACGACGAGCGTTATCGTCTGGTGGTTGAGCAGTGGGAGAAGACCACCGCTGAAGTCACTGGCGCTCTGCAGGGCAACCTGGATGAGTTCAACCCCATCTACATGATGGCAGACTCCGGCGCTCGTGGTTCTATGGCTCAGATTCGTCAGCTGGCAGGTATGCGTGGCCTGATGGCCGATACTGCCGGCCGTACCATCGAGATCCCTGTTAAGGCAAACTTCCGTGAAGGTCTGTCTGTTCTGGAGTACTTCATTTCCTCCAGAGGCGCACGTAAGGGCATGACCGATACCGCTCTGCGTACCGCTGACTCCGGCTACCTGACCCGTCGTATGGTGGACGTTTCTCAGGAAGTTATCATTCGTGAGCGCAACTGTGGCACCAAGAACGGTATCTGGGTTGGCGCAGTCTACGATAAGAACGGTGATGTGATCGATACCTTCGGTAACCGTATCCGCGGCCGTTACCCCGTTAATGATGTTGTGGATCCCGTGACCGGTGAGCTGCTCCATTCTAGGGATGTCATGATGATGCCCGAGGATGCTGAGAAGTTCGAAAAACACGGCATCGACAAGATCTATATCCGTACCATTCTGGCTTGCCGCGCCCGCAGCGGTGTCTGCGCCCGTTGCTACGGTATGAACCTGGCTACCTCCAAGGAGGTCGACCTGGGTGAAGCTGTCGGTATCATTGCTGCACAGTCCATCGGTGAACCCGGTACTCAGCTGACCATGCGTACCTTCCACTCCGGCGGCGTTGCAGGTGATGATATCACTCAGGGTCTGCCCAGAGTTGAAGAACTGTTCGAGTCCCGCCGTCCCAAGAAGATGGCAACCATCTCCGAGATCACCGGTGTTGTCTCCATTGACGACACCCACCGTACTGCACTGCGTAACATCACCGTCACTGCAGAGGACGGCGAGGTCAAGGTCTATCAGGTGCCTTACTCCGTGGGCCTGAAGGTTTCCCACGGCAAGCTGGTCCAGAAGGGTGAACCTATCACCGACGGCGCTCTGTATCCCCAGGATGTCCTGCGTATTTCCGGTGTGGAAGCTGTTCAGGATTACCTGGTGCAGTCCGTCCAGGCTGTGTACCGTCAGCAGGGCGTTGAGATCAACGACAAGCATATCGAGGTTATCATCCGTCAGATGATGCGTAAGATCCGCGTCAATGATCCCGGCGATACCGATCTGCTGGTGGGCACTGTGATCGATCACTTTGTGTTCGAGGATGCCAATGCCAAGGTACAGGAGCGTATCGATGCCGGTGAGACCGAGCTGAAGCTGGCAGACGGTTCTGCTGTGCTGATGGGTATTACCAAGGCTTCTCTGGCAACTGATTCCTTCCTGTCTGCTGCATCCTTCCAGGAGACCACCAAGGTCCTGACTGATGCTGCAATCAAGGGTAAGAAGGACTACCTGGTTGGCTTGAAGGAGAACGTTATTATCGGTAAGCTGATCCCCGCCGGTTCCGGCCTGATGGCATACCGCGATTATGAGCCCGGTGAGACCCCGGCCTCCAGAATCGCCGCTGCCGCAGCTGAGATCGAAGAGGAAATCGAAGAGATCTAATAAAAAGCCCCAACGAGAAATCGTTGGGGCTTTTTGATTTCAAAAGAAGCGGCAGTGTATCACACTGCCGCCTTTTAAATTATTGGTTTACAAATTTGGTCCATTTTTTAATCCGCAGCATGCAGATTAATGTGCCAATAACGGCTAAAACCGCCCAGCAGATCACAGTGGCCAGCCAGCCGAATTTATCGGAAATCACTGCAATTCCGTAGGTGGAAATAGCGGCGCCTACATATACGAATGCGTTAATCAAACCGCTGAAGGTGGAAATTTTGCCATATTTTTTAAATTTAGCGGGAACCATAGAAATCAGGATCAGGTTCACTCCGTGCATCGATGCATTGGTCAGTGCTATCATAAACACGCCAAAGGCAGGTAGGGAAGTGAACGTAAAAATCAGCAGTGTGGAGGCTACTGCGCCGATGGCGTAGATCAAAAATGCGGTACGCATTTCGTTGCGGACCTTACTGTACAGCACCTTAGCCAGGGCAACACTGATCACACTGAAAACAGGCAGGATTACAGCGGTAAGGATCGAGGAAGAGTTGTTCAATTTCAGCACATCGGACACATAGGTAGGCATCCAGGTCTGAATGCCGTCCCGGAGAATACCCATAATGATGATGGCAAAGAACAAAGGGATCAGACCGGCCTGCATAATGATCTTGCCGATGGGGGCATTTTGCTCCTGGACATCCAACTCAGTGTTTGTTTTATTGGTGTCGCGGGTGCCCAGCAGGAATGCCAGGGTGACCAGGACACCAATGCCGGTGGCCACCATAAATACAAGCCGCCAGCCGGACCAGGTAATCAGCAGGGGAGAGACCAGGTAGATCAGCACCGTTGCCACATTGGCTGCTACAGTAACGAAAGTGATTCCGCTTACCAGATCATTGTTGTTGAGATTATCACCCATCAGCCGCATTAGGGGCGGATAGATCATGGATTGGAACAGTCCGTTAAAGCACCACAGGGCGGTGATCCAATAGACGTTGCTGAAGCAGCCGGCACACAGGTTGATGGCGCTGCTGCCTAATAGACCTATTGCAATCATCAGCCGGGCAGGTAATTTATCTCCCAGCCAGCCGGAGAGGATCATACCTAAACCGTATGTAATAAAGCTGCCGGTGACACCGATACTGGCAATTTGTTTGGTGGTATTGAGATTGTCGATCATTTCCACCAACACCGCAGCATAGTTGTTGCGGGTAATATAGCTGGCAAAGTAAGCCAGGGAGCACAGTAAAATCAGGAGTTTTGCCTTTTTATCTGTCTTTACCATATCGGTTTCCTTTCAAAGGAGCGCCCCTACATTCGAAAATGTGGGGGCGCTTTGGCGGAGAGTCAGGGATTTGAACCCTGGCGACGCTATAAACGCCCTACGAGATTTCGAGTCACGCCTCTTCGACCACTTGAGTAACTCTCCAAATAACCAGGTTATTATAGCAATGCACTATGGAAAAATCAAGTTATTTACAGGTTTTCTTTGCCATTTCCATAATGGCGCACATCTTATCGCAAACAGCCTGATAATTTTCTTTTCTGTGGGGGAATAAGCACCCGGAGCAGTCCTTAATGCCGGAATCTGTATATGTAAATTTACCGCCGCATTTGTCACCCAGGGCATAGAGGGGGCAGTAGCAGAAAAGACAGCTGAAATTATCGGTATCAGCTGTTTTATGACAGGGGAAATACTCACAATCTTTGTTCTGAAAAAAGTTGTAACATGCCATAATTCGCTCCTTCTCCCGGATTGCAATTTCCGGAATCGGTTGATATAATAATGAAAAGAAAGGGGAGGTCACAGTGAAAGTACTCATTGATGCGGATGCCTGTCCTGTGGTGGATATTGCTGTGAATCTCTGCCGAACATATGGGGTGGAATGTCTGCTGTTCTGTGATACAGCTCACGAAATGAACCGGGATGATGTAGTTACTTTGGTGTTCGACAAGGGTGCTGACAGCGTGGATTTTGCCATTGTGGGGCGAATCGAACCCGGTGATATGGTAGTTACCCAGGACTACGAACTGGCTTCCATGTGCCTTGCAAAGGAGGCAAAAGTCCTCCATCAGGACGGTTGGTTTTACACCCGGAATAACATTGATGCGCTGCTTTTTCAGCGCCACGAATCCCGAAAATTCCGGGCCTCCGGCGGACGGATCAAAGGCCCGCATAAGCGGCAAAAACAGCAGGATGACGCGTTTTACAATTCTCTTAAAACGCTACTTCAGAACAGTGACCAAGGGAAAACATCCGGCGGATTGCGGTAAAAATCCAACAATTCTCCTGTTTTTGGATGATGGAATTTTAGCCGTGCTGACCACAGCGCGATCTCGCAATCATCCTCTAAAAGACTGTACTTTCGGTCGCCTGCAATGGGCAAATTTCGACCGGAAAATTGCGCTCTGATTTGGTGAGTTCGTCCGGTGCGTAGCACGATGGCTACCTTGGAAAAGCCATCAGCTTTTCCTACTACGGTGTAGTCGAGAATTGCTTCCTGCACACCCTTTGCCGGAGTGTCTACAATATAGGTCTTGCGCTCCCGTTTATCACGCAGCAGCAGGTCACGCAATGTGGCTGTCTCCTCGTCCGGTGTGCCGTGGAGCACCGCAAGATACTCTTTGCAGAAGATGTCTTCCCGAATCTGGCGGGAGAGTTCCGACGCGCTTTCCGGGTTTCGGGCAAGAACCATTAGACCCGAGACCACCCGATCCAGCCGGTGTACAGTACGCACATCAGCATCCGGGTCACATAGCGCGTTTCGCACCAGCTCCGGCATACCGCCGGGCTCGTCGGTAGACAGTACCCGAGGCGGCTTGATCGCTACGACGATGTCGGCATCTTTGTAGATAATCTCCATACAGCGCTCCTTTCGTTTTTTCTTATCCTAACAAATCGGGACGCTGTTTGCAAGTTATTAGGAGGAATAATATGAAAATAGTGATTTTGGATGGCCACGTGGTCAATCCCGGGGATCTTTCCTGGGAGTTTTTGAACCGATTTGGCCAGGTTACAGTATATGAACGCAGTGTAGGGGAGAATGTGGCTGCCCGTATCGGGGATGCCCAGATCGTAATGACCAATAAGACCCCTCTTACGGAGGAGATGTTTGCGTCTTGCCCCAATGTGCGCCTTGTTTGCGTGTTAGCCACCGGCTACAATGTGGTGGATTGCCAAGCGGCGGGGAAGCGGGGTATTCCTGTGTGCAATATTCCCGGCTACGGTACGGCTGCAGTTGCTCAATTTACATTCTCTTTGCTGTTGGAGCTATGTAATGCCGTTGGCCACCATTCTCAGGCTGTACGCGCCGGGAAATGGACCCGGAATCCGGATTTCTGCTTTTGGGATACACCCCAAGTGGAACTGGCGGGTAAGACAATGGGTATCATTGGTTTTGGCAGTATCGGCAGAGCCGTGGGTAAGATTGCCACCGCAATGGGTATGCGTGTGATCGCTTACAACCGCAGCCGATGCCCGGAAGGGGAAGCAATCGGCCCCTATGTGGATTTGGATACTCTGCTGAAAAACGCAGATGTGATCTCTTTGCATTGCCCTCTGACCCCGGAAACAGCCGATATTATCAATGCGCAAGCAATCGAAAAAATGAAGAATGGTGTGATGCTGATCAATACCGCAAGAGGTCCTCTGGTGGACGAAAATGCCGTTCGTAAAGCACTGGAAACCGGCAAGCTTTCCGGTTTTGCCGCCGATGTGGTGACCCAGGAACCCATCCCTGCAGACAGCCCGCTGTTAGACGCGCCCAACTGCATTCTGACTCCACATATGGCTTGGGCGCCTAAGGACAGCCGCCAGCGTATTATGACATGTGTTGAGAAGAATATCGATGCTTTTTTAGCGGGAAAACCTATAAATACGGTAAATATGTAAACAAAAGCGCCATCCGCAAGGATGGCGCTTTTTCTTAGATATCTTGTGCTGCCGGGGGATCTTTTTTCTCCACAAAGGCCATCAACTCGTCGCCGGTGATGGTCTCTTTTTCCAGCAGGAATACGGAAATCTCATCCAGCAGAGAGCGGTTGTCGGACAGCAGCTTCGTAGCATCGTTATATGCCTGCTCCAGCAGCTTCTGGATCTCCCTGTCCACCAGTGCGGAGGTCTCCTGAGAGCAATCCAGATATGCCTGGCCCTCCAGGTACTGATTGTGGACTGTGGCAGGTGCCATCAATCCCAGCGCATCGCTCATACCGTAGAGGGTAACCATATTTCTTGCCAGGGAGGTAGCTCGCTGTATGTCGTTGGAAGCACCGGTGGTCTGAATGCCGAATACCAGCTTTTCTGCTGCGCGGCCGCCAACCAGAGTCCGCAGTTCCGTCAGCAGCTCCTGGGTGGTGTGGAGGTATTTTTCTTCCTCAGGCATCTGCATGGTGTATCCCAATGCGCCGGAGGTATGGGGAACAATGGTAATTTTGGAAACAGGCTGAGAATTCTTTTCCAGCGCTGCCACCAATGCGTGACCCACTTCGTGGTAAGCAATGATCCGCTTTTCCACATCCGTAAGAATGGTGTTCTTTTTCTCAGTGCCTGCGATCACCGTCTCAAAGGAGACCATCAAGTCTTCCTGATTCACGGCTTTTCTGCCCTTACGCACAGCGCGCAATGCTGCTTCGTTTGCCAGGTTTGCCAGGTCAGCACCCACTGCACCGGCGGTTGCCTGGGCGATCTTTTGCAGATCCACATCCTCTGCCAGCTTGATTTTGCGTGTGTGGACCTTCAGAGTGTCTAGACGGCCCTGAAGATTGGGCTTATCTACAATGATCTGCCGGTCAAAACGGCCCGCGCGCATCAGGGCTTTATCCAAAATCTCCGGACGGTTGGTGGCAGCCAGACATACGATACCCTTGGAGGAATCGAAGCCGTCGATTTCACCCAGCAGCTGATTCAGGGTTTGCTCGTGTTCGGAGTTGCCGCCGTAGCGGGAATCTCTGGAGCGACCTACTGCATCGATCTCGTCGATAAAGATAATACAGGGTGCAACCTTTGCGGCCTGCTGGAACAGATCCCGGACACGGCTTGCGCCAACACCCACGAACATTTCTACAAAGTCAGAACCGGATATGGAGAAGAAGGGAACGTTTGCTTCACCGGCAACCGCCTTTGCAAGCAGTGTCTTGCCGGTACCGGGAGAGCCTACCAAAAGCGCGCCCTTAGGGAGTTTTGCACCGATTTCGGTGTATTTTTGAGGATTATGCAGGAAGTCGATGATCTCCTGCAGGGATTCCTTTGCTTCATCCTGACCGGCAACATCCTGAAAAGTAACGCCGGTCTTTTTTTCCATATACATTTTGGCCTTGCTGTTGCCGATAGAGCCCATCATCCCGCCGCCCATCTTCTTGGTGAGCATATTGATCAGCAGGAAAAAGAGGCCGAACATACCCACATAGTACAAAATGGACAGGAATGCAGAATTGTCTTCCACGATCACCTGGCTGACAGTAACGCCTTTGTCGTTCATCTCCTCAGCCAGTGCCAGGGCATCGCCGCCGGAGGGCAGGCCGGTGTAGTATGCCTTCTGCTCGGTTTCCGGTTTTGCGGCCATATCAAAGGTGTAAAATTCGATTCGGTCGAATTGCAGCTTGGCTTCTTTGATGTTACCAGCATCCAACTCTTCGCGGAACGCGGAATAGGTAGTTTCCACATACTGATTGCTGCGGATCATATTGTAGGCGGAGATTATGGTGATCACCAGGCCAATGGTGATCAGCAGGGTCAATAACAGCCGCTTGGGACGCTTGGAGTCGTTAGGCTGTTTATTGTTGTCTTTTTGATCCATTTGGGTGCCTCCTTGAGACATATTTTATTTATCATATCACATATTTTCTCCCACTGCAACGAATGATACGCTGAATATGGTAAATTTTCTGTAAATGAAGGATGACATAATCTGAAATTATAGTTGTGATACGACGAAAAATCTGTTATAATGTAATGAGATATGAATACAGCCAGAATGGAGTGTATGCAAATGGCACAATATAAGCGGTTCGACCGTGATAATAAGCGTCCTGCGGCCCAGGAGCCGGAAGTAAACGAAGGTCAGCTGGAAGGCAGAAATGCTCTGACTGAGGCGCTGAAAAACGGCCGTACCATCGATAAAGTTTTTATTGCATCCGGTGAGACTGACCGGGCGTTGCAGCGCCTTGCAGCCCAGGCGAAGGATGCCGGCGCTGTGGTAGTGCCGGTGGATAGAAGAAAGCTTGACGCTATGAGCATCACCCGGGCTCATCAGGGCGTGATTGCTCTGGCTGCGGCCAGAGAGTATTTTTCTGTTGATGATATTCTTGCAGAGGCTGAGAGCAGGGGAGAAGCACCCCTTCTGGTGATCTGCGATGAACTGACCGATCCCCACAATTTAGGCGCGATCATCCGTTCGGCTGAGTGTGCGGGTGCTCACGGTGTGATCATTCCCAAGCGCCGCAGCGTGGGCCTTACTGCGGTGGTAGCCAAGGCTTCTGCCGGCGCGGTAGAGTATATGAGGGTAGCAAGAGTCACCAATATCAACACCACTATCGAAGAATTAAAGCAAAAGGGCGTATGGATCTTCGGCACTGCAGCTGAGGGTTCTATTCCCATGTATAAGGCTGACCTGACAGTACCTGCTGCTATTGTCATCGGTTCTGAGGGCGAGGGTATGAGCCGCCTGGTGCAGAAAAACTGCGATGTCACGGTCCATATCCCTATGAAAGGCAATATCACATCTCTGAACGCGTCGGCTGCCGCATCTATCTTGCTGTACGAGGCAGTGCGGCAACGCCTGTAAGAAAGGAGGTACTGCATGGACGAAAAAGAAAAGAATGAACTGAATCTGGAAGATATCATGAAAGAATTCCATACCGGTGAAGACGAGACACCGGATGAGGAGATTAAACTGTGGACTGCCAGAGTTTTTGGTGAGAAGGAAGCGCCTGCGGCTGTGCAGGAAGACCCGGAGCCCAGTAAAGAACCTGCTGTAAGCCAGGTGCCGGAAGAAGTGGAGGAACCTACCCTGCGTATGGACCCCATCGTAGTGGATGAACCCACTTTACCCATGGACTCCATCGTGACAGATGAACCCACTATCCGTATGGACCCGGTGGCAGATTCCGTACCTGCTGAGGTTGTGACCGGAGATACCATCCGGCTGGATACAGTAAAGATCCGGGAAGAAATGGCGGCGTCTAAGGTAACGGACGAAACCATTCGTCTGGATACGGCAAAGGTCGCCAAAGCCCGGGTGCGCAATGCCAGACGGATTCTGGATGAGGAAGAAGCTTTTTCCGACAAGTGGGAACCTGAATATGACGAGCCTATGGGAGAATATACACCAGCTCAGCAGATTATTGCCCATCCTCGTTCCCGCCTCCAGGAACTTAAGAAAAAGCTGGTAGCAGGTCCTGAAAAGCGTTACTACGAGCTGTCGGAATCCGGTTTCGGTAAACTGCAGGCTGCGATTTTCTTTAGCCTTGTAATTGTGCTGATTTCCGCCACGACTACAGCGCTTTATACTCTTAATTATATCCGTCCCGAACGGATGAAGCTGATGATCTTTGTCCAGCTGCTTGCTATGATGCTGTCTGCGCTTTTAGGCAGCAATCAGCTAATCGAGGGTGCAATTAACCTGTACCGCAAACGGTTCAGCCTGAACACTCTTTTAGGTCTGACCTTTGTGGTCTGCCTGGTGGACGGTCTGTTTTGTCTGAATGAACAGCGTGTGCCTTGCTGCGCGGCTTTCAGTCTGGAAATGACCATGTCCCTCTGGAGCAGCTATCAGCGCAGAAACACCGAGATGGGTCAGATGGATACCATGCGCAAGGCAAACCGCCTTGAGAGCATTGTGGAGCAGCCGGATTATTACGACGGCAAGAAGGGTTTCCTCCGTGGTCAGGGACAAGTGGAAGATTTTATGGACCACTACAAAGGAATTTCCCGTCCGGAGATGACCCTCGATCTCTACGCGCTGATTGCAGCTGGACTGAGCTTGGCCACCGGTGTGGTAGCTTGTGTGCTCAAGGGCTTCGATAAAGGCGTTTTACCTGCGGTTTCTGCTGGATTCCAGGTGTTCGCGGTTACGTTGCTGGCAGCGGTGCCGGTGGCAGCATTTGTGGCTGTCAGCCGTCCTATGGCTGTTCTGGAGCGGAAGCTGCACTCTGTAGGAGCTGTGTTGTGCGGCTGGCAAGGCGTAGAAAAAATGAGTGGTAAAGCAGTGTTCCCCTTGTGGTTTGAAGATCTGTTTCCTGCCGGTTCCTGCCGTATGAACGGTGTGAAGTTCTATGGCAGTCGTGAGCCGGACGAGATCGTCTCTTACTGCACAGCCTTGATGGAAGCTGAAAACGGCGGCCTTGCAAGTCTGTTTACCCAGGTACTGGACAGTCGTAATGCTATGCACTATACCGCAAAGGAGCTTGTTCATTATGACGGCGGTATTGGCGGTTTTGTAGAAGGGGAGCAGGTGCTGGTCGGCTCTCTGTCTTTCCTCAAGAGTATGGATGTGAAGACGCCTGAAGGCGTCCGGGTGAACCAGGCGGTCTGTGTTGCCATCGAGGGCGAGTTCTGCGGACTGTTCGCCTTGAGCTTTGAACGGTTCAAGGATGCATCTATGAGCCTTAATACCGTTTGCAGTCATCGGGGACTGAATCCTGTGCTGACAGCGGGTGACTTTATCCTGACAGAAAGCTTCATCCGGGGCAAACTGAAGGTGAATACCAAACGCCTCCACCTTCCGGATCAGGAAATTAGGACAGAGCTGTCTCAGGTAGAACCGGCTGAGGATGCACAAGTACTTGCCATCGTCACAAGCCATGGACTTGCTCCTTACGCATACGCCGTTGCAGGTGCCAGAACGTTGCGTTCCTCCGCCCGCACCGGTGCTGTGATCAGTATGATTGGCGGCGGCCTAGGTATTGCGATGATGCTGGCGCTGACGCTGATGGGTGCGCTACGGTATCTCACCCCTGCAAATATGTTCCTCTACCAGCTGGTCTGGCTGATTCCGGGCCTGCTGATCACCGAGTGGACAAGAAATATTTAACCCAAAGGATGTGTTCTCCGGAACACATCCTTTTTGCATGGAAAAACCCTTAGATAATCAAAAGAAATCCTTGCATTTTAAGGGCTTTACAAGTATAATAAAATGATAAAACTGTACATTGCGATATTATGACCGATTGAGAGGGAAAACAGTGTATTTAAAATCTTTGGAAGTACAGGGCTTCAAGTCTTTTCCGGACAAGACCCTGATTCGATTCGGCGACGATATTACCGCCATTGTGGGTCCCAACGGCTCTGGTAAATCTAATATTTCCGATGCCATTTTGTGGGTTATGGGCGAGCAGAGCACAAAGACTCTGCGTGGCGCTAAAATGGAAGATGTGATCTTCGGCGGTACACAGAAGCGTGCAGCCGTTGGCTTTGCGGAAGCAACTCTGACACTGGATAATACTGACCGCGCATTACCCTACGATGCAGACGAGGTAATGATCACCCGTCGGTATTACCGCAGCGGCGACAGCGAATACTATATCAATCGCCAGTCTGCCCGTTTGCGTGATATCCATGAGATGTTTATGGATACCGGCCTGGGCAGAGAGGGCTATTCCAATATCGGCCAGGGTCGTATTGATGAGATCCTTTCTCTTAAGAGCGCTGACCGCCGTGAGATTTTTGAGGAGGCGGCAGGTATCTCAAAGTACCGCCACCGTAAGGAAGAGACCGAACGCAAGCTGGCCCATACCGAGGATAACCTGTTGCGTATCGGCGATAAAGTCTCCGAACTGGAGATCCAGTTGGAGCCTCTGCGCCAGCAGTCTGAAAAAGCCAGAAAGTACCTGACCCTGAAGGATGAACTGCAGGGCGTGGAAGTAGCTGTGTGGCTGGATCGGTTGGAGAAGCTTTCCGCGGATGCCAGAAAAGCAGAAGAGGACTATACTACTGCAGCGTTTGTTTTGCAGCAGGCAAAGGAAGAACTGGAATCCCAGTATGCCCTGTCTGAGCAGCTGTCTGCGGATATGCGCAACCGTAACGAAAACCTGGAGAATCTCCGTGTGACTATCAGCATGCTGGATGGCGCACATCAGCAGATCGAAGGTCAGATTGCCGTTCTTCGCGGTACTGTGCAGAACAATCAGGATAACATTCGTCGCAACGAAGAGGACCTGCAGGGCCAGGAGGACCGTGCCAGCGGTATCATGGGTCAGATGGAGCAGGCAAATCAGCGTATCGCAGAGATCGAGCAGCTGCTTGCGAATAAGAACACCCAAATGGGAGGTCTGCAGGAACAGCTGAACCGTATGACCGCTGAGGCCCAGGGCCTGACCCGTCAGTTTATCGAATTGCGTTCCCGTGAGGTAAAGCTGGGCTCAGACCTTGCGGTTCGTGAGGCGGATCTCCGTGCAATCACTTCCAATATGGAACAGAGCGGTGAGCGTATCGCGCAGCTTAATGAAGAAATCATCGCCGGCAATGACCGTGTCCGTGAGGCAGATGAAAAGCTTTCCGCCTGCCGTGACGAGCTGAAAAAGGCCCAGGAAGAGGTAACCGCTGCCCAGAATGCCATTTCCGGCTACACTCTGCGGCAGACCACCCGCCTGAAGCGCCGGGACGAGCTCAACGACGCTGTGCAGAAGCTCCGCAGTCAGATGGAGAGTATTACCGCCAAAGTAAATGTGTTCCGGGCTATGGAGAAAGACTACGAAGGCTATCATAAGTCTGTGCGTCAGGTGATGCAGGAGTCCAAGCGAGGCGCTCTGCGGAACATCCACGGACCTGTGTCTCAGTTAATCCGGACTGATGATGAATTTACTGTGGCTATCGAGATCGCCCTGGGCGCTGCCATGCAGAACATCGTGGTGGATAACGAACAGGACGGCAAAGCAGCAATCGCATACCTGAAACGAACCGGTGGCGGCAGAGCCACATTCCTGCCTATCTCCGTGCTCAAGGGCAAGAGCCTGCAGGAAAACGGCCTGGACCGTTGCGGCGGTTATGTAGGCATCGCATCTGAACTGATCAAATGCGACAACCGGTATCGCGGCATTGTGGAAAATCTTCTTGCCAGAACTGTGATTGCAGAGAATATCGACAGTGCCATTGCCATGGCAAAGAAATACAGCAACCGCTTTAAGATCGTCACTCTGGACGGTCAGGTGATGAACCCGGGCGGTTCTATGACCGGCGGTTCTGTCAGCAAAGATGCCGGCATTCTCAGCCGCGCCAATGAACTGGAGCGACTGGTGGGCCAGCAGAAGAACCTGGAAGAAAAGCTTACCGTACAGGAGACTGACCTGCAGGAGGCCCAGCGAGCTGCTGACCAGGTGGAGTTCCAGCTAACCGCTGCACGAGAGCAGTTGGCAGAGGCAGAAAAGCAGGTTCTGACCTTAGAGGGCAATGTCAAGCAGCATGAGATCTGGCAGCAGGCTGTCAGCGAAGCACTGGCATCCGCTCAGAGAGAATTGGAATCCATTGCCCAGCGAAATACCGGTGATGCCCAGCAGGCAGCCGCTATCCGCGGTCAGATCCAGGTCTTTGAGACTCAGATCAAAGAGATCGGAGAAAGCATTTCCGCCTTGGAAGGCAGTCAGTTGGATGCAGACAAGGCTGTGGAGAAGATCACTGATACTATGAACCTGTTGCGGCAGGATTCCGCTGCATTGGATGCTGAGCGTAATACTGCTCGAAGTCATATTGCTGACCTTCGTGTTCTGCAAAGCGCAGCAGAAGGTGATCGTAATAAGAAACTGGAAGATATTGAAGCTATCCGTTCTGACATTTCTCGACTGGAAGAAGAAATCCGTCTCCAGGAAGCACGTCAGGCTGAAAATGCAGCCGAGACTCAGGCTGTCCGGGATCAGCTGACCCAGGCTCTGGCAGATTATGCCGAGACCGAGGCAAAGAAGTCCCGCACAGAGAGCGAGATTCAGGAGAAGAACAAGTCCATCCTGAATATGGAGCGCGCCTGTGCTCTGCTGGAGAATAAGAAGGGTACTGCGGAACTGGAAGAGCGTACCATTATCGACAAGCTTTGGGACAGCTATGAACTCACTCCCAGTACCGCAGTGGAAAAGCGGGGCGAGATCGAGTCTGTGGCTGCCGGTACCCGTCAGATCGCAGAACTCAAGCGGAAAATCTCTGCCTTGGGTACACCCAATCTGGGCGCCATCGAAGAGTACGCCCGGGTTAACGAACGTTATACATACCTCACCGGCCAGCGGGATGATGTTCTCACCTCCAAGCGGGAGCTGGAGAGTATTATCCGAAACATCACCCAGGAGATGACCACCATCTTCGTGTCCGAATTTGCCAAGATCAACGAGCATTTTGGCAAGGTCTTTGAGGAGATGTTCGGCGGCGGTAAGGGTCAGCTGCTTTTGGAAGACCCGGAGGAGCCTCTGACCTGCGGTATTGAGATCCGCGTGCAGCCTCCCGGAAAGCAGGTTAAGACCATTACGCTGCTGTCCGGCGGCGAAAAGGCCTTTGTTGCCATCGCGCTGTATTTCTCTATTCTGAAGGTCCGTCCCACACCGTTCTGTATGCTGGACGAGATCGACGCAGCACTGGACGACAGAAACGTGGAGCGTTTCTCTTCCTACCTGCGGAATTTGAGCCAAAAGACCCAGTTCATTGTCATTACCCACCGCCGTGGCACCATGGAAGCATCCGATGTGCTGTACGGCGTGACTATGCAGGAACAGGGTATTTCCAAGCTGATCCGCCTGGATCTGAACCAAATGGAGCAGTACCTGGGTATCAGCGAATAAAGGAGTCAGCATGAGTTTTTTTGATAAGATCAAAGCAGGCCTGGGTAAGACCCGGGATGCTTTGAGTAAGACCCTCTCAAATGTGTTCACCGCCTCTGAGATCGACGACGATTTCTACGACGAGCTGGAAGAATGTTTGATCCTTGCAGACTTGGGCGTGGATACTGCGGTAAAGGCTACTGACCTTCTGCGCAAGGAGGTCAAAACCCAGCATTTAAAGTCTGCTCAGGAGGCAAAGGAGACACTGAAGCGGATATTAGTGGATATGCTGAATGTAGGATCCTCTCAGCTGGATCTGAGCACCAAACCCTCTGTGGTGCTGGTGATCGGCGTTAACGGCGTGGGAAAGACCACTACCATCGGCAAGATCGCTACCCAGTTAGTGAATGAGGGTAAGAAAGTTTTGCTGGTGGCAGGTGACACCTTCCGTGCCGCTGCAGCGGATCAGCTGGAGATCTGGGCTGAGCGTTCCGGCGCATCCATTGTCCGCCAGAACGAGGGCGCAGATCCTGCATCTGTGGTCTACGACGGCATTCAGTCCGCTAAGGCAAAGGGCGTGGATGTGATCCTGATCGACACCGCAGGCCGGCTGCACAATAAGCAGAACCTGATGAACGAATTGGGTAAGATCAGCCGCATTGTGGAACGGGAACTTCCCGGTTCCTCCAGGGAAGTGTTGCTGGTTCTGGACGGCACTACCGGTCAGAACGGACTGATCCAGGCAAAGCAGTTTAAGGAGATTGCCGGCGTGACATCCGTCGCCCTGACCAAACTGGACGGCACTGCCAAGGGCGGCATCGTCATTGCGGTGGCAGACAGTTTACAGATCCCTGTGAAATATGTTGGTGTTGGCGAGAAAGCCGAGGATCTGATGCCCTTCGAGGCAGAAGCTTTTGTGGAGGCGCTGTTATGATGAAAGTTGTACTGGCAAGTAAAAATCCCCATAAACTCCGTGAGATCAGTAAGATCACTGAGAAGTTCGATATGGAGCTGGTGCTCCAGTCGGAACTGGGGATCGATATCGATGTGGAAGAGACCGGCACCACCTTTGAAGAGAATTCTCTGCTGAAAGCAGAAGCTGTAATGAAGGCCTCCGGCCTGCCTGCTTTGGCGGACGATTCCGGTATTGCGGTGGATGCTCTCAACGGCGAACCCGGTGTCTATTCTGCCCGTTACGGTTTTGATGAAAGTCTGGATGATTGGGGCAGACTGGAGCTGCTGCTGAAGAATACCGAAGATGTTCCTGACGGTGAGCGTCAGGCTCAATTCGTATGTGTGATTACCTTTGTCACGCCCGAGGGCAAGGTGATTCAGGCCCGTGGCGAGATCCACGGTGAACTGACCCGCGAGCCCCGGGGTGAGAACGGCTTCGGCTATGATCCCATTTTCTATTATCCGCCTTTGGGTAAAACCACTGCGGAGTTGGCGCCGGAGGAGAAGAATGAAGTTTCTCACCGGGGCAACGCATTGAAACTGTTTTACGAAAAAATGAAGGAGGCCGGCTATGCTGACAAGTAAAGAAAGAGCAGAACTGCGCAGCCAGGCAAATACATTGGAAACCACCCTGATGGTGGGTAAGGGCGGTGTCACCGATTCTGTGATTGCTGAAGCCGAAACCCAGCTGACTGCCCGGGAATTGGTTAAGGGCAAGGTGCTGGAAGGCACCATGATGACCCCCCGTGAGGTCAGCGATGCCATCTGTGAAGCTACCGGTGCTGACGGCGTTGCTGTCATCGGCACCAAGTTTGTGATCTACCGTTTCAGCGAAAAGCTGCAGCAGGAGCGCAATCAGGTTGGCCGCGCAAAGCGAAAGTCCACCAAGGAAAATCCTGTCCGCAAAGGCGCTCAGGCCCGTCGCCAGGCAGCCAGAAAGGTGCGAGAGCAGAGAAACGAGTATTTCCGTCAGATGGCAATTGAGAAGTCCATTGAAAAGGCAAGAGAGCGTCAACTCCATAACGACGACTGATCTCAAGTAAAAATCACAAGGGAGGGGAAGAAGTGAAACGAATCGGTATCTATGGCGGAGCATTCAATCCACCGCATATTGGTCATATTGCTGGGGCAAATTATGCCTTGGAGGCCTTGGGCCTTGGCCGACTTTTGCTGATACCTTCCTGCGTTTCTCCCCATAAACCGCTGCCTGAAAACTCCCCGGATCCTGCCCAACGGCTGGAAATGCTCCGTCTGGCGGCAATAGACGATCGAATGGAAGTATCCGATTTGGAATTGCGACGCGGTGGTACCAGCTATACCTATGAGACAGTGGAACAGGTTCGTGACCTTTATCCGGATGCAGAACGGATTCTGCTGATGGGAACGGATATGTTCCTGTCCTTCGATCGCTGGCGTTCCCCGGAGCGAATTTTGAAAAATACATCCCTTGCGGTGATGTGCCGGGGCGAAAAGGAAGAAAAGTCTAAAATTTTGGAAAAAGTACCGGAGCTTAACCGGTTAGGTGCGAAGATATATGTGCTGGAAAATCCGGTCACAGACATTTCTTCCACTGAATTGCGACGATTGATTACACTGCAGTGTGCCGATCCTTACCTGCCGCCCGCTGTGGCAGACTACATCCGCGACAATGACTTTTATGCCTGTAAAAAATCCCGCAAGTCCTTGCCTATGGATGCCCTGCAAAAGGAAGTGGAGAGCCTCCTGAAGCCCAATCGGATCCCTCATGTGCTGGGTTGCCGGGATACGGCGGTTGCACTGGCAAAGTATTGGGGGGCAGATGAAACGGATGCCGCAAGAGCAGGCCTTCTCCACGATGTGACAAAGGCATTGGACGGTGACCAGCAGATCTCTCTGTGTGAGCAATATGGCGCTGAAATTGATGCGTTCTCCCGCAGAAATCCCAAGATACTCCACGCCTATACAGGCAGCTTGGTTGCAAAACGGATATTTGGAGAAAATGATGCGGTGGCGGAGGCCATTCGCACCCATACTGCCGGAGAGGAAAATATGAATCTCCTGCAGAAAATCATTTATGTAGCAGACTATATGGAGCCTAACCGGAATTTTGAAGGTGTTGAGGAACTCCGTCGTTTGGCATATGAGGACATAGATAAGGCTCTGAAAATGGGCCTGATTTGGGCAACGGACATCCTGCGTCAGCAGGGACGGGAAATCTCTCCCGATTCTCTGGCGTGTATGGAGGAACTGACCCGGAAAGGGAAATGAAAGGAAAGAAAATTATGTTAACTGCAAAAGAAGTTGCTTATGAAGTTACAAAAGCCCTGGACAGCAAGAAGGGTATGGATATCCAGCTTTTGAAGATCGACAAGGTTAGCTCCCTTGCAGATTATTTTCTGATCTGCACCGGCACCTCCAGTACCCACGTCAAGACTCTCTGCGACTATGCGGAGTATACCTTTGAGCAGCTGGGTGAGCCGATGCTGGGCCGGGAAGGCCACCGCGGCAACACCTGGGAGCTGCTGGACTTCGGTTCTGTGGTTGTCCATGTGTTTACTGAGGAAGCAAGAGAGTTCTACTCTCTGGAGCGGCTCTGGGCCGACGCAGAGAAGATCGATCTTAACGATATTATTTCCGAAGAGTGAAAGAAGGTAGCGCCCAATGAATTACGAATTCAGTAAAATTGAGAAAAAGTGGCATAAATACTGGGAAGAGAACAATACTTTCCACACCGATGTGTGGGATTTCTCCAAGCCTAAGTACTATGTGCTGGATATGTTCCC